>NZ_CP091277.1:1256958-1885437 GCF_029633965.1 Methanogenium sp. S4BF | reverse complement strand
TGACTCGGTCACCGCCCTCCACGAAGAAACAGATCGCGGATTTGCGGCAGAGACTGCCTCCGGGCGAACATTCTCCGCCCGGGCTGTCATCATCACCTCCGGTATGCGTCCGCAGTGGCTGGGCCTTCCTGAGGAGAAGCGGTTCATTGGCCGCGGGGAGAGTATCTGCTCCACCTGCGACGGACCGCTCTTTGCCGGGAAGACGGTCGCGGTTGTCGGCGGTGGCAATTATGCCCTTACGACCGCAATTGAGATGAGTGGTATTGCAAAAGAGGTGCACCTCATCGTACGTTCAAAACTGCGGGCAGACGAAATATACCAGAAGGAGTATGCAACCGTTAAAAATATCTTCACTCATAAACCGGCGGTGGTGACTGCCATCCATGGGGAGACACTGGTGCAGGGTATTACCATCACCGACCAGGAGACGGGCAGTGAGACCCGTCTTGCGGTGGACGGCCTCTTCCTTGCAATTGGTCATCAGCCGAACAATGGCTTCCTGGACGGTTTTGTGGACCTGAACGAGCATGGTGAAATAAAAATTGATGTGAACTGCACCACTTCGCGGCCCGGTGTCTTTGCGGCAGGTGATATCACAGAGGTACACAGTAAGCAGGTGATCATTGCCTCAGGCGAGGGTGCCAAAGCAGCGCTTGAAGCATACCAGTATCTCTCGCGGAGCCGCTGAAGGGAGCTGTTTTTCGCTTTCCCTTTTTTCACCCTTCTCCCTTCCTGTGCGTGGGATTTTTCTCTGTTTACGGCCAACCGGGTATGTATGCGACCATCTCCGGCATGGAAGGCCGGTGTCCTGATTCTTCTGCTCCTCGCCGTCTGCATCTGCGGATGCGCAGAGAATGCAGCAGGGGATGCAGGCACCGGCGGGGTGATTCAAGAGCAGATACAGGCACTTTCTTCTGACGATCCGGAGGCGGAACTTGCCGCCATCAACGCCCTAATCGGGGCCGGTGAACCCGCCGTCCAGCCAATCATTGACTCCTTTGCCGCGGGTGACAACAAGACCCGTATATACGGTGCATTTATTCTCCGGGAGATTGGGGAACCGGCGGTTTCACCGCTGGTGGCCGCTCTGGATTCTGAGAACCCTGACACCCGGATGATCTGTGCGACGACCCTTGTGGGTATCGGTGCGCCTGCGGTGCCGTACCTGCTTGACGCCCTCGAACGCGGTGATTCAGACACACAGAAGGTAAAAGAGGTCATCATCCGGATTGGTGAACCGGCTGTACCCGCGCTGCAGGCGGCCGCCCTGAGTACAAATCCGGACTATGCCCGTGAAGCAGACGCCCTCATTAAGTCAATCTATTTCAGTGCTCAATACAAGGCCGGAGCATTGAATGGCGTGCAGAACGGGACTGCTGCGGCAGCAGACTAAAACGGCAGAGAACACAATCAAAAAAAGAGGGGATGGGGGGCATTCCCCTTCTTCGTATCAGATATGTTTTTTATTTTGCTATTCGGCGTCCCTGCAGGGGAGGTCTTTCCACCCGGAATCCTCACCTGACGCCTCATCCTTTGCTTCATATCCCTCAAAAAGGAGGGTCGTGATGTTGATGACGGGGACGTCGGAGTGCTCACCAATATGAAACTCACAGAACGGGCATGAGGTGACAACAACGGCTGCACCGGTCTCTGCAATGGCATCCCGGCGGTCACGGCCGAGGTCTGCTGCTTCATCGGGAAGCCCGGAGCGGACACCACCCCCCGCCCCGCAGCAGCGTGCGGGCATCTCACGGAAATCGTCTGTCAGTTTACGGAGCAGGGCCCGCGGCTCTTCGGTAACGCCCTGACCCCGGCGGAGATGGCAGGGGTCGTGGTAGGTCATGGGAACAGAGGATGAGGCCGGCGGTTCGACGCCGTATTCGTCCAGCAGTTCATTGATATCCATCACCCGGAAGGGCGTGTCGTAATCGTTCTTCAGGGTTGAGCCGCACCCGGCACACATCGTGAGGACGGTTTCGATGCCCCGGTCGACGAAGCACCCGATATTAATCCGTTTGAGTTCGCGGATATATTCCGTCTGGCCGGTCCGTATCAGCGGTGAGCCGCAGCATACCTGTTCGGGAGGGATGATGACACGGATGCCGTTTCTGCGCAGCACTGCAAGCATCTTCAGGGCGGTGTCCGGCAGACGTCCGTTGTACATGCAGCCGACAAAGAAGCCCACTTCGCCTTTCACTTCATCCAGCGGTTCGATCACTTCCGGTACCTGCTCCAGCACGGTGGGCATGATGCGGTCCACGCTTCGTCCGGTGGCGCGGACCATCTCTGCGACCGTCTGGTGCTTCGGCAGGGTGAGGCCCTCGCGATGGGCGATCTCCCGCAGCTTCTCGATGGCCTTCCCCGGAATCGCAATATGTTTCGGGCAGACTTCAAGGCAGCGCTGGCAGGTGGTGCACGTAAAGAGGCCCTCGTCGACAGAGAGGGCCGCACGGTCCCGGTCGTCCCGCGGGTCAAGGGCGATGCGCATCTCCTGACGCATCGCTGTCGGCCCCGCAAAGGTGGTGACGGCAACCGCGGGGCACTCGGAGACGCAGGCGAGGCATTCGATACAGTCCCGGATGGGCCGGATTGCCTCGTTTGCCTCCATCGTCAGGTAACCGGTGAAGATGCCCGGTGTGATCCCGGCAAGGTCCTGCAGGTAGCTTTTCATCTCCACGGCGAGGTCCCGCTCCACCGGGAGGTTCAGGGGGGCGACTGCCATGCCGTCATAGGCCTCGTGCATGCACGCGAGCACCGGCTCGCCGTTTACCCGGACCGCACAGCTGCCGCACTGGCCGGACATGCAGCAGTAGCGGTAGGAAAGTGTCGGGTCACACTGCTCGCGGACTGCGTGGAGGGCATGCAGCACCCGTGCCCCCTCGTTTATATCCACAGTATAGGTCTCGGTATGCGGTGCCGGGTCCGTCTCCGGGTCAAAGCGTTCGATGGTAAAGGTGATCGTGTTCATGTTTTCCTCCGGGCATCTTCAATGGCTGTCCCGAACAGCGACTGCACCGTATGGCCGAAGGGTGAATTCTCCGGGGTCCAGTCCTGGGTGATGTCTGTTCTCACGTGGGCACCGCGTGACTCCTCCCTGAGGAGTGCACCATGTATGATGAGGCGTGCAACTGTGAGCATATTGGTGACTGTGCAGCATTCATTGAGCATCCGGCGGTTTGCTGCCCTGGGCACCAGATTCTGGAGGCGGCTGACGGTGGCCTCGGCCGCCAGCAGGCCCGCTTTCGTCCGGAAGATACCGGCATGGTCCCACATCGCCCGCTTCAGGTCACGGGTGATCTCATGGGGGGGTGTGGTGCCGCGGCAGTAGGCGTCACAGCGTGCGGCCTCGGTTGCGAGAACCGCATCGATATCCACCGAAAGGGTGATTGCCGGTGCCTTTCCTGCGGCTTCTCCGGCACGTTTGCCGAATACCTGAGTGTCTGCAAGGGCGTTGCCGCCGAGGCGGTTGGCTCCGTGGACGCCGCCTGTCACCTCGCCGCAGGCATAGAGGCCGGGAAGAGTGGTGGCAGCATCCGGTGTTATCTTCAGTCCGCCCATGAGATGGTGGGCGGTGGGGGCGACCTCCATCGGCTGAACCCGGATGTCCACACCGAACTGGAGGAACTGCTCGAGCATGATGGGCAGCCGGCGTTCTATTTCTGCTGCCGGCAGATGGGTCACATCAAGGTAGACGCCACCGTGTTCGCTCCCCCGGCCTTCGAGGATCTCGGTTGCGATGGACCGTGAAACCACATCACGGGTGGAGAGCTCCATTCTCTCCGGGTCATAACGTTCCATAAACCGTTCCCCGAGGCTGTTTTTGAGCACTCCCCCTTCCCCGCGGACGGCCTCGGTGATGAGGCGGCCGCGTGAATCCGGCGGATAGACAGCGCCCGTCGGGTGGAACTGCACCATCTCCATGTCAATGAGGGCGGCCCCTGCCCGGTATCCAAGGGCAAAGCCGTCTCCGGTCCCTGCGGCACAGTTGGTGGAGATGTCATAGCACCGGGTGCCGCCGCCGGTGGCAAGCACGGTCGCGTCAGCGGTGATGATGCCGAGGCGTCCGTTTCCGTCCAGCGTGATCGCCCCTGCCACCCGCCGTCCGTCCATGAGGAGATCGATGGCACTCGTCTCCTGCACCTGCCGGATGCCCGCGTTTCGTATCTGTTCGGTGAGGGTGGCGATCATCTCATGGCCCGATCGGTCGCCTGCATAGCAGGTGCGGCTGAACCGCTGGCCGCCGAAGGGGCGCTGGGCCGGCACGCAGTCGGTCTCCACGTCAAAGACCGAGCCCCATGCGGCGAGGTCCCGGAAGCGGTCCGGCGACTCGGTCACCAGCACCTCTGCCAGCGCAGGGTCGTTGAGGTATGCTCCCCCGCGCACAGTATCTTCAAAGTGGAGGCCTGTTGAATCCTCCTCAGCGAGGACTGCATTATACCCGCCCTCCGCCATGATAGTGCAACCGCCTTTTCCCGTCAGCGTTCGCGAAAGAAGCACTGTCTCGCCGTACCGGCTTGCTTCAAGTGCCGCCCTGCAGCCGGCACCGCCGCTGCCGATGACAAGCACATGGCAGTCTGTCACATGATCTCCAGGCATGATATTAACCATTATGCAGTATACTTACATAAAGAAATAGATGGGATAGTGGAGCCAGAATGAGGCTTTTAATGAAATTTGGCGGCACCTCGGTCGGTGATCAGGACTGTATCGGCCGGGTTGTCGAAATCCTGAAGCATTACTATACGGCAGGCAATGAACTCTGTGTTGTGGTTTCAGCGATGTCAGGTGTGACGGATCAGCTCCATGCAATTGCAGCAGAGGTTGAAGGTGCCCGTGACGAACCGCCCATTGATGTGTTTATTGTATCAATGCGGGCCCGCCACGGAAAGGTCCTGCAGGCAGTGGCACCGGGTGAGTACGACATCGTTATGAGGATCATCAACGAGCGGCTGGAAAACCTGAGGAATATTCTTACTGCGGTCGATAATCTGCGGGAACTGACTCCGCGGTCACGGGACTATATCATATCGTTTGGTGAGCGTCTCTCTGCCCTGATAGTCTCTGCGGCGCTGCGGGAAGCGGGCATCCCCTCCCGGGCACTGAATGGCTGTGAGGCAGGTATCCGTACAAACGACAGGCATGGGTGCGCAGAGGTGCTGCCGGAGAGCAGCAGTCATATCAGGTCCCGTGTCGTTCCGCTTCTCGGGGAGTCGGTGCCGGTCATTATGGGTTACATGGGCTGCACCGCTGACGGGATCGTAACGACTCTTGGACGCAGCGGCTCAGACTACTCGGCCGCTATCGTGGGCGCTGCCATCGATGCGGATGAGATATGGATCTGGACCGATGTGGATGGCGTGATGACCGCTGACCCCCGTATCATCGAGGACGCACGGGTGCTCTCCGATGTCTCGTACCGCGAGGCAATGGAGCTTTCGTTCTTC
Source organism: Methanogenium sp. S4BF (assembly GCF_029633965.1). Classification (NCBI taxonomy): domain Archaea; kingdom Methanobacteriati; phylum Methanobacteriota; class Methanomicrobia; order Methanomicrobiales; family Methanomicrobiaceae; genus Methanogenium; species Methanogenium sp. S4BF. Next base: position 1,879,993 of record NZ_CP091277.1, on the reverse strand, counting down.
GGCGCAAAGGTGTTGCACCCGCGTTCTATTGAACCGGCGATGCAGAAGGGGATTTTGGTCCGGGTGAAAAACACCTTCAACCCGGGGGCACCGGGTTCCTGCGTCGTGGACAAGAGTGCACCTGACCACCGGGTGGTCAAGGCGATTACCTACATCGACAAGGTCTCGCTGATCAACATCACCGGTGCCCAGATGATCGGACGTCCGGGGGTTGCCCGCGCCATCTTCTCCGCACTGGGTGAGTACGAGGTGAACATCATGATGATCTCACAGGGGTCGTCCGAGGCGAACATCTCCCTTATCGTGGATGATGAACATCTGGCCGCCGCCCTTGCCGCCCTCAATGAGGTGCTCAAGAAAGGGTATATCCAGGAAGTGGGGCACGACCGCAATGTGGTGGCAGTTGCCGTCGTCGGTGTCGGCATGGCCGGTTCTCCCGGTATAGCGGGCCAGATATTCACCGCCCTCGGTCGGGAGGGCATCAACCTCATGATGATCTCACAGGGGTCATCTGAGGTAAATATCTCGTTTGTGGTGAAACAGGCAGACGGACAGCGGGCCGTCCGTGTGCTGCATGAAGAATTCGGGCTTGCAGAAGAGAGCTGAAAAGATGAGAGGAATGGGCAGGAAACATACATACAGTGAAGCGGGCGTGGATATCGGACTGGAGGCATCCGCGGTGAAGGCACTGGTCTCTGAACTGACCTTCCGGCGGACAGGTGACTGTGCACCGGCGGGCGGCAGCGGACATTTTGCCGGCCTGATTGAGTTTGGCGACTATTATCTTGCCATGGCAGTGGATGGTGTCGGCACCAAGATGCTCGTTGCGGATGTGATGGAGGACTGGAGCACCATCGGCATCGACTGCATCGCGATGAATGTAAACGACCTCTATGTCATGAACATTGATCCGGTCGCCTTTGTCGATTATGTGGCCACTGACAAACTCTCCCTGAGCAAGATGGAGCAGGTGGGCATGGGCTTAAACGAAGGTGCCCGGCAGGCGAACATGACGGTCATTGGCGGCGAGACGGCGACCCTGAAGGGCATGGTGACCGGGCTTGATGTAGCAGGCACCTGTCTGGGCATCCAGAAAAAAGATGCAATCGTCACCGGAGAGGAGATAACCCCAGGCGATGTCATCGTGGGCGTCCCATCCTCGGGTATCCATTCAAACGGGCTCACACTGGCCCGTGAGCTGGTTGAGTCGTATGCACGCTATGATCAGACGATGCCATGGGGGACCACACTGGGGGAAGAGCTTCTGACCCCGACACGCATTTATGCGGGGGTTCTGGATGTTACTGCTGCCTGTAAGGTGCATGGTATGTGCCATATCACGGGAGGCGGCCTCCTCAACCTGAAACGGCTGGGTGACTGGGGGTATGAGATCACCGATCCTCTCATCCCGCAGCCGATCTTTCCCTGGATGCAGTCGATGGGCGATGTAGACGAGGCTGAGATGTACCGGACCTTCAATATGGGTATGGGATATGTCTTTATTGTCCCCGAGGAGTCTGTCGCTGTGGTGCAGAGGGTCTTTTCCGATGCCCGGCCGGTAGGCAGAATCACTGAAACCCCCGGTGTCTTCCTTCGTGGCGAACGGATTGAATAATAACCCTTCTGATTCCCTCTTTTTGTGATTAGGATATCTTCCAGGGTCTTTTTGGCCCCGTCCCGGAGATACTCATGTCCGGATGAAGGAAAAAATGTTCAGCAATATTCCCGGGTATTTTTCTGCAGGCCTCCTGGTATGTGTACCTCGGTTGTGGAGGTCTGCAGGAAAATGAGCCTAAAATTGTGTTTCAGGCGTCTCTAATCAGATCAAGGTGTGATCTCCTTTGTAAATGAGGTGGGATTGCCGCCTGCAGCTCCGTCATTCCAGGCGGCATCAGGGTATTTTGGTATTCAGTTATCGGGATTGGGTGCTTTCCGAATCCAAGTGGTATCATCCAGTCACATGCAGGGCATGTAATATTGGTATTGCTATAATCGGGAATTTTTTCAGACGACCTGGTAAGGCGGGTGCTCCCCACTCAGGGCTGCGATTAATTCCGTATGTTGCATTTGAGCCTCGGATTGACTCGTTATCGTTCGTGAGGGCCATTTCTGCTCCGGCTCCTTCATGGGTAAAGAACCGGACCGGCATGGCGCCTGATTATCAACACTTGTTGATTCCATTCCAGGACCTCTGTTCTTTTCCAACCACCCCCTGTGTGTTAGATGGTGCATACTGCCATATGGGGTGATATATATCTTTCTGGCAGGTGCTTTCTAAATCCAAAAATAGTCGTTGTTATGGCTTTAAATCATTATCTGTCGATTGAATGCCGGTATTTGTTGTATGTTTGTTCTGGTATCCAGACGATCAGGGAGACGTCCGGTTTGATACTGATGGTCCGGTGTTTTACGGCACTGGTACTAATTGAATGGAGTATATGAGGTATATATGGAGAAATCGGGTGTTTTCCCTTATTCCGGTATATTATTCCATTTACTGTGGTAATCGGGTGATAGACCTGATTTTTGAATCGGCTGTCGAGGTGCCGCCCGGCCTGCGGGTTGCACTTTCCTGCCCCACCCGCAGAAAGCAGGGGATGCAGGGACGAAGCTATGTTTCGGACCGGATATCACAAAAAAGGTATGAAGATTATTCCAGGCGGTCTTCGTACGGGATGAATGCACTCTTCTCTGCATCCGGGTGGATGATTGCACTGTTCCCATCCTCGTCCTGAATGATCAGGACAAAGGGCACGGTGCCTGAGCGCATCTCCTCTATCTTTGCTTTGAGTTCCCGGGCACGCTCCAGTTCCTCCCCTTCAGACCAGGTAATCACGCGATCGATGACATCTCCGATACGGACAAGGACTCCTTCTACATTGGTGATGAACCCTTCACAGATGGGCCCAGGCTCCACGAGAATGCCCAGTTCCGGTATTTCTATGGTCCCGGTCGTTGATCGGACTACACGCCCCTCCATGTCCTCTGGTGAAGAGACTGTGAGGGTATAGCGGGCAGGCTCGTTCTCCCCCAGTATCATTACATCGACAGAGCGGAACCCGCAAGAACCACAGATGACGGTTGTTATGAGAGCATCGGAAAAATAAGGGATTTCTACGGTTTTATACAGGTATTCGATCTCTTCTGAACACTGAAGGCACGGGGCACGAATGACCCTGTCCACCCTCAGACCCCTCCGCCGATCTTATCGCGGGAAATTTTCACAGACATCGGAGTCAGGATCACATATTTCTGGTCGCCAAGACCGACAATATCTCCGTTTATGTCATGTGCAACGGCCCGGAGGTCTTTGAGGACCCGTTCATAGGTGATCTTGTCCATCTTCAGTCTGGAAACATCGACAATGACGATGTTTCCGTTATAGATCTCGTCTTTAACCCGGGGTGTGTCCTTGAGGTCATTTATTGCGGCGATCTTGACATACATAGAGGCCGGTGACGCATCCCCTGAAACGGATTCAAACGATGCAAGGTCCAGTTCCATATAATCTGACTCTGCCGCAGATGAGGAACCCTTGCCAAGGATGGAATCCAGAAATTTAGCCATGAAAATCGTTTTAGAGTGAATTTTATTTAATGGTATCTTTTTTCCGGACCCGCGCTAGATCTCGATGTTCCAGAGTTCATCCCCTACGTAATGGAAGTTTCTGACCATCTTGCCGGTATCTGCCGCTTCTATCTCTGCTGCATCGAGTTCTGCGATGCCCACTGCAAGCGGTTTTCCATAGGTCTCCTCGATGATGAGGACCGGATGGCCGGCCCGAATGTCACCACTCACGCGGACAATGCCAGGGCGCATCACATCTGCACCCTTTACCATGAACCGGACAGCTCCGGCATCAACAACCACGTTCCGCGCCGAAAACGGGTGGGCGATAGCACCCCTGAGGGTAGGAAAGACCATCTCCTGGTATTCCATCAGGTAGGGCTTCTTTCCGATGAGATACAGGGAGATGTCTCCGGTGGTGTCTACCACCTCTACGGTCGATGACCGGAAGAGATCGGTCTCAGCACCGATCTCCTCTTCGAGCCCGCGGAAGAGACGGGAGAGATCGGATTTTCGTATTGTATGTCTTTTTCGTGAGCTAATCTTCGCCATTTTTACAATTCACCGTAATTTTACGTATTTTTTAGGTTTGTGTTCCGCCCATAAGGGGTCGGTCGCTATATTTATGTATGTTACTGCCGCAATTATACTAATCCTCATCGATTAGAGCAGGGAGTCTAATGACCAGAAGACCATTGGAAATTTTAGATAAGGCCCTTAACCAGAAACCGGTCATCGTCAGTCTAAAGGGCGGCAGGGAGATCCGGGGTATTCTCCAGGGTTATGATGTTCATATGAACCTCGTCCTCGACAATGCAGAGGAAGATATTGATGGCGTGGCTGAGAAACGCGGCACTTTAATTGTCCGCGGAGACAATGTGATCTACATCTCTCCGTCCGTGGAATAACTATCATTCAGGTTGGTGACAAAAAATGAGTAAAGGCACGCCCTCAATGGGTAAACGGCAGAAAACAACGCATATTGTCTGCAGACGCTGTGGTAAAATTTCATACCACAAGCGCCATGGAGTCTGTGCGTCGTGCGGGTTTGGAAAGTCTCCCCGCCTGCGTAAGTATAACTGGACGAATAAGAATTCTAAACCCTCAACTCACTGATTTTTGGGATTTATTATGTGCGGAATTGTTGGCATCGTCGACGAAGGCGATGTCTCATTCCCCCTGTATTATGCGCTTTACGCCCTGCAGCACAGGGGGCAGGAGAGCGCAGGTATTGCAACGTTTGACGGCCAGACACTGTACAAAGCGAAGAGTCAGGGCCTTGTTGCGGAAGTGTTTGATAAGGAGATCCTCTGCGGTCTGCAGGGGGGAACTGGTCTCGGGCATGTCCGGTATCCGACTACAGGAGAGAAGATACCGGAGAACATCCAGCCGTTCACTTTCACCTTCCGGGGGCGGAAGGTGGCGCTGGCCCACAACGGAAATCTTGTCAATACCATCAGTCTCAGGGAGGAATATGAAAAACGCGGGCAGATTTTCTGCACGACAACCGATACCGAAGTAATCGGCAACATCATCGCCGATGAGTACCGGGTTTCAGAGGATGTCACAGAGGCCGTTGGCATGTGCATGCGGCGCCTCCAGGGTTCATACTCGGTGGTGATGATGTTTGACGATGAAATCTGGGCATTCCGCGACCCGCTGGGTATCCGTCCGCTGTGCATCGGAAGGACCGAAACCGGGCATGTGGTTGCTTCAGAGTCTGTCGCCATCGACGCCCTTGGCGGTTCGTTTATCCGGGACGTCCGTCCGGGTGAACTGATCTGTCTGAAAGGGGGTGGCATCGAGTCGCATCAGATTGCAGAGGCCTCTCACCGGGCGCACTGCATCTTTGAGTATGTCTACTTTGCCCGGCCGGACTCTGTTATTGACGGGCGCCTTGTCTATGATGTGCGGCGCCGCATTGGGCACTCCCTCTTTGAGGAGGCGCCGGTGGAGGCAGATCTTGTCTCCCCCGTCCCGGACTCCGGGATGGCCCATGCGGCAGGATATGCAGAGGCGTCCGGCATCCGCTACCGGGAGGGTTTGATTAAGAACCGGTATATGGGCAGGACCTTCATCATGCCCAATCAGAAAGACCGTGAGACGGCCGTCCGGATCAAACTGAATCCGGTCCGGGGCCACCTGAAGGACCGGTCCCTGGTCCTCATCGATGACTCCATCGTCCGCGGAACCACGTCACGGCGGCTGGTGAATATTGTCCGTGATGCCGGTGTGCGGGAAATACACATGCGTATCGGCTCCCCGGCAATCAAGGCCCCGTGTTACCTGGGTGTCGATATGCCTACGCGTGCCGAACTGATTGCAAGTGACCTTGAAAATGACGAAGTCTGTGCGTCCATCGGGGCGACATCACTGCACCACATCTCAATCACAGCGCTTATTCGTGCGATAGGGATACCCGAAGAGGATCTCTGTACAGGATGCCTGACAGGCAAATACCCGCTTCCTATCGGGAAGGAGCATTGCTGCACCCGTGAGATTACCTGTGTTGCGAAACACTATCAGGCGGGGCTGGAGTCATTCTCCGGCGAATGACCGGACTCTTTTTTTTCGAAGTTTTTCGGAACTTTCCCACGGTATTTTCCGGCTTATGGCTGCTGATATGGATTAGTATGGTGCAGGGATGTTTCCGTGAGGCGTCAATACTCCTGATTACTATCCGTTCCGGATGGAAGAGATTACAATAAAAAACGAAATGTCTGTTGTTAAAATGAATAAAATGCTTAAAATAGCGAGGGATGGATTTGAACCATCGGTCTACGGGTTATGAGCCCGTCGGGATTTCCTGACTACCCCACCTCGCTCCGCAGAGCTACACAATAAACTGTGTGTCATACTACTATGATTCACAACCTGATATATGTTGTCATCTGAAGGCGCCGGTTTTCCGGGTTTTTGGATGTGAACTATCCGCTTACAGCAGTGTTAAGTACATTCGGGCCTACCTGTATCCTTATGGGCAATGATAATCCTGATGAGGATGAACTCGTACGCCTGCGCGAACTACGCCTCAGAGAGATGGAGAAATTGATGCATTCCCCTGGCCGGTTTCCCGGTGCGGTGATGGAAGTGACAGATATGAATATCACTGACCTCATTCAGGCTCACCGGTATCTGGTGGTGGACTGCTGGGCGGAGTGGTGCGGTCCGTGTATGACGATAGCTCCGGTGATAGAGGAACTGGCAGGTGAGTTCGGGGGGGTAGTCATATTCGGGAAATGTGATGCAGACATGAATGCAGCGGTGATGCGAACCTATCGGATATCTGCCATTCCGACTCTGCTCTTCTTTGCAGACGGGTCGCTTGCCGGGCGCCTCACCGGTGCCTATCCCAAAGAATCGATACGTGCATCCCTGCTGAGGACCTTCGGGCTCTGAATACGATGTTGCCTGTCGAACCCCTTTGCGGGGGTGTCTTCCGGGGCGAAAGGTCTGTCGGCGGGATCTTTTATCTCCGGCCCTGCTGCAGGGCGTATGCTGCAAAAATGTCGGTATATTGATAAGGGGGTGGACTGCCATGATGGGCGGGTGCTGGTTTAGTTATATAGCTATCTGCGGCACCCCCTCACAAGTGCCATTTTTGGGACCTATTTCTGTGCGCGTTTGTGTGTCTGTCTCCTCTTTGGGGGGGTCTTGAAATAGGCTATTCTGGTGGAGTGCTGTTGGATCCGGAAAGGCTTGTCTATTTTTGATTATTTTGATATATTGCCTGTATGATGGCGGTATTTTTTACAAATATTGGGTGGATGGTGAATTGACTGGATATTCCTCGATATTTATCTGTTTTTTGGAATTTCCGTTCCATATCTCGGGTTGCCGAATCGGAAAGACTTATATGTCTGACACTGAGACTATCATTTTGTAGAGATATCATGGAGTTCATGAGAATTACCGGATTCGAGTGTCTGAAGCCAATGGGGGAGTATGATCTGGAAGAGCGTGATGAGCTCTTTTCGTACTCACTGTCTGACGTCTACTGCCTGGATTATGAGTCATCCTGGCATGTGGCTGGTCACGATGATATACGTGTCATGGTTTCAGAACGTGATGAAGCAGACTAAAAAGACGCAAATGTCAATCCTGAACGGAAAATAATACAGGATGACGCGCCCGGAAGGCATGAGGGAAACTCCGGGAACAATAGATATTCTTTTTTGCCCTGGTGGAGTGGATCTCCGGGATAAACCGTATTTGAGTTTATGGTGTGGGGGTATGTGCTCTCATTCTCTCCTACGGAGACGGGATGTTCTCTTCTCCTCTGCTTTTCAGTTTCGGCTGCTCCGATGGCATGTCGGCGGGTGCTTCATCAGACGCATTCTGGTATCCTTTCCGGGTTGATCTTTGTCAGATGGTACGTTTTTATCCGATGCTGTCGACAATCCCTCCCGGGATGCCCCCGAATACAGCACGTGTCCGCTGCAGAAACATCTCAGGCAAAGAAGAACGAATGCGATCCAGAAGTGGTGCCTGCGATCAATCACTGCATGACGTGCCAAAAAGAATGATGGTCCATCATCCGCTGAATACGTATCCATACTGGTCTTTGATCCTTCTGCAAACGGGGAGAAGAAGAGAATAACAGTGAGAGAGAGCAGCCTGAAGAAAGAAAAGACGGTTTGCTGTCCTGCCATACTGCCTTGCAGTGATGCCTGTCAGCCATACCATTCTGTATAAACACTACTGCGGCTTCTCAATCCGGGGACAGGACATACCTCGGCTATATGTCGTCGTCTTCATACGATTCTCTGTCATGTCCCGGTTCATCGTCATACGATGAATCTCCCGAAAACGGGATGTCAATAACAACAGAACCGTCTGCCAGCAGAACACCGGGACTTATGTATTCATCCGGGAAAATTTCTGCATCCTGAATGTCTCCCTCAGGTGTCTTAACCCCAGCATCCGCACTAAAATCCACAATTAACACAATTATCCACCGCAAGATCTATGTACGTATAAGCAAATATCTACAATATGCCCCTCATTGACGGATTTGATGACGAATCAATCCTTTCCGTCGGCCATCTCGGCATTGTTGCCGGAGCCTACGATTCTCTTGGGATCGCGAATATAATCGATACCGCAATACCAAAGACCCGGAACCATAATCTCACCCATTCTCAGGTCGTGAAAGCTATGGTACTCAATGGTCTGGGATTCATCGAACGCCGCCTTTATCTGTTTCCGGAATTCTTTGACGATATCGCCGTTGAACGGCTTCTTGGGGAGGGAATTACCCGGGAACAGATAAACGACGATGTGCTCGGGAGAACACTGGATGCCATTGCAGAGTATGGTCCAACTGAATTATTCAATGAAATCGTTGCAAACTGCCTTCTTCGGACAGAATTTGGCTCGCATTGCGTTCACGTTGATACCACTAACTTCAGTGTCACCGGTGAATATGAATCCGATTTCAACACTGAAGAAATCCAGATTACCTATGGCCACCCGAAGGATGGCCGCTGGGATCTCAAACGGTTTGTCCTGGGCATGGCATCAAATCAGCACGGGGTGCCCCTTTTTCTTCAGACCTTTTCCGGGAATGAATCAGATAAAGAGACGCTCAGAATCATTATTGAAAAACTCCAGAGCAATCTGAAATCAGAAGAGAAAGTCTACCATGTGGCTGACGCTGCATTTTATACTGAAAAGAATCTTCAGAGCTTAGGCCGGCATATGTTCTGGATCAGCCGTGTGCCGGTTACCATCAAAGACGTAAAAGAACTGATAAAATCAGATTTTCAGTTTACACCGTGCGTTGATGAACGCTATTCCTATAGTGAATATTTCAGTGAATATGCCGGGATCAGACAGAAATGGGTCATGTATCATTCTGAACCAATGCATGAACAGCAGAATAAAACGTTTCAAAAGAATCTGGTAAAAGATCTGGAGAGAGCGAAAACATCTCTCCGAAAAGTCTGTGCACAGGAATTCGCTTGTGAACCGGACGCACGTATTGCAGCAGAGAAGTGGTTAGACAAACATCCAGAGTATCTGTTCAGCGAACTCGAAATTCTTACGGTTCAACGGAAAGAAGAGAAGAAACGGGGCCGGCCGAAGGCCGGTGAACCATTGGTTCATTCGTATAAGATTACTGCAGATATTGAATACGATGACAGCGTAGTCGAGCAGGAACGCCAAAATCTCGGGCGTTTCGTTCTGGCAACGAATGATACAGGGATGTCTGCGGATGAGTTGCTGGCAAACTACAAAGGACAGGGATCCGTTGAACGGGGATTTCGATTCCTGAAGGACAAATCATTCCGCGTTGCAGAGGTCTTTTTAAAGAAACCATCGCGTATTCAGGCATTAGCGATGATCATGGTACTGTGCCTGTTCATCTACTCGATGACTGAATTCCGGCTGAGAAGGGAGCTGGGACAGTCTGGTGAAACCGTCACCAGCCAGACAAAGAAGCAGACACAGAGACCGACAATGAAGTGGACCTTTTTCCTGTTTAGGAGGGTGAGGGAGTTTTCATTCGTCGAGGGAGAACGGAGAATAAAGCGGATTACGAATCTGAATGATGAATTGAAAAAGATATTACGGTTATTGGGTGGCGAGTACGAAAAATACTATTGTTGAAAGGAGACATGCGGAAAGTGAGCTTAACTCTCACCCACATCTCTTTACCTCCGTTTTCACACCTGCAAAACAGATCTGCAGGGTTGTATAATCCTGCATTGTCAGTGGAACATAATAGATTTTTTTGGGTTATGCAGGATGGGAGGCACTTCGCTTGTGCCCCTTCCTCTGCTGTCCCCGATATCTCCTGTTTTGGTCTTTCCTCAGTTTCAGGTCTCCAGATTTCTGCCGATTTTACAGGCACGCCCGAGGTATTTGCCTACCTCCCAGTATGCATTGTCCGGCATTGTCAGGAGGAGGGGCTTTATTTCAGCGACATCCGGCTTTCCGCTGGTGAAGCAGTTCTCATCGCCATATGCCCCTTTTATTTCACCAATGAAGAGGTAATTTGTCGGAAGATCAATTGTCTCGGTAAGCAGACATTCAAGTGTTATCGGGCAGTTTTTGATCATGGGTGCATTCTTCAGATCACCGTAGAAAATGTCAAATAACCGGGATTTATCCTTATCTCTGCCGGAAACCAGGCCACAATAGTCTGTCTCTTCAATGAGATCGGTACCGGGGAAATTTACCGAGAACGCCTTGTGCATGAGGATACCGTCTGCCGATGCGTTCGATTTTTTTATTCCGATGGCAATCATGGGGGGACTCACGTTTACCCGTGTCACCCATCCAACCGTCAGAAAGTTGGGGCGGTTGTTCAGGCGGGTCCCGACAATGGTGACCGGCATCGGGCAGATGAATACATTCCTGCCGATTGGAATTTTCGTTGTCTCAGAAGATGCCTTTCCATTGGTTTTTGTGGTCATTTTTTGTGCTATCATCGTCTCTCTCCTGATGATCTCCCCGCACGACGGCCTTCCAAGCCCCCCGGTGGGCCTGCCAGGCGTGGATAAGCGTTGAATCGTGTTGCTTTTATTTATAGATATGTCAGGCTGCACATTATCTGAAAGGAATTTACAATTAAGGCTCGTATGTTCGTCAAAATGAGAAAAATTATTTATTACTGCTTCCACACTGTCTGCTGTTTGGAATACTTCTCAATATACAAATGAATCGATAATCTGCGTTATTTTTATGGAGATCCATGGGTTTTGATACACCACCCGGTGTCTGTCGCATCTGACCCTTTCCGGTACAGGGTGCAGCACACTGTTCCTCTGTGGACGCACCTGTTCATCCGCGTGTGATCCGGGATTGAGCGGCCTGGTCAGTGTGCCGGGGCTTCACTCGTGGTTCCGGTTTGTGTGATCTCCTTCCAGGAGACGCGTTTCCAGACACCGTTTTCTATCCGCATCACATCAAAGGCGGGGGGTATATCGCCGTTCTCCTCGAACACCTTCGGGCCGCAGACACCCAGGTGCCGGATCTTCCCGAATGCATCGCGGATGCCGTCTGCCGAGTATCCGCCATACCGGATGGCCTCTGCCACAATCATCACGGTATCGTAGGAATAGGGGGCCATCCAGTTGACTGTGCTGTCTTTGGCCCGCACCTGGTATTCATGGATGAATGTCGGGTCACGGACTTCGCTTGACTGCATTGTGGCGATGAACCCTTCTGCATAGGAGCCGACATGGGAATAGAGTTCGGTGGTCACAATGCCGTCTGACCCGACCCAGGCAACGTCAAGACCCTGTGCCTCGGCCTCTTTCAGGATATTCTCCGCCTCTGTGACATGTGCGATGAGGGCAATGCCATTTGTTTCAGAGGCATGGATGGCTGCGATTTCATTGGAAAATGTGCGTTGCCCCTCCTCAAAGGGGATCACCTGCTGCACGTGAAATCCTCCGTCATCCTGTGCTGTCACAAATGACTCCGCGAGGCCGGAGCCGTAGGCATTGTCGATATAGAGGACAGTAACATTATTCGCCTCTGGGTGGAATATCCGGAAGATCCGGGCCATGCCCCTCCCCTGATAGATATCTGATGAGATGGTGCGGAAAACATATGGTCCGTATTCACTCAGGACTGGTGTGGTTGCCGCCTGCGAGATGAGGACGATATGTTTCTCTTCTGCGACCTCTGCACATGCCAGGGCTCCGGAGCTTGTGATGTCACCGATGACCACGGGTATCCCTTCCTCTGCGCATTCCTCCATAAGGGATGCCGCCCGGTTCGGGTATCCCCAGGTGTTCTTGTAGACTGCCCTTACCTTTTTGCCGCCGATGCCGCCTTTGCTGTTTATCTCATCGACTGCCATGTCCACACCGGTCTTCACGTCCATGCCATACTCCGCAAGGCCTCCCGAGAGCGGCACCATGATGCCGATGTTGATCGTTTCATTCTCCCCGTAATCAGGCGTATGCAATACCGCACTGAAGATGAGGAAACAACAGATGAAACCTGCGAAGATGTAGGGCAGATATTCAAGGAGTGTTTTGTTCATCGTTCTCCCTCCCGGTCGGGTGCCGGTTTATTCTCATCTTTTTCGCTGGTATTCCCCTCAAACCGGGTGGCAAGGGAATACCCTTTCATCCGGACGATATAGATGAAGAGCATTATTCCGAGGGTCATGGCAAAGACCATCGGAAGCAGGGTGACCCGGACGATTGTCAGGAATTCAGCGAAGGTGGCGATGTCTGAGAAGAGTGGCACAAAGATGAAGAAGTGTATCACTTCGACAAGGGCGACGAGGATGAATCCGCGGAGATAGGTGATGTCCCCACGGAACATTCGTGCGAAACATCCCGCCACAATGCCTGCCACAATGGTTGCCACCGCACAGGCAAGGGCGGTCTTCTCCATGCCGGGGATCTGGTAGCGGTATACGGCACCGATAATACCCGCACATGCCCCGATAACGGGGCCTCCTACGATGCCTGCGAGAATCGGGCCGAGGTCACGGAAGTTGATGATGATACCCTCATACACAATCCCGCGGAAGGTGCCGTAGATGGAGAGCGCCCCGAAGATGAGGACTGTCCATAAACGGTCGATCCAGGTAGGATGCCCTTGGATGACATCCCGGAAGAGGGTGGTGCCTGCGAAGACAAAGATCACAAAGGCGACGACGATCATGCGTTCTGCAAGCGGCAGGCCGAACATGATGATGCCCTCTTCCATAAAGAGGGCCATTAAAAGAAAGATGAGACTGCCGATGGTCATGACGGCGGTCCAGAGACGGTTTGGCCTCTCAGGCTCCCTGATCTCCATATTGAGCCAGATGAGAATGAACCCCATCACCGCAAAGAAGACGGACGCAATGGCCGAGACCCCGTGGACCAGTGCCATTGGCTCTCCGATGATGACACCACTCACGATGATGGCAGTGAAGAGTAGGAGAATGAGGCGGAAGGTGGTCTTCTCTCCCCATTTTACTGCATATCCGGTGTGCAGAATCCCGGAGATGGCCCGTGCCCGGCCGTCCATCCCGGTCAGCACCGCACCGAACATGATCAGATACCCTGTCGCAAGGAAGATCTGGGGGCCGTACGGGATGGAGGCGATAACATAGAGCACCTGGGAGAAGAGTGCATCGACGCTCAAGGTCTCGCCATGGGCCAGATAGGAGATGGAAAATCCGGTGACGCCAAGGGACATGAAGAGTATGGTGATGATGCCCACAAAGAGGAAGGCGATGATGAGGTCAAGATTGACTCCCACGATAGCCTTCCGGTAGAATCCCGGCCCCTTTTCATCACCGGTCTTTTCTTTGAGCCATATAGAGTATAAGAGGAGATTCAGGGACGAACCGACCGCGCCCATGAGGGCCATGATCGAGAGCAGGGATTTGGGCGGGATATTCGGAACCATTCCCGGCAGCATTGCTGTTAAGGAGATGGGGAACTGCGTGAGGGAGAAGGCGATGCCGAGGAAGAGCAGAAGAGCAATCAGAATTATGGTGTGCTCCAGCTGTTCATAGGACTCTTTCCAGAGCAGGATGAGGATGGCTGAAAGAGAGATGAAGATGATCATCTCAATCGAGTTGATGCCCGGCACAAGGTAATCCATGAAGATGGCGCCTAAAATCAGCATGCCCCCAAAGGCGAACATCTCGAGGAGATAGATGACCATCACAAGTATGCCCCCCCAGTTCTTCGGGCCGGGAATGGAGAGGATTCCTTCAAAGATCGTCTTCCCGGTGATCATCGTGTACCGGGCGATACCGTTTACGAATGCAAATTTATAGACGAGGGTAATAGCGATGGCCCAGATGAGCGCGTAGCTGAAATGGGCACCTATCTCCACTGCTTCTGCGATGCCGCTCTCGCCTGCGGCCGCGACTGCCAGCAGAAGTCCGGGCCCGAGAAACCGGAAGTAATCGGGAAGATGCTTTTTTATTGTGTGAAGGTAATTTCCGGGCATCGCTGTTTCTCTTTGTAATCGTGAGTAATTTCTTTTACACCGGGTACTTAAGTGTGTGGAAACCACTATGGGGCGGTGGCAGGATGAAGATCCTTTTTTAGTCTGTCAGCATAGTATTGATTATTGTGTATGCAGGTCCGTTGAGTCCTCATTTTGGGAGTTCATCTGTGCCTGCCTGCTCTAAAGAGAGGTGATCACGTTTGTCTGCACGAAAGGATATGCCGCTTCCGGGCGGTTGGCATGGATGCTGTGAGAATGCACCGCATGCCATGCTCATTGCAGATGCAGGCGGGGAAATCGTCTGGGCCAACAGAGCGGCAGCCCGGATTCTCGGACGTGAATCTCAGGATGAATTGTCCCGCAAACCGGTCATGTCGGTTCTCTCCCCTGTCAGGACAGTCAGCTGGGATGACCTCTCTCTCCAGACCCGGAAGGCCGGAACAGTCACCTGTTCTGCTCTTCCTTCCGGCCTTGTGAATGGAGGCCCCGCCCTCGATGTCATGGTTTCCCGTACGGCAGAGGGTGGTAAGGAGTGGTATTGCATCCATCTTACGCCTGCTTCCGGAAAACGGATCCCACCCCGTTCGGCACGGCATGATGAGGAACGGCTCAACCTTGCCCTCCAGTGTGCTGACCTTGGTGCCTGGGACCTGAATCTGCGTTCCGGTGAGATGGCAGTGGACGGGCGCTGGGCAAAGATGATCGGCTATCGGGCGGATGAGCTGATGCCCTTCACGGCAGAGCAGTACATGCAATTTGTACACCCGGATGAGCGGGACGGGTATCTCAGCCTCTACTCCGGCTGGAGTAAAGGCAAAAATCCATCCGGCTCCTATAAAATGCGCCTGCACCATAAGAATGGCACCTGGGTCTGGATCCGGTCGCACTGGCAGGTATTCTGGAGTCCGGAAAAGGATCCGGAACTGCGTGTTGTGGGTGTCCACCAGGATGTCACCGACAGGGTGAAGAAAGATGAGGCGATACGCGAAGCACAGAGGAAGATTGCGATGCTCTCGTCAGTTACCCGGCATGACATTCTGAATCAGGTGACAGTTATCCGGATGCTCTATGACATCATGGAGATGACAGGCGAAATCTCTCCCGAGTCTGATACATGGGAGCAGCTCTCAAAAATAAATGATGCGGCGCTTGCCATTGAACGGCAGATCGTCTTCACCCGTGACTATGAGGACCTTGGGTCACAGCCGCCTGCCTGGCAGCATATCGGGGAGCTGACAGACCGGATGGCTGCCCTGCCTGCATTCTCCGCACTTACGGTCACCTGCACCTGCCGCACCCTGTACGTCTATGCCGACCCGATGCTGGAGCGTGTGATGCATGAACTCTTCACGAACGCTGTGCAGCACGGTGGTGACGTGACGTCCCTCACCGTATCCTGCAGCATAAAACCGGACGGCACTGCTGTCATCGATATTGCAGATGACGGCACCGGCATCCCGGACGACCTGAAAGAGAAGATCTTCTCACGGGGGATAGGAATGAAAACCCGCTATGGTCTGTATCTTTCCCGGGAGATACTCTCAGTCACCGGCATTGCTATCCGGGAGACCGGTACCGGGGAGGGAGGTGCAGTCTTCTCCCTTTCGGTGCCGCAGGAAAACTGGAAGATTCCGCAGAATCACTCTCTTCTCTCCTGAAAACAGGGAAACCCGGAATCCTTTTTTTAGACAATGCCGTCATCTGTCTCATCGTCGCTCATCAGGACGGCAAGCCAGCGAGTGCGGTCGTCTCCGGCAAGCAGGGTCCGCATGATGACGGTCAGAGGAATTGCGAGGAACATACCGACGATGCCTAATACCGCCGTCCAGATCAACAAGGCGATGGCAACGGCAAGCGGGGTGAGCCGCATGTCATTTGCTGCAATCTTTGCAAAGACGACGTTTTCGATGACGAAGTTGAGGATGGCAATCCCTGCGAGGACGATGAGGACGCCGCCCCAGCCGAACTTCAGCCAGGCAAGGATGACAGCAGGCACACAGGCGATGAAGAGGCCGATATAGGGGATATAACTGAGGATGATGGTGAGCACCCCCCAGAGAATGGCGAGATCGACGCCGATGATATACAGGAATGCCCCGATGGATCCGCCGAGGACGACATTGGTCTTTGTCCGCACGACCATCACATCATATGTGTTGCGGATGAGAGTGGGCAGGTTGCGGCTGACACTGCTCTTTGGACCGAATGAGCGGTTGAGTTTCTCCTGCAGGGTCGGCAGTTCGAGCAGGATGAAGGCGGTGACGACGAGAACAAAGAATCCGTTGACGACCACCCCGGACACATCACCTGCGATTGTCATTGCCGGCTCGATGAGGTTCTCCAGTTTGAAAGTGTCTGATCCAATGATGTCGTATATGGAAAACCCGTATGTTCCGAGGAATGCGTTAAGCCCTGCAAGGTTTGCGTTCAGCTCTTCCTGGTACTGCGGCAGTTCCCCGGCAAAGACCATGAGTGAGACGATGGTGAGCACAAAGAGGGCGATGCCGATCAACAGGTACAGCAGGGTGATAATGCCGGTGCCTGCCCAGGTCGGCACCTTGTTCTCTCCCAGCCATAAGAGGAGCGGGGCTGCGAGAAACGCCATTACAAGCCCGAGCAGGATGACGGAGAAGAGATCGGTAAATAATGTGATTCCGAAGAGAACCACAAAGATTGCGGCACAGGCGACGAGTGATCGCAGGGGCCCTATCGGTGATTCCTTGTATTCCTGAATGTTCTGTGTCCGGGGCATATTAGTTACTGTTGTCAGGAGAGGGGTGATATTTGTTTGTATTTTCAAATTATTTGTCTGGCTAATTTCTTTTCATATTGTGATACAAAATGTGCTAAATGTGAATCAGGGCGGAAAATGGGTCGTTCTGTGAATCTGAATGAATGAAACCGCTGAATCTGCCCTTCCCTTAACCGTTCTCTGAAAAAATGAATTATACGGGGAGGAGCTTCTGGTCAACGCCGAGATGGTCCATCCAGTTCCGGAGATCAATCTCATTGATCTCTTCTTTGCAGGTCGTATAGAGGTATGCTGCCTGTTCGGGTGTGCCACGGTCGCCCGGCATCAGGATAAAGGGGATGAGGAGTTCAAGAGGTGCGGCAAAGAAGCGCTTGCCGTTCACCATGATCTTCAGGCGCTTGAGGTAGGCATACTGGTCGCTCTGCAGAGGATTTGCCCGGATGTGCACATTGGGGAAGAACTCCTCGTTGCGTGCAATGCGGACGCCTGCACCGGAGCGGAACAACCGGTACCATGCCAACCCGTCTCCCGGACTCATCACGGAGAACCCGGCTTCAAAGAGGCCTTCTATCATGGAGTAGAAGCGGTCCAGACAGATCAGGGGGAGGGTAAACTCCACCTCCTCACACGGGCCGGTATGGCCGAAGAGGGATGCGGCATAGCCGCTGGTGATCGTATAGCCGCTGTAGTTCCATATCTCATCTGCGAGCGACTCAACAAACCGGTCGGTATCTGTCGGTATCTTGCCGTCCACGGTCACGGTCCTGCCGTTCCATTCAATCTGTAATTCCTGCATTGTCTGTCTCACGTCCCTTGTGTGCCCGGTGCGCCAGAATGCGTGTTGCCATCCCGGCGGCATGGGAGATGATGAATCTCTTCGCCCCCCACAGCGGACCTTCATAGATCTGCTGCATCTCACTGAGGGCATCGATGATGGGGATCTGCTGCGGACAGTGTGTCATACACCTCCCGCAGGCCCGGCAGAGCCCGGCATTTCCGGGAGCATCCCCGAGCGCCCCTCCGAGGCGGACCGCATACTCTGTTTTTGCGCCCCGCCTCTCTTCCCTCAGAGAGTGGTTGTTCCAGAGATTAAAACACTCCGGGATATTCACGCCGAACGGGCAGGGCATACAATAGCCGCATCCGGTGCAGGGAACCCGCATTGCCCGCCGCCAGGCATCCCGTGCCCCCGCTATCATCGCCGCCTCATCCGGGGTGAGAGAACCGGGTAGGGTCTCCCGGGCGGTCTGCAGGTTCTCCCTCAGATGTGCCTCGTCATTCATGCCGGAGAGGACGACGGTCACCTCCGGGTGGTTCATCACCCACCGCAGGGCATGGGCGGCCGGGCTTCGCTGCACCGTAGCAGCGTCATAGGACTCCTGTGCCGCAGGCGGGACGGCGTTTGCAAGCATCCCGCCTCTCAGGGGCTCCATCACCATCACGGCCAGGTCGTTTTTGGCGGCATACCGGAGTCCGGCTGTCCCTGCCTGATGCTCTTCGTCCAGAATATTATACTGGATCTGGCAGAAGGTCCAGTCCCGGGCGTCCACGATCTCACGGAAGGTCTCCGGGTCGCCGTGAAAGGAGAAACCGGCATTTTTTATCTGACCGTCCGCCTCTGCTCTGTCAAGGAAGTCCATCACGCCGAGGCCGAGCAGTCTGTCCCAGTTCTCCCGGTTCAGGCTGTGCAGCAGATAATAGTCAATGGAGCCGGTCTGCAGACGGGAGCACTGGGCGTTGAGGGTCGCATCCATATCAGCACGGCGGTGTGTTGTCCACGGCGGCAGTTTGGTTGCGACCTTTACCTGCTTTCGGTATTTCCCGGCGAGCACCCGGCCGACGAATGCCTCTGAGGCACCCATGTGGTAGGGCACGGCAGTGTCAATATAGTTCACCCCGGCATCGAATGCCATATGGATGAGGGCGGTGGCCCGCTCCTCATCAATGGCACGTCCTTTCATAGGAAGACGCATCGCCCCGAATCCCAGTATCGAGAGCTGGTCTCCCGTCCTGGGGACGGTGCGGTATTGCATGCGGGGATGCTCCTCGGCTTCCATACGAAATGGTCTGCGGTGAAGGGATAACTAGCTTTGCCGCATCTGCCGCGGATGGGTGGGAAAAAAGGTCTCTTTGCGGCAGATGGTCAGAACTCACCGGTGGATGCGGCCGGCCGGATGCCGGGGTCTGTTCTTTTTCAGGTGGATTTACCCAGATCCCACGGCCTGCAGGATGGCACCTGCAGTGATGAGGTGGATGCCTGCCCGGTATTTCAGATGAATCCGGGGCAGGTAATGATGCCAATGGCAAGGAAAAAGGTGAATATTTCAATGATGGTGGTATCTGGTCTCATGCTTGTCTCCAGAGTTTATGGATGCACTCCGCACTGTACCGTACACTATTTTGACGATAGTATAGAATGTTGCTGGTCAGTAAGGGTGGGTGGGGGGATTTTTGGCGGAGAACAGCGGCCAATTATCAGACGAGCGGCCGTATCCGGGCACTTGCGAGGGCGGCGAGATAGATCTCGCGCCGGCGGTCATATGACCCGTGGTCATTCCCATAGGGCAGGTATTCATGCACTTTCCATCCGGAGTTTGCCATTCCGAGCATTGTCTCGGTCCCAAGGCCCTTCAGGAATCCGAAGGTGATGCGTGTACGTGCCTCGGGGATGGAGTCCTGCAGCCACCGGATCAGGTCCATGTCCTGGGTCCCGACAGCAAACTGGGGGTGCCTGCGGGCAAGAAGATATGCCTGCGTCCGGAATGCCGCTACGATTTCATCACGCTGGTGCAGGTCACCGAGATACGCCCCTTTCACCAGACGCACAGAGATCCCTTCGTCTGCTGCCCGGCTGATATCCGCCGGTGTCCGCCTCAGATATGCCTGCAGGGTGAGGGTGAAGGAGTATCCCTGTTCCGCTGCCTGTAAGGCGGCTTCGATGGTGTCGTGCACGAGCGGCGTGCCCTCCATATCGATTCCGGTGGGGACGCGTTTTGCCATGGCATGGGAGAGAATCTGTTCGAGGTATTCATGGAATGCCTCTGACTGCAGGGTAACACCGATGGCGGATGGCTTGATTGCCACCGATGCGTCCAGTCCGTGGCGGTGGATGGCGGAGATGCAGTCCTCGTATGCCCGCGTGCCCTCCTCGGCTGCCTGGCGGTCTTCTGCATATTCACCCAGGGGATGCATAATACAGGGAATGCCCCGTTCGTTGCAGGCCCTGCACCAGGATATCGCCTCTCCAAGGCCCGCGGAATGCCACCTCCCAATTGCTTTATGCGTACTTTCCATCATTGGTATCACCCGGCGATCCTCGTCTGTGCCTGTTCCCGCATGTAGGAGAGGAGATAATACGGCCCCCCAACTCCCCGTCCGGTTGATCCACTCCCTTTCCATCCGCCAAATGACTGATACTCGGGCCACCCGCCGGTGGTTGCCCCTTCTTTCCGGTTGGCATAACAGACTCCGAACCGTATGTGGGAGAAGAACTCCTCCACTTCTGCCGGGTCTTCTGAGAATATGCCCGCGGTCAGGCCATACTCCGTGTCGTTGGCGAGTCTGAGGGCCTCATCCATTCCGGTGAACGTAGCCAGCGCCACCAGCGGAACAAAGAGTTCGTCCCTCATCACCGGGTGGTCGTGTGAAATACCGGTTACAATGGTGGGATCTGCAAAATATGCGCCGTGCGTCTCTTTCCCGGAGTAACTCCTGCCACCCGTGAGGACCTCGCCCCCGGCCGCAGAAACGGCCGCAACCGCCGCATCAAACCGCTCCTTTGCAGCACGGTTGATTAAAGGGCCCATAAATACGCCTTTTTCCCGTGGGTCGCCGGTGGTGCAGCGTGCTGCCCGTTCTGCCAGCATCTCTGCAAAGACAGGGAAGACCGGCTGTTCAACATACACCCGGGAAGTGGCGCTGCATTTCTGTCCACCGAAGCCGAACGCTCCCCGGCAAACCCCCTCCGCAGCCTTCCTGAGGTCAGCCTGCCCGGTGACGATACAGGGGTTTTTGCTGCCCAGTTCAAGGATCACCGGTTTTGGATACGGCTGGTGCGTGGTGAACTCCCTGCGCAGCCACATGCCGGCGTCCCGCGATCCGGTGAAGGTGAGTCCTGCAATGGCGGGTGAGCGTGAGACTGCCTTTCCGAAGGCCGGTCCGCTCCCGGTGATGCAGTTTGCCGCCCCGGCAGGTACGCCCGCCTCTTCAAGAATCCGGCAGAAAGTGAGCATGGAAAGGGGTGCGGCAGAGGCCGGTTTCATGATGGCTGTATTGCCGGTGATAAGAGCCGCTGCTGCCGCTCCCGCCCCCAGGACCAGCGGAAAGTTGAAGGGTGAGATGACCGCCCATGCCCCGTAGGGGCGCAAAACGCTCTCATAGCGGTCCGTCTTTGTGTCCGCGGGCATTGACCGTCGGAATCCGTCATTGTCCCGGATGACATCGGTATGGTAGCGCAGCAGTGCCACCGCCTCACCGACCTCGGCCAGCGCCTCGTTTCTCGTCTTTGCGCATTCCAGGGTAATGAGTGCTGCCAGGTGGAAATACTCCGCTTCCAGGCGTTCTGCGGCAGCCCCGATGCAGGCAGTGCGAACCTCCCACGGTGTCTGTGACCAGTCATCCCAGGTCTCTGCCGCTGCCTGTATAGCAGCCTCCGTCTCTTTTTTCCCGCACTGCTGAAAATCGCCAATCTTCAGCGTCGCCTCAATGGGTGACCAGACGGTGAACGTCTCCCGTGCATGAATTTCCTCTCCTGCCACCCGTGCCGGGTGGAGCTGCCCCAACTGTGATTCTGCTGCGACCAGGGCCTCTTCGTATTTACGGTCAATGCCAGGGTCCCCTGGCCGTGACGTATACATGATCTGTTCTTCCAGAGTTCATCCCCCCGTGATATCCGGCCTGGTCTCCCTCCGGAGACCGGCTGGTTGCTTTATCGATTGTTCACCCTATTTAGGTCTATGCCAGACACAAGAGGCAAACACCTGTGGAACTATACCGGATCGCGTTTTAAGGGGCAGGTCATGCAGTGGGTGCCGCCTCGTCCCCGGCAGAGTTCTGCACCGGAGATCTCGAGCACCTCGATGCCTTCTTTCTCCATGCTCCGGTTTGTGTGGGTATTGCGGGCATAGGCGACGACCACACCCGGGCGGAGGGCGACCACATTGTTCCCGTCGTCCCACTGCTCCCGTTCTGCCTCATAGCGATCGCCTCCGGTGGGGATGAGGGTCAGATGCCTCTCGCCGAGGGCGTCTGCCACGGCCCCGGTGAAACTCTCCTCCCGCTCCACGATGAAGGGTGTCTCTCCCGTGTCTGTCTCTTTTCCGGGGTAGAGGGAGAATGCAGGAGCCGTATCAGTCACCGGGGGATAGATGGTGGCTGTGGCCGGGTCCAGAAAGGTGAAGACCGTATCAAGGTGCATATGGGCACGGTCGGGGCTGAGGCGGCAGACGATGATGCGGTCCGCTGCGTCTGCTGCAAAAAGGCGGGATGCAACGGTCTCGATGACCTGCGGGCCGGTGCGCTCGCTCATCCCGAAGAGCACGTTCCTCATACCGGCATGCATCACATCCCCGCCTTCCATGGACGCAGTCCCGGGGGTTACAGGCGGGCAGCCGGGAACCACGGTCATTTCCCCGTACCAGAAAGGGAGGTCTCTTCCGGCAAAGGCAGGATGATGATGGTAGACTGCAGCGGCGTTCATCGTCTCACGCCGCCGGACCGGCCAGTACATCGGGTTCAGGGTGAGGCCGCCTGCAAACCAGGATGAGGAGTCGCGGGTGTACATGGTATTCGGGAGTGGCGGGATGGCAAACCCGTCAGCGTCGGCTGCGGCTGCAACCAGGGACTGCCTCTCCATGTGCCGGTTTTCTTCTCCTGCGAGATCCGCAAACCGGAGCCCTGCCGTGAGGTGGTGAACCAGTGCGGCGGGTTCACTCTCCATGAGGTATGCATGCAGTCTCTCTGCAAGCGGCGTCCCGGCACCTGCTGTCTGCAGGGCGGAGGCGGCCAGTTCCTCACGGCAGACCCGGCTTTTCCGGATGCTCTCTTCGAGGAGGTCTGCAAGGTGGCAGACCCTGACTCCCTCCGCCTCCATCAGACGGGTGAATTCGTCATGCTCTGCTGCGGCCCGGTCGACCCAGAGGACATCGTCAAAGAGGAGGGTCTGCCGGTTTGAGGGAGTGAGGTGGCGCAGTTCGTCGCCCGGACGGTGAACCAGCACCGTGCGCAGCCTGCCTGTCTCTGAGTAGACACCAAAATCAGGCATGCTCCTCTCCTGCTTCCTCATTCCGGTCACCGGCTGTTGTCCGGTATGGTGCGCCGGTGAATACCTGAGTGCCGCCGGTTCCTGCCACCAGAGCAGGGATATCGGCAAGTGCCCCTATCGCGGCCCGTTTTCCGGGAGTGCGGGCAAACCGGCAGGCGGCCTCGACCTTCGGCCCCATTGACCCTGCGGGGAAGGTCCCTGCACCGAGGGCCTCCGGTGGGGCGGAGACAATGCGGCGTGCGGCCGGGGTGTCCCAGTCTTCGTACACGCCGTTGACATCGGTTGCCATGATGAGGAGGTCTGCCTCTGTCTCCCGGGCAAGGAGGGCGCTTGCGAGGTCTTTATCGATGACTGCCTCCACTCCGGTCAGGACTCGTCTTCCGTCCGGGGCAAACATCGTCGGGATGCCTCCTCCTCCGGTGCAGATGACGACGGTCCCGTGCTCCAGCAGCCAGCGGACGGGGCGTATTTCAAAGATCCGGAGTGGTTCCGGTGACGGGACTACCCGTCGCCATGCTTCTCCGTCCTGCCGGAATGACCAGCCATGTGCTGCTGCAAGGGCATCTGCCTCCTGGTGGGTATAGAGCGGGCCGACGAACTTTGTCGGGTGAGTGAAGGCGGGGTCGTCTGCTGCCACCTCCACCATCGTAAGAAGGGTGGCAAGGGGCTGGTCTTCCGGGAGGAGGTTCCCGAGCTCCTGTTCAATGAGGTATCCGATCATCCCCTCGGTCTCGGCCCCGAGGACGTCAAGGGGGAAAACCGCGTTATCTCCACTCCCTGCAGCTGCTGCCTGAAGGGCAAGCAGGCCTACCTGAGGGCCGTTGCCGTGGGAGAGGAGGACCTCGTGGCCGGATGCGACCGGTGCAATCGCCTCTGCTGCCGTCCGGACATTCCCGCGCTGTGCAGCTGCGGTCATCGGTTCTCCCCGGCGCAGGAGGGCATTGCCCCCCAGGGCGATCACGATCCTCATCGGTTCTGAGCTCCGCCTCCGTTCTTTACGCAGGCGTCATCGGCGAGGGTTGCCACCATGATGGCCTTGATGGTATGCATGCGGTTCTCGGCCTGGTCGAAGACGATGGAGTATGGCGACTCAAATACCTCGTCGGTGACCTCCAGTTCGGAAAGGCCGGTTGCACGGAAGAGCTCCTCACTCACCTCGGTGTCCCGGTTGTGGAAGGAGGGCAGGCAGTGCATAAAGCGCACGTCCGGGTTTCCGGTGGCTTTGATGATCCCCATCGTCACCTGATACGGCAGGAGCAGTTCAATGCGTTCGTTCCAGACCTCTTCTGGCTCTCCCATTGATACCCAGACGTCGGTGTAGACGAAATCCACGCCGGCGACGGCCTCCGGGACGGATTCGGTGAGGGTCAGTGAGGCCCCGGTTCGTGCAGCAATCTCCCGGCAGGTGGCCGTCAGGTCTTTGTCAGGCCAGAGCGAGACCGGCCCGCAGATTCGGATGTCCATCCCGAGCTTCACCGCACCGACCATCAGGGAGTTGCCCATATTGTTGCGGCCGTCCCCGAGATAGCAGAAGGAGATCTCCTCCGGCGGTCGACCGGTGGATTCGGTCATCGTGAGCACGTCAGCGAGGATCTGGGTAGGGTGGAACTCGTCGGTCAGTCCGTTATAGACCGGCACACCGGCATATGCAGCGAGTGTCTCCACGCTCTCCTGTGAGTATCCACGGAATTCGATTGCGTCATAGAGGCGCCCGAGGACACGGGCAGTGTCTTTGATGGACTCCTTGTGACCGATCTGGGAGCCTTCCGGCCCGAGATAGGTGACGTGGGCACCCTGATCCCGTGCCGCCACCTCAAACGAGCAGCGTGTCCGGGTGGAGCTCTTCTCAAATATGAGTGCTATCTGGCGCCCTTCCAGGTATTTCCGTTCATTTTTGTTCTTCTTTGCCGCCTTGAGCCGTCCTGCAAGGGCAAGCAGTGCCTGCAGTTCCCCGGCCTCAAAGTCGAGCAGTTTCACAAAACTCCGGTGGCAGACGATCTCGGTGACGGTCTGTCGGGGTAGGGATATTGATGCCTGCTTCATGAAAACTATCCTCCGGGCCCGTTATGCGCCCTTTCTCTCTGTTTTGGTGGAGATACAGAACGGTGTATGACGGGGAAAAACCGGGAATATGATGGTATGCGAGGTTTATCCTGTGATTATATATGGTTTCTCCCGCCGCCGTTCGGATGGCGAATTTTATCCCTTTGGCCGTACATCCTTTTTCCATGGAGAGTGATGATGCCATCCTGCTCCTCCGGGAGCATGTGGCAAAGGAGAGCCTCATCGCCCACTGTCGTGCCACCGCCGCCATTATGCGTGCATCGGCGGGTGCGCTGGGGGAGGATGCAGACCTCTGGGAGGTGATCGGCATCCTGCATGACATCGACTATGAGGAGGTGAATGAGGATATGGAGCGTCACGGAGATGCGGGGGCGGTTCTGCTCCGTGCCGCAGGCTTCGGCGAAGAGGTGGCAGGTCCGGTGCAGCGGCACAACTACCGGAAATACGGGGACTCCGACACCCCGGTGGATACCGCCCTCACGGCCGCAGATAATATATCCGGGCTGGTGATTGCCTGCGCCATGGTGAAGGGCGGTTCGCTGAGTGATGTCACGGCAAAGACGGTGAAGAAGAAGATGAAGGACCGGGCGTTTGCCGCTGGGTGCAGCCGCGAACGCATCCAAAAGATTGAGGCATATATGGAGCTGTCTGCATACTATGCACTCTCGGTCGCCGCCCTGCAGGACATAAAAGAGGATCTTGGCTTCACATGATCCGTGACTGTTCTGTAACCGGTGGATATCCGATGGTTTATCCGTCTCCTGCGGCTACATAGAGAGATACTGATGTCACTTTCATCCCGCTGTGGAGGCTGTCTGCCCCCGGATATGGCCTGTCTCGTGCCGGATCACTACGATGTCATCGGGGATGTGGCCGTTGTTTCCCTGCCTGATGCCCTTCTGCCCTACCGTGAGGTGATCGGCCGGTGCGTCGCTGAGGAACGCCACAGCATCCGGTCGGTCTGTATGCGCACGGCCCCGGTGGCGGGCACCCGCCGGACGGCTGGCTATGCCGTTATTTATGGCAGGGAATCCACAGAGACCGTTCACCGTGAGTATGGCTTCACCTACTGTCTGGATGTGAAGACCGCCTTTTACAATCCCCGCCTTGCCTTTGAACGCCACCGGGTGGCAGGATGCGTGCGGGCAGGTGAGCGGGTGCTGGTGCCGTTTGCCGGCGTCGGCCCCTTTGTGGTGCCCGCTGCACAGCAGGGTGCCCGGGTGACCGCAATCGAGATGAACCCCGATGCCTGCGGGTATCTCCGGGAGAATGTCCGGACAAACGGTGTGCAGGATGCCGTCACCATCTTTGAGGGTGATGCCATGCAGCTGCTGTTGTCCTGCAGGGAGGCCTATGATCGTGCGATTGTTCCCACGCCATACGGGCTGAATACTGCTCTTGATGAGGTTATTCCTCTGGTTCGCCGGGGCGGTATCATTCATTTCTATACTTTTACCGTACCGGAAGAGACCGATATGCTCATGGCGAAATTCCGGGGTATGGGATGTGTAGTGAGTGGGATGCGCCGGTGTGGCAATGTGGCCCCTGGTGTATCACGCTGGGTTTTTGATCTTCGCCGGCGGTAGGCGGTCTCAATTATTACCGGGAACATTCTTGGTAGGTACGCCTGTGGGTAATCAGTCATCCGGCAAATACGGGTATGATATATGCAATACTGCATATCAATAAGAGGATGGTGAGGAGATAATGGATCAGTTTTTGCACGATATTCACCACATTTCAGGCATTGGATGAGATATTTGGGAATTGAGTACCCGATGTAGTAACTATCTCGTGTGGGATATACTTATATCTTGCTTTGATTTGGGATTCCTTTCCAGATATGATCCATACGTTGTTGCCATTCTTCTGAATACGAAGAGTATCATGCCCGGATCGATAAAATAATGGGTAATCTCTCTCCATTGAAAGATGTCCCGCCTGGAATATGGATCAGGTAATGTTATCATATCCAGGAGAAATTATCTCTTTATTATTCTACCCCGCACCCAGAGGATGAACACCAGCAATGAAGAAGGTGAACAGATGAACCCATCAGAAAATGAGGATCACGGTATTTCGGGTCGGCTATTTTCAGAAAACCGGATCTTTTTTGCGGTTCTGATCCTGCTTCTTGCAGGTGCCGTCCTTACCTCTCTCTATAGTTTCCTGCTTTTTCATGTCATCGTTGAGATGTTTTCGGTTCTCATTGCTGCTGCCATCTTCATCATTGTGTGGAATACCCGCGGGTACCTCCAGAATACCTATCTCCTCATCGTGGGGATTGCCTATCTCTTCATTGGCAGCATTGATTTCATCCACACGCTTGCCTATGCGGGAATGGATATCTTTGTCGGGTATGGTCCAAACCTGCCCACCCAGCTCTGGATCATTGCCCGGTACATGGAGGCGGCCACCCTTGTGGTCGCACCCCTGATGTTTAGCCGGACGATGAAGCCATACCGGGTGCTTGGCCTCTATGCGGCGGCGACAGCCGTCCTCGTGACCGCTGCCTTTGTTCCCGGCCTCTTTCCTGCCTGCTATGTGGAGGGGGAGGGTCTCACGCTCTTTAAGATTGTGAGTGAGTATCTCATCTGTATCCTCCTTGCGTGCGCTATTTATCTCCTGTGGCGGCACCGTGACCACTTTGAGGATGACATCTTCTGGCTGGTCGTTGCCTCAATCGTCCTCACCATCTGTGCAGAACTGTCGTTCACCTTCTACGTCAGTGTCTATGGGCTCTCGAATTTTGCAGGCCATCTCTTTAAGCTGGCATCCTTTGCGCTGATATACCAGGCGCTCGTTGTCTCCGCCTTCCGCCGGCCATATGAGACGCTCTTTCGTGAAGTCCGGCAGGCTGAGGAGACGGTCAGGAAAGAACGCGACCTGCTACAGCAATACCTTGACCTCGCCCCGGTCATGTTCATCGTTATCGACCGGAACGGAGAGGTAAAGCTCATAAACCGGCGAGGGGCTGAGATTCTGGGCTATCCGGCGGAGGAGATCATCGGGAAGAACTGGTATGCCACATTCCTGCCGTCCCCTGTCAGAAAAACGGTGATCAGCCGGCTTGACCACCTGCTGGCGGATGATGTTCATCCCGGTGACGAGGTGGCAGAGAATCTGATCCTCACGAAGGATGGTGAATACCGGAGAATCCTCTGGCATAATACGGTGATACGCAACGCAGACGGGATGATCACCGGCACCCTGAGTTCCGGTGAGGACGTCACCGATATCCGCGAGGCAGAACGGGATCTGCACCTGAAGAATGCGGCCATCGAGGCGACGCAGAACGGCATTGCCCTGCTTTCGATGGATGGGAGCGTGCGCTATGCAAATGCAGCTCTGACGAAGATGCTTGGGTATGACGACGAGACCGCACTGGTGGGCCTCTCCATCATAGATCTGGGTGAAGACCGGGAGCAGTCCGCGGCTGCACTCCAGAACCTTACGGAGACCGGAAACTGGTTCGGGGAGCAGCACGGAAAGACGGCAGACGGGCGGACGATTGATCTGCTGGCATCTGCCACGGTCATCTCGGACACCCATGGGGAACCGATGAATTTCGTGGTGTCGTTCATGGACATCACTGAGATGCACCGCTACCGGGCGGCCCTGCGGGAGGCAAACAAAAAGCTGAATATCCTTTCGTCTATGACCCGGCATGATATCCTGAACCAGGTGCAGGTGCTGCTCTCATACTCTGAACTGCTTGAGGAGCTGACGCCGGATGATGCCCCGGGCCATGAGTATATCGAGAAGCTCTTTGAGGCGACCAAGCGGATTTACCGGCAGATCTCATTCACCCGGGATTACCAGGATCTCGGGGTAAAGGCGCCCCGGTGGCAGAAGGTGAATGCGGCCTGTGCAGAGGGGGCCGATGCCATTGACCCCCGTCTGATTCAGATCTCCTGTATGACGGGAGCCCTGGAGATTTATGCCGATACGATGCTTGTCAAGGTATTCTATAACCTCTTCGACAACGCGGCCCGGCACGGCGTCTCCGTTACGGATATTTATGTATCCTTCACGGAAGGTGCGGATGGCTCAGGCACGCTTCTGGTGACAGACAACGGTGTCGGAGTGCCGGAAAGCCAGAAAGAACGGATCTTCGAGCGTGGTGTCGGGTCAAATACCGGGCTGGGCCTCTTTATCATACGGGAAGTGCTGGGCATCACGGGGTGCTCAATCACCGAGGTTGGGACTGAAGGGGAGGGGGCCACTTTTTCGATTCATATTCCGGCCGGGGCCTGGAGGTATGGGGATGCCTGAATGACGTACGCGTTTTCATCCTTTGGCCACCGCCGTGGTGCGGTTTTTTTTGGGAGACCCACAGGAACTGAGTGATGATTCGGGAGATCATACTGGAGCGGCGGACGGTGCAGACAGCACAGGGAGACTTTTTGATTACATGCGTCAGTGCAGATCTCACCCACCTGTATCCCGGCATGGAGCGGTATGGGGTGCGGGTTACTGACGGAACAGGCCGGACCGTGACGGAGTTTTTCACCAATACCTATGAGTACACGCCTGCAATGGAGCTGGATGCGAAATCCGTTGCATTCAGGCAGGCAGATGAGTGGGAGGGGGAGTTCACAGAACATCCAACGGATATGGTGGAGTATTTCAGCCGCCTGCATCCCCGGTGCCTGCCGGCGGCAGAGACGGCAGATGTGGTGATCATCCAGGGCAGTCCCCGCCCGGACGGGAACTGCGGGCAGACTGCAGGCCTGATTGCAGCAGAGACGGACCGGGCAGGGGGGACGGTGCAGGTTCTCTACCCGGATGATATGGATATCCACCCCTGCATCGGATGTTACCAGTGCTATAACACCGGTTATTGCACATTTGCCGACGATATGGACGAGGTCTTTGTGCTGGTGCAGCGCTGCCGGGTGCTTGCGGTATGCGCCCCGGTCTACTCCTGCAGTGTCCCCGGTGCCCTGAAGGCCCTCATTGACCGTTTCCAGGCATACCATGCGCGCCGCAATCTTACCGATGTGGTTCAGGGGAGCCATCAGGCCGGGCTCTTCTTCGGCGTCTGCGGCCGGGAGGGCGAGGTGAACTTCATTCCTCTGCGTGCGATTGCAACAGCATTCTTTGCCACCGCCGGGATCCCGCTCACCGGAACGGCATGGGCGGACGGAATGGACCGGAAAAGGGACGTAAGGCAGGTGTCCGGCTTCCCCGGTGAGGTGCGGTCACTCGTCCGGCAGGCACTGGAGGGCGCCGGGGACTGGGGAGATCAGTAGGCCCGGACAGGGCACCGAAGCACGACGGCCGATGGCGTGGTATCCATCCGGGCACTGGCATCTTTATTGCCTTCCGGGACGACCGGAGTCGTATGAAGATCACAGATATCGCCAGCCTGCCGGTGGGCGAAAACCCTCATCAGGTGGATGCCCGTGTGGCCTATGACACCGAACATGCGATGGCAGTCGTCATCACGCTCCAGCCGGGTGAAGAGCTCAAAAAACACATCACGCCGGTTGACGTCTTCTTCTATGTCCTCGAAGGCACCGGGGTCGTTGAGATCGGAGACGAGGAGGAAGTGGTGGGAAAAGATCAGCTCGTTGAGAGTCCGGCCGGGATCCCGCACCGCTGGTTTAACCGGAGTGAAGCCCCCTTCCGGGTGCTCGTCGTGAAGGTGCCGAAACCCACAAAAGGCACCCGCATCCTCTGAGGTGCGGCGACCACAACATCACTTTTTTTGAAGAAAACAGGGCCAAAAACAGTTTCGGGCCGCAGTCATCGCCTTTATTTTCAGACAGCATCAACCGTGATGCAATGTATCTCTTCTGCTCTCGCTGGTATCCGCCTGCAATATCTGGAGGTATCCCGACGACGGCGGCCGGAAGGGGCGGAGGTATGGTTGGACTGCCGGTGATCGGCAGGTGAGGGGAGACGACCATGTTGTCCTCTCAATGGCGACTGCACTCCTCTGTATTTCACCGTTTTTATCGTCAGATCTCACTGCCGCATGCCTCTGGTGCTGTGTCTGTTTTCTTGTCGGGGTATTTGGGGGGAGCCATCTGCCGGATGCGGACCTCGTTGCCGCACAGGGTGTGCATCTGAAGAGCTGTGGCAGCTTCATCTGTTCCTGTGTGTGCATCGGGATTGTATCCGTCGTGCGATGTGTTTATTGGGTGACAGGATGCCGGTTTGACGGGCGCCACCGGTGTTCCCTCCATACCCTGTATGGGGTGTCTGTCGCAGTGGCTGCCATCTCTGCAGTAACAGGCATCCTCTGCATGCAGATGGTCCTGTGGACGGACGTGCTCCTCTTCGTCTACGCAGGGCTTCTCTTTGGGAGTATCCTCCATCTGGCAGAGGACTGCTGCACGATAAGTGGCCTGCAGCCCCTCCTGCCGTTCTCCTCTCTGCACCTGAAGGGCGGCATCCATACGGGGGATTCCCGTGACCGGCGGCCGGTCTGGTTTGCAAAGTTCCTGGTGTCCATGGCGGCAGTGGTCATTGCAGGGGGGTATGTGTATCACATTCCGGCAGACCGTCTCCTCCTCCCGGTGCCGGGTGCGGCGGCCCTTTTCTGGTTTGTCTTCTATTATCTCTCCCAGCATCTGCATACCTGGCGCAGGTGAGCGGGTGTTATCCTTCACCAAACGGGCATGGTATCCCGACGGATACCATTCTGTTCCATACAACCCTTTATTGCAGTTATGAGCCAAATACCGGATATTACGGTATGCATGGCCATACCGGGGTGAAGTATCGGTATGTCAGAAAATAACCGGGATGAACTGAAGGGGAAGGTCCTGCATCTCGCAGACCTCGTGGACTACCAGGAGGGTGCGGTCGCAAGCCGGATGATCGTGAACAAACCGGTGGGTACCATCACCCTCTTCTCGTTTGACGAGGATGAGGGGCTCAGTGAGCATACTGCTCCCTTTGATGCGGTGGTCACGATCCTGGACGGCGAGTGTGAGGTCTGGCTCTCCGGTGAGACGTATGTGATGAAAACGGGTGACACCATCATCTTCCCGGCGAATGCACCGCATGCCCTTTCAGCGGTGACGCGGTTTAAGATGATGCTCGTGATGATCCGGGCATAGATCCGGGTCGAATGTGGGGTGACCGGCGGGATGATGTCCTGGATGAAGTGGTGGGCAAAGAACGGGGTGAAGAGATAAATGGTGGATGACGAAGGGGAGTACTGTACGGTCTGCGGCGGCATGGTTTCGAAGGCAGGCGATGTCCAACAGATCATGGTGGATGGCAAAGCGGTCGGCATCAACGGCCTTGACCAGATCCTGAAGCAGGTCGCAGGGCTGAACCTCTCCGGCCCTGTACAGGTAAAAGAGGCGCTTCTTGCGGCGGTGAAGGCGGCAAACTATGTCCCGACAAAGAAGGCCGGGGCATATGAGGACGCCCTGTACAGCGAATATCTGCGCTATATTGAATCACGGGGGTGATTTCTGTCCGGGCCATGTCTCTCCTGAAAAGATGCGGTTCCCTCCTCCTGAAGTCGGTGGTTACTCTGCCGCGGATGGTCCTGTATTTCATGCAGCCGATCACGTTCAATGAATCCCTGTTCCGGGATTGGTTTGAGGAGAACAAAAAGCGGTGAAGGCAGGCATGGTTTGCCTCTATTTCTCCCTTTCTTCGCTGCATGCCTCCCCTTCGTTTCTCCCTGTCACTCCCCGCTGACGAGTTTCAGCCCGATAATCCCTGAGATTACCAGCAGAAGGCAGAGGATACGCAGGAGCTCCCGTGACTCACCGAAGAGAAGGATGCCTAAAATGACGGTTCCCACCGCACCAATGCCTGTCCAGACGGCATAGGCGGTGCCGATGGGCAGTGTCTCAAGTGACTTTGAGAGAAAGTAGAAACTGCCTCCCATCAGGGCGATGGTGAGGACGGACGGGAGCAGTTGGGTGAAGCCTTCGGTATATTTGAGGCCGACTGCCCATCCGGTCTCCATGATGCCTGCCACCAGAAGGGAGAGCCATGCGTTTAGTGCCATACTCTATTTGTCTCGCCTGATACGGCATGGATTTTTCCTGTTTTATGAACTGTTCAGTCTCTCTCCCGTCCTGATTCGGGTGACTGTTTATGCTGCTATGCGGAATGCAGTATCTTCTTTGTGAGTGGTTCCTTGTCTTTTCAGCCTCTTTTTCAGAATCCTGGTTCTGCCGGTGCGGAAAAACACTGGCCGGAAGGATATGGCGACTGAAAAGACCGGAAGTGCACAGAACGGGGATTGCCTGAGTGGTTGCATCTATGGTGGAGTATGACATACCGGTACAGGATATCAGATGAATCCAGAGACACAGAAAACGATAGACGATTTCCTCGTCAACAAAGAAGACGTGTGCGACGGTATCATGGATGATTTTAAGCAGACCCTCGGGGTTGTCCCGTTTATCCTGCCCATCCTCAGGGAACGGCCTGACTCCTTTGCGTTCAACGGGCTCGGCGATCTCTACACCTTCAACCCGGAATCGATGGACCGTAAAACAGCAGAGCTGATCGCTGTTTCAGCAGCTGCTGCCATCGGCGCCAACGCCTGCCTGAAGGTCCATATCGGCGCTGCCCTCAAAGAGGGTGCCACCCGTGACCAGATCCGGGATGCCATCAGCATTGCCGGGCTCGTCGGCAGAACCGGCATTCTCGGCGCATCCTTCCGGGTGATGCGGGACGCGATTCCCGATAAGGAATAGATACCCTTAGACGGATGGGGCTGGTCTGTCTGAAAACGGCGTGAACTGTCGTGGTTTTCAGCCGGTCATATCCGTTCTTTTTCCCAAAATCTCCCGTACAGAATTATTAAGGTGCATTGAGGGCACCGTGTCTCTTTGCAGCAGACACGCCCTGGATACCGTTCTCCCTGTTACCCTGCCTTCTTCTTCTCCCATGTGCCCGTCTGCGGATTCTTCCGGTAGCATCGTTTCACCGCGGCCCAGGCAACGCGGTGGGCAGTCTCTTCCCGGCTCTCGTCATCCCGGCGTTTGCCCGGGTCTGCATACTCTTCCCATGCATTGTCGAATGCGGCCAGGAAATCTCCTGCGCATGGAGCGGCAGGCGGGACTTCACCCGTGCCGGGAGTTCTTCTGTCTCTGTGTATGGCATATTGTTTCCCTATTCCCTGGTCTTTTTCCCGGGAGAGGGATTGCCCGGGGCGGTAAAACATCTTTGCCGAGCACTCTCCCTGCGTATCGGGCAGGCATGGAAGAGAAAAGAGGGGTGCTTCGCCTCCTTCTTACCACATGACGGAGAGGACGGCCACGATTGCAATCATGACCACCACCCGGAGACCGGTGGAGAGGGCCTGAATGACAGCACCTGTCCGCGGGCCGAATATGGCCGCATAGGAGGAGCCATACCAGCGGATGGCCCGGGTGACGCTGGTAAGGATATTTCCCACGAGCAGGGTGATGATGATCTCCTGCGGGGAGAGGGTGCCTGCGGCAAGCAGGGTGGAGGCGACACTTGCGCCTGCAATAAACGAGCCAAACTGGGCGGCGATGATGGCAAAGCCTGCGGCAGGGACCGGGAACCACGCACCAAAGCCCTGCATCACATCAGCCACGCTGTCAAAGAATCCGAGGGTGATGAGGGCGGCTACGATGACGATCGTAGGCAGACTGATGACGAGGATATGGCGCAACGATGCGGCGGACGCCTTTAGTGCTGTCTGCACCCCCTTTCTCCATTTTGGCCGTGGTGCAGGCCGGTTTGTCTGTTCGTCCTGCTCATCAGGTGCGGGGAGGATCCGCCGCCCAACGATCATCACGATCACGGTCTTCATGATGCCGACCGCAACCAGAATGGCAAAATAGACGAGGCCGGTCAGGCCCAGCAGGGGGATGTACACAGGGAGCAGGTAGCGCCAGTGCATCATTACATTGGGAAAAGAGTTCATCAGCGCCGCAATCACCATCTCATGGTAGGTGATGGTCCCGTCCCGGTGGTATTTGGCGAGCATCGCGTTTGCAGCCTTGGGGGAGATGAAGGCCATCATGAATGAGATGCCGCATTCATGGTGGAGGTTGGACCAGGTGGTGAGCGGCCGGGAGATGCGGGATATCCGGGCGGTCGCATTGAATGCCATGATGAGCTCCGCTGCAAAGACGCCGGCTGCCATCATGGGGATGGTAGCGGCGAGGAGGCTTATGGCAAGGGAGGCTGTCTCCGGAAGAAATGCGTTCATGAGTTAGCTGAACCTGCGGGTGTGCAGTCGCCGTTAGCCGGGTTCCGGAATCACGGTAAGATCCGGAATGGTTCCGTTGCATCCAAAATGGCGTCGATGGACGGAGCATAGGGTTTGATGTCGAGGACCGGCGTTTTGTCCAGTGCATCGAGCCCTGCCACCCGGATGGTCCGTCCGGTGACACTGACTATTTTCCCGATGTCAAGGCCTATGGGGTTCGGGCGGTCCGGGGAGCGGGTGGCAAAGACCGGCCGGCTTCCCTCCATCCACGGCGGGTGTGCGATGAGGGTGTTCCTGTTGGCCCGGTCGAACCAGAGGAGGACAAAGAGATGGCTGACGTCTGCCAGATCACCGATGCCGTCCTGGTACTCTTCTCTGATCTCGATATCCATCTCAGCCCCGGGAATGAGGCGTCCCTGCCGGGGGGCGTCACCGCGGGGCTGGTGGGGGGAGCGGACGATGCCGATGGGGTGTACTTCTGCTGTGTTCATCAGTGCTCCGGGTACGGATACCGGCATCCTTGCCGGAGCAGGCATCCGTTTTACATACAGATGCTCTTTCCTGACCTAAATCTTACGATGTGGGATTTTTGTGTTACTGGTCCCGGAGGGGGTTTAGCCGGGTATCTGTATCCTCCCGTCTCTCTCCTCCGCATCGCCCCGCCGGACAAGGCCTGCACAAATTTCTCTCACTATCCCTGCATCCGTGGTGATGCTGAAATCCTCTGTGAGGGCTTTAATTATCTCTTCTGCGGTGCCTGGTCCCTTTTTAAGGACGCGGACCACAAATCCCGAAATGTCCTCATAAACCGCCCACGGGTATATGATCCAGCGCCACTCCAAAACCTGCTCTGCGTAATAGTCCGGCAGGTATCCTGATGTGTCCTTGTGCTGCAGCACGGCGGTTCTGACTTCAGCTGCCCCGCATCCCCTGAGATAGGCGACTGCTGCTTTCAGCGTGTCTCCGGTGTCGGTCACATCATCGACCACCAGCAGTCGGGCGCCGGTCACATCGATGGAAAGGGGGAACCGGACGACGGTCTCCGGCTTCTCTTCGGCGGCCACTCCCCAGTGTTCGATTTTGATGCTGGTGAGCATCTCATGCAGCAGATAGTCGCAGACAACCCGTGCCGGGACATATCCGCCCCGCCCGATGGCGACCACAATGTCGGGTGTATAGCCGGCATCCCGGATGGTGTGTGCAAGCTGTTGTGCGAGCGCTGCGGAGCGTTCCCAGCTGATAAGTTCACAGGGGAAGGTGTCAGGCATCATGAGCGTGCATATGCGGTGGGTGTTCAAATGTATTTGGGCGGGGGATGGGATGACAGCAGAACCGGGCGCAAACCCCCTCCGTTTTTTCGGTTTGCCAACTGATTTCCGAATCAAATCCCTGCTCCATAAAAAAACCGAATTTCTTTCGGCCCTTTTTGATACCAACCGAATGAGAGAGATAATAGCAGACTGTTATGATCCTGAACGAGTTGCATCCCGGTGAACGGGGACGTGTCACGGGGATAGAGGGGGGACATCGTCTCCGGCAGAAACTGGCCCTGCGGGGTATTGCGGAAGGGTGCATGCTTACTATGGTATCGTCATCATGCGGGCCGGTGGCAGTGGAGGTGAGGGGCAGTACGCTGGCCCTCGGCCGGTGCATGGCCCGGAATATTCAGGTTGTGAAGGTGGAATAATGCTGATAAAACTCTCCGATTTGCCGTTTGGCGAAACTGCGGTCGTCCGGGAGATCCATACGCCTGCGCATGACCTGAACTGCATGGGGCTCCGGATTGGCAGGGAGCTGAAGATGATAACCAGACAGCCCATAAAAGGGCCGGTGGTCGTCTCCATCGGTGAGCTGGAGATTGCCATGGGCCTTGAGACGGCTGCACGGATCGTGGCAGAGACCGGGACGGATGTATGACAGGCGTGAGGCCGGAGGAGATCGTTGTGCTACCGGAAGGGGGAACGACAGTTCTGATGCTCGGCAACCCGAATGTGGGTAAAAGCGCTCTCTTTAACCGGATGACCGGTGCAAATGCTGTTGTATCAAACTACCCCGGCACAACGGTTGACTTTACCAGCGGGACCTTCATCGAGGGCGGGCATACCTACACCATCATTGATGTGCCGGGCACCTACTCACTGGAACCGCGGGACGCAGCAGAAGAGGTGGCTGTCCGGATGCTCCGGGACTATCCGGATGCGACGGTGATGATTGTACTTGATGCAACGAAGACCGATCGGGGTCTCTACATCGCCCTTGAAGTGATGGAGCGGGGTGTGCCGTGTATCGTTGCGGTCAATATGATGGATGCCGCCCATGAAAAGAAGATAACGGTTGATATCGCTGCACTCCAGCGTCTTTTGGGTGTGCCGGTGGTATCGACAACCGCGACAAGCGGAGAAGGTGTCCGCACCCTCGCAGGGCATATCCGAAAGGCGCAGATCGCAGACCTGGACGGGATTGCACGCCGTCTGCGGGGTGAAGAGTTGCAACGAGTTCCCCTTCGTGCCTGCGGCGGCTGCGGTGGATGCGGGGGGCGCTAAAAATGGTTCTCTCTTCTGATGCCCGCTGGGAGATGGTGGACGCCATCACCCAACAGACGGTCACCTATGGCACCTATAAACAGACGCTGGGGGATGTACTGGGAGATTTGACCGTCAAACCGCTTACCGGCATTCCGGTGGCAGTGGCGGCACTCTATGCATTCTGGAGTATCTTCACCTCGTTTGCCGGCACGCTTATGACCGACGGGTTCATGGTGAAGTTCTTTGACGGATTCTGGCTGCCGTGGATACAGGCAGTCTGGCCCGACCCCACGAGCTGGCTCTACTTCCTATTTGTCGGGAACCCCGCAGCAGAGACGTGTTTTGAGGCATTCGGGATGCTCACCTCAGGGCTCTTCGTCTCTCTCGGTGTGGTGCTTCCCGCGGTATTCATCTTCTACCTGATGATGACCATACTGGAAGATTCCGGCTATCTGCCCCGGCTGGCCGTCCTCATGGACTCGGTGCTCCACCGCATCGGGCTGCATGGGTATGCAATTGTACCCACTATCCTTGGCCTTGGGTGTAATGTGCCTGCGGTGACTGCCACCCGTATACTGGAGACGAAAAAACAGCGGTTCATCATGATGACGCTGATTGCCCTCTTTATTCCCTGTGGTGCACAGCTGGGTATCATGATGAGCGTGCTCCCTGATCTGGTGGGCATCGTGATGCTCTGCCTCATTGTCGGGTTCGGTATCTTTGGTTTTGTCTTAAACAAGGTGATTCCGGGGCAAAACCCTGAAATTCTTGTGGATGTGCCGCGGTATCACTGGCCGGTGAAGGAATATGTGGCAAAAAAACTCTGGAACCGCACCAAAGGGTTCCTCAGGGAGGCAGTGCCCTTCGTGCTCTTTGGGGTATTGGTGGTAAACCTTCTCTACCTCACAGGGGTTATCGACTGGCTGGCAGAGCTGCTCGAACCGGTCTTTGTTGTCTGGTTCGGGGTTCCCAAAGAGACCGTTGGTCCCCTTATTGCAGCATTCCTGAGAAAAGACCTTGCTATCGCACAGCTCTCGACCATCCCGATGACCACCTATCAGACAATTGCGTCTGTGGTGCTTGTGACGATTTACTTCCCGTGTGTGGCCACCTTTGTGGTCATGCTCCGGGAAGGGTGGAAGGAATTGTGTGCGGCAGCTGCCGTGCTCTTTGCGGTCGTCTTCATCTACGGTGGCATTATTCATGCCATCGGCATCCTTCTGGGGGTGGCATAACATGGAACAAAATGTTCAGAAAATCACGCCCATTGGCGTATATATCGGCCTGCTTGGCCTTGCAACCCTTGTCTTTGGCCTTGCAGACATCTTCGTATGGGCCGGTGTCAGTCCCGGCTTTCAGGTGGGAATTTGTGCAATCACCGGCGACGATTTCTTTCGCTGGGCATGGGGCGGTTTCATCATGGTCTGTGCCGGCATCTTCATGCTTGCGGGATGCTCACAGGTTGTGGCCCTGCAGCAGGCCGCAAAAGTGGTTTTGGGAGGTGCCCTCCTCTGGCTCATTGCGGGCACTGATCTCTTTGCCCGGCTCTGTGCAGCGATTCCCGCAGATGCCTCCTCTCCTGCATTTTTCAACTCCCTCTCAGGGTTTCTGGGTGCATTTGCCCCGCCGTATACCCCGGCGGTGCTCCTGCTCCCCTTCACACTGGGTATCCTGTATCTGATTCGGATGCAGGGTGCAGGTGATTCATGATCTGCCCGACACCGCACCCCCCCATCATTTGTATTATTATCTTCTGCAGATGAATATCTGTGGAGGAGTAATATGGAGGAAGGATATATTGCAAACCACCTCAGCAGGAAGGCTGAGGACTATCTGGAAGCGATCCTCAATGTTACTCTTGAAAAAGGGTATGCCCGGACGAAGGATGTGGCTGATCAGCTGGGACTCAGCCCTTCAAGTGTGGTAGAGATGTTCCGGAAACTGGACAATCTGGGCCTCGTTGAGTACCGGCGGTATGAAGGAGTGGTCTTTCGCCCTGAGGGGCAGAAGATTGCAGAGGTGATTAAATACCGCCACGATACCCTGAAGAGATTTTTACTGCTGATTGGAGTATCTGAACGGGTGGCAGAGAAGGATGCCTGTTTTATGGAGCATGAACTGAACCCCGAGACAGTGCGCCGTATCCGGCTCTTTCTGGAGACCATGGATGAAGCCCCGTCCTTTTGCCGGCAGATTCAGCAGGAAATAAGTCGGCGGCTGCCGGATGAATAACCGTTATCGGAAAATATGCCTTTTTTTGGTCTGACACTTCTGAAGTGCGAGGGGTGCTGCTGTTTTCTCTCCTCCCGTAACGGGCAACCGTACCGTCCATTCGTATGTAACAGTGCTCAGGTTAATCGTCTGCCACCCGCTATCTCTCTTTGAGACAGTTATGGTATACCAATACCTCTTCGGCCCGGTGCCGTCCCGGCGGCTCGGTGTCTCGCTGGGCATCGACCTTGTGCCCCTCAAGACCTGCAGTTACAACTGCATCTATTGTGAGTGCGGGAAAACAACCGACCTGACGACCGAACGGGCTGAATATTACCCGACAGATGCAGTCATCCGGGAGATTGATGATTACCTCTCGACCCGCCCGCACCTCGATTTTATCACCTTCTCCGGCTCCGGTGAACCGACCCTCCACTCGGGGATTGGCAGGATTGCCCGCCATATCAGGGAGACATTTCCGGAATACCGGATGGCCCTCCTGACAAACGGCAGTCTCTTCACCGACCCCGGCATGCGGGCAGAGGTGGCAGACATTCATGTCATCGTGCCGTCGCTGGATGCCGTCTCAGAATCGGTCTTTCAGAAGATTGACCGGCCCTGTCACTCCATAACGGCCGCCGGCGTCCGTGCCGGTCTGGTTGCCCTCAGGAAGGAGTTCAAAGGCGGGATGTGGCTGGAGATATTCATCATCCCCGGCCTGAACGACACGGACGAGGAGCTGCTCTTTTTGCGGGATGCGATTGCAGAAATCCGGCCCGACCGTGTGCAGCTGAACACGCTGGACCGGCCGGGCATCGTTGACTGGATCACTGTCCCTGCCGCAGAGGAGCTGGAGCGGATTGCAGGCGCTCTTGGTTTTCCCGGAATCGAGGTGGTGGGAGGGCTTGCCTCCCGCTCGGATATTGCCTCATTCTCGCAGGATGTCCGTGAGTCCATTCTCGGCACAATTCGCAGACGGCCCTGTACAATCGACGATCTCAGTCGGATCCTTGGGCTGCACCCGAATGAGGTGCGCAAATATATCGATACGCTTGTTGCAGATGGGCAGATCGGCGAGAAGAGGGAAGAACGCGGCATTTTTTATGTGAGTTTGTAGACCGGGAGGTGCAGCCCCCGTCTCAGTAAACCCTGCACAAGAGCTCCCTTTTTATGGATTTCCAAATCCGAACCTTTCCGGCGGGATTGTTCGGTACATCTGGAACAACCGCGAGCTGCTCTGTCACGAAAAAGGCAGAATCCTTTCTTTTCTTTCCCCCATCTCAGGAAGGTACATCTGCAATGACAGCAGAGAACTCGTGATGGAAACCGGCACCCTGCGGGCATACGGGGATCTCCTCCGTCTGCACTTTGCCTTTGCCTGGCCTCTGCTGTTCTGCTCCGGAACAGTCCTTGCATTTGCGGCCTATGGGGGATTTTCATGGGCGGGCCTGATTACTGCCGCACTGATCGGGCTCTTTGGTTTCGAGGCGGGCATGGTCCTCAACGACTATGTGGACCGGGTCTACGACAAAAGAGATGTCGAGGGCCGGATGACGGGTTATTGGCGGCCATTCGGGACACGGCCCATCGCAGAGGGGCTTATCCCGGCCCGCCATGCCCTCATTCTCTTCGCGGTTCTCGCACTTTTTGCCCTTGCCCTGATTCTCACACTCCCGTATCCGCACTCTTTCTTTGTTGCCCTCATCATGGGATACAGCTATACCGCCGAGGTTTTCTACCAGGTACAGAAGCGGTCGCAGGCGTTCCCCGTTGCCCAGCTGGTGGGCAGAACTGACTTCGCCCTCTTCCCCGTCGCCGGTTACCTCGCCGCCGGGCTGCCGGATACAACAGCACTGCTCTATTTTCTCTTCTTCTACCCGTATGCCCTTGCGCACCTTGCGGCAAACGACCTCGCCGACCTGAGAAATGACCTCGCACGGGACATGAAGACCGTGCCGGTACTCTATGGGGTGCGGGGAACGGTCATCTGGATTGTGGCATGCACCGCCCTGCACGGCATCATGGCGGTCTTCTTCGGCTGGGCACTTGATCCGGTGGCGCAGGCGGCGCTCGCTATGGGATTTCTGCTGCTGGTGGTGGCAAATGTGATCATTCTCCGGGGCAACGGGACGCCGGAGGCGGGGCTGCGGGTGCTGCCGCTCTTCCATGCCGCGATGGCCGTCTACGCCGGAGGCATTATTCTGGGATTTTTTGTATGAGGCACATCTGATATCCGGCGGAGTGGCGGTGCATCCTTTTCAGATCCTTATGCTCCATCCGGTTTTCCGGTATGTGTGACACGCCGTTTTGCATGAGTGTCGTGAATCGTCTGTCGGTACTGCTTAAAAAGGAGTTATCGGGGGTAGGCCGGTGGCACATTCCCGTATCTTCTCATATCGGGAGGGTGGCGCCACTATTTTTTTCATCTGCACCCGGTTCAGCAGCATATTCAGCTGATCCGTCATCCCGGAGATGCTGTTCAACAAGGATATCGGTAATGCTCATCCGTCCGGGAAGATACGGGAGATTCTCAGGAGAGAACCAGCGGACATCCACAGTCTCTACGCCGTCCGGTCTGATTCCGCCGCCCGCATACTCGGCAAAAAAACCGATCATCAGGGAGTGGGGGAAGGGCCACGGCTGGCTTCCGATGTACCTGAGGTTTCGAACAGAAACACCCGCCTCCTCTGCGACTTCACGCATGACGGCGTGCTCGAGTGTCTCACCCGGTTCGACGAACCCGGCGATGAGTGAGTAGCGCCCCGGCGGAGAACGGGGCGGGCGTACGAAGAGGATCTCCCGCCCCTGCCGGACAAGCACGATCACCGCCGGGCTGAGCCGGGGGTAGACGATTCCGCCACACCGGGGGCAGACCTTTGCGAGCTCATCTTCCTTCCAGTATGCGGGTTCACCGCATGCTCCGCAGAACCGGCTTGTTTCATCAAAATGGACGAGCTGAACGGCTCTCCCTCCGATGGCAAGGGTTTCCTCGTCTACCCGGAAATAGAGGTCACGCAGGGAAACAGGGCTGAGCCCGTCAGGGGTCATCTGCGTACTGAGGGCAGAGATGGTGTTCCCGTTGAGGGTGCCGAGCGGGATTGCACCCGCAGGCCCGATACCTGTCGGCAGGGCGGAGAGCAGTGGTGAACCACCTTCAGGGCAGAGTACCTCGCCCCCGGTGACAAGAACCCACTTGGGTGACCCGGACAGAGTCCGGCTATGGTCAATCTCCAGGAGATTCAGAGAAAAAGAGGGGGAAGGCACGTGTTCATTCTCCGGAATGGATCTTCTTTAACAGCCATGCCATATTCTGGCCGAGGTTCTTCATCGTCTCCATTCCCTCTGTGTCCTCCTCCACCTCGCCCGGCGCAAGGCCGATGCCGAGGTTCCAGTAGGATGAGCCGACGGTGACCATACTGCTGATTCCGAAGAGGTGGTTGATGGTGTCGTAGGCGTGAACGGCCCCGGCACGGCGGACAGCAACAACAGCGGCACCTGCCTTGCGGGTATAGAGTCCGCCGTTTGCAAGCCCCACAAATCCGGCCCGGTCGATGAAGGCCTTTGTTTCGGCGGTGACATCAGTGAAGTAGGTGGATGAGCCGATGATGATGGCGTCTGCTTCAGCCATCTTTGCGATGCATTCATTGACGATATCGGTGTCGATGATGCATTTTCGGTCCTGATTCTCCCAGCATTTCATGCAGGCGATGCATCCGTGGATGGGTTTGCCGCCGATATGGATGAGTTCTGTTTCGATGCCTTCTGTCTCCAGTTCTGAGAGCACAGCCCGGAGGAGGTGGGCGGTGTTTCCGTTCTTTCTCGGGCTTCCGTTGATTGCGATGACCTTCATGCTATCTCTCTGGGTGTCTGATTCCATGGAAATACTCCAATAGTCTATATTGTGTACTAACGTATGATTATAGTTGCAGGTCGCGGGAACGTACCTGATAGCATGTGGTGAACCTGGTATGCGGGATTATACAAAGTATCATTGTCCGGTCGAGGCGGCCCTTGATGTCATCGGCGGCAAATGGAAAGTGCTTATCATATGGCAGCTGAGGGGGGGCGTTCTCCGTTTCTCCGAGCTGAAACGGCAGCTGCCTATGGTGACGCCGACGATGTTTACCAAACAGCTCCGCGAGCTGGAGCAGGACGGGATTGTCATCCGTGAGGTATTCCCCGAAGTTCCTGTGCGGGTGGAGTATTCCCTCTCTGAAACCGGTATGGCACTGACAGATGTTCTGGATTCACTGAATCTGTGGGGAAGGTTTCTGATGAGCAGGCATGGCTTCGAATGGAACAGACCATGTGAAATTCCGAA
Source organism: Methanogenium sp. S4BF (assembly GCF_029633965.1). NCBI lineage: Archaea > Methanobacteriati > Methanobacteriota > Methanomicrobia > Methanomicrobiales > Methanomicrobiaceae > Methanogenium > Methanogenium sp. S4BF. The sequence continues at coordinate 1,835,200 of NZ_CP091277.1, read as the reverse complement.
AAAATAAAATCAGTGTTTTGTGATGGCAATGCGGGCCCTGTTGTTCTGTCCTGTGTTTCGAAAGCCCGGACGAATGATTGCGAAAATATCCGAAGTCAAAGGAACCTTAATGCGATCATTTGTCCATTCACCTGTTGTGATCTGATATGGCAGGATGTCCGAATCCTTTGGCTGTGCTTCTCTGTCTTATGGCGGCTGCCGTATGTGTATGCGGCTGCATCAGCGACGGAGGCGCAGATAACCCGGATGCCGTGAGCGGCACCGGTACGATTGTGTATCAAAACCTTGAGGGCGGATTTTACGGCATTGTGGGAGACGACGGTGCCAATTATCTCCCCCTGAATCTGCCGGATGAATTTGCGCAGGACAACCTCTCTGTCACCTTTACCGGCATCGTGCAGAGAGATGTGGCGACCATCCAGCAGTGGGGGACACCCTTTGAACTGACGGAAATCTCATCCGGGGATCTGGCAATGAAATTGGTGTCGTCCGGCACCTGATTTTCCCTTCACTGTTTTTTCTCTGGTTCTCTTTTTCCCTGTTTTGCCGTGCGCAAAGCCTCCACCCCCTTTGCAAGCGCAGTGCCGCAGGTGCCAACCGGATAGTGGTTGGGAAAGACGTACGCCTTTTGCACCGGAATGCCCGCCTGCCGGAGTGCCTCCTTCAGCGGGGCGGAGGCCCTGCCGGCGTGGGCCATGCACGTGGTGAAGATGATTGCCTGCGTTCCCTCTGTTACCCCCCGCAGGGCGGCGACGGCCCCGGTAATGACCGGTGTCGGATGCTGTGACCAGACGGGGGTACCCACGATGATGATGTCAAACGGGGAGATACTGATCTCGGCGGGGTAGATGGCATCCTGCATTCCGGCTACTGCCCGGATACCTCCCCGGAGATACCTGCCCATCCTGCAGTAGTGATGCTGCGGCCTGACCTCGATGAGGGTTGCTCCGATCTTTTCTGCGGCATTCAGGGCGATGGCCCGTGTGTGCCCTGTCTCGGAGTGGTAGATGATGGCGACCGCCCCTCTCTCTGGTGGCGGTGCATTGGGGTGTGTGCTTTCTGTATCTGGTGTCATGGCTGTTTCTTACCCCCCTCTTCAGCACGTCTGGCTATATAATGGATTGCCGGGTGCCCCTGATGAAGGGCAGTGTCCTGAATGTGCGGTACATGGTATTCGACACATCGGTTTTCTGACAATGCAGTTTATCATCACAGAGGTATACAGGGGGATGGTGAGACCCATGACTGCACTCACAGAAGAGATAAAAACCGCTTTTGCGACGATGAAGGCATTCCCTGTTGCGACTTCCTCGACGGACGGATGGCCGAACGTTGTCCCTATCGGCTTTGTGGAGCTGGTTGATGACGAAACGATATGGATTGCAGACAACTTTATGAAAAAGACCCTTGCAAACATCAAAGAGAACCCAAAGCTCTCCCTCTATGTATGGGGGCCGGAGACGAAGGGCTGTTTCCAGATCAAAGGCGATGTCGAACTCAAGACCATCGGGGCGGACTTCGAAAAGATGCAGGAGACCGTCCGGGCGAAGATGGCCAAGGCTCCTGCAAAGGGACTTTTGATCGTGAAAATCCGGGAGGTATTCCAGTGTGCCGCCGGTCCTTCCGCCGGTGAGAGACTTCTCTAATCTCTCTTTTCTTCGATCCACGTGGATCTGCACGGCATCAGGCCGGGGTCATCGATGGTATCGGCGTTCGCCGCCGCGTGCCCTCTGTATTCCGCTCTCTCAGGGGAATGTTCGGGCGTCCAAAAAATGGGTGATATCGTTGCCGGGCATCCATATGCCCCGAATATGGGTTTTTGCTGAGATGGAACTGATGCAGAGGGGGTTATGAGCACCCGCTCCATCCGCAGTTCTTGCAGATGCCCTGATTGCAGCCTTCCCCGAAGTCCAGTTCAGCCTCGCATTCGGGGCAGCGGTTCTTTGTCTTCTCCGTTGCATCGGTGATGGTCCAGTTATCCAGAGTGGTAATGGTTTCCATGTGTGCTGCAAGGTCGATGCATCTTCCGACGACATCTGCACAGGAATAGCCTTCAGACTCAGTGTTTTTGACCGCAGAGAGACAATTGACCTTTCTGAACTGTTTGACGTATTTGGTATAGGGAACGCCGCTCTGGAGGCCTGTTGATATCGCCCGACCGATTGCATTGGAGTTTGCTTCGCACCCTCCGCTGCCGACGGTCCGGATGAATACTTCCCACGGTTTCCCCTCAAAGAGGTTGACGGTCACATAGAGGCGGCAGCACCCGGACTGGCAGAGGTAGGTCTTGCCGATGAGTTCTTTCGGACGGCAGCGTTCCTGCGTCTCCGGTTTTTCCGGTTCCTTCTCACTGAGGGCCAGAACAACATCGTCCCGGCTTCCGGTACGGTAGATGGTCATCCCTTTGATACCGTTTCTCCATGCCATCAGGACTGCTGCTGCCATGTCATCTCTGGTCGCTTCTTCAGGCATATTGATGGTCTTTGATATTGAGGCATGGACATGCTTCTGGAAGACTGCCTGCATCATGATGTGGTCCTTCCACCCGATGTCCATCGCTGTCCGGAATACCTTTCGGAACGATTCCGGAAGCCACCCGATGTCCTGCACGGTACCTGTTTTGTGGACATGCGCCACGACCTCGCGGAACCTTCGTTCACATTCATCGGGGGATGTGCGGGATGCTGCAAGGGTCTTTTTGAGTTCGGCCGCAAAGATCGGGTGCAGAATCTCAAACTCCTTTCCGACGGTATTTTTCCGGGTATAGGCAAAGGAGAAGACCGGTTCAATCCCGCTGGAACAGTTTGCCAGAAGAGAGATGGTCCCCGTGGGGGCGATCGTGGTGAGTGCGGCATTCCGCATCGTCTGTTTGCCCCATATGCTCCCTTCCCATGCAGGGAAGACGCCACGCTCCTCTGCAAGGCGGTGTGACTCGTCCACTGCGGTTGCCGTGACAAGTGCCATCACGTGTTCGCAGAACGCCCGTCCTTCCTCTGCGTCATAGGGAATGCCCAGAAGGAGGAGTGCGTCATGGACGCCCATCAGGCCCAGCCCGGTCTTTCGTGTCTTTTCTGTTGCCTCTTTGATCTGGGGAATCGGGAAGCAGTTTTTGTCAATCACCGCGTCAAGAAGCCTGACTCCGATGCGTGTGGTGTTTTTCAGCTGCTCTTCATTGAGTTTCCCGTTCTGCACGAAGAGTGCCAGGTTTATCGAGCCTAAGACACAGCTCTCAAAGTGCAGGAGCGGCTGTTCACCGCACGGGTTGGTGGTGTCGATAGGCCCGAGATTGGGGGTGGGGTTATGCCGGTTGATTTCGTCATAAAAGAGCACTCCCGGCTCTCCGTTCTTCCAGATACCGTCAATCACCGCGTTCCAGATGGCGCCGACCGTGATCTCTTCGCCGGAATACGGGTGGGTCATCCATAGCCTCTCCATCTCGCCCCTTTCGACCGACTCCATGAACGCGTCGTTCATCATCACGGAGATGTTGAAATTGCTGACCTTCCCCTCAACTGTCTTTGACCGGATGAACTCAAGGATGTCCGGGTGCCAGACATTGAGAATCCCCATGTTTGCACCGCGGCGTCTGCCGCCCTGTTTGATGACCTCGGTCGCTTCATTGAAGATGTTCATGAAGGAGACGGGGCCGGATGCAACGCCCTCTGTCGAGAGGACGGGTGCTGCCTTTGGCCGGATATTTGAGAAGTTGTAGCCGGTTCCGCCGCCGCTCTTATGAATGAGGGCGCCCCATTTGAGGGCGTCAAAGATCTCGGGAAGGGAATCTCCCACCCGGAGGGTAAAGCAGGCGGAGAGCTGGTTTATTTCTGTGCCGGCATTCATCAGGGTCGGCGAATTCGGGAGGAACCGGAGTGAACGCATCTCTTCAAAGTATGCGGCGGTCTGTGCCTCATCCTCTCCCAGGGCGGCAGCGACACGTCTGCACACATCTTCAAATGTGGTCTCGCCATTCCGGAGATAGCGGGCACTCAATATACTATCAATGATTGAATCTGTCATCTGTCTCTGGTCCATTATGTTAAAATTGTGGATAAATACCTGCCCCCTCTTTTCGGGCGGGCTGCACCGACGGCGGTGGTTATGTGCGCCGTTGGCCGGTATCTTCTCTGCCTTCCTTCGGTCCCCGGGTGAGATGTGAACGGGACTGAAGAGGTATGTGGTATGGTCGGATTGCGGTGCTGTTTGTGTTTACCCTGCGCCGGGGGCATCATGTGGTCGGCCCGCACGCAGTTTTCCTGACGAACGCGGGCAGTCACACTCCGGGGCCGGTCGCTCCTGACCGGGCCGTCATCTGCTCTGCGGATGACGCCGGGGAGGTCTGACTCATTCTATTTGTCGGGCACTATGAAAGAGAATCGGATCTCAGCAAATTATCGGGATGATATGCCGGATGGGTGGTGTGAGCGTCTGTCTCTTTTGCTCCGGTGCGTTTATCCCCGTGCATTGGATTTTCCGCCCCATCCGTGGAGCAGATCTCCCTTTTTGAGCATCGTGGCAGGCAGTTGTTCCCGCCTCTGTTGATTCGATACCGCGCCTGTCCTGATATATCTGGTGATGCCAGACGTCCGGGTCCGGCAGTATCAAATGAAATGTTCTTCCGCACGGTTCCCATACGAATCAGAACCTCTTTTATCAGCCGGTTCCCAAGCCTCATGAAGAGTAATATGGATAGAAAACACAGCTAACGGCCGAAAACGAACGACGTATCTTTCTGTTCTTGCCTGCTCATTGTACCGTGAGCGTTCTTCACCGGATGTACTGACACAGGAACCGTATCGCCGCCGGAGACTGTTGAGGCCGGGCCGGAAGAAGGGTGCGGGACTGCTGTCGTTCAAACCTCTCCGATTCCTGCTGAAACCATTTCCGCAGCGCGGGTAACGGCGGGCACACCGGTCCTCTAAAAAAAAAGCTGAGAACCTCAATCAATGCCGTTTTTGGCCGGAGGGGCGATTCCCACCCGCATCATAAGCTTCATATCCACTGCTTCTTCCTGAAATACAGGACCATTATTCCGGCTGTAACAAGCATGGCAAGGATCGCTGCCGGATAGCCAAACTCCCACTGCAGTTCCGGCATCGATGCAAAATTCATCCCGTATATGCCTGCAATAAAGGTCAGGGGGATGAAGATGGTTGCGATGATGGTCAGGACCTTCATCACCTCATTCATCCGGTTGCTCAGGGTCGAGAGGTAGATCTCGTACAGCCCGGTGGACATCTCCCGGTAGGACTCCAGAATATCATTTAACTGGTAGAGATGGTCGGACACATCATTCAGGAATACTTCCGTCTGTTCGGATATGAACTCCGGTTTGTTCCTGAGAAGTCCGGCGATGGTCTCCCGGAGGGGCCAGACCCGTTTTCGTATGTCGAGAAGATTTCTCTTGAGGGTATAGATCTCTTCCATGACATCGGGGTCTGCTCCGTCAATTATACGCTCCTCAAGTTCCTCGATATCCTCCCCGATTCGCTCAAAGACGACGAAATAATTGTCAACGACACAGTCTGCAAGGGCATACATCAGGTAATCCGAACCCAGTTTGCGTATCCGGCTTTTCTCGTCAAAGAGCCGGGTGATGATGCCATTGAATATGTCGCTGTTTGCCTCTTCAAATGAACAGACGATCCTGTCTGTCAGTACGATGCTTAACTGGGCGGCTGAAATGGTATACTTGTCTTCAGATTCCTGTGTGGTCTCCGGTTTTGTGCCGGTATCGCCTGTGCCGCTTCTCCTGTCCCCATTCTCCGTTCCCTCCTCCGGGGTGGTTTCTATCCGGATGATTTTAAGCACTAAATAGAGGTAATCATCAAACTCCTCATACTTCGGCCGTTGGTTGGTATTCAGTATGTCCTCAAGCGTTAACGGATGGAGGGACAGGAGTTCGCCGATTTTTTTTATCTGTTCCAGATCGGAAAGGCCCGACACCTTAATCCAGGCACATCTGTCGGCTTCACCGGAGCACACAGTTAAGTCCGCCGGACGTTTCTCATCGGTGGAATGCTGGTTATACTCGAAACACCGGATCTGCGTCGGTGCAGGGTCCCGGTCACCCACATGGATCAGTGTCCCGGGGGGGAGCCCTGATTTGGAAGACTGGGATACTGCAATCTTTCGGTCCGGTTTCATATGCTTACATCATATCCGACAGGTGAAATATATTCCTGAAAAATCGTTCTGCTAAACACGGTTGCCTGCCATGCACGGGTTCAGGATGACAGATCACTTGTTCTGCCGTGGTATCAGATCTCTTTCTCCATCCAGACGGTGTCAAAGATTATACCGTTCTTCTCGCCGATGTTTCTGAATCTGCCGCATTCCGTGAAGCCGTGTGCGGCATGGAATCGGATGCTGCCGGAGTTTTTGGAGGAGATCGACGCGAGAATGCAGGCGATGCCCTGCTCCTGTGCCCCCGTTTCAAGGTGGGTCAGGATACGGCCCCCCAGGCCCTGACCGGTCATATCCGGCCTGATAAAGTATGTCACCTCAGCGGTGCGGGCAAAGGCGGACATCGGATTGTAGGCATGCAGCATCCCGAATCCGACTGCGATGCCGGCGGTGTCCCTGACCACACATGAGGGATATCCGTCAGCAAGCGAGCAGAGGTGGTCAAACATTGCGTACGGCACCGGTTCTGCCGGGTATGCCGCGAAACTGTGCTCGATGTAGTGGTTGAAGATGTCGATGACGGCTTTTCTGTCTTCCGGGCGTATTGCGTCCAGGGTATATTCTGTCATGGGGTTTTCCTCTTCGACCGGTGCGGTGCAGATGGGCCGATCTGAATATTGTTTAGCAACTATACTATTTTAGGATAGATGCTGGCAACTATGGCTGGTGTAACACAGAACGGGCAAAATAGCTGATGGTCCGGCGGTGCCGGATGCCGATGGCTATCGGTCTGCAGGGGATTTCTGCGGGATTCGGGAGATGCTCTCCCGTACAGCCGGACAGGTGTCAAACATCTCCTCGAGCCCGGAGAGGAGTGCCAGGAGGTGTTCGCGGTCTGTCCGGGTGAGAGCCGCGAGATGTGATGCAAGGATATGGTCCATCTGTTCGTGGTAGCGGCGGTGCCACGCGTATGCCTCCTCTCCGCGCCCGGTGAGGCGTAGCAGAACCGTCTTTTTGTCGCCTTCTCTGCTGTATTTCCCAATATATCCCTTCTTCTCCAGTTTTGCGGCAGTCTGGGATATGGCCCCCTTGGTCACCCCAAGACGGGTGGCCACTCCTGAGATGCTTTCCTCCGGGTAGCGGGCGACACAATCGATCAGGTGGACTTCTGAGGTATAGAGGTGCACCCCGTGGCCGATATCAACGGGCTCCTTCTCGACTGCCGCCGCCTTTGCAAGCACCCGGATGAAGGCTTCTGTCAGGTCGGGTATCGTGGTGCCTGTGTCGGAGGGGGTATTGTTTAGCATGTATACAAATATCTGTGCGGTGCAGGCATCTAAAAGGTAATGTCATCTGTTCTGAAATCTTCCGGTGTGGGCAGATGGATGGTGTTGGGGCAGGGAACGAGCAAAAACAGTGCCGGGGAAAAATAGTACCTGCAGAAAGGATGCTCTCTCATCCGGGAGACTATTCCGCAAACAGATTTCGTGCCATCTCCTTTCGCTCCTCAAACCCTTCCCCTTCCATCTCGTCTGCGATGGACCTGAGCATGGTCGGGATATCGATGTGCTGGGGGCATTTCTCCAGACATTCCATGCACTGCACGCACTGGGAGGCATACTGTTCCGGCCCGTTGGTGAGCACACCGGAGAGCCGGACGACATAGAACATGTCTGCATCCGGATTTTTGAAGATGTACTTGTTGTTGTAGAGCTCAAAACAGAGCGGGATATCTACGTCAGACGGGCAGGGCATGCAGTACTGGCAGCCGGTGCAGCCGACCTTCATCAGTTCACGGTAGGTATCGGTCACGTGCCTGATGCAGGTCAGTTCTGAATCCGAGAGGGAGTCGGGATGGGCCTCGTTGGCGGTGCGCAGGTTCTCTTTGATATGCTCCTCCCGGTTCATGCCCGAGAGGACGACGGTTACCTCCGGATGGTTCCACACCCAGCGCAGCGCCCACTCGGCAGGTGTCCGCTGAACGGGGGAGCGGTCCCAGATCTCCCCGACTGCAGGGGGCACCGGGTCGGTCAGGTTGCCTCCCCGGAGCGGCTCCATGATGATGACGCCAAGGCCCTTTCCTGCGGCGTATTTCAGCCCTTTTGTGCCTGCCTGGTTCTGCTCGTCGAGGATATTATACTGGATCTGGCAGAACTCCCACGGATATGCGTCCACAATCGGGGCGAAGTCCTCTGCGGGTCTGTGGAAGGAGAAGCCGGCGTTCACAATCTTTCCCTTCGCCTTTGCCTCGTCAAGGAACGCGGTCATGCCGCATGTTTCCATCTGTGCGAGTTTCTCTGTGGTGTTCAGCACATGGATGAGGTAGTAGTCGATATGGTCGGTCTGCAGCTTCTCCAGCTGTGCATCGAGAAACCGGTCCATATCCGCACGCGATGTAACCAGCCACGACGGAAGTTTGGTCGCAAGGCGGACCTTCTCCCGGTATCCGTCACGAAGGGCCCGGCCGACAAAGGGCTCGCTCTCTCCCATGTGATAACTCCATGCGGTGTCCACGTAGTTCACCCCGTGGTCGATGGCATACCTGAGCTGTTGTGTGGCCCGTTCCTCATCAATCCGGCCGTCCTTCTCGGGGAGGCGCATGCAGCCGAAGCCCAGTATGGAGAGTGTGTCCCCTGTTTTTGGTAGTGTGCGGTGGAGCATTTTGTATCCCTTCTGGTAGGGATGACTGATCTGTTGTATGGTATTTATGGGTTTTTGAGGGGGGTGGAGGACAGGGAAGGCGGTGGTGGGACAAGTGTATTTTCATTATCGAGTCTGGATAATGATTAAATTTAGATGTATTTGATGTGTTTGCTCATTTATTACTATTTTTCAGACTTTGTGCTTATTTCAGTAAAATTTAAGTATGGAATGCTGTAAAGTATATCATTGTGGCGATTTGATGGCAAAAAATACTGGCGATGGTTATCGCAGGGGGGCAGTAAAAAAGACGAGCCAATTTAGCAATCCGCGGACAGGATTGAATTATAAGAGGGATGCAGAAACGGGGAGGATTAAGAGTGCCAAAAAGTCGGGAGGGAAATACAAGGGAGTGAGGAAAGAATAGCATGGCTGGTATCTTTGACAACAGAACCGATACGGAAAAGACACGGCATGCTCTTACTCCGGCAAAAAAAGCAAAAATTAAGGCTGCAGTAGGAAATAGATGTGAAAAATGTGGGAAAAAGTTCCCTCTGAGAAATCTCAAAGTCCACCATATTGAAGAGGCTTCAAAAGCTTCTGGTACCAAAGATCTCAATACGCCCAGTAATTTGCTCGTCCTCTGTTCTATATGTCATGATGACGTTCATCATAAGCCAATTCCTAAAAATACTCAAAAGGGATGGATAAAAAAACGTTCTGAATCCGTAAAAAAAGAGATTCGAAGTATATTGAGGAATCGTCCTAAAGTGGATGATGCAAATTCGTCCTCATCAAAGATGAGGGCGCCGAAAATTTCTCAACCTGTCATTAAGCCAATAAAAGTTGATATGCCTGATCTCTTTGGGTCTAGTGGTGGTAAAAAGAAAAATACTGGTAATAATGATTTGGATGTTTTCTTCAAAGGTTTGAGGTGATAATTTAATATTTGCTCAAAAATTGGTTGAATTGCCAAAATACCCGTTCTCAGTCCTGTTAATTTGTGTCCACACAGAAGCACGGAGTGGGTCGTTCTCAATCAAAAGGACTAATATGTCCTAACAAAATACCGCCCAATAGCAACCGCTTAGTAATCCATAATCTGTCGTATTTCAAGTAAATGGCTGGCAAAATCCGCGTATATTTTTTGCAATAAATCTTGGGGGGAAATACCTCCATTTCACTCCCCAATTCCCTGAAAATGGGGTTCAAAAAGGGCAGGTTTGCCTCTCCTTACCACTGCTCCAGCTCAAGGAACGTCAGTACAATATCCGTGAAATCCTCCGGATACTGATACATCACGCCATGCCCGCCTCCCCGGATCTGCACCACACTGGCAGACGGAATCCGCTCCCCGATGTAAAACGAGTTGGCGGGCCGGGCGAGGATGTCCTGATCCCCGACGATGAGAAGGGTCGGCTGCGTGACGGTACCGAGCCATGCAGAGACCCCCTTTCTCGCTCCCATCGCTTCTCCCTGTCGTGCAATATTCTCCGCAGGGGTACTCTCGGTGACATTCGGGAAGTACTCCTCCGGGCTGGGGTGCTGTGCCATCCAGTCTGAAGGGAAGAGGAGGGATAAGAGGCGCATACCCCGTTCCATCGGTGTTCCCGAGGTGTTGAGGAGTGCCTTCTCCACCTCAGGGTCCATGGGGACAGACTCGTCTCCACCCGGATCGGCGGCGTAGAGTATGAGTTTATCGACCCGTTCGGGGTGTTCATGAGTGAGTGCAAGGGCGATGTCTGAACCCATTGACCACCCGAGGATATGGGCCTTCTCTCTCCCGATCGCCTCCATGAATGCTGCGGTGTCGTTTGCGAAGAGTGAGATGGTGTACTCCTTCTCTGACGAGGTGGAGAGGCCCATCCCCCGGTTGTCGAAGACGACCACCCGGTAGTGGCGGGCCAGCTCCTGCAGCACCCGGACGTCCCACATATCCATCGTCCCGGCATAGCCCATGATAAGGACCAGCGGCGGGCCGTCGCCGAACTCTTTGTAGGCGATTTGGATGTCGTCAACGGAGGCTGTCTGTACGGTCACGTTTTCGATATCGATGGGATCTGCAGTGAGGGGTGTGGCAGCAGTTGCAGTGCCGGTGATATCTGCCGGTGCTCCGGTGTCCGTGCAGCCGCAGATAAGGCAGGCTGCAATGAGACACAGGGTGATACCACTCGTAACGGGGGAAAATTTACGCATAATATCTCTCTTTGTTAACGGTACCCCCGGGGGCTGAAATAGATTCACACGGAAATTGCCCGGTCTCCGGGTGATGGATATCCTCTCTTCCTACGTGGATATCCGGTGCTTCAGGGTGATCCGGTCGATCGCTCCTTCCCTGTCACCTTATCCCGCCCACGTAATCCAGAGCAGATAGCACCCAGCCCCGATAAAAACCATGGCAACCGCCTTCTTCACCCAGAAATCCACCACCTGCGCCCGCTGCATAAACCGTACCGCCTGTCCGACACCGCGGACAAGCAGGAGGGAAACGACAATAACCGGCAGGGCCGTTGCAATCCCGAATATTGTGGGGACGAGGAGGGCGTCTCCGGTCTTCAGTGCGATAGGGATGAGCATGCCGAAGAAGAGAACCGCACTAAACGGGCAGAAACTGAGTGCAAAGAGAACGCCGAGGATAAAACTCCCAACAATCCCCTTCTCTGCGTATGTCTCCATGAAGGATGTGAGCCGGTCTCCTCCCCGACCGCCCCCTCCCGGAAAGGGGATGTCGATGACGTCAAGCATCAGGATACCAAGGAGCAAAAGCAGAGGGCCGAGGACCATCTCGCCGTATTCCTGTAAGAAGAAAGAGATAACCTGCACATTAAGTCCGGCATACACAATTGCCGCAGCAATGGCCACGTATCCGGCTGTCCTCCCCATGGCATACAAAAATCCCACGAGAAGCGTATGCCGGCTGTTGCCCGGCTTCCGTGAGATGTAGGCGATGGCGGTGATATTGGTCGCAAGGGGGCAGGGGCTCATCGCCGTCATCAGGCCGATAAAAAAGGCAGCGACGAGCGGAACGCCGCTCATCCCCATCGTCTGCATGAACCCCATAATGTCCATCGGGTCGCCCTATCCTATTTGCTGCTCAATAACCGCTCTGAGATACTGCGAATACTCATCCTTATCGCTGAGCATGTACCAGGGAGCGACCAGTTCCTGTTTATAGAACCCGTTCTCGTCTGAAACGCCTATCCAGAGAGAGGATCCGGTCGGATGATACCGTTCTACGAGGTCTTTCGCTTCCGGTTCGTCATAATTGACATGAGCAAACACCAGCCGGCCGGACTCCAGTTCCGGTGCGTAGCATTCTGTGACGGTTTCTTCGGCAAAATTGCCCAGCACGACGCAGGAGGTGCAGCTCCGGTCACCATGAAAATGATAGAGTTCGACGGTTTCCACATTCGATCCGGTGTAGGTGACTTCGGTCTCTGCGGTATTCTTCTGTGTATTCAACTGTTCCGACCCCTCCCCTGTGCAGCCGGCGCAGCAAACTGTCATGACTGCAACAACGAGAAGCAGCGTGCCTGTTTGAATCAGGTGGTGAGGGGTATCGTTTGATCTTTTGAGTCTCATGATTCCTCTGTTTCGGCAGATTGGAAGGGCTGTCCCGGAGATGGAACAGTCGGGTCGGTGCCGGGGCATTTCAACTATTTTTGTAATACGATCTGGTACGGGGGTTATTTTAACTGTTCGCACACCGGTTGGCATACCATCAGACAGAGTTTTTATCGTATGCTGTAACGGCCAAAAATGGCCGCAATCGCTTCAGATGATGAGGACGTAAAAAAGAGTGGTGCGACAGGCAAAATAGTGTGGAAGGTTTATGGCCGGGTCACCCGGCTGATGCGCACGTCCCTTCTCATCCGGCTGTCTCCCCCTTTCTGCTGTGCACACACCCGCAGAAGAAATGCGATACAAACCCGTTTCCGCCCGCAAGAATCTCATCCGGCGTTCCGTCGGCGACAATTATCCCCTCCTCGATCACCGCAATCCGGTCTCCGAGTTCGAGGGCATCCCTGAGTGCATGGGTGACGATGATCGCCGGAATCCCTGCCTCTTTGATGCAGGCCCGAAGCTCGCGCCGCATCGCTGTCTTCGTCCTGACATCAAGGGCCGCGAGGGGTTCGTCAAGGAGCAGGATGTCGGGTTCGGTGACGAGCGCCCGTGCGAGGGCCACCCGCTGCCGCTGCCCGCCGGAGAGGGCGTTCGGCCGGACGTCTGCAAAGGCGGCAATGTCCATCCGTTCAAGCATGCGGAGGCTCCGTTCCCGTGCCTCCTGCTTCAAAACCCCCCGCGAAAGGAGGCCGAAGGCGACGTTGTCTGCGACGCTCATATGCGGAAAGAGGGCGTAGTTCTGGAGAACATACCCGACCTGCCGCTCCTCGGGGGGAAGAATGACCCGCGTATTTTCGTCAAACAGGCTTTTGCCTGCAAGGGTGATAGTCCCCGTGTCAGGATGGAGCAGCCCTGCCACCAGATTGAGAATCGTCGACTTCCCGGCGCCGTTCTCACCGATGACGACCAGGGTCTCCCTTTGGTTCACCGTGACACGGACATCAAGCACATAGTCCCTGAGCTGTTTTGTTACTGTCAGATTAAGCACTGGCTCCCCTCCTGAGGGTATACCGGACACCGGTGATCACGCCGAACGAGATGATTACAAGAATCACCGCAAGGGCGAGGGATGCATCGAGATCTCCCTGCATCGTCGTATATATCGCAAGTGGCATCGTCTGGGTCCGCCCCTGGATGTTTCCTGCAAACATAATCGTCGCCCCGAACTCTCCCAGTGCACGGGCAAAGGTCATCACAGCACCGGAGATCAGGCCTCCGGCGGCAAGGGGCATCGTTATCCGGGCAAATGTCCGGAGAGGGGATGCGCCGAGCGTTCGTGCCGCATCCTCAAGGCTGGTGTCCACTGCCTCAAAGCCTGCCCGTGCCTGCCGGATATAAAACGGCGAGGAGACGAATACCTGTGCGAGCACTACCGCGAGGGTTGTATAGGCAATCTCGATTCCGCAGAGGCTCAGGTATTTCCCGACAATGCCATAGCGCCCGAATGCCATCAGGAGGGCGAGACCGGCGACTGCCGGCGGCAGAATGACAGGGATGTCAATGAGCGTATCGATGATATCCTTCCCCCGGTAGGCGAATCTCGCATTAATGTAGGAGATGGGCGTCCCGCAGAGCACGACAATCAAAACGCATGCCACGGCCGTCGTAAGGCTCAGGATCAGGGCGTCGGTCACAACCGGGGTTGAGAGCGATGCGATGAAGGCCTCAGGCGATATCCGCAGGAAGAGTGAAATGACCGGGACCGTGATAAAAAGAAGGAATCCCCCGAAAAGAACGGAGATGCCGAGGGCCACAGCGGCCTTTTCAACTCTTCTCAGCGCTTCAGAGCGGTTCAAATCCATACGACCTGAGGATCTCCCCGCCCTGTCCGGAGCGGACGAAGGCGATGAAGTCTGCTGCTGTCTCCGGGTCTGTGGACTCTCTGAGGACCCCGATGGGGTAGTGGGCGATGACATTGTACTCATCCGGAATGGGAATGGTGGTCAGCTGATCCGCGTAGGCCGGGGTGACGACATCCGAGGTGTAGGTGAACCCGGCGTCCGCCTCACCAATGAGGAGTTTTGCGATGATGTTGTTCACGTTCGTCTCTTCAGAGATGATGTTTTCCATAACCGCATCCATGTATTCTTCTCCATACTCCGGGTCGGCAGTCATCTTCTCCAGTACCTGCCGGGCGTAGCCTCCGACGGGGACCTCAGACGTTCCGATGAGCACCTTCTCTCCAGGAGTGGACAGGTCTGCGGGTTCGTGAATGTCTCCCGGGTTTGACGCTGGAAGGGCAATCGTAACACGGTTCTCTAAAAAACGGGTGACCGTGTCATTCTCCATGAACCCTCCTGCCATCAGGGCGTCCATGTGTTTCGTATTCGCTGACGCAAAGACGTCTCCTCTTGCCCCCTGCTCCACCTGGGTCCTGAGTGCCTGGGTGCCGTCGATATTAAGGACGACCGTTGTGCCCGGATGTTCATCTTCATACTGAGCGGCCATATCAGTGAAGGCTCCCTTCAGGGAAGCGGCTGTAAAGACCGTGATGCTCTTTGCAGCATCTGCTGACGGAGTGACGTCTGATGTTGAAGTGCACCCTGCTGCGAGCAGGACGACGCCTATCATCAGGCAGGTGATTAATACCGGGGTAATCTCGCATGTCTTCATAATAACACCATACATGTGGTTAATTCGGTATTGGATGCCTGAGGGTGATTTTTTACCGGCGCTGCTGCTGAAACCCGAATGGGTCGGGTGCGGCCCCCTCTCATCCTGCCGCGGCTCCCGTCAGCCTGACCCTGATCTCATTCGGACGGTTCTTTTCTGCCTGTAGGCCGTATCCCCGTCTCTGCGCCTCCATCTCAATCCAGGGGGGCACATGATCACAGAGAATTTCAAGCACCCGGAATTCTCCGTCGGCAATGAACTGTGCAAGGATCTGTTTGCTGGTGACTCCGGGAAGCTTTCCCTGCACCTCTTTGATAGAGATGAAGAAAGTTCCCGGTGCAGTCTCCTCGGGAGCGGGGATCACGATCGCACACGGCGCTGCTGCCGCAGTCCTCGCGTGTTCCTCTTCTTCCAGAACACTGTCCAGATATTCGGCGGGTTTTCCGGTAATTTCCCATACCGTGCATCCTGCCTTTTCCAGTTCAAAGTAGAGGGCTCCGTGTGCGGATCCGGCTACGAAAGTCCTGCATGCATCCAGAAACTGCACGATCTCCGCCATTTTCCGGCGCATCTCCGGCAGGTTTCTGCACCGGCCAAGAGAGACCGGCATCGTGCGGTCTGTCTCCCATCCGTCTTTGGAGCGGCGATAGACCACAATCTGTCCGGGCTCGTCCAGGACACCGGTCCATCCGTCCGCATCAACAATTGCTGCTATCTCTGCAACCATGGTTCCACCTCATCTCCCTGTTGAGCGTTTCAGATCAGCAGACGTTCTACAACGTTTCCGCCTTCGATATGTTCGTCAAGGATCTCATCCACGTCATCCGGCGAGACCGACCCGTACCATACATTGTCGGGGTATACGACCACGATGGGCCCTTTGTCGCATATCCCGAAGCAGCCCGTGTTGTTGACGAACACCTCTCCGCCGAGTTCACGATCGTCTATCTCTTCAATAAACTTCATCAGTATCTCCACACCGTCATTTGAATGACAGAAGCCCTTTTGCTGGCCGTTCGGCCGTGAGCTTGAACAGACAAAGATGTGGTAGTTTGGTTTCTGCATGTTGTTTTCCTGCCTTTGAGTTCGTTTGATTAGTCTGCGATGCATTCTCTCCCGGGAAGAGCGGCAATCTTTGAAAGGAGCTCCTCTTTTCTGAGTTCACGGTAGGATGCATACTTCTTTTCGAGTATCGTGTTGGTGAAGCGGTCGAGGAATGCGAGAGACCCGGCATATCCTGCCGAGAGAATCCTCTGCCCGCCGACGCGGTCGTGAATCGGAAAGCCTGCCCGCACAATGGGGACGCCATGCCTCTCGGTCAGCTGGCGTCCTCCGGAATGCCCGATGGCGATGGTAGAGCCGGCGTCCAGTGCTGCGGTTTCAATCGTCGCGAAGTCGGCCCCTTCAAGGATGACCGGCTTCTCATCCGCCTCAGCCAGCACTGTTTCCAGCAGGACTCCGATACGGGAGTGCGGTGAACCGGTTGCGATAACCGAAGGGACCGCACCGTTCTCCATGCAGGCACAGGTATAGGCATACACCAGCTCCGGCTCGCCGTAGATAAGCGGCCGTGCCGATGCATTGTACTTGTGCGAATCAGCCATCGCATCGATGAGCCATCCCCGTTCATTCTGCAACCGGTCCGGCATATTCTTCCCGGTGAGGTCTTCGAGTGCCTGCATGAAGAGGTCGGTGTTCTCTATTCCTATCGGAAGCGGGAGACTGACAAGGGGCACTCCAAACCGTTCGCTGAGATAATGTCCGGGGGAGATGCTGTCCTCGCAGGTCTGACCGAACTGAATGGTGACCGGAGCCCCGCCCATCTCCGCGATCTCCGCTGTTTTCGTTCCTCCTTCCGGAACCTTCCGGTATCTTCCGGCAAAGGGACGGTCCAGCGTCATCGAGTAGTCAGGGAGCATGGTGTATGCAAGACCCCACTGATCGAGAATCTGCTGTATCGCCCTGATATCAGCCGTGCTGATGTGCGGGATGATGACATTGGCCCTGGCATGCGGCTGCACTCCCGTCTTCGCATAATGAGCGATGATGCTGCGGGTTGCGGTCCAGAACCCCTCCGTATGCGTCTTGTCATAGCTCGGCGTCGATACGGGAATAATCTCGGTATCAACATTTCCCGTATCCGCCCGCCATGAGGTGATGATCCGGTTCAGGTCCTCGCCCATTGTCTCTGTCAGGCAGGTGGTAAGCACGCCGATGACCTTCGGCTCATAGACCCGTATGACATTGTCCAGGGCCTGCTTGAGGTTCTTCTCGCCGCCGTAGATGGTCTGCTTCTCGTTTAACGAGGAGGAGGCGACGTCCACCGGTTCGTGGTAGTGCTCGACATTGGTCAGACGCATATACGTGCTGCATCCCTGTGAGCCGTGAACCAGGACCATGGCGTTTTCGATGCCCTTGAATGCGACAACGCCGCCCAAAGGCATGCACATGTGGCACTGGTTCTCATTGACCAGCTTCGCTGACTCTGTGTGTGTGGGGTGACTGGAATGTGTCATCGGTCCGTCTCTCCGTATTCATTTCTCACATACTTCCATACCGGCGAGCATGTTGTCGCGTACACTTCCTTTGTGAACCTGATGGCCCCTTCAAATCCGATCAGGCCGTCTTTCCGGTCATGGTTGTGGTCGATGAAGCCGACTCCCAGCTTGTATGCCAGAAACCGCTCCTTCACCCCGCCTGCCATGACGTCGACCTTCTGTTCAATCAGAAACTTCTCGATCTCGGCGGGATTTGCATCATCGATGATGACCGTGCCCTCGTTGAGGAGGCTGCCCATCCGTTCGTATTCGTTCTTTTTGCCGGTCTGGGTGCCGGTCAGAACGATCTCGATGCCAAGCTCGGTCAGCTGCCGGATAATCGCGAATGCCTTGAAGGCTCCTCCCACGTATATCGCGGCACGCTTTCCCTCCAGCTTCTGTCTGTACTTCTCATTGACCTTTCTGACCGCCGTCATCTCCCTTTCAATAAGGGCCTCGGTTCTGGCGGAGATGTCGGGATCGTCATAGAACGCTGCAATCTTTCGCAGGCTTTCTGCGGTGTTCTCCGCACCGAAGAAGTTGACATCGATGGAGGGTATCCCGTATTCCTGCTGCATCACGTTTGCAAGCCAGTGCATCGAACCGGTGCACTGCACCAGGTTCAGGCATGAGCCGGGGGCCTTCTTCAGGGCTTCGACGGTCGAATCACCGGTGAAGGCCACATTTATCCCGATGCCTATCTCACGCAGGTAGCGCTCGACGACCCACTTCTCCCCGCCGAGATTGTACTCGCCCAGGAAGTTGAGTTTTCTCGTCTTTTCGATGACCTCCCCTTCCTTCGGGGTGATGAGCCTGAGGAGGGCCTCTCCTGCAGCCCGGTATCCCACGATCTTGTTGCCGGAAATAAACCCGCTGGACTCGACCGGGATGACATCAATGCCATATGCGAGGGAGGCCTGGTTGCAGACGGCAACGATGTCGTCACCGATCATCCCCGCGACACAGGTGGAGTAGACAAATATCGCAGGGGGATGGTACGTTTCAACCAGTTCGGCGATACATGCGGCCAGCTTCTTCTCTCCGCCGAATATGACGTCTTTTTCCTTCATATCGGTGGAGAAGCTCTTTCTGTACATCTCCGAACCGCTGGAAAGGCTGCCCCGTATATCATTGGTATATGCGGCGCATCCGATCGGCCCGTGCACCAGGTGGACGGCATCCGTTACCGGATTTAAGACCACCCGTGCACCGCAGAAAACACATGCCCGCTGGCTGACGGAGCCTGCCAGACTGTCTTCCGTGCAGCTGATGCTGGTGTTGGTTTTACCGGTCGTGATGATTGAATTCCGGCGTTCAGTTATCAGGGCATCTGTGTCCCGGGTCAGTGAACATGTGTTCTCCATTTTTTCTCCTCCGTTTTAACCAGTCTTACAGCACGAGTTCGTAGTCTTCGTCAGCGCAGTCACGGTCACGGCGTTCCAGCAGGGTGTTGCTGATCATCTCAATCAAACGCAGACATCCGCGGTATCCCGTAACAGGCATCAGCGGATGGACCGCCCGGTCCATGATGGGGAATCCTATCCGTACGAGCGGGATGTCCTCGGCACGGGCAATGTACTTCCCGTGCGTGTTGCCCATCAGGAGGTCGACGGACTCTTCCTTTATCCACTCGTGGAGGTCGAAGAGGTCTCCTTCCGCCCTGACTTTTGATCCTTCGATGCCGGCCTCTGCGAGCATGCCGTTGATGGTTGTCTCGAACTGCTTTCCGTTTGTTCCGGTAAGGACATACTTCGGGATCATGCCGAGGGTGATGAGGAACTCGGTCATTGCGATTACGATGTCAGGGTCCCCGAAGATGGCGACCGTCTTTCCCTGGTAGTGGAAGTGGGTGTCGATCATCGTATCGATGACCTGTCCGCGCTCAATATCGAGCGACTCGGGCACATCGACACCGAAGCCGTCCTTTACCGCCATAATCAGGGCATCGGTCGCCTTCACTCCTATCGGGAGCTTGAGGGGAACGCCCGGCACGCCGCACTTGTCCTGGAGGATGGCCGCAGCCTCCGCCGAGGACCATGCGCCCAGTGCAAGCGTCATCTTTGAGTTGCCCGAATCTATGATGTCCGCAATCGCTGCACCGCCCCTGGGGTACATCTCGTACCTGTTGAGCAGCGGTGAGTCCATCACGTCCGTTGTGTCCGGATACATGACTGAGGGGACTCCCATCTCGGTTACAATCCGCCTGACCTCTCTCATGTCGGCCGGGTTGACGAAACCGGGGAATATATTCACCCGCTCCTTTTTCGGGGTGCCGTCGGACTCCGCAAGATAGGATACAATCCCCTTGCACATGTTCGAAAATCCGGTGACGTGCGAACCGTGGTAACTCGGGGTGTTTGCATGTATGACATACTTCCCCTCGGGGATCTCCGACTGCCTGATGATCGTCGGCACATCGTCTCCGATTGTCTCACTGAGGCAGGTGGTATGCACGGCAATGATGTCCGGGTTGTAGATTGCAAAGACATTTTTGATGGATGTCTTGAGGTTGGCCGCTCCGCCGAACACGGACGCTCCTTCGGTAAAGGAGCTTGAGGATGCCATTGCCGGGTCACGGAAGTGGCGGGTCAGCGCCATCCGGTGATAGGCACAGCACCCCTGAGAGCCGTGGCTGTGCGGTAGACAGCCGTGAATGCCGAGGGCAGCATACATCGCTCCCAGGGGCTGGCATGTCTTTGCCGGGTTTATTTTTCCTGTGGTGTGTGTTTCAACAGGGCCTTCTGGTGTGCAGTCCAGCATCTTTACTCACTTCCTTGTGTTTCGCTCTTCTCCCAGGGCGGGGTGATCATCTTCCATGCAGGGACGGAGAGTGCGTTTGCCACATCCTGTGCAAAGATAATCGCACCCCTGAACCCTGCGTACGGACCGCTGTAGTCGTATGAATGCAGCTGCTTTGAGGGGACGCCCATCTTGTGTGAGATATACTTGTCCCGTACTCCTGAGAATATCAGGTCGGGATGGAATATCCCGATGAGCTCCTCGGTTTCGTAGTGGTTGGGGTCATCGATCATGATACTGCCGTCGGGCATATCGGGGTACATCCCTGCGTAGGATGCCAGACGGCCGGATTCGACCAGTTCATTGTACTTCTCCCTTGACATGTTCAGGTGGAGATTTGGCTCCTCGTACATCTCCGGGTCAGGTTCAATGTTCAGCTCCGGGATGTTCTTTGAATCCGCATCACTCCTGATGGTCGGAATCACGTCACGCCCTTCATAGTCGTCGCGGTGGGCAAACTCGTAGCCTGCAACAATGACCTCCATCCCGAGGTCCTTCAGCAGGTACTGGTAGTGGTGGCTGCGGGACCCTCCGACGAATGCAAAGGCAGTCTTTCCTTCACAGATGCTGCGGTAGCGCTCCAGCTCCGGAGTGATTGCAGCCAGTTCGCGTTCGATAACGACTTCTGTCTGTGCAATCAGATCCTCGTTGCCAAAGCACTGGGCCATGTCCCTGAGGGTCGCGATCGTCGCTTCAACGCCGATGAAGTTCACCTTCAGCCAGGGGGTGCCGTATTTTGTCTCCATCATCTCGGCGATGTAGTTGATCGAACGGTGGCACTGGACCAGGTTCAGATGGGCCGTATGCAGGTTTTTGATGTTGACATAGGCGGAATCGCCGGTCAGTATCGAGTTGACGGTGTATCCGATATCCTCAAGGATACGTTCAATCTCCCATCCGTCCCCGCCGATGTTGTACTCACCAAGAATGTTGATGATGTAGTCTCCGGTTGGGCCGTCTGTGCCGGTTCCGATGATCCGCTCCATGATCTGGTTGTTTGCGATATGGTGGCCCGCCGACTGGCTGACTCCCTTATATCCCTCACAGTTGTAATGGATGACCTGGATTCCGTGCTTCTCCTCGGCCGCCTTTGAAACGGCGCCAAGGTCGTCACCGATAAGCCCAATCGGGCATGTGGAGCAGATGTTGATGGCTCTCGGGTGAAATATCTCAACGACCTCGTCGATCATCTTCGCAAGCTTCTTCTCGCCGCCGAAGACGATGTCGCTCTCCTGCATATCGGTCGAGAAGCACATCGCCGAATAGATCTGCTCCGGTGGTGTCCTGTCATCGGCCCGTGCCTTGTTTCTCCGTGTTCCCCAGCTGTAGTAGCCGCATCCTATCGGGCCGTGGGTGATCGTGATCATATCCTTAATCGGTCCTACCACAACACCCTTGCACCCTGCATAGCAGCAGCCGCGCTGCGAGATAATACCGGGAACGGTTCGTGTATTTGCCTCTATCTGGGGGCAAGAGCCGGCCTGTGCAGTCTTTGTGACGATATGCTTTTTCCGGTTCTTTATCACCTTGTCCGGGTATGGTGCCATGATATCGTCGACATTCAGATCGGTAGCTGTCATTTTTTGTATACTCCTTTTCGCCTACCAGATGGCAGCATCTCCCGATTCACCCGTGCGGACACGGACTGCGTCGGCTACGGGGGTTACGAATATTTTTCCGTCGCCTGCACCGCGTTCGGTGCGATTGACCCTGATAATCGCATCCACGATCCTGGGTACGTCCTCGTCATGGGCAAGGATCGTGAACAGTCTCCGGGGAAACATCCGTGTGTCGTCAAGGAATGTGACGATCTGCTCCTCGGATTCCTGCTCATCGATGACATCATTGGGTGCCATCTGCATCAGCTTCTCCTTGCATGGCATGATGACGGCGTTGTCGTGTACCAGTTTTCCCCTGCCGGAGACCTTTACTGCGGTAAACCCGGCGACGCCTGCCTCTATGAGGGCACGCTTTGTCGCACCGGTCTTCTTCATCCGCACGATGGCCAGAATTTCCTTCATTTCAGCACCTCATGCTCAAAGACCCTTTGAACCCTTTGAGATCGTGTAGGCCTCTTCTACGGGGCTGATGAATATTTTCCCGTCACCAAAGTTGCCGTTGGTGCCTGTCTTTCCGGTTTTGAGGATGATATCGATGATTTTGTCCTTGTCCTTGTTTTCGATTGCGACAAGAATGAGGGTCTTGGGGATCTCGTCGTAGTAGACGTCTCCCATTCTGATACCCTTCTGTTTTCCACGGCCGACCACATCGACAACGGTTGCTGCATGGAATCCTCCGGCAGAGAGGTGTTCGAGTACCTCATCCTTCTTTTCAGGCCTGACTATCGCTCTTACAAATAACATCTTTCTCACGTCCTGTATGTGTATCTTCAGGGCAGTCAGAGCCCCAGGAAGCCGTGCTCCATCATCAGTTCCTCCAGGCGGTCCTGTGTCATCGGCTTCGGGATGACAAACATCCTGTTCTGATCGATTGCCTGTGCAAGATTACGGTATTCGCTTGCCTGGCCGGATTCCGGATCGAAATCCACAACTGTCTTCTTATTGATCTCGGCCCGCTGCACGAGGTTGTCACGCGGGACGAAGTAGATCAGCTGTGAGCCCAGCTCTTCGGCGAACGCCTGCAGGAGGGCGTGTTCATTGTCCACCTTCCGGCTGTTGCAGATGATGCCGCCGAGACGGACCTTGCCGTTCTGGGCATACTTCTGGATACCCTTCGAAATGTTGTTTGCCGCATAGAGTGCCATCAGTTCGCCTGATGCCACGATATAGATCTCTTCTGCCTTTCCTTCACGGATTGGCATCGCGAAACCACCGCAGACAACGTCACCCAGCACGTCGTAGAAGACGTAATCGAGTTCTTCAGTGTATGCTCCGAGTGATTCCAGCAGATTGATGGAGGTGATGATGCCTCGTCCTGCACACCCGACACCGGGCTCCGGTCCTCCGGACTCAACGCAGAGTGTTTCCCTGTATCCGGGCTTGAGGATCTCGTCAAGTTCGATGTCGTCCCCCTCGTCGCGGAGTGTGTCCAGAACAGTCTTCTGGCATAATCCGTGGAGCAGAAGTCGTGTGGAGTCTGCCTTGGGATCACATCCCACTACCATGATCTTCTTGCCTGCCTCGGCCAGTGCCGCAACGGTGTTCTGTGTCGTCGTTGACTTGCCGATGCCGCCCTTTCCGTAAATTGCTATCTGTCGTGCCATTTTATCTTCCTCTGATGTCTCAGTTTGCTGCAGGGATGCCCTGGTATCGGGCATCTCCTGTGGATGCTGTTTTCTGTGCTTCGAATCCTGGGTGTCGCCTGGCGGTTTCCGATGTTGTCTGCCAGGTCTGATACGTCTCAAACACCCTGTGGGTGCACGTTTTTCGGATGGTATTGTTCTCTTTGCTGTGTGCCGTTTCCATGGCACTGTCTTCGCACCATGCCGGCGGAGTCCATCTGCATGCTGCTGAGATGGCCGCGGTTACGTTTCGGGTCGTTGTCGGCTTCCCCGTGCGTTCTGTGCAGTTGATTGCAGTCTGTCGCATTGTTTCTCCCTACTCTGTTGCAATAGAGAGTCTGAATTTGTCTATAAAAAGATGATGGAAGGTTGCTTCCACCACTATATATTAAATATTGGGAGGTATTGTGATCTCTGTGGTCTCTTTTAACATGTGAAGATTATCCGGTATTATTGATTATTTTGAAAAAATAGCTGGAAATT
Source organism: Methanogenium sp. S4BF (assembly GCF_029633965.1). Classification (NCBI taxonomy): domain Archaea; kingdom Methanobacteriati; phylum Methanobacteriota; class Methanomicrobia; order Methanomicrobiales; family Methanomicrobiaceae; genus Methanogenium; species Methanogenium sp. S4BF. The sequence continues at coordinate 1,811,140 of NZ_CP091277.1, read as the reverse complement.
CTGCATATTTCCGGCAGGGGCATATTTGGGCGCAAAAATGGTGATTGCCGGTCTTCAGGTGTCTGCATATTCTTATTGTGCTAAGAATTGCCGGCGTTTGGTATGACTGCTGCCCGCCATTGGAGGGGATTGGCCCGGTGCGGTTTCTCCCCCCGCACGCAGGTGAATACCTCCTGTGCTGTGCGGGCAGGGCCCCCTCCCGTCGGAGATAATTGTCCCTATATGCCGGCATCATAGGGGAATCATTCGCCCCCTGCATTCCGGGGTGGATATTACTTCTTATCGCAGCAGGACGGCTCCTTTGTATCAGAACCGCAGCACGAACCTGCCGCTCCCCCGCACCCGCATGTGCCGCTGTCCATGTCCTTTCCCCTCAGTGCGGCGGAGATCATCGCCCATGCACACCCGACACCACTCTCCACACTGATTGCCTGAACCGGGCAGTTCAGGGCACAGGCTCCGCACTCCATGCAGGAAGAAGGGGCGGCAGGCACGGCTGCGGTACCGCCGGGGGTAAACACACCATGGGGGCAGACTGCACTGCACATCCCGCAGTTGATGCACCGCTCCTGATTATACCGGAGGGTGTTTTCGGTATATGAGTCGAACATTCAGATCACTCCGAAAAGCCGGCTTATGCCGAGAATGATGCCAAGAATGATGCCTGCACCGGCCATGCAGGCCATCACCGGTACGTACCGGAAGATCTCTTTTTTCACTCCCGAGCGTGAGGCAAATGTGGTGCAGCCGGTGAAGTTGAGGGCCAGATATGCGGTCACTGCCGGAATGATGAGGAGGGCGGCACCTGCCGCCGCTGCATTCGCCCAGAAGGGAAGCGGGGGGACAGTTGCAAAAAATGCCGCGAACGGAACGGCGACAACACCCCCGAGAATGAGCCCTTTTGTGCTGAAGTCATGGGTGGGGATGAACGGGAGCAATGCCGGGAACAATACGGTCCCCGCAACTACAGCAGCAACTGCGGCAAGGGATGCAGCACTGCCTGCCAGAAAATACAGGATGACTGCTGCAGCCAGCGCCGGGAGGGCGACATGAACAAACTCCACCGGGGTTAGTACGAGACGGTCCCGCAATGGAAACTGCACTTTCCGCATGGCCGGTGTCGCCGTACCGTTTCTCAGGTATTCGGGGAGATCAGCGGCCCTCACCGGCCCGTATACCACTTTGAAGTGCGTCCGTCGCATGACCTCCGGCCACGAGACACCGGGGGCCCCCAGCTGGGGCAGGATAATTTTCCGGTGCCGGACAATCCCCGGAAGTCCGGTGGATTCGATGCGGCGCACCAGTTCATCGGTACCGAATGTGCCTTTCCCTGCCGCACACCAGACGTTGATTCCGTTGGTGTCCAGCACGAGGATGTAGCAGTCAACACCGGCCACTGCAGAGCGCAGTGCGTCAAAACTGAGGGTGTAGTTGGCCGAGGCAAAGACCGGGGAATCGGCATCCGGTGCACCAAGGCAGTACAGTCCCGGTTCGACACGGTGCCCCATCCGGTTCACACCCAGCCGTGCACGGACGTGATCGAGCCGGTTTTGCAAAGTGACGCTACTGGTGGCTGTGCCGATTGCCGCTTTTGTGCCTGCGGGAATACTGCAGCAGCAATCTGATGCATTGCCCCTGTCTGTGCATGAGCAGCATGAGGATTTTTCTTGATTCTGTGGGTTGGTCATGTATGTCCTATGGAATATACCGCTTTTTTCCTGTGGATGGGGTGATCGGGACCGTTCCGGCAGGCCCACCGTCAGAACCGGCTATGATGCCTGTTTCTCTTTTCAGTCCTTTTCTTCTGTCTCCGCATCCTCTTTCGGGACGACTCTGATTTCATTGGAACAGCAGCTGCACCCGTCACCGCACTCGCCGGCACAGCCCAGCATTGCCTTTTTTAGTATGTCTGCAAATCCGTATTTTGTTGGCTTCTGATTTTTTTCCGGCATAGGTCTGGAATCACTCCTGATGTTTCACTATTATTTGAACAGGTATGGCAGGAGCTGACAAATAATGGTTCGTATTTCAACATATTTTGAAATTGGTGTGGAGAATGAGATCAGATCTCGCACTCTCCTGCATATGGATGCCATCGTCTGCCCCTCCCCGTATCCGGGCATCATCTGTGGTAGGGCCGGACATCTCTCCGGCATAAAGACCGGGGTATAATCGATGACCGGCGGTAATCCCCTCTGCCATGCTCTGTCCCCCTGCCTGTCAGGCATAATTCTTATTGCCGGAACCGGGTACAGTATGTCAGATGCCTGTGAACCGGAAGAATTGCTGCCTGTCCTCTCCGGAAGGAAGGGGAAGGGATGGACATGGACTGCCTGAGGAGGTGGAAGAAGCCCTCATCGCCTGCGGCGGTGTCAGGGCAATGCAGGCACACCTCCCGGATCCAGATCGCCTGGCCTGTCTGTGTGCGGTTCACCGGGCCTGCGCAGACCCCGTCCGGCTGAAGATACTTTCGCTGCTCTCGACACAGCCCCTCTGTGTCTGTGTCATTAAGCAGGTGATTGGCATTGCCGACTCAAAGCTTTCCTATCACCTGAACGTGCTCAGGAAGGCAGGGCTCATCGAGGGTGAACCGCAGGGAAACTGGATCATCTACTCACTGACAGACGCCGGGCGGAGATGCACTGAAGGCTTTTGACAGAGCTTTGCCGGGTTTGAGAATGAAATTATGGTTTGGATGGATTGGAATTTGCTATAATCCCGAATTGTTTTCGTTTTGATGCACCCATCGCAAATGGGATCTTTTTTGATGTTCCCATCCAAGTGTTATTTGGATACAATCGTGCTGCATACGCAGCGAATACCGGGTTATCCTCTCTGGAGAAGTTCTGATGATTAAACATTCACATTTTCTGGTCTCACTCATTGCAATGGTGGGGGTCTGTTTTATTCTTACCTGCGGTTGCCTGAATGGAGAATCGTCCTCCCTGCCAAACGAAGATGCAGTCCGGCCTGCTGGTATCGATCCCGACCTGAATCCGGATTACAATGACCCGTACAACTGGCTCTCCCTGCCGTCCGTGCAGAAAGATGTCGATGTCTTTTATGTTTACCCGACCGTCAGTGCCAATGCAACCGGCCGCATGGATATCACCAGTGATGCAGAGCGGGCGCTGGCACAGGGCATATTCGACGCACAGGCAAGTGTGTATGAACCACATGCCAATGTGTTTGCGCCGTATTACCGGCAGATGACAACACAGGTTAAAATGACTGAGAGCGGCCTTGCAACCGATACGCCGGAGTTCAAACAGGGTGCCGCCGATGTGCAGGACGCCTTCGAGTATTACATCACCAATCTCAACGACGGCCGCCCGTTCATTATCGCCGGGCACAGCCAGGGGACGATGGCATTAATCGAGCTGATCAAAAACCGGTTCGGGGATGACGAAGAGCTCCGCAGCCGGATGGTTGCCGCCTACCTCATCGGATACACCGTAACGGATGCCGATCTGGCAGCAGCAAACCTGACTGCAGCAGAGCGGGCGGATGATACGGGAGTTGTTGTCACCTACAACACCCAGTCGCCAACATCCCTTGGCGGCCCCATGCTCATGGCCGGGGCACACTGCATCAATCCCCTGAACTGGAAGACGGATGATACCTATGCTCCAGCATCGGAAAACCTGGGTGCACGGTTCTATAACGATTCGACCGGTGAATTCCTGCGTGAAGTGGACACCTACTGTGACGCCCGGATTAACCTGACGTCCGGGGCACTCACCACGACCATCCCCGAGGGCGAAGAGCTCGACATCGGACCATACTCCGAAGGGGTCTATCACCGCTATGATTATGCATTCTGGTACCGGAACCTGGAGCAGAATGTTGGTGACCGGATTCGGGCATATTCTGAACAATAACCCTTTTTTGTTGATTGTTACGGATAATGTGTATCCGGCCCTTTAGATCCCGGATGATATCTTGTCCCCGCCTTCTGTGTTCCTTTCTGTGCTCCTGAACGCGACATCCACATGCGGGTACGGGATCTCAATGTCTGCTGCGGTGAACTCTCCATGCAGCGAGCGCAGGATGTCTGCCCGTGTGCTGTAGTAGTCAGGTGTCTGTGTCCAGCAGCGGAGCGTGAACTTTACGGATGAGTCCGCCATCTCAGAGAAGATGACCTTGGGTTCAGGGGTATCCAGCACCTTTGGGTGATCCCGTGCGATGGCAAGCGCGATCTGCACCACCTCGGTCATATCGGACTCATAGCTCACCCCGAATGACTGGTCGATACGGCGCTCCGGGTTTCTCGTATAGTTGATGATTGAGTCGTTCCAGGCCTTGCCGTTCGGTATGGTGATGATATTTGACCCGGCAGCGGTAATCTGGGTCGCCATGATGCCTATCTCCTGCACAATGCCCCAGTGGCCCGCGATGGTAACCTCCTCCCCCTTCTCAAAGAGGTTCATCGAGGCAATCCAGATGCCTGCCGCGAAGTTGTTGATGGTGTCTTTCATCCCGAAGGCGATGACAAGACCAACAATCGCAGAGAGGCCCAAAACGATGCCGTTGACGTCCACACCCAGGAAACTTGCGGCAATGAGGATGACGATGATGTAAAGAAGAATAGAGATAATTCTCCCGAGGAGGCCCGCTGCCACCTCGGTCAGATGCCCCTGTTTTTTGAGCACCCGTTTTATCCATCGGACGAGGACTTTAGCAATGATATATCCGATAACCAGCGTAAGGATGGCAAAGAGCAGTGCCTCCGGGGTGATATTCAGGGGACCATCCAAAAGGGATGCACCCGCCGGGATGCCTGTGTTTTCCGTAAAAATCTGCATATTTTTCACCTTTTTTTCTGCAACCATGAAAGGTGCAGCAGACCGGTGGTTTCCGGTAATATGCCACTGTAATGGGCGGTGATTATATAGTCATATCCCCGGAATCACGGGCTGAGACCCGGCAGGGATTATTCAGGGTGCCCCTTTGAACAGAAAAAGAGAAACGATCTGTGGTTTTCGGAACGTTTTGGCATTGAGAGGCCAAAATGCAGGTTCAATCCTGCACTGGCTCTTCCTGTTTCTGTGAAAACGCCGAGAGAGAGATTTGAACTCTCGTGGTGCAGAACACCAGAGGCTTTCGAGGCCCCCGCCTTTCCTGACTAGACTATCTCGGCACTAAAACTGTGCGGATTACCGTTGCCCTTCCGGGAGTATAATAGTAACGAAGAAGAAGTGCGGGGAAGCCTGGTCCGGACATGCCGGTCTTTTGCCGGCACGGTGAACAAATGATCATGTTTTTCCGGCACAAAGAACGGATCTACATAGTAAGCGGTGCCCGGATTGAGTTTCCTTCACTCATCTGTACCGGAAAAGCCGCATCCAAAGGAGCATCATAAGGTATGAAACACGTAATCAAGGCGGACGGAACACGCCAGCCCTATGACCGCTACCGGGTGATGCGGACGGCCCGCAATTACGGTGTTCCGGACGACTATGTCATTGAAGTCGCCGCAGAGGTTGAACGGCACCTGTATGACGGCATCCGCACCCGGGATGTCCTGCGCATGATCCACACCTATGCACGCAAATATCAGCCGGGGGTTGAAGGCCGGACAAATGTCCGGAGGGCGATTGGTATGCTCAGTCCGAAACCGGACTTCGAACTCTATGTCCGTGCCCTCTTAAAAGGCTCCGGCTATGAGGTGGAAGAAGGCAGGATACTCAAAGGGCGGTGCGGTGAGCATGAGGTGGATGCCATCGCCCGCAAGGACGGCATCACCTATTTTGTCGAGGTCAAGCACCACCACAACCATCACCGCATGACCGGCCTTGATGAGGGTCGCATCGCACGGGCCATCGTTGAGGATGTGCAGGAAGGTTACAAATCCGGACGAAACCATTTCACCATCGATAAGGCGATGATCGTCTGCAACACCAAACTCTCCGCCCATGCAAAACAGTACGCCGCCTGCTGGGATATCAAACACATCGGCTGGGACAATCCAAAAGAGGAGAATATCGCATCAATGGTTGCCAACCGGAGGCTCTGCCCGATAACGCTCATCAAAGGCGTCAATGCCCGGATGAGAAAGAGACTGGTGAATGCGGGGATTGTGACGGTGGGGCAGCTGCTGGGGGAGTCTCCGGATGTAGTGGCAGAGAAGTCGGGCATCCCGGTAGAGGAGATTCGATTCCTGGCGGACCGGGCGAAGAAGCTGGAACCGTGATGCTGCACCCGTTTTTCCGTGCCAAACCTGTTTTTTAGCAGCAGAGAGGGTAATTCCCTCTATTCGTTTTTCCTTTATCTCCTCACCCCGTTGGCACCGGCCAATAGAAGTGAGGGGCAGCATACTATGGTAAATTTTGATTCAGACTGATTTCAGGGGTTAATGCCGAATGAAGGGCCGAAAAATGGCGGCCCTTCGCTGAAGTGCCATCGCCTCCGGGATCACTGAACCGCGGTCACCTGTCTCCTCCGGCAGCATTTCCTTCGTATTTTATGGAATAATGTTCATCAGAAGGAATCCGTCAGCCAGCAGACAGAACAATGCCACTGCCATGACATTTTCCTGCATGCGATGGTTCTGCACAACAGCCGTTTGTGTGGCGGGATAACCCCGGATGCCGGCGGCAAGGGGGATGAGCGAGAAGAGGGCGACTGCGAGAAACCCTCCGATGAAGGCAGAAAGCATCAGGTACCAGAGTGTCGCAGCAAGTGCGGAGATGATGATGACCTGCTGGCCAAACTGCCTTCCCCGTATCGCCACGAGGGTCCGCTTGCCCGCACGCCGGTCCGCCTCCGCATCCGGGATCTCGACACTCATGATAAAATAGCATCCGTAGCAGAAAAGCGGGATGCAGAAGAGTGCAAAGGCAGGATCTATCCCTTCCGCAATGACCAGATAGCCCATTACCGGGACCACCCCGCCGATACCGATGGCGGTTGCAGCCTCTCCCCATCCCCGTGCCACAAACCTGAGAGGGGGTGCCGAGTAGTACCAGCCAAGCAGGTTGCCAAAAAGGGCAAGGGCGAGGAAGGAGAGGGAGTCCGGGAAGAGGATGTAAAATATCAGGCCCGCACACAGCGAGAGGGCAATGAGAAGGATACCCAGACGGTATGCGGCAACCGCCAGATCCGGGCGCCGGACAAGCACCCCGCTTCCGCCTGCAATCGCCGATGGAGTTCCGAAACGGTCTGAATCGCGGTCGAAATATTCATTGCTGTAGGAGACCGAGAGATGGCCCAGCCCCATTGTCAGGTATCCTAAGAGAAAGCGGTTCAGGGAAAAGGCGGCACCCCGATATGCCGCAAGAAGCGTCCCCATCGAAAAGAGCAGAAATCCGGCGATAAGGAAGCGAAAACGTCCGATTCGTATGATCTCTGTAATATTTTCCATTCCCGTTATACCACCACTGTCGATTGTCTTTTCGCATGAACCATGCAGGTGAACGGGGATATATATTGCCCCGGTCAATAGGCATATAAACTCTCGTGTCATCACTTCGTCGTGGCAGGATGCCCGGAGAGGATGCGTATGGTAAGGAGTTTTGTAACCCCGACGGTGGTGGTGAGCAGGTGCATCGAATTCGATCACTGCCGGTGGAACGGCGACATGATCACCAGCCATATTGTGGACCGGCTGAAGGAGTTTGTCGATTTTATCCCTGTCTGTGCGGAGATGGAGATGGGCCTCGGGGTGCCGCGTGACCCCATCCGTATCGTCGGCGGCAAAGCAGGTGAGCATCTGATTCAGCCGGCAACCGGACGGGACGTATCAGATGAGATGACCCTGTTTGCGGAGTCGTTTCTCGATACCCTCCCCCCTGTCGACGGGTTTATCCTGAAAAACAAGTCCCCGTCCTGCGGGGTGAAGGAGGTGAAGGTGTATGCAGGCCCGGACAAGGGGGGCAGCATCGGCAAGACGGACGGGTTCTTTGCCCGGGCGGTGCTCGCCCGGTACCCTGACATGCCGGTCGAAGACGAGGGGCGGCTGCGCAACATGCGTATCCGGGACCACTTCCTCACGCGGCTGTACACCTTCTCGGAGTTTCAGACGGTGCAGGCGTCAGAGCGTCTGAATGCCCTTGTCCGGTTCCATTCGGAGAACAAACTGATGCTCATGGCCCATAACCAGACGCTTGAGCGGGAGATGGGCAGAACGGTTGCAAACCCTGACCGTATTGCACCCGCTCTTGTGCTGGAGCGCTATCGTGAACAGCTCATCCATGCACTCTCAACAGCACCGCGCTATACCGCAAACATCAATGTGCTCCTGCACGCGAGCGGCTATTTCCGGGACCGGCTGAATCACGAGGAGAAGGCCTTCTTCCTGGACGCCGTGCAGAAATATCGGGAGGGGCGTGTCTCCATCTGTGCCCCGAAAAATATCCTCAAGGCGTGGATCGTCCGGTTTGGCGAGGAGAATCTTGACAATCAGACGTTCTTTGCCCCGTACCCCGACCAGCTGATGGAGCTTGACCCGCTGGACCTCGACCGCGGCCGCGACCTCTGGACCTAACCCCCCCTCTGGAGCATGATTACGATGGATTTCACATTTGTTCAGGATCCCCAGTTTTTTTCTCTGGTGATCCTTCCGCTGCTCATCTTCTTCGCCCGTGTCGCAGATGTCACATTCGGGACGCTCCGCATCATCTTCATTTCGCGGGGGATGAAACTGCTTGCCCCCGTTGTCGCCTTCTTCGAGATCCTGATCTGGCTGGTTGCCATCGGACAGATTTTTCAGGATATCGGGAGCATCGTCAATATTCTCGCCTATTCGGCCGGATTTGCGGTCGGCAACTTTGTCGGCATCCTCGTGGAGGAGCGGATGGCAATCGGGCTCAATCTCATCCGGATCATTACCCAGTACGATGCAGAAGACCTGATCTCAGCACTGAAATCCGGTGGATACGGGGTGACCGCCGTGGACGGGGCCGGCAAACACGGTCCGGTAAAGCTGATCTTTCTGGTTGTGAAGCGAAAGGACATTGAAGAGGTGATCGGGATGGTGCAGCACTTCAATCCGAATGCCTTCTACACCATCGCAGATGTCCGTTCCGCGAAGGGAGGGGACATCCCCCATCTCTACCGGAAGCCGCGGAAACGAAGGTTCGGACAGGCCCGGAAAGAGAAATGAGAAGGGGTGGGATCACCGTTCCCCCTGCCTATCAGGCAGGCAAATGAATCAGTGTTCCTTCATGGGCTGGCTATGTAAAAAGAGCAGTGGCCTTCCATCTTCACCACCTAAGACGATTCCCGCGGGAACGAATCTGAAAAGAAAAAAGGTGCCGGATTGTCCGGTTTCTGATTTACATCTATCTCATTCACCGTCGCCGGAAGAGCAGGGCAGCGCATGCCCCCATACCGCCAATGACCGGGATGAGGCCCGGCGGACTCTTCTGCGGCGTGGCAGTGCTTTCTGCCGGGGCAGTATTCTCTTCTTCAGGGATGGCAACCGTCACCTGCGGTTCTGTGGCGGTTTCGTTTGCCGGTTCTGCAGTGACGGTGATGCCGACATCAGCCGTCTCTGTTCCGGTCTGCGCAGGAGCGGTCTTTGTCACCGGGTTTTCTCCTGCACTTTCGGCGATGGCAAAGGTGGAGAAGCCCGGCGTTATGGCTGTGAATGACACCCATCCGCCTTCTTCACCGATGATGGAGGTCGGAAGCTCCTGCCATGCCCCGTCGTGGAAGCGCCACAAGGCGACATCCGCCGGAGCGAGCCCTTCTGCCCTCAGCCATGCAGCGGGTACGCGGAATGAGAATTCAGCCTCCCCGACCTCTTCGTCCGTCATGCCGCTGAGCTCTGCTGTGAGATACTGGTAGACCGGCCCGGTGAGGCCGTCCGGGCCGTTTGGAGCCGGATCCACGGTAAGGAGTATTCTCCCGGTCCCTTCCGCTGCGGTGACCGTCACCATCTGCACCGCTGTGCCGGTGAAAGTGAGGGTTGCCGAATCTCCGGCACGCAGGGCGGGGGATGTTGCCATGTCAGCTGAAGGGTCATCACGTCCTGAATCCGGGTTTTCGTCCAGATACCAGACAATGGGACTCACCAACGGACAGGTGTCCGTCTCATTTCCGTACATCGTGAAGGGTGTATCCCCGATGCCGTCATGGGTGGTGTCGGTGCCGGTGTAGGAACTCCAGTAGTTGCCCATCGTCCGGGTGAATGCCTGCCCATTGTACCAGTAAGTCTCTTCTGTGGGTGATTGCCAGATGACACTCCCCTGCACCTCATCTGTCGATGCGGCATCCGCTCCTGATATCTCACCCGTCATGGAGAACGTTTCGTCATGGTATTTTGTATCCGGGAATGCATCATGCCACAACAACCTGTCGTCCCCTCTCCGGTCCGGGACTCCTGTCATCACCGGAAACTGTCTGTCTGTGGCGGGAATGCCTGTGGCAGAAATGTCTGCGTCTGCATCTCCCGGCGTCAGCACGAAGTCATTGCGGTATACATGGACACCTCCATCCGGATACCATACGAAAATCTCCGGATATACTGATCCCGAAAAGGAGTTTTCCCGCACCACGGAATCGTTCAGAATCATCTGTGCCTGTTCTGAGCAGTTTTCTACCGTATTGCCGGTGATCTCTGCTCCATCGACTGAGATCAGCATGCCCATTCCCACGTCATTGCACTCGACAGCATTGTTGGAGGCGGTGACCCTCTCTACGTTTCCAATCAGGATTCCATATTTGGTGACATCCATCGTGTTTTCGGATACGGTGATCATATCTGCATTTATGATGTCGATGCCGTACCCCGTGCCGTCTTCTATTCTGTTTCCGGCCACAATTACCCCGGATATATCATTTCCTGCCACACCGATTGAGTCTTCATCGCCGCTCATGGTGTTGTTTGTTATGAGAAAGTCATTCCCTCTTTCGAGTGACACCCCTGCACCGTTGTTCTGGTATGCAAAATTGTTTCCTGCTGCCTGCAGTCCGTTGGTTTCTTCGGCAAAAATGCCACGATACATGTCCGGACCAAATGAAGAGTCATGTACGGTGATATTCTCCGAGGAAGAAGCCCACACTCCGTCGCTAAATATCTTGTTAGCAGTTACATTCTCCACATACACGTCCCGGCAGAAGAGGAGGGTAATTCCGTCTCCGATGGCCTCTGTTGTGGTGTCACGGATGGTGATGTCCGTAGAGTTCACACAGATGACGGCTCCTGCGTTGGAGGAGGCATCGATGGTCTCCCCGGATACACCCTCCCGGTATATGACCGGCCGGCTGTTCACCGTGACGGTCTCATCAATGGTGTTGCCGGGGTTTTCGTATCCGTCCCAGTAAATGAGATTGTACGAATTGTCGTGCATTGTGCTTGTCGATAAGGAGAGGCCCTGCACGGCCCTGATATAAATGCCGAACTTGCAGCCGGTGATTTCAGTGTCAGACAATGTGCAGTCATTTCCTGAGATACCCACGGCAAGGTTTTCCCCCTCCTTTCCATCAAAGGAGAACCCGGAGATGGTGCAGTTGTCCGCATCAATTTCCATGCCAATCCAATCCTCCGGGGGGACAATAAGCGGCATCCCCACACCGAAGAGGGTGACCGTTTTGTTCAGCATCAGCGCTTCGGGGTAGGTGCCTGCTTCAACGATGATGGTGTCACCGGATACTGCGGCATTCACTGCAGCCTGAATGGTTGCATAATCGCGTGGGACGACGGTTAGAGGGCTGGTGTGCGCCTTGATGCAGACATTGGTGTCCCGTGAGAGTGCGGTGAGATCCTCCCATAGCTTCCCGTCATCACTCACATAACTCTCGCCTGCTTCTGCTGTCGCACGGGAGGAGTAATCCTCAATCGGCATCTCCACGACAAGCGGGTGAGTATCGGTCGGGGAGAAGACTTCAAGGACTACCGAGAATACCTCTCCCGGCAGGAGAGTGACTGCCTTTGGCAGGGAGATGGTGTGGTATCCCGGCAGGGCACAGGTGCCATTTGTCCATGCGACCGGTGCGGCGTCGCCCACCGGGGTGTTGAAGTTCGTGAAGATGGCTACGGTGTAGTCCGTCTCCGGCTCCCGGGTGTAGAAGCTCACATCGGTGAGTGCTTCATACCTATCTGCGGTGAAGACATTCGCCCCATAGAAGGTGGTGGATGCACCGGTGCCGATGCTTGTTGTCCATCCAAGAGGGTCATACTGGTAGATGTGTACGTCTGGATCTGCCGGAACACTGGTATAGAGCACTCCCGCGGTCCAGTAGTTCTCATGATCCCCATTAAAAACCTGTTCATTATCCACGAACATGCAGATTATGGGATCATAATATGAGATGTAGAAATATCCGTCCTCCCCGACACCGGTGCCCCAGCTGTTTTTCAGAATGAAGGCACCGTCACCCGGCGCCTCAACGGCAAAGGCCTCTTTCGGGAAGGTATCATTCCACCCGACAAGCGTAACACCATGACCGCCGTCGATAGCATATGACTCGCCCGGCCAGTAATACGTGGTGTAGTTGTCAGCAAAACAGGATTTGTTCACAATGAATCCAACCGAGATAGCACCTTCGTCCATGAGTGCCTGCTGAAACGCGCTGTTGTCAAGAGGGCCCGTTCGTGGCGGCAGGAAAGTGATGTCACGGACGTCAAGGACTGGTGAAAGACTGGCGGGTGAGATGGAGGAGGGCACCGGGAGTGCATAGGGGTCATCTGCATCCTGCACCGGCCCGCTCCCGCGGGTAAAATAAGCGGCGGACATGAAATCATATCCTCCGTTGCACGGCCCATTATCAAATCCGTTGGGGTAGAGGTTTGAGCAGAGATTCTTCAGATTGTTCTCAGATAAGTCCTCTGCCTCACCGGAATCGGTCAGATACGTTGACTCAAGGGAGCCGATTGTGGCAAATGCCCAGCAACTGCCGCACCAGCCCTGATCACGGACCGGGGTCACACGGCCTTCATCGCGGAGATCAAAGTGTGCGGGGAATGGTGTTGTGTCGGTATCCGCCTCTGCCGTATACCCGTCCGTCCAGACAACGACCGCCGGTGAAGGGAGCAGACCGGTTGCATAGGGGGTGCCGGTATCGAGTGTCGGACATGAATCCCCACAGCATTCGACGGAATACTGGTCGATCTCACCCGCATCCAGCCCTTCTGTATATGCAACAAATGCCGGATTGAGCGGTGCCTGTTCGATTGTGAGTGCTGCTGCCCCCTGTACGAGGATGAGGGCAGTGATGAGCAGAACTGTTGATCTGTAAAACGGAATGGGAACCATGAATCACCATACTCTGTAATATGAATCAGTCATCTGAATCAGCCATTAAGGTGCTGGAATGTGCCACTGTCCAGTGTTCTGGAGGGAGACAGGCATCCAACGGACTCGTATCCCTGAAAGAAGCTGTAGTAAAAGAGGCTGGAGAAATATATTGGGATGATGGAAAGAGAACCAGGTGCTGGCGGTTCTCAGTTATTTCTGTGTTTATCGTCGTTTCCGGAAGAGAAGTGCAGCACCTGCTGCTCCGCCAATGAAGGGGATTACCCCAAGCGGGGTCTCCTGCGGGGTCGTGGCCTCTTCTGTCGGGTCTGCCGTCGGCTCTTCTTCAGGAATAACAACTGTTACCGATGGTTCTGAGACACCGGAGATGTTCTCTTCCGCAGTCTCTGTTCCGGTATCTTCAACCGGTACTGCCGGTCCGGTGGTGACTGGCACCGTCTGTCCGTCACCTGTGGCGATGGCAAAGGTTGAGAACCCGGGTGTTGTAGCCGTAAAGTGTATCCATCCGCCTCCTTCACTGACAAGTGTGGTGGGGAGCTCCTGCCATGCCCCGTCGTGGAAGCGCCAGAGGGTTATTTCTGTGGGAAGAATCCCTTCTGCCCTCAGCCATGCGGTGGGCACCCGGAAGGAGAATTCAGCCTCACTGATTTCATCGTCCGTCATGCCGCTGAGGCCGACAGAGAGATACTGGTAGATCGGGCCGGTGAGGCCGTCCGGGCCGTTAGGAGCCGGATCCACGGTGAGGAGTATTCTCCCGGTCCCTTCCGCTGCGGTGACCGTCACCGTCTGCACCGCAGAACCGGTGAAGGTGAGGGTTGCCGCATCTCCGGCACTCAGGGCAGGGGATGTCGCCATGTCAGAGGAAGTGCCTTCATCATCGGATGAAGGGTCTTCGTCCAGGTACCAGGCAAATTCTCTCATCAGTGGATAGCTGTCGATGGTGTAATTCTGATAGACAAACGGCGTCCCTATGCCGTCATGGTTGGTGTCAGTGCCGGTGTAGGTGCTCCAGTAGTTGCCCATGAAATTTGTGAAGCCCTGCCCGCGGTACCAGTAGGTCTCCCCGGTCGGTGAATTCCACACTGCTGTATCCCAGCCCACATTCATACTTGCTGTATACTGTTCCGGGATGTCGGCAGTGGCGGTGATCGTATCGTACCCGGACGGCGTGCTCTGGAACGGATTGTCCGAATCCCCGTCGTTTTGGAGGAGACCATCCCACAGACTGCTGCCAAAATGCCCCCCGGTCACCGCCTGCATCTCCGGGAGAGTGCCTGCTGTCCCGGTGGCGCCTGCGATGAATACATTCGCATCCGGCCCTGCCGCAGGCTCTGTCAGCACGAAGTCATTACGATAGACATAGACGTCCGCGCCCGACTCCACGACATCGATAATCGGATAATCTGCACCGGAGAAGTGGTTCTCCCGCACCACGGAGTTGTTCAGGATCATCAATGCCTGTTCCGAGCAGTTCTCTGCGGTATTTCCGACGACATCGGCTCCATCTGCGACGATTCCGAGAGCGAAGCCGGTATCATTGCAGCGGATGGTATTGTCAGATACCTGAATGTTCCATGCCGTTTCCATGATGATCCCGAAGGATGAGGCGTCAATCGTGTTGTCGCCCACGTCCACGTTCTCTCCCAACAGGATGCCAATACCCATTCCTGTGTCATCACTGATGGTATTGCCGGCAACAGAGCTGTTGATAAGAATGAGTCCTATTATACCGATACCATCCGTGCCGCTGGTGATGGTGTTGTTCAGTATGGCGGCGTTCTCCGCCATTATGAGGTATATCCCCGGACCATCAACGCAGGCGATCTCATTTTTCTCTGCCAAAAACCCGTTTACTTCCGATATTCTCATGCCATACCGCATATCCGGGCCAAATGAAGAGTCCTGCACCGTGACATTCTCTGCGGCAACGACCAGTATTCCACTAGAATCCTGATCTGCGGTGATATTCTCCACCATTACATTCCGGCAGTACTGCAGATTGATCCCGTCGTTCATTGCCTCAGTCGTGGTGTCACGGATGGTGATATCCGTACAGTTCACACAGATGACGGCTCCAGCATTCGAGGAGGCGTCAATGGTCTCTCCTGACACACTCTCCCGGTAAATGACCGGCCGGCCGTTCACCGTGACGGATTCGTCAATCCTATTGCCGGGGCTCTGCACATGGCCTGCGTATTCGAGATTGTTTTTATTACCGTGCAGCGCGGTGGTGGAAAGCGAGAGTCCCGTGATATCACTGATATAAAGGCCCTCTTTGTATCCGGTGATCCCGACATCGCGGATGGTACAGTTGTCACCCATAATTCCCATGCCGCCGAGTGCAGTTCCGTTTCCATCGAATACGAACCCTGTGATGGTGGCGGTGTCTGTATCAATCCCGATGCCGATCCCGTCCTCCGGGGTGGCAACAACCGGCATCCCCACACCGAAGATGGTGACCGGCTGTTCCAGCACCAGTTCTTCGGGGTAGGTGCCGTTTTCGACAATGATTATGTCACCGGATGCGGCGGCATCCACTGCCGCCTGAATGGTTGTATAATCGCGTGGCACGACGGTTAGCGGACTGGTGAACGCCTTGATGCAGACATTGGTGTCCGGGTATATTTCGGTCAGGTCTGCCCATTCTTCTCCGTTCGTGCTTACATAACTCTCACCCGGTTCTGCTGTCGCACTGGATGAGTAATCCTCAATGGGCATCTCCACGACAAGGGGGTGGGTGTCGGTCGGAGAGGATATTTCGAGGACCACCGAGAAAACCTCTCCGGGCATCAGGGGGACTGAATCCGGGAGCGGGATGGTGTGGTATCCGGGCAGGTCAGCGGTGCCGGACGTCCATGTGACCGGTGCGGCGTCACCCGGCGGGGTGGTGAAGTTGGTGAAGATGGCAACCGTGTAGTCTGTCTCCGGCTCGCGGGTGTAGAAACTCACATCGGTGAGCGCTTCGTATCCGTCTGCGGTGAAGACATTGCCCGCATAGAGGGTGGTAGACGTGCCGGTACCGATGTTTGTGGTTCCTCCGAGAGGGTCATACTGGTATATCTGTCTCTCGTCGTCAGCAGGCACGCCGGTGAATACGACAGGTTCGGCAGTATCGAGTGAGCGGTCATAATAGGAGATATAGAAGTATCCCTCCTCCCCTGCACCGGTGCCCCAGCTGTTTTTGAGGATGAAGGCCCCGTCACCCGGTGGTGTGATGGCAAACTCCTCTTTCGGGAAGGCATCATCCCACCCGATGAGCGTGACGGCATGGCCCCCTATCGAGGGGTATCCCGCATCCGGGCGATAATATGTGGTCCAGTTGTCTGCAAAGCAGGACCAGTTTACCAGGAATCGGATCCGGATGGCACCTTCATCCATGAGCATCTGCTTTAAGAGGCCGTTATCGAGAGGAGCTGTCCGTGTCGGCAGAAAGGTTATTTCGTGGGTGTCGAGCACCGGCGGAAGATCGGTGGGTGAGATGGTGGACGGGACCGGGAGTGCATACGGGTCGTCTGCCTCCTGCACCGGCCCGCTTCCGCGGGTGAGGTAGGCTGCAGACATAAAGGCGTTCCCTCCGTTGCAGGGGTCTCTGTCATATCCGTCCGGGTAGAGGTTTGAACAGAGGTTTTTCATATGGTTTTCAGAGACGTTTTCTGCTGTCCCTGTATCGGTGAGATAGGTCGATTCAAGCGAGCCATACGCGGCAAATGCCCAGCAGCTGCCGCAATCTCCCTGATCACGGACCTGCGTGACTCTGCCTTCGTCCCGAAGATCAAACCGGGCGGGGAATGCCACTTCGTCAGCAGTTGTTGCCCGATAGATATCAGATGCAGAGGTGTCCGTCCGGACCATCATTAGAGGGGCGGGGATATCCCCGGCTGCAAAGGGCATTTTGTCGGTGCCTGCCGCAGAACAGGAATCTCCGGAGCATGCGATGGAATACTGGCCGATGTCATCTGCATCGAGCCCTTCCGTGTATGCAACAAATGCCGGATTGAGCGGTGCCTGTTCGATTGTAAGTGCTGATGCCCCCGGTATGAGAATGAGGGCGGCAATGAGAAAAAGTGCTGATATGTTTCGTGATAGGGAATTCATGATGTCACCGTGAACAGAGACGTGTCATCAGAATCCGGTATAAAGGTGCTGGAATGTACGTGTATCGGGTATCGATCAAAATATTCGTTTCATTTAAATGCGTTTTTCCGCGAATACCTGTCAAAAAAGAGATTTCCGGGATGCCGGGTGATTCCGGGACCTCCGGTACTGTTCGGTTATTCCCGCTTCCTGAAGAGCAGCATGGCCCCTGCCGCACCGCCAATGAGGGTGATGACTCCAGGCGGACTCGCCTGTGGGGTGGTGGCAGCGGCAGTGGCCGCCTGTGTCTCTTCACCCGGCACGGCCACCGTCACCGGTGGTTCAGCCGGTGCCTCGGTTGCTTCCGGTGTGGGCTCCGGCTCCGTCACGGTGAGATTCACGATACCGGGCACCGGAATCGCAATGGCGTCCCCGGTCCCTTCTGCAATTGCAAAGGTGGAGAATCCGGGTGTCTTTGCCTCGTAGGTGGCCCAGCCGCCGTCGATTGTGAGGAGTGTCGTGGAAAGCTCCTGCCATGCGCCGTCGTGGTAGCGGAAGAGGGATGTATCCGCCGGTTCGAGCCCCTCTGCCTTCAGCCATGCGGTGGGCACCCGGAAGGAGATGGTCGCACCGCCGACCTCGCCATCCGTCATTCCGCTGAGCTGAACGGAGAGGTAGGAATAGACAGGGCCCGTAATTCCGGCCGGGCCGGCGGGTGCCCGGTCGACCGTGAGGATAACCTGTCCGGTGGTCTCCGTTGCGGTGAGGGTGACCGTCTGCACGGGCGAGCCGGTGAAGCGGAGGGTTGCCGTCTCACCCGTTGAGAGGGTGCCCGCGGCGGCGAGATCGCCTGCGGGGTCGTCACCGTCAGCCAGTGGAGGTTCTGTCAGGGAGTAGGAGGCGAAAGTGTCAACCAGAGGATACCAGTCCATTGTCTCGTTCCGGTAGACGAACGGTGTATCTCCGATACCGTCATGGGTGGTGTCGGTGCCGGTGTAGGTGCTCCAGTAGTTGCCCATGATTTCGTTGCACTTCTGCACCCCGTACCAGTAGGTCACGGGTGTTGGGGAGTGCCAGGTGACATTCGCCGCATCTGCCTGCTGTGCGGAAAAGGGCGCATCCGCCGCTGCAACCATCGCGCTGAACTGTCCGTCCGGGCGCCATTCACCCGGCAGGACGTCTTCGATGCTGCATCCGGAGGCACAGAAGGCGGCCGCCGCATCCATTGCTCCCGTAGCGGGCATCTTTGCTGCAGCAGTTGCGCTGAGCATGTCTCCGTCCGGAACGATCTCCGTCAGCACAAAGTCATTGCGGTAGACATGGACCGCTCCCCCACTGCCCGTTGCTGCAATGACCGGGTATGTTCCACCGGAGAAGCGGTTGCCATATACCACGGAGTCATTCAGTTGCATAATGGCCTGTATCGAGCAGTTATTCACGGTGTTGGCAGTAATCTCCGCGCCGTCTGCCCAGGCAACAATGCCTATCCCGGTATCATTGCAGTCCAGGGTATTGCCGGACACGAGACAGTCAAAGACGGATTCCGTATCAATGCCGACATCAGGCGCATGAACAGTATTGTTGGTGACGGCGAGTCCGAATCCGAAATAGGCATCGATTCCCGATGAGACTGTATCACTGATGGTACAGCCGGTAATCGAACCGTTGAATACAAAGTATGTCAACACACCACTTATTCCACCGGTTATGCTCGTATTGCGTATGGATGCATTCTCGCCCCAAATGAGCATTATGCCCGTGCCGACCTCATCGCACGCAATTTCATTTCCATCAGCGATGATATCTGAGCCATCTAACAGTACCATTCCATACTCTGCATCCGGACCAAACGTTGAGTCCCGGACTGTGACATTTGATGAATATAGCAGTCCCAGACCAATACCCACGGCGTCTGCACTGACATTCTCGAGTGTTATCTCTTCACACCCGCAGAGGTAGTAGCCGTACGCGATGGCGTCGGTCGCGGTGTCCCTGATGGTCATATCCGTGCAGTTCACGCAGATGACGGCACCGGCGTCTGTGGAGGCATCGATAGTCTCTCCCGAAATGCCCTCACGGTAGATGACCGGACGCCCGTTCACGGTGACGGTATCAGCAATTGCGTTGCCGGGGTCTGCCTCCGGGTTCTCGTACATGAGATTGAACTCGTTGTCATAACTGGCGATGTCAGAGAGGGTGAGGCCCTCTGCTGAGGGGAGCCAGAGGCCGTATTCATATCCGGTGACCCGGCAGTCATAGATGGTGCAGTTTGCTCCCTCAACTTTTATGCCATACTGTCCGTTCGGGTTGTCGTCGCCGTCAAACATGAAGCCGGAAACGGTGACGTTGTCTGCCTCAATAGCAATCCCGGTCCCCTTCGGCGGGGTCGCGACAACAACGCCGTTCATACCGAGCAGGGTGAGGGATTTGTTGATGAACAGTTCTTCCGTATACATTCCTTCATTCAGGACAATGATCGTGTCACCGGACGCCGAGGCGGTCACCGCTTCCATAATGGTCGGGTAGTCCCGCGGGACGACGGTGAGGGAGTGCGTGAACGCCTTGATACAGAAGTTTGCGTTCGTGACCGATTCGGTCAGATCTTCCCATTCACTCCCGTCAACGCTGGCATAACTCTCGCCCGGACCGGCGGTGGCGCCGGAGGAGTAGCCTTCTATTGGCATTTCCACAACAAGCGGATAGGTATCGGTCGGTGCATCGATCTCAAGGACAACCGAGAATACCTCTCCGGGAGTGAGGACGGCGGGTTCCGGGAGAGTGATGGTGTGGTACCCCGGAAGGGCACAGGTGCCGGACGTCCATGCGACCGGTGCACTATCTCCCGGCGGGGTGGTGAAGTTCGTAAAGATGGCGGCAGTGTATGCCGTATCCGGTTCGCGGGTGTAGAAACTCACCTCGGTGAGTGCCTCATATCCGTCTGCCGTGAAGACATTGGCAGCGTAGAGCGGCCCTGCCTCGCCGGTGCCGGTTCCGGCACTTGTTGTCCATCCGAGGGGGTCATACTGGTAGATTCGTCTGCCGTCTTCTGCCGGAACACCGGTGTAGACTGCTCCCGCGGTCCAGAGATTCCTGTAATCCATTACAAATTCCTGCTCCTCGTCACCGAAGGTGCCGATGATCGGGTCATAGTAGGAGATATAGAAGAATCCGTCCTCCCCGACACCGGAGCCCCAGCTGTTTTTCAGGATAAAGGCACCGTCACCCGGTGGCTTGACAGCAAAGGACTCCTTCGGGAAGGCATCGTCCCATCCCACAAGGGTGACCGCGTGGCCGCCGTCTACATCATACGCATCACCCGGCCAGTAGTAGGTGGTGTAGTTGTCCGCAAAGCAGGACCAGTTGACGAGGAATGAGACCCAGATCGCCCCTTCCTGCATCAGCTGCTCCTTGAAGAGGTCGTTATCAAGGGGTCCCGTCCGCTGGGGCAGGAAGGTTACCTCCCGGACATCAAGGACCGCAGAGAGATCGGTGGGGGAGATGGTGGAAGGCACCGGGAGGAGATACGGGTCATCCGCCTCCTGCACCGGGCCGCTGCCGCGGACGAGATAGGCGTCTGACATGAATGCAAACCCTCCGTCACAGGGACCTGTGTCAAATCCGTCCCCGGACTCGTTCGAGCAGAGGTTCTTCATATTGTTTTCCGAGAAATCCTCTGCCTCGCCGGTATCGGTCAGATAGGTCGACTCAAGGGAACCGTAGGTCGCAAAGGCCCAGCAGCTGCCGCACTGTCCCTGGTCGCGGACCGGGGTGACCCTGCCTTCGTCGCGGAGGTCAAAGCGGACGGGAAGAATCGCAGCATCGGTCACTGTTGGCGCAGAATAGCTGTCCGGCCAGAAAATAACTGCGGGAGACGGCAGGAGACCGGTGGCAAACGGGGCCGGGTCTGCACCCGGTGACACATTCGCAGTGCCGTAGCAGGCCATCGCAGCGGGGTCAGCCGCACCTGCATCCGCCGCCTCCGTGTAGGCGACAAAAGCCGGATTGAGGGGTGCCTGTTCAAACGTGAGCGCTGCTGCCCCCTGCACGAGGAGGAGGGCAATGATAAGCATGCATGTGGATCGCATGGTGGATGGGGGGATCATCATATCACCGTATATATGTGAACCTTTTGCCGAGGCATGCATATATTTGTCGGAATGGGTTTTTGCAGGTGCAGTGGGTGCGGATTAAAAAAAAGGGTCTGATCTGTTGGCTTACCAGCCGCGGGTGTATTCGTCGAAACAGGGAATGCAGACGATCTTTCCGTCCTGCACCCGTGCCCGCTGCTCGGATACCGGTTCCCCGCAGACACCGCAGGGGACCGACCGGAAGATGCGGGCATGTTCGGGGATGTGGGGCTCGACTTCCCTGCATTCATAGATCTCGTCCAGCGGTGCGGTGAGAATCTTCCCGATCATCGCAGACCGGATCTCCTGCATCCGTGCCCTGTCTGCATCGGTGGCCGTGCCTGCATTCATCCTCGCATGGATATCCCCTGCCTCGGGAAAGAGGGCATCGAGGGAAAACGAGTTGCGCTGGGCAATCCGCACTGCCTTTTCGCAGTTCCGGAGGATGAAGGTGTAGACCGGTTTGCCGTGGTCGCGGAAGATGAGGTTGCCTTTCCCCATCGTGCAGCCGGTGATGTACTGGATGGCATCAATCATGCAGGCGTCGTTTTCTACAATGGCAACCATCTCCTCGTCTGCAGACCGGCCGGTGTTCAGGCATTCTTTTGCATACTCTGCTGCCCGGTACCCGAATGCGAGTCCGGGGCAGACATGGCCGTGGAATATGGCCACTTCTTCAAACGGCGGAAGTGTCACTGTCATAATCTCATATCTTTACCCGGCATCGTGATAAATGCCTGTATCGATGGGATAATCGGGTGTCCGGCAGGTATTATTTTCCCGGAGGGATAATGAAATGAGTAATGAAATCAACCCCTTTCTTTTCCGGTATACGCCTGGCCGGTCTCTTTGCCTGCCTTGCCTGCGTCCTCCTCGCCGCAGGATGCACCGAAGCACAGCCGGAGATTCTCGTGGAGGCGACTGACATTACCGTCACGAATACGGATGCCGCCTCGGAAACAATCTGGTACAGCATGACCGTTACGGTCACAAATACAGGAACGGCGTCTGCAAATGATATCATTGCAGGCATCACCGTGATGACGCCTGATCCCACCCAGATGTCACGGATGGCTCATGAGAGTGTGGAATTCGGCACCATTAAACCCGGTGCTATCCGGACCGAAACCGTGACGGTCATGCTGGAGGCAGGGCCGGTGGGATACGCGGATCTTGTCACCAAAGGGATGGACCCGGTTGTGACGACGCGAATCGAGCAGATGGAATATCTCTCCCTCCCCTTCTGACGGGCAGAGTCTGGTTCCGTCCTTTTTTTAACCCGGCACTCCCAGATAATGGGTATGCCTGTTGTCCGATTCCGGTTCTCCCGTTCACAGACCGTTTCAGAGATTATCTATGAAGAGAATGAGACCTATGCAGACCTCCTGCTGCGCTGCGGCCTCATTCCGGACACCGTCCTCATCTTTGCCGGAAACCGGTCTCTTCCTGAGGATGCATCGGTCGGTGAAGGGGAGGTAACGATAGAAGAGACTGCTTCACGTGGGTAGGTGGAGCAGAATCGGGTGTCATCAGATCTCCAATTGTGGCAGGGAACGATTACACCGAGAATAAACAGGCAAAGAATGGTCAAAAACACCGGGCCGACACAAAAAAAAAGTCCCCGGACAAATAAAGGATGTGCCGGGGATTACTCCTCAGCTTTTGGTTTCTTCTCTTCCTTGGGTGGTGCAGGCGGCCCCTGCACAAACTCTACCGACTGCCCTTCAGACGACGGGTGGTAGTCGGGTTCCATAAAGATGCAGTCTTTCGGGCAGACCTCTGCGCAGACACCGCAGATGATGCAGCGGAGGCGGTTGATCTCCCAGGTTCGGGCCTCGCGGTCGACCGTGATCGCCTGTGAGACGCAGTGGCGCTGGCAGTTGCCGCAGTAGATGCAGTCCTCGATTGCAATGACCACATGTCCGCGGGATGCCTCATACTGTTTGGCGGGCGTTGCCGGGTACATCAGGGTGGCGGGTTTCCCCGTCACATTTGCAAGTGCCCGCTTAACCATGGTAAATAATGGCATACTTATCTCACCTCTCCGCACACCCGATACACGGGTCAATCGTCAGCACCACCACCGGCACATCCGCCAGTTCGATGCCTGCGAGCATCTTCACGAGGGGCGGGATGTTTGTCAGGGTCGGTGTCCGCACACGGTGGCGGACGAGATTCTTTGTGCCGTTTGCCCTCACGTAGTGCATGCACTCGCCACGGGGCTGTTCCGAGAAGGCGAAATACTCCCCGTTCGGGTTGCCCTTCACCTTCTCTTCAATGGGGCCGTCCGGCATCTTTGCGACCGCACGTTCGACGAGGTCAATGGATGCCAGCACCTCTTCTGAGCGAACGAGACAGCGGTCCAGACAGTCTCCGTGGGGGAGCGTTATGGGCTTAAATCCGAGTTCCCCGTATGCCGAGTAGCCGCTTGAACGGACATCCATGTCACAGCCGCTGCCGCGGGCCACCGGGCCGACCGCACCGAGCTCCCATGCCTCTTCCTTTGTGAGCACGCCGAGCCCCCGCATCCGGTGGCGCACGGTCTGGTCGTGGGTGAAGATACGGTTCGACTCCTCCAGAAGAGGCCTGATTTTCTTCAGGTGGTCCACCATCTCGCCGAGTTTCTCGTCCGGGATGTCGAGGCGGATACCACCAACCTTGGACGAGCCCTGAATGACCCGGCCGCCGGTGGTGGCCTCCATGTCATCGAGGATCTCCTCTCTCAGGCGCCATGCGTTCATGAAGAGGTTCTCGAATCCCATCGCATCTGCCGTCAGGCCGAGCCAGAGCAGGTGGGAGTGCATCCTTGAGTATTCCATCCAGATGGTCCTGATGAACTGTGCCCTGGCCGGGACCTCAATGCCCATGATATGTTCAATCGCATTGCAGTAGGTCACCGAGTGGGTAAACGAGCAGATGCCGCAGATACGCTCTGCGATGAGGACATAATCCTTGTAATCCCGCTTCTCAACCAGTTTCTCAAGGCCGCGGTGGACATACCCGATAGTGGGCACTGCCTCCACCACCCGCTCGTCCTCCAGCACCAGGTCGAGATGAATGGGCTCGGGCAGCACCGGGTGCTGGGGGCCGAATGGCACAACAATCCGGTTGCTCATGATGCATCCCCTCCTTTGGGAACTTTCGTTACCGATGGTGGGTTTTTGAAGGGTGTCGGGATCCGTGTCTCGATGAGGTGTCCCTGGAAATCGACGTTCATGCCGGTCACGGTCAAACCAAAGAGGTCATGAGTCTCGTTTTCATAGATGAATGCCCCCCAGTAGATGCCGGAGATGCTGGGTATCTCATCACCGTCGTGAACCGTTATCCGGAGGCTCTCGAATTCGTACGAAGTGTTGGTAAAGGTATAATTGATTTCATACCGGTCTCCGAGAGGGGTGCAGCCGATCTGGACCAGCCGATACCCCTTTGTGTGGTACTCCTCCGTCTTTTTCAGGAGGCCGGTGACCGGAATTTCAATAATGGTGTGTTTCTGTTCGATCATTTCTTTGTTCCCCCCTTCTCTGCCATCTTTGTCCGTTTCTCTTCGAGAATTCCGAGGGCACGGACAACCCCGTCAATAATGGACTCCGGGCGTGCCGCACATCCGGGCACATAGACATCGACCGGGATGACTTGGTCAACCCCGCCCATGACATTATAGCATTCCCGGAATACGCCGCCGGAGGTGGCGCAGATGCCGATGGCGACCACGACTTTCGGGTCCGGCATCTGTTCATAGGTGTTTTTGACAACTGCCAGGCTCTGCTCATTGATGGCCCCTGTGATCAGGAAGACATCGGCGTGTTTTGGGTTGCCGGTGTTGACAATCCCGAACCGCTCGAGATCATAGAGCGGGGTGAGGCATGCAAGCACTTCAATATCGCATCCATTGCAGCTGGATCCGTCGTAATGGATTACCCACGGGGATTTTGTAATATATGACATTTTTTCACTCACCTCCCTAGAGCAGGGCAAGAACCCCCAGGTTGATTGCACCGGCAACGAGTGCCACGAGCCATGCACTCCTGAGCATCACCTGCCACCGGACACGTGTGGTGGTATTGTCTACGAGTATCTCAAGGAAATACACAATGATGACGGCAAGAACACCGACCCAGGGCATGGAGGCAAAGAAGAGCCAGATGATGCCGAGGAAGAATACCGTCTCGTAGAGGTGCGCAATCTCGACCATACCGAGGGTGGGGCCGGCAAACTCTGTGGTAACCCCCTTCACCAGCTCCTGGTGGGCATGGTGGCTGGTTGCGAGGTCAAAGGGTGACTTGCGCAGCTTGATGGTGAGCACATAGACGATGCCCACAAAGATGAGCGGGATGGTCATGACGATGGGCTCAGGCCAGAGCGCGATGTCTTTGACGGCAAATGAGCCGGTGGCCATGTAGAATCCGGTTGCCGTAAGAATCAGCATTGGCTCGACTGCCATCAGCTGTAAGAGCTCACGTTCCGCTCCGACATGGCTGTATGGGGAGACTGCTGCATAGGCCCCCAGGATCAGGAAGGCATGGGCGAGTGTCAGTGCGAAGATGACCAGCAGGATGTCTCCGCCGGAGAAGAAGAGTGCTCCGGTGAATATGACGAACACCAGGTACGAGAAGATGTAGAAGTTCACCTCGTTTCTGACAACTGCCTTCTCCTTTTCGAAGAGCTTGAAGACGTCATAGAGCGGCTGAAGCACCGGCGGACCGACACGCCCCTGCATCCGTGCGGTCACCTTCCGGTCGATACCGCCGATGAGTGCACCGATGAAGGGTGCAAAGATGACAAAGCCGATGGCAAAGATTATTTCAGTGATCATATCGCCGCCCCCATGAGAAGCGTAACCGCAATCATGGCAATGAATGCGATGCACAGGCCGTTGCCGATATGTGAAAGGCGTTTTTCACCGAAGTAGTCCGCGAGATAGTAGTTGCCGAGCGCCACCGGGCGCTGCACACCGATGCTGCCCTTGAAATGCATGTCAGGGGTGGAGGGCCTGCCGCCTACATAATGCGACAGCACCTTGCGGTCTTTCCGGAAGTGGAACAGGGAAAGGGGCATTATGAGCACCATGAAGATCATCATCAGCATGATGGTGACGTTTGCCTGCCCGAGGGTTGCGGCCATCCCGTAGATGGCGAAGACGTAGGGCACCACCAGCTCTGAGGAGAGCAGGGGGAAGCCGATACAGACTGCGACCATCAGCACTGTGAGGGGCACGAGAGCACTGAATTCATAGGTGGATATCTTTACTTCCAGAGGTTCGGGTTTCCATGCGACCGCCACCAGTTTTCCCAGCCATTTGGTCCAGAAGAAGACCGTCACCGCACTGCCGAATGCCAGGAGGAGGATGAGGATGAAACCAAACTGTGCGTCGAGAAATGCCAGAAGGGCCGCCCACTTCGAGATGAGCATCCCGAAGGGGGCAAGGAACATGCCGGCGATACCGATGACCATCATCAACGCAATCCTCGGCATGCGGCTGATAAGTCCGCTCATGTCCTCGATGTCCCTGCTCCCGATCTTGTGCTCCACCGTTCCCACCGAGAGGAAGAGGAGCGACTTTGCGACTGCATGGAATACAATCAGAAGGATTGCCGCCCAGACTGCCGCATAGGTGCCGATACCGGCACAGGCCACGACAAGGCCAAGGTTTGCAATCGTTGAATAGGCAAGGACCTTCTTTGCATTGGACTGTGATATCGCGATGCCCGATGCCAGGAGGAACGTCACGCCGCCCACAAGGGAGATGATATAGCCGACCATGCTTGCGTCATAGACGGGGGCAAACCGGACGATGACATAGACACCGGCCTTTACCATCGTACTGGAGTGCAGGAGTGCCGATACCGGGGTGGGTGCAATCATTGCACCGACCAGCCATGAGGAGAACGGCATCTGTGCCGCCTTGGTGAGGCCGGCAAACCCGATGAGGGCCGCAGGTATCATGGCGACAGCAGGGCCTGCTGCGAGCAGGCTGTCCATCATAATCAGGCTCCCTGAGGGATCGGTCAGCCCGACCCAGACGAAGGTGAATGCAAATCCAAGACCGCCCACAAGGTTCAGGAGCAGTGCCCAGAATGCATTCTTCCTCGCCTGCTCATCCCAGCTGTATCCAATCAGAAGGAAGGAACAGAGGGTGGTCACTTCCCAGAAGAAGAAGAGCCAGAAGAGGTTGTTGGAGAATACGACACCGAACATTGCCGCCAGAAAGACAAAGAGCAGGGCAAAGAACCAGCGCCGTTTGTCCGGCATCTCCGCATGATGGGCGTGGTAGTCACGCATGTAGCCGACTGAATAGATACAGATCAGGCTGCCGATGATGCCTATGATCATCGCCATGATGACGGAGAACGGGTCAATGAACAGATTGTTCAGTGCTTCCGTCCCGTGCATAAGGGACTCGGCATAGAGCACCACTCCCAGCTGGACCACGACCAGCCCGGCAATGAGATACTGCCGGTATTTTGCGGCAAGATACAGGAGACCGGCGGATATAATGACTTCGAGTCCGGTCATGATCTGGGAGATCATGCCGCCGTCGATGTCAAAATACACCGTCCCGGCCCCTGCAAACAGTACAAAGAGATACAGGCTGGCTGCGATGATAATCGCAGATACCAGTACCACTATTGTATCCCTGAGGCGGCTGTTCGGCAGAACACCGAATAGTAATGCCGCCAGTGCAGGGAAAAGAATCAGGAATACCAAGAGTTCCACGCTATTACACCTATGGGTGAAGATTGAGAATTAATCATTATTTATCATTATCATTGTTCCAAACAGGCCGTATTTGCCTCAAATTCATCTGATTACAGTTAAAATGCTGTTTGTGCGTCGGAAACGCTCTTCTTTTCCTTTCCTGGCGGAAGGGTGCTGAGCGGTTTGGTATATTTACTCTCCGATCAGGTGCGCGGGAAAATATATAGATTATATATCGCGGCGTCCGGGAAAACGGTGCACGTACGGAAGAAAAAATAAAAAAAACGGGTACGATGGGTTAGGGGATCTTACATTCCCATCTGGGATGCACTCTTTGAGATCATCATGTCATCGACACGGATGATGAGTGCAGCGGTCTCGGTCGCTGACATAATTGCCTGCCGCTTGACACGGGCGGGCTCGATGACGCCTTCTGCATACATATCGATGATCTCGCCGGTGAAGACATTCAGGCCGGCGTGGTTTTCGCCGTTTGCGTGTGCCGCCTTGAGGGCGACCATCTTGTCAATCTGGTCAAAGCCTGAGTTCTCCGCGAGGGTGTAGGGGATAACCTCAAACATCCGGGCGAATGCTTCGATTGCCAGCTGGGTTCTGCCTTCCTGGGTTGCCGCAAACTCACTGATCTTCATCATCAGTTCGGTATCGATGGCGGCACCGCCGACGAGGTACTCCCCGTCTTCAAGTGCATCCATCACGACACGGGCTGCGTCGTAGACGCCGCGTTCGAGCTCGTCGATGAAGACCTGTGAGGTGCCTTTTAAGAGGATGCTCACGGTGTGAGGGTGCTTGCAGTCGGTGATCTTGGTGATGGTGATGTCCTTCATCTCTTCGATGAGGCCTGCCTCGCCAAGGGTCTCCTCTGTGAGATCCTCAGGCTTGCTCACGATGGTTGCGCCGACTGCACGGGAGAGTTTCTTCATGTCGGATTCAGGGACGTCCTGAATGGCGATGATATTCTCCTTTGCGAGGTAGTACTGGACGGCGTCTGCGATGCCCTTCTGGCAGAAGACGGTGTTTGCGCCGGAGGCTACAATCTCTTCTGCGATAGCACGGAGTGTCTCGTTCTCCTGCACGCTGAATGCCTCCATCTGTTCTGCGGAGGTGATCTTGATCTTGGACTTCACCTGGGTCTTTGTCACCTCAAGTGGCTGGGAGAGCATGGCAATCTTTGCATTCTCGAGCCGCTTTGGCATGGAGTGCTGGACACGGGTCTTGTCGAGGAGGAATCCCCTGAGCAGTTCCGCGTCTTCCATGTGGTCTCCGACCATCGTCTTGATCTGGACGTCATCCTCATCGACGGTGTACTTTCCGTCTTCATCCTTCCGGGCGACTGCAAGCACGGCATCGACGACAATGCCGGTGATCTTGTCTTTGACACCTTCAATGGACTTTCCGGTAACAGCGGTTGCTGCGACCTTGATGAGCATTTCACGGTCCTCTCCGTCGGCTTTGATGACCTGTTCATTGATGACCTCCATCGCCTTCTGCATACCAAGACGGTATCCGTTTGCGATGACTGTCGGGTGAACTTTCCGGTTGAGGAGGGCTTCCGCCTGCTCCATCAGACTGCCGATGAAGATCGTTGCGGTGGTGGTGCCGTCTCCGACTTCATTGTCCTGGGTCTCAGCAACCTCGACGACGAGTTTTGCCGTCGGGTGTTCCACTGACATCTCGTGGAGAATGGTCGCACCGTCGTTGGTGATGACCACATCTCCGGATGAGGAGACCATCATTTTGTCCATTCCCCGTGGGCCGAGGGTGGTGCGCACGGCTTCAGCGATTGCTTTGGCCGCCATAATATTGGATCTCTGGGCTTCGTTGCCGCCAATGCGGTCTACATTGTCCCGTAATATAATAATTGGCTGTCCCGCTAACATAATGCAGATACTCCTTAAAGCGTCATAAAATTGGATTTGAACTTCTATATATGCATTGTGTTTGAGCTCAGGGCAGATGCATCTTTGGGGGATCAGGATGAAGTATGGTGACGATATGCGACTGTTTTTTTCCAAAAATATACGGGTGCTGTTTGTGCCGTGCTAAATGACGACCGGCTGTGCTCCCGTGTGCAGACACGATTCCGAGAGTAATGCTCTTCGGCAATGTCAATATGTATTCATTTATTCAATCACAAAATCAGCCGATTATAATTAATATGTGTGCGTAAATGATCTGTCTATGTCACCATTTGTTGTGGAGGTGAATGATGCCCATGGCCGGCAGGGTGTGCTTGATGTGGGTGGCGCCAGTGTCAGGACTCCTGCCTATATACCGCCGGATGGGTTTTGTCGTGGGGTGACGAATGTTCCGGATGCCGGTGTCTGTGATCTCTGGTTCGGGCGGATGGATGGCGAGCGTCTCCGCCTGCACCCGGATGAGAGAGAGAGAATGGAGAATGCTGTCTGTGAGCGGATGAACCGGCTTCCCTCTCCCGTCAGACTGCTGCATTTCAACTTCTTCACCGATGTTGTGGGGCTGCGTCAGGAGAGCTTAACCGCTCTGCTCCTCCTCCAGCACCGGGCGGGTGCCGGTGTGGTTGAGATTCCCCGGGTATACTGTACTACAGGGATGTATGAACAGGCTGTTCTGGATGCACTGGCGTGGCAGCGGCATACCGGCTGTGGAGCCCCGCTGATGGGTATTGCCCGAACTGCTGATGATCTCATGATGCTGGAGCGGTATCTGCCGCATCTGGGTGGCATTGGCCTTGACTGCCGCCGTCTGGACAAACCACTTCTCTATCTGGTTCGCAGGAAGCTGAAGCACCAGGATGTCCGGGTGCATGCATTCTCGTTTCCCTGTTCATACTCTGGGATGCATGGTCGGGAGATGCCGGGGATGGTCATCCACTGGTTTGGAGTGGATACTGTCAGCAGCCTTACCCTGAGCGAGCATGTCAGGCAGCATTTCTCCACCACGCTTTCCGGCATCGGGGGTGGGAAAGGTCATGAAATTGTGAATGAGATCCGTCCCTGTCTATCTGGTGCTTCCTGCGCCTCCTCCGTGAGAGGACCGGAACGGCGCTCTGGTGAGCGGCGCCAGCGCTCAGCAGTAGTATGACCGGCCGTTCTGCCGGAAGCTTCTGCAGTACAATGGTGGTGATAGATCCCTGCACTGCCCTTTTGCTGCAGAGATGGGTGATGCGGTGTCTTTCGCCGCAGTCGCGAAGGTTGCCCCCCATATCTGACCGGACGGTGTCTCCTTGTACCTGATATTTGCCGATCCGTGGGGTGGATTGGATCGGTTTTTTCCTGTGCAGTCTTGTTTTCAAATTGAATGTCCTGATTTGTACATAATATTTATCTGTATCGCATTTTGTGGATAAAATGCGTGTTTTTGGTCAATTAATTATATATATGTTCGTTTCCATGTCATCACATGTTGTTGAATTAGATGTCATCATTTGTTGTTGAAGTGGATGACTTCAATGGCCGGCAGGGGGTGCTGGACATTGGGGGGGGCCATGTAATGACGCCGGCCTATGTGGCGTCAGATATTGGATGTCATGCGATGGGGGATGCACCGGTTGATCCCCGGTGCCGCACCAGTGTGGGTGAATATGATCTCTGGGTGCATCGATCAGATATTGAGCGAATGCGCCGGCACCCGGAGAAAAAAGAGGCGATGGAGGATGCCGTCTGTGAGCGGATGCGCCGGATAGAGTCCCCTGCCAAACTGCTGCATTACACCTTCTTTACCGACGTTGCGGGGCTCCCGAAAGAATCATTTGTCGACCTGCTTCGTCTCCAGTACCGGGCGGGTGCGAACGTAATTGAGATTCCGCGTCCATTCTGCGATACGCATGCCTATGAACGGGCGGTGCAGGCAGCACTGGAGTGGCAGCAGAATACGTGGAGTGAAACACCGCTGATGGGTATTGCCCGTACAGCATCTGATCTCGCGATGCTGGAGCGCTATCTCCCGCAGCTGGGAGGCATAGGCATCGACTGCCGCCGTCTGGACAAACCCCTGCTCTATCAGGTGCGTAAGAGGCTGAAGAAGCGGGACATCTGGGTGCATGCATTCTCTGCCCCTCTCCAGTATCATGAGGTGAAGAACCAGGGTACGCTGGGGATGCTTATCAACTGGTTTGGGGTGGATACCGTCAATACCATTGCCCTGAGTGATCATGTCCGGCAGTATTTCGCTGACCTTCTCTCCCGGATGGAAGGGGAGGAGAGGGCTAATCTGGTGAAGACTATCCGCTACTTTGCACCCTGTGACTACAGCACCTACACCTTTGAAAAAATGGAGGAGTACTATGGGGAGGGGCGTCCGCTCTCTGATTTCTGTGACTGCCCTGTCTGCCGGAATCTGACGGTTGGAGGTCCTGTGGATAACCTGCCGGAGTTCTACCGGATGAACCACATGCACCGTGCATTTGCATACTACACGGAGGCGGAGAAGTATCAGCGTGCCCTCATTAACAATGAGACCGGCCTGTTTATTGCGGGGAAACCGTATGCTGCAGAAATAATCCGTCGTGCTGTTGGATTCCACTCTCCGGAGGTGATCCTGCAGAAATCTCCGGGGGGAGGTATATCGGGTGGAGGGTCACCCCTGTCAGGGCGGCCCGCACCAGCGGAATCTGAAATTCCACAAAAGAAAGGGATGACGAATATACCTGTGCCCTGAATGCGGGTCAGGTTTTTAGTCTATCCGGGAGACCTGGAAGAGGCTGAATACCGGGACGCCGTCAATTTCCCGGATATTTCTTTTATTGAAGAGGACGCAGACTGCTTCCGGGACTGCCCCGTGGTTTCTGAGGTGGCTGATGATGTCCTTCATCGTGTTGCCGGAGGTGATGACGTCGTCAATGATCAGGCAGTGCCTGCCCTGCACCTGTGCGAAGTTTCCTGAGATGGATCCGACCGGATTCTCGCCCTGTGCATGCTTCTTCGGGTGGTACATGGTGAACTGCGCCCCCTCCTCGGCCGCAATGATCGTTGCAAGGGGAATGCCCGAGTGGGCGACTCCCACAACCAGCTCCGGTGCCGGGATATCGGTGAGGCTGCAGTCCCGTGCGTCCGCCTCGCCGTAGTAATACCGCTTGAGAAGGAGCAGTGCCGCGTCACGCAGCATATCCGCATTTCCGCCGACGACGGTCCAGTTGATGTGGATATCCTTCGGTGCCTCGGTATCCTTCTGCTGGGTCAGAAGCCAGGTTACGGTCTCCATCGAGAGGGAGAGTTCATCAGCGATCTGGCTGGGGCTGTGGCCCTCGGAATGCAGCAGTTTTGCCTTTCCTATAAGTTCATCGAGAGAAGACATCGTGATTACCTATTCGGTGAGAAGAGGCTAATACTTTTTTCCGGACTGCGCCCTCCGGATCTCGGCTCCGCAGACCTCGCATTCGCCGGGACCGGACCAGAACCGTCCGCAGCCGGTGCATCGGTATTTCCACTTCCGTTTCGCGGCCCGACGCTGGAGGATGGGAATGACGGGGATTTCCAGCCTCTGTGCGGTGTTCTGCACTGCAAAGTCGTCGGTCATGACGGCCGCCCCGAGTTCTGCTGCAAGGGCGAGGATGCCTGCATCGGTTTCTGAGAGAACGCTCAGATCACCGCTTCGCCGGGCGGCCTCAGATACCTTTGCCAGTGCGGCAGGGCCGGGTGCATGAACACGGAGACCCTGCTCTTCCAGAAGGGCGAGGCGCATCCGTGCTGACTGTGTCTTTATCTCGGTGAGGACAGCGGGGGTGGTGTAGAATTCACCTTCCACCGGCAGATCTGCAAAAAAGACGGATGCGTCAAGCACCACCCGTTTTTTGGTAATCTCTTCCATTATTTCCGCACTGCTGCAGCAATCATTTCTGCCGCGGAGTAGGCGGATGCCGCCGACTCGATGGTGTCGGAGGCTGCAACCGATGCAAGGCCTGCTGAGGCGAGGCGGGCAAACCCTCCGGAGGCAAAGACGCCGTGGACACAGGCGGCATGCACCGACCGGGCGCCTCCCTCTTTCAGCATCCCTGCTGCGGTCGCAAGGGTTCCGCCGGTGGAGATGATGTCGTCTGTTATGACAATGTCACGGCCGCCGGCATCCACCGTCGACGGCGCAATCCTGACCTCTTCCCCTGAGAGGCGGGTCTTTGAGAGATGATCGGTCTCCCATCCGCCGATTTTCGCAATATCTGCGGCAAACCGGGCGGCCCCCTTATCCGGTGCAAGGATGAGGGGTTCGTCACATCCGAGCCCCCGGATCCACGCTGCCATCTCCGGTGCCAGGGTGATGTCGGCCGCAGGCACCCGGAAGTGCGAGAGGACGGTTGACTCATGGATGTTCACCGTGATGACCCGCGAGACGCCTGCGGAGAGTGCCCGGGCGACCGCACGGCCGCTCACCGGCTCCCCGTCATTGAACCGTTTATCCTGCCGGGCATATCCCATGTAGGGCAAAACAAGGGTGATGTCACTTGCGTCGCATGCGTCGATCATGAGCAACAGCTGGACAAGGGATTCGTTGTCAGCGGTGCTTGATACCAGCAGGGTTTCTCCGTCCAGACTGCCTGTTTTCAGGTACAGTTCTCCATCCGGAAATGCTTTAAACTGCGAATAAACAAATGGTAAATCGAGCGCCTTTGCAACCTTTGAGCCCAGAACCTGGGATTTTTCTGTACATACTACCTTCATCCGGATTACCTGTATTAGAAAGTACTTAAAGTATCAGAATAGATTACTAAAGCACTACCGGTCTAAAGTGAGGTCCGGAAACTATATGACTGATTCACATATTTCAAAAGATACGATACCAGAGGACTCCGGCATTGCACCGGACACCGTCCCGTCCCCCGCTTCACCGGCACCGGAGGTCTTTGATTCCGGGGCAGAAGAGGCGGGCAGCGCAGGGTCAGAGGCACCTGCGTCCCCGGAAGGGGTTTCTGTTCCGCTCACGGAAGTGGCAAACTCCGGGGAGATCCCGGTACCGGACAGCCTGATTGATCAGGTTATTGGTCAGGAGCATGCCGTTGAGGTGATGCGCAAGGCAGCCATACAGCGCAGGCATGTCCTGATGATCGGAACGCCCGGAACCGGCAAATCGATGCTTGCCAAGGCAATGGCAGAGCTGCTCCCGAAAGAGGAGATGCAGGACATTCTCATCTACCCGAACTCAGAGGACCCGAATGAGCCGGTGGTCCGTACGGTTCCGTCCGGCAGAGGCAAGGAGATTGTGGGCGCCCACAAGCAGGAGGCCCGCAAACGCACGCAGACGAGAAGCACCCTCATCATGCTCCTCATCTTCGGCATCATGGGCTATGCCCTCATCTCCGGGCAGCTCCTGTTCGGCATCATCGCCGCCGCCTTCATCTTCATGGCGATGCAGTACTCACGGCCCAAAGAGGAGGCAATGGTCCCCAAACTCCTCGTCTCCACCAAGCCCGACTCCACGGCACCCTTCATCGACGGCACCGGCTCGCACGCCGGCGCCCTCTTAGGTGATGTCCGCCATGACCCGTTCCAGTCCGGCGGGCTGGAGACGCCTGCCCACGACCGTGTCGAGGCAGGTGCCATTCACAAGGCGCACAAGGGTGTGCTCTTCATCGATGAGATCAACACCCTCACCCCCCACTCCCAGCAGAGCCTCTTAACCGCCCTGCAGGAGGGGGAGTTCCCCATCACCGGCCAGAGCGAGCGCTCAAGCGGCGCCATGGTCCGCACCGAGGCGGTTCCGTGCCGGTTTGTGATGGTCGCGGCAGGCAACATGGACGGTGTGCAGGGGATGCACCCGGCACTCCGGTCCCGTATCCGCGGCTACGGATATGAGGTCTACATGCAGGAGACGATGCCCGACACCCCGGAGAACCGTGAGAAGTTCATCCGGTTCATTGCACAGGAAGTCAAAAACGATGGGAAGATCCCGCACTTTGACCAGGGTGCGATTGACGAGCTCCTGCTTGAGGGGCGCCGCCGGTCCAACCGGAAGGGGCACCTCACCCTCAAACTGCGTGACATGGGCGGTCTCATCCGTGTCGCAGGTGACCTTGCCCGGCAGGAAGGGGCAGAGATTGCCACCGCGAAGCATGTGCTGGACGCAAAGAGCATGGCCCGCTCCATCGAGGATCAGGTCTCGGATGAATACATCCGGCGGTCCCGTGAGTATGACCTTACCGTGGTCGAAGGCTCCCTCGTGGGCCGGGTGAACGGCCTTGCGGTGATGGGCAGTGACTCCGGGTCGGTGCTCCCGATCGTCGCCGAAGTGACCCCGACACAGGGTGCCACCGGACAGGTGATTGCCACCGGTCTTTTGAAGGAGATTGCACAGGAATCCATCAAGAACGTCAGTGCCATCATCAAGAACTTCACGGGAAAGGACATCCGGAACATGGATGTCCACGTCCAGTTCCTCGGCACCTACAGTGGCGTGGAGGGCGACTCTGCCTCGGTTACCGTGGCAACGGCTGTCATCAGCGCCATCGAAAACATCCCGGTCCGCCAGGATGTCGCCATGACCGGGTCCCTCTCGGTCCGCGGCCAGGTGCTGCCAATAGGCGGGGTGACCTACAAGATTGAGGCGGCGGCAAAGGCCGGCATCCGCACGGTCATCATTCCGCAGTCAAACCTCGATGACGTGGTCATAGAGGAGCAGTATGCAAAGATGGTGAAAATCATCCCGGTCACGACCATCGAGGAGGTCCTCGAACATGCCCTTGTGTTCGAGCGCAAAGAGGACTTCATGACAAAGATCAAAGAGATATCGGCCCGCCGGCTGCATGTCTTCTCTGAGACACGGGACGCAAAACCTGTCGGGGCATAATCCCCGCAGGTGGTTTCCGCCTTTTTTCCCGGTTTTTTCTCCCAAATCTTTTTTTGAATGCACAGAGTACATGCTCCAGCAGGTTTAGCGTATGGCAACAGAAGAACCACGATATTACGATCTCCGCCATCTGGTCGGGACATCCACCCATATCGATATTGAAAACGGGACCATTGAGGCCGCAGGACAGTCGTTTGCCGATACAGCGATTGTCCGTGCACTCGGTGCCGCCGGCTGGGGGATGGTCATCATCGACAACTTCTCCGAGGTCGGGGACAGCGGCCTGAAACGGGCGGTGGCAGATGCCCTCGCCCTCTCGCAGGCGACCGGGGAGCGGGTGGAGCTTGCTGATGTACAGACCGGTGTGCTGCCGGTTCCCGCCATCAAAGAGGACCCGCGTGAGGTGTCGCTGGAAGAGAAGACCGAACTGCTGGCATCCATTGAATCCGCCACCCGTCTGCCGGGCATCGTGAACACCCGTGCCCGCTATATCGAGTCTGAAGGGACGGTGCGGTTCATGGACTCCTCCGGCAATGAATACCACTATGAGTCGCTCCGTTCCGGCTACTCCATCCTTGCGGTGGCCGGAAGGGGCGGTGAGATGCAGATGGCACGGGAGAGCGAGCATGCGATCACCGGGCTGAATATGCGCCACAAAGAACAGAAGGGCAGGGAAGCGGCAGAACGTGCCCTCCTGCTTCTGGACGCTGCACCGGCACGGGGCGGCACGATGCATGCGATCCTTGATCCGGAACTCGCCGGTGTCTTTGCCCATGAGGCCATCGGCCATGCCAGTGAGGGTGATCTCGTCAAGGAAGGCGTCTCCGTCCTCAAAGGCATGACCGGGCAGCAGATCGCAAGTCCGGTGGTAACAGTCGTCGATGACCCCACCCTGCCCGAATTCGGGTTTATGCCGGTGGATGCAGAAGGATGTGCCGTGAAGCGGACCGAGATCATCCGGGACGGGGTGCTGAAAAATTACCTGCACAGCCGCGAGACGCTCGCTGCCGTGGGCAGCGGTGAGGCCGGGCATGCCCGTGCCGAGGGGAGTTCATCCCCCATCGTCCGGATGTCAAATACCTTCATTGAGAACGGGGATGCTACGATGGACGAACTGCTGGAAGGCTGCAAAACAGGCATTCTCCTGAAAGGCTCCCGCGGCGGGCAGGTGGACCCGGGCCGGGGCGTCTTCCAGTTCAATGCCGAATACGGATACCTGATCGAAGACGGTGAACAGCGGGGCATGGTGCGGGATGTTTCCCTCTCGGGAGACATTCTCTCGACGATGCACAATATCGCCCTCTGCGGGACGGACCGGAAGATGACGCCGGGGTACTGCGGCAAGGGCGGGCAGAGTGTGCCGGTCACCGACGGGTCGCCCCATCTTTTGCTGAAGAGGGCTGTGGTAGGTGGTCGCCATGCATAATGTGACCGACTATGCCGATCTGGTGGAGGCCGTGCTTGCGAAGGCCGCACGTGAGGCAGATGAGGCCGAGGTCTATCTCAGCGTTTCAGACCATGTCTCCCTCGAACTCCGCCGCAGTCAGGTGGGCGAGGCGGAGAAGGCGGTCGGCTGGGCACTGGGCATCCGGACGATCACCGACGGGCATATCGGCGCCTCGATGACGATGTCCCCTGCCCGCTGGGAGGACTGTCTTGCAGCAGCCCTCGCGTCCGGGCGCATCGCCGACCCGCAGGCATGGGGCGGCCTCCCGGAACCGGTGCAGTTCTCCCGCGAGACAGACGTCTTTGATTCGTCCCTGGTGCCGGACGCGGACACGGCCACCGACCTGATCACCGCTCTGTGCGGTGCAGCGGAGGGTGGCGAGGCGGAGATCGCCGGCGGCGGCGTCTCCCTCGGGAGGGGCTCGGCCCTGATTGCAAATACCCATGGTATCTTCTATACTCGTGAAGCGACTTCCGCCTCTGCCTCGCTTGAGGTCATAAACGGGACCTCGACCGGGTATGAGTTTGACCATGTCACCCACCTCGGGGACCTGAACACTGAGCGTGTGGCAGAAGAAGCCGTATTCCTGGCAGACTACTGGGCCGGCGCCGGTGATGTCGATTCCTGTACGGCTGACATCATCCTCACCCCGACGGCCCTCTCACAGCTTATTGGCGGCATCCTCATGCCTGCACTCTCGGGCAGAAATGTCCATGCCGGACGTTCCTATCTGGCGGACAAAAAGGGTGAGCCCTGCATGGACCCCTCCTTTGTGCTGTATGACGACCCGTATGTCGGGAACGGGGCGACCCGCTGGGATGCAGACGGGGTGGCCACCCGCAGGCTTGATTTCATCGGGGACGGCACGGTGCAGTCCTTCGCCTACGACCTCCGGACGGCATACCGCTACGGGCAGACGTCCACCGGCAGTGCGGTCAGGAGCGGTGCGGGCGGAGCCCCGGAAATTGGTGTCCACTGCCTGAAACTCGATGCACGCCGCGACGATGTCCGGCAGGAGAAGGCGATATCTGCCCACGGCCTGATCGGGGCCCACACGGCAAACACCATCACCGGGGACTTCTCGGTTGAACTCTCCAATGCCGCCTGGGTGGAGGACGGAGAGTATGGCGCACCCATCCGATCTGCGATGCTCTCCGGCAACCTCTTTGCGATGCTTGCCGATATCGCCGGTGCCGGGGAAGAGAAGCGGGAGATCGGGAGGATGACCCTGCCTGAAGTAAGGTTCAAGAACCTTCATGTCATTGGTAAATAGCAATGATCGAAACCATCCTCACGCTGGGCATTGCCATTGTGATAGCAGTGGCACTCTGGTATTTCCTGAAGAATGTCACCAAACTGATCATCAATTCAGTGGTGGGTATCGTTCTTCTGCTGGTATTCAATTTCTTCAATATCTTCGGGATGGGGGATATCCCCATCACCGTCGCATCCATTCTGATATGTGCACTGGGCGGGATACCGGGATTTGTCGTCCTGCTGCTGCTCAATGCCGTGGGCATTACGGTATAAGGTGGACCGGAGGGGGGTGCCGGGCCAGTGCCTGCATACCCCTCCCCCAAAAAAAAAGAAATTCCTTTTTTAAAAGACGCTTGCTTCGTTGTAGACGTTTACACGATCCTGCAGAATTTCATAGGGTTTGATTTCGCGGGAGTGGTTGCTCCGCCGCATCTTGACCACTTCAATTGAGGTGTGCACCTCGGTAAGATCCTTCGGGCGGATATAGCGGAGGACGACCACGGTGTCGGTGAGATATTCAATAAGGCCGTATTTGCTTGCGTAGGTGTCCGTGGTGCTGGTCTCACTGGTGAGAAGGAAATTGGCATCCAGATCACGGAGCATTTCGGTGAAATTAAACATCTCTCTGCGCCGCTCGGATGGATCGTCGAAGAGCCCTTCAAAGAGTGATATGGGGTCGATGACGATCCGGGTGGCGCCGATCTTTGTGATCAGTTCAGGCAGGTCCTTTTTGATGGAGTTGATGGAGAGATTGAAATCGTTCGGGTCAAGTTTTATCACAAAGAGCGATTCATCACGGTATTTGTCAATCCGAAACCGCCGGTCTGCCATCACATCGTAGATACGGTCCTCACGCTCCTCCAGACTAAAGTAGATGACCTTCTCCCCCTGCCGCAGCCCCTCATAGATGAACTGGAGGGCAAACGTTGTCTTCCCGGTCCCGTATGTGCCGATTAACGCACAGATGCTGTTTTTAATCAGCCCCCCGCCAAACATCTCGTCCAGGCCGGTAATGCCAAACTGTATCCGTTCCATTCTCCTATACCACCATCCTGATATTGCTGACTTCAAACCCTCCGTCTCCGGTGATTCTGACGGCAAACTTCACGAAGTCCTGCTCTTCAAGGGCAGGCATTACTATGCGGAACTTCTCTATAAACATGACCCGCTGACGACGTCTGCCGCCGGTCTCCTCCCACTCAAAGGATATCGATGCGTCACAGCAGTCTTTGATCTCCGCCATCCGTCGCGGTTCAAATATGGCGTCTGAGATGAGCAGATAATATGTCGTCTTCCAGTGCTTTGAGACCCGCTGGAGTCCCCGCAGGAAACTGATGAACTGATGCCATTCTGTCTCATTAAAGGCCTGCGTCGCGATGTCGGTAAGGGAATCGAAGACAATCAGGCTGCCTGCGGCAATCGTTCCCAGCTGCTTGGTGAGTTCACTGATAAGGCTCTCAGGGTCATAGCGCCGGGTCCGCAGGGTCTCTACAATGTCGGTCTTGCTGTACCACTCCCGCGGGACGACCGAGGCGTCAAAGTAGATCTTGGAGAGGTCGATGAACCGGACGGTCCCGTCAAAGGTCTCGCTGTCGGCCCGGAAGGAGAGTTCAATCTCGCGGCGGATGGAGGACGCCAGTTTGGTGAAGGTGAAGTAGACTATTTCCTCCGGGAAGCAAAGATTTTCAGATCCGGTCTGCTGACCTCCTTTTTTTGCCCGGGCATGGGAGAGGACTGAACTGTAGGCAAACTCCACATTGCCGCCGCCGGCCCCTCCGGAAAGAAGGATCACCGAACCGAGTGGAACACCCCCGTTGAGGACCGGGTCGAAGGAAGGTATGCCTGTTGGCATGTGCTTCATGCGAGAATCCTGCATACATCAGCTCTATCGCGAGACGCTTTAATATTATTCTTTAAATGCCCGTTATGTTCGCGCTGGGACATTTTTATAACACGGCAGGTCAATTGTCTTGATAGGAGCACCTGTCCTTTATTTCCGGCGTGACTGGCCGGGGGGATGAATACGATATGGCTGAAGAGGATACGATACTGGCAGAAGCTGCAGATGGGGAACAAAATCCCGTGGCGCCGGAGGCTCCGGAAGAGGGGCGTTCCCGGCAGCCGGAGGAGGGTGATGGTGCCGGTGAGGGCCGGGGACCGCCTGAGACAGCGGAGGAAAAGGAGCTGCCCGTAATCCCGGACCTTTCGGAGACGGTGAATCCATCTGAATCCGCATTTCCTGAGGGTCCTGAAATCCCTGAGGATGAGGGCACGTCTGAGACGGGGGTGGCAGGTGCACTGGCGGCAGCCACGCCAGATGCGGATGCGAAACCGTCCGCCGCTGCGGCGGCAGAACCACAGAAGAGAAAGAAGCGGACCGGACTTCTCGCCGGTCTGCTGCACCGGGGGGAGAAGACGGCTGCCCCCTATGATATGGCGACGCACGGGTCACTCGTGACAGCGGAGGTTATGGAGGGCCATACCCTCGTGGAGCGCTACTGGATTACGCCCGGCTGTTCTGAGGTGATGATCCTCAAAAACAACGTGACCCATCAGCATGAATATCATCTCTATGAACCGGAACTGACTGAATTTGAGTATGAAGTCGTAGAACGCCTGCACGCCGATCTGCGTGATGTGCTGATTCTCACCGATGATGAGGTGATGCAGGACCGTGAAGTGGTGCTCCGTTCAAAGACCATCGGTCTGCTGGACGACTATGGTGTCACCCTCACCCTGCCGTCCTATTACCGGGTCATGTACTACATGAACCGCAACTTCCTCGGCTGGGCCCGCCTCGAACCGCTGATGATTGACCCGAACCTTGAGGATATCTCCTGTGACGGCATCGGGATCCCGGTATTCCTCTACCACCGGACCTACCGGAATGTCCGGACGAATGTCACCTTCGATGAAGACTCCCTCAACTCGCTTGCCATCCGCCTCTCCCAGCGGTCGGGAAAGCACGTCTCGATCTCAAATCCGGTCTTAGATGCCACGCTCCCGGACGGGTCACGCCTGCAGCTCACCTACGGCAGTGAGGTAACGACCCGCGGAACGTCGTTTACCATACGTAAATTCCGTGAACAGCCCTTCTCCCCGATTGAACTGATGATGCGGGGCACGTTCCCGGCAGCCGCTCTTGCCTACTTCTGGATCGGCATCGAGAATAACAAAAACCTCCTCTTTGTGGGCGGGACGGCATCCGGAAAGACGACCTCCCTGAATGCGGTCTCCCTCTTTCTCCCGCAGCTCTCAAAGGTCGTCTCCATCGAAGATACCCGTGAGATTACGCTCTACCACGAGAACTGGATTGCATCGGTCACCCGGGATGCGATTACCGACTCATCATCGTCCAAGATCGATATGTTTGACCTGCTGAAGGCGGCGATGCGCCAGCGGCCGGAGTATATCATCGTGGGAGAGGTCCGTGGCAATGAGGCGCAGACGCTCTTCCAGGCGATGAATACCGGGCATACCACCTTCTCGACGATGCATGCGAATGATGTGGACTCCGCCATTCACCGGCTGGAAAATCAGCCCCTGAATGTACCGCGGAATATGGTGCAGGCGCTTGATATCGTGAGTATCCAGGCCCTTACCTACATCGGGCGGGAGCGGGTCCGGAGGGCAACCGAGATCGTCGAAATTGCCGGCATCGACCCGGGCACCGGCAACCTCCGGGTAAACACGGTCTTTTCGTATGACCCGGTGAAGGATGAATTCACCTTCAGCGGCCGTTCGGTGGTCTATGGAGCTATTATGGAACAGCGGGGCTGGACGTATGACGCCCTCATGCGAGAGGTAAACCGCCGCATTGCGGTCCTGAATGCCATGAAAGACCAGCAGTTGACGGACTATATTGTCGTTTCACGCATCCTCAGGGCCTATGATATTGATGCTGACGCGGTGATGGCCTCGATAGATGACCTGACACAGGCTCTGATATGATAATAGACAGGTATGCAAAATGGGCCATCGGGCGGCGCCCGGCAAAGTATCGGTCTGTCCGCCAGGACCTCCTCTCCGCACGGAGCGGGCTGACAATAGAGCAGTATCTCACGTACTGCGTGCTTATTTCCCTCACCTTTGGGGCCGTTCTCGGCATCATCGGCTATCTGATTGCGATGATGCTCTTCTTCCCTGAAGTCCACACCAGTATCGTCAATGTATTCGGGACGACGATACCTGATGTCACCCTCATCCAGCCCACCCTGCCGGAGATGGTGCAGCGCAGCCTCGTGGCCGTGCTCTTTTTCCTCGCGGCCGCGTGTATCATCTACCAGCTTCTGCTCCGCTACCCGGGGATGATGAAGGAGAACCGGGCTGTCCGGATTAATCTGACGCTGCACAATGCGGTCAGCTATATGTATGCGATGCGCCGGGGCGGGGCGGAAATCTTCCCGATATTCAAATCCCTCTCTGAGAATGCTGATATCTATGGGGAAGTGGCGTATGAGTGCCGGCAGGTGGTGCGGGACACCGAGTACTTCGGGGTTGATGTGGTCACCGCAATCCGTACGCTCTCTCTTACGACCCCCTCGGATAAACTGAAG
Source organism: Methanogenium sp. S4BF (assembly GCF_029633965.1). Classification (NCBI taxonomy): domain Archaea; kingdom Methanobacteriati; phylum Methanobacteriota; class Methanomicrobia; order Methanomicrobiales; family Methanomicrobiaceae; genus Methanogenium; species Methanogenium sp. S4BF. Next base: position 1,767,012 of record NZ_CP091277.1, on the reverse strand, counting down.
GACTTTCTCGAGGACTTTATCTCTATTATCGAGTCCGGCGGAAATGTGGGGCATTTCCTCGGGTCCCGTGTACGCGTGTACCAGGATGATGCCCGGTTCCAGCAGAAGCAGTTTCTCTCTACGCTTCAGCTCGTGGCAGAGTCCTATGTGACCCTCTTTGTGGCGGGTCCGCTCTTTCTCATCATCATCATGGTGGTGGTAGGGCTGATGGGGCAGACCTCTGTCGTCCAGATGGCTGCGGTTATTTACGGGCTGATTCCCATCGGGTCTCTGATCTTCATCATCTTTGTGGATATGATCTCCCTGCACGTCGATGAAGTGCGGCGGGTGACCCGGCGGGTCGAACTCCGTGAATTCCGGGACGTGCGTGTGGTACAGCAGGAGGGCGAGGAGGGTCTCTTCTCCATCCTCTACCGCAATGACCGGTGGAGGACATTCCGGGAATTTGTCCGCCATCCCCTCGCCTGGTTTATGGTCGATTTGAACCGGACATTTATTGTCACGGTTCCCCTGATGCTCTGCTATCTCACCCTCGTGTACCTGGTGGTGCCGCAGTATCAGGACTTTGAACTCTACCTGAATGTGGTCGACGATCACCTGATCATCGCCCTTCTTATTGTGCTGGTGCCCTATGCCGTTCTCTATGAACTATGGAGGCGAAAGGTCCGCGGCATTGAAGAGAGCATTCCGGAATTTCTTTCCCGTCTCTCCGGCATCAACCGGGTGGGGCTGACACCGGCACGGGCCATTGCGGTGCTGGAAAAGACCAATCTGGGACTGATATCCTATGAAATCCACCGGATTAAACGGGATCTTGACTGGGGTGGCCTTTTCTCCGATGCCCTCGTCCGGTTTGAACACCGGGTGCAGACGGCGGCTATCGCCCGGAATGTGACACTCATTACCAAGGCAAGTGAGATGACGGGGGATATTGCAGAGATTCTCTCGATTGCCGCAAACGACGCGAGGATGTCTGAGACGCTGAAGCGGGAGCGCCTTGCTGACATGATCATCTACATCATCGTCATCTACCTCGCCTTTGGAGTTTTTCTCTTCGTTGTCGTCGTCCTTGACTGGAATTTCCTCTCCATTCTGCGGGACATGGGGACAGGCGGGAGTCTGGAGAATGTCCCCGCATCCATGATGTCTATCGCTCAGGGTGACACCCTGATTGTCATCTCACGTCTGCTCTTCCACGCCTGTCTGATCAGTGCCTTCTTCTCCGGTCTGATTGCAGGGCAGATGGGTGAGGGTTCGGTGAAGGCAGGGGTGAAGCATACGGTGATCATGCTCATCATCTCACTCGTCATATTTAATCTGGCGTTCTGACAGGCAAAACAATGAAACGGTGCAGAGGGACGGATGAAGACGGGATGATGGGCATTGAGGCGGCCATCATCCTGATAACGGCCATTGTGGCTGCATCAGTCCTTGCCATGGCCTTCCTGAACCTCGGGTATTTCTCGGCGGAAAAGACACGGTCGGTGGCAGAGGAGGGTCTTGGGCAGGTGGGAACGACGGTTGTCACGGTGGGTGACATTCACGGTGTGGAGCGGGGAGAGAGTCTGGGTGCGTTCCGGGTGACTTTTGCCATCCCTGCAGGGAGCGGGTTAATTGACTTCTCAGGGGTGCAGGTATCGGTGGCGACACCGGACACTATCCGGGTGATTCCGGCCGCAGACCCGCTTGCAGCCGCCTCACCTGCTGCAGGCACCTGGGCCATTATTCGCCGGATGCCTGCGGCGGCGGAGACCGATCTCATTCTGGAGGACAACGAACGGTTCACGGTGGAGGTTTCCCTGCCGGTGGGCGGGGAAGTGCCGGTGAAAGGGGAGTTTGTGCTCACGGTCACCCTCCCTGACGGTGGCGTCTGGCGGTTTGCCGGTGTCGCCCCGTCCAAGACCGATCCGCTGATGATCCTTCACTGAACGCTGTAAACGGGCGGAATCATCAGACTTATATCTGCTGATGCCGTAAGAGAATCTGGTGATACCAGATGTGTTCAACAGGCGGTCCCATGGACGTAGAATTCAATGAGGGACTCAAAGGAAAAAAATATCGCTGCAATGACTGCGGGGCAGTATTTGAGGCGGTCGGCCGCCACCCGGTCTGCCCGTCCTGCCAGTCAGAGAATGTGACGGAAGTATGAACGTTCCCCTCTCCTGCGGGTATCTTCTCATCCGGGGAGGTGCCTCTTTTTTTCTGATCGCACGGTCTCCGGATACCTTTGCCCTGCCTCTCGAGACAACTGACGGAGAGGTGTTCCAGGGTGTGCACCGCGGGGATCTGATTGTGGTGTCGGCACCGGAGGGGGGCGATCCCGAACAGGCCCGGATGCTCTGTGAACTGGTGCGTACCTACCGGCAGCCGCTGGTGGTGCTCCCGAAAGGGCATCCGGGTTCGGCACGTCTGCGGATGGTGCTCTCGGTCGCTTCCCGTATCATGCCGCGTACCGATATTGTCCGGGGCACCCATCCGGAACAGGATGTGATATGCTCGTCAGGGGAACTCGCCGGTCTGGGGATGGCGGCTGAAGGGAAGTATGTCCGCCTCTCGGGGTTCGATCCGGCCTGCATGGAGTTCTTTCTCTACCCGCCGGGGCCAATGCCTGCACCGTGAGCAGAAGAGAGGGCTCTGACGGGCTTTTTTTATGCGGGAATCCGGCGGGCCGGGGTGTGTTGCACTGAAGCTAACGATTAAACCACTCCGGCATCAACGCAGTTGACAGAAGAGGTGAACTGATGAATGTGAGCATTGCGGCTGTCTGTGCTGCCGCTGTCCTGTGTGTCTGCTGCCTGATATGCGGCTGTACGGATTCCGGGGAGGGGACCGAGATCACGCTGGTGGTTATGACCGCTGAACCGACGCCTGCCCCTGATATCGCAGATGTGGATGAGGGGTGGAATATCTGGCGGGAAGGCAGTGTGTCTATCGGAAGGCTGGGGGAGTTTCAGTCGTATAAACCGAACAAAAACGGGGAGTATTTCCGGAACCTGCGTGTTGAGGTGAAGGCAACGGGCCCCCTTACCCTGCTCTTTCTGATGCCTGATGAGCTGGTGAACTTCAAAAACAAGATGATGACGAACGCCGGGGATTATTATCCGGTTGCCCGGTATGATGATGTGACGTCCGGGACGTACACCCGGGTGGGTGACGATGATCTCACCATTGCCCTGTTAAATGAGGAAAACCGGCCGGTGACTGCCACGGTGAATATCTGGTATCATGACTGACATTCGGGGGTGTTCCCGCCTGAATGTGGCAGAGACAGGAAGTGCCTCTCTTTCCGGTACCAGGCACCTGTCAAAAAAATCCGGAGAAAATTTCCTGATTCTCTTTTTGTTTTCCGAAAAGACATCGCCTTACTGACTAACCGGAAACGCCGTCCGGCCCTGTTCTGCGCCGAAAATAACAACCATTAATACATTTCCTTTTCATGAGTTATTGTATTGCCGTGAGAGGAGGGATGGATGAAGACTGAGGTCTTACAGAGCATCAAAAAGACAGAAGAAGAAAGCAAATCCATGATTCGGGCTGCTCGCGAGCAGAAGGTCAAAATGCTGGCTGATGCGCGCACAGAGGCAGAGAATCTGATTGCCAAAGAGACTGAAGGTGCTGAAGAGTACAAAGCCAAGCGGATTTCTGATGCGCAGGCCGAAGCAAAGAAAAAGAGCGCTGTTATCATCGCAGACGGTGAGAAGCAGGCAGCTTCGGTGCGGGCAGATTCGAAAAAGAACCTTGAAGAAGCGGTTGACCAGCTCGTGAACCATTTCAAGGTGAAGCTCAATGTTTGAACCACAGACCATGAGCAAGCTGCTTATTGCAGCATCAAAGGACCAGCTTGAAGCCGTCGTACGTGAGTTGTACCGCCACAATCTCTTCCATATCGAAGATTTTGTAGAATCAGATGCACAGGGACTTGAGGGATGTAAGATAGGCATGCCTCTGCCCGGAGCGAGTGAATCTTCATCAGATCTCGTCCGTATCCGGTCAATCGAGAACACCTATGGTGTCTCAGCAAAGACCGTGGATGCAGACGGGAAGAAGGTGCCGACAGCCCAGGTCAGGCAGCGCATTGAGCGTGAGCTGCAGACCATTGAAGAGGAAGCGTCCGCACTCTCTGAGGAGAAGGTTATGCTCGAAACCAAAATTCGTGACTACGAGACACGGATTGCAGAACTGAAACCCTTTACCGTGTTTCCGGCAAATCTTGCCGACCTGAAGGGTTTTGAGAATTTTGTAGTCTTTGCAGGGCTTGCTCCTGCATCCGTGAGCCTCGGCGTTCCGAATGAGATGTTCTCCGCTGCATATGATAAGAGCAATCTGCTGATTGCCGTCGTTCCCCGTGACGCGGCAGAAGAGGCCGAAAAGGAACTCTTCGACGCAGGGTTCCAGCCGATTCCGGTTCCGGATGAGGATGGGACTGCAGGGGAGCGGACCGTATGGTATACTCATGAGATTACCCGCCTTGAAAAGGAACTTGAGGCGGCTTTCGGGCGTATAACCGCTCAGAAAGAGAAAAACGCAGCGTTTCTGGTGGCATGCGACGAGCTGCTCACGGCAGAAGTGGAGCGTGCGGAAGCACCGCTTCGGTTCGCCACCACAGAAGAGACGTTTGTAGCAGAAGGGTGGGTCCCTGCCGACATGGTAGCGGCGCTCACGTCAGATCTGCAGTCGGCAACCGGCGGCAAAATCTTCATCTCAGAGGTCGGATTTGACCCTGTTGAGGATGCAGTCCCGGTCGAGTATCATAACCCTGATTTCTCGAAGCCGACCGAAATGCTGATGGACATCTATTCGCGTCCGCAGTACAAAGAATTTGATCCGACCATTATGGTCTCTATCGTCTTCCCGATATTCTTTGGTTTCATCCTTGGTGATGTCGGATACGGTATTATTCTCCTGGCTCTCGGGTATTATCTCAGGAAATTCCTGAAGGATGATGCCGGAAAGAAGCTTCTTGATGTGTTTAGAAACGCAAGTATTTCGAGTATCATCTTTGGTCTGATATACAGTGAGTTCCTTGGGTTTGCCCTTCCGTGGTCGCCTATCGGAATTAATCGTCACCTGAATATCGGCAGTCATGCAAGCGGCCATGGGCCCGATGCAGTTTTGATGCTCGTTCTTACCGCCTGGATCGGTATTCTTCACATCACGTTAGGCAGAATGCTCCATATGTACAATGCAGCAAATATGATTCACCCCGGCAAACACCGGAGTAAAGTTATCTTCGGCCAGCTTGGCTGGATTCTTGTCATGTGGGGAATACTTCTGATGCTGTGGTCTCTGTTTGAGATGCCGCTGATGCCGGTGCTCGCCGGATACCCTGCAGTCTTTGCAGGAATCAACGGGTTTGGTATCGCCGGCGCTGTTCTTCTCGTTGTGGGAATTATCGGTATCGGACAGGATTCAGTGCTTGAACTTATGGAACTTCCGACGGTTATCAGCCACGTGCTGTCCTACACCCGTCTTGCAGCAGTTGGTCTGTCGTCTGTTGCGATTGCAATGGTTACAAACTACATCGCAATCGAGCTTATCATCGACCCGCAGCTGGCAAATCCGAGTGTCGTCGGAGTCATTATCATCTTGATTGGAATTGTGATATTCCTTATTGGCCACATTCTCAATACCGCACTGGGTATTATGGGTGGCGGTTTACACTCAATTCGTTTACACTATGTTGAATTCTTCACCAAGTTCTACAAGGGTGGAGGAAAAAAATACGAACCATTTGGCAAATTACGCAAATTTACGGAGGATTAAAATATGGCAGTAGAAACTATGACAGTAGAAGTAGTTGAAGCAGCAGCTGCAACAGCAGTCGGATTCAAAGCAATTGGTGCAGGTCTCGCAGTTGGTCTCGCCGGTATGGGTACCGGTCTCGCACAGCTCGGTATTGGTGGCGCAGCAGTCGGTGCAACCGCAGAGAACAAAGAGATGTTCGGTCTTGCACTGCTCTTCACGGTTATCCCGGAGACAGTCGTTATCTTTGGACTTGTTATCGCACTCCTGCTCTTATTCTGAGGACTGACGAATGGCATTGGATGCTGTAGTCGGTGAGATCAGGGACAAGGGCATCAGGGAGTCTGAGGCGATAAAGAGCGAAGCCAAGAAAGAGGTTGACGCAATTCTTGCAGAGGCGCAGGAGAAGGTCATCGCAATCAAGATGGCAGCAGAGGAGGAGGCAAACCGCCAGGAGGGCTATATCATCGCCCAGGAGGTTGCCGCCGCCAATCTGACCGTCAAGCGTGGCATTCTCAATGCACAGAAGGATGTTCTCGATGAGGTTTACAACCGCGTTGTCGCAGATATTGCGGCACTGCCGGACGAATTCCACAAAAAGGCCATCCGTGAACTCTGCAAGACAGCGGCAAAAGAGCTTGGTGAAGGTGTCTTCTACTGCAACGAACGGGACGTCCGTGCAGTCGAGGATGCGCTTTCGAGCCTGAAGACCCTGTCCGGATTCTCACTGGCAGGAACAAAAGACATCACCGGCGGTATCATCGCAGAGAGTGCTGACGGAGCGCTGCAGCTTGATTACAGCTACTCCACCTACGTCTCTGAGGTATGGGAATCCGGTTTAAAGGATGCATCTGATATCCTGTTCGGGTAGGTTTGGGGGATATATACATGAGTTCAGTTAGCACAACTGGCCCTGCTCCCTACATCTACTCGAGCACCCGCATGCGTGTTCGGAAGTCCAAACTGATCGGTCACGACGAATATATGCGGATGCTCAATATGAGCCTGCCCGAAATTACCCGGGCTATCGAGGAGACGGAGTATAAGGCAGAGATCGATGAGCTTGCCTCATCGTTCTCGGGTCTTGACCTCATTGAGGTCGCTCTCTCCTGGAATCTCGCAAAAGAGTTCCAGAATGTCCTCGGTATCATGCCCGGTGTGGTCAGGAAATTCACGGCAAGCTACCAGCAGCACTGGGATATCTATAATGTCCTCACGATTCTTCGCGGCAAGACCCAGAAGGTCCGTGCCGGGAAGATTAAAGAGGTCCTTATCCCGGCAGGCAGCCTTGACCGTGTCTTCCTTGACCGCCTCCTCGCAGAAGATTCTCCCGAGCGTATCGTGGAGGGGCTCTCTTCATGGTCCCTCTATCCGGTGCTCGAGCGGGAATTTCCTGCTGCAATGGAGAAGGGCACATTCGGCGATCTTGAAAATGAGCTCTTCAAGGCATACTACCGCTATGTGTTCAAGCAGACCGCAAGCGGTGTCCGGGGCGGCAAGCCGTTCCGCGACTACCTGAGGCTTGAGATCGACCTCATGAACATCAGGACCGTGATCCGCCTCTACAAGGGCGGTGTCCGGGAGGATGTCCGTAATCTGATGGTCGAAGGCGGCAGTTTCTCTCTGGATGAACTGGTGCGCCTGGCCTCATCAGAGAGCATAGAGGAGATTCTTGAAGGGATCAAGAAGCGGTATCCTGCAGGCCCCATCGGTGAGCTGATGGATGCGGCTGACAAGAGCATGCCGCTGCATGAGATGGAGAATGCACTCACGAGGGTGATGCTCGACCAGATGGACCGCATATCCAAGAGATATCCGTTCTCCATCTGCCCGACACTTGTCTACCTGAAGCGCAAGCGGTACGAGGTGGCAAACCTCCGGGCGATTGCCCGTGGCAAGGAATCCGGGCTTCCCGGAGAGAAGATTGCCGAGTTCCTGGTGGTGTGATTAGCAATGGAGATAGCAGTAGTCGGAAACAGCGACTTTATTCTCGGGTTCAGGCTTGCGGGTGTCGAAAAGACCGTGGCCGCCGAGGATGACGCTTCACTCACGGATGCCGTGACCAGGCTGATGGCGGATGAGACGGTGGCAATACTGGTCATTCGCGGCAGCGACATGGGCCGTCTCCCCGAGCGTCTGCAGGCAGAGCTTGGCGAGTCTGTCCGGCCGACCGTCGTTTCAATCGGCGGAGAGGTTGGCGGGTTATCAATGCGTGAGAAAATTAAGAGAGCAGTGGGTGTTGATTTGTGGAAGTGAAAGGAAATTCGAAAGGAATACTTAAGCGCATCTCCGGTCCGGTTGTTACCGCAGTCGGTCTTGAGGCACACATGTATGATGTGGTGCAGGTCGGAGATGAGGAGCTTATGGGCGAGGTCATCAGGATTGAGGGAGATAAAACCATCATCCAGGTCTACGAGAACACCTCTGGTATCAGACCAGGTGAACCCGTTGCCAACACCGGCCTCTCTCTTGCTGTTGAGCTCGGACCGGGCCTCCTGACAAGTATTTATGATGGTATCCAGCGGCCGCTGGAGGTTCTTGTTGACAAGATGGGCAACTTCATTGAGCGTGGTGTCAGTGCACCTGGTCTCTCACATGAGAAGCTCTGGGACTTTGTCCCGACCGTCAAGAAGGGCGACTCCGTCGGCCCCGGCGCTGTCATCGGTGAAGTGCAGGAGACGAACATTCTCACGAAGATCATGGTGCCCCCCAATTTCAAGGGCGGCGTGGTCACTGAGATTAAGTCCGGTGAATACACCATTGACGAAGTGGTCTGTACCCTCGACAATGGCGAAGCGATTAAGATGATGCAGGTCTGGCCTGTGCGTGTCCCGCGTCCGGTGACGGAAAAGAAGAACCCGGACATTCCGCTGGTCACCGGTCAGCGTATCCTCGACGGTCTCTTCCCCATTGCAAAGGGCGGTACCGCTGCCATTCCGGGTCCGTTTGGATCAGGAAAGACAGTTACCCAGCAGGCACTTGCAAAGTGGTCTGATGCACAGATTGTCGTCTACATCGGCTGCGGTGAGCGTGGCAATGAGATGACGGAAGTCCTGACCGAGTTCCCTGAACTCGAGGACCCGAAGTCCGGAAAGCCCCTGATGGAGCGGACCGTGCTTATCGCAAACACCTCCAACATGCCGGTCGCTGCCCGTGAGGCCAGTGTTTACACCGGTATCACAATAGCAGAGTACTTCCGTGACATGGGCTTCGATGTCTCCCTGATGGCAGACTCGACCTCCCGCTGGGCAGAAGCAATGCGTGAGATTTCCTCACGTCTTGAAGAGATGCCTGGTGAAGAGGGATATCCGGCATACCTTGCCGCCCGTCTCTCCGAGTTCTATGAGCGTGCCGGCCGTGTCGAGACCCTGAACCATGATTCAGGCTCAGTTACGGTTATCGGTGCGGTTTCACCGCCCGGCGGTGACTTCTCAGAACCGGTCACACAGAACACCCTGCGTATTGTGAAGTGTTTCTGGGCACTGGACGCAAAGCTGTCCCAGCGCCGTCACTTCCCTGCCATTAACTGGCTGAACTCATACTCACTCTACCTGGACACCCTGTCCGGATGGTATGACGTGAATGTGTCACCGGAATGGAACGGTCTGCGTGTCTGGGCGATGGAAGTCCTCCAGAAGGAAGCAGAACTGCAGGAGATTGTGCAGCTCGTCGGTTCAGACGCACTGCCTGATGAAGAGCAGGTCACCATTGAAGTAGCCCGTATGCTTCGTGAGATCTTCCTTCAGCAGAATGCGTTCGACCCTGTTGACACCTACTGTTCGACAGAGAAGCAGTACGACATCATGAAGTCCATTAAGATCTACGCAGATCTTGCATACGGCGCCCAGAGAATTGGCGTGCCGCCCGCAAAGGTCATCACGATCGCTGCGAAGAACGACCTTCCGCAGGTGAAGTTCATGAAGGAGTACAAGGACGAGATTGCCCGCATCAACAAGGCAATGGAAACCGAAGTCGGCAAACTCAAGGAGGCATACCAGAGATGAAAGAATACCGCACGATCAACAAGATCGCAGGCCCGCTCGTCTTTGTCGAAAAGACCGAGCCGGTCGGGTACGAAGAGCTCGTGAACATCGTCCTGTCAGATGGTACGGTGAAGCGTGGTCAGGTGCTCGATACGTCTGACGATTTCGTGGTTGTTCAGGTCTTCGAGTCAACTGCCGGTATCGGCAGGGACTCTGGTGTCCGCTTCACCGGCGAGACCATCAAGATGCCTGTGGGCCGTGATATGCTCGGACGTATCCTGTCCGGTGCAGGCAAGCCAAAGGACGGCGGCCCGGAGATTATTCCGGAGAAGCGCCTCGACATCGGCGGTGCGGCAATTAACCCGTACGCACGCCAGTCACCGGCGGATTTCATCCAGACCGGTATCTCAACGATTGACGCGACAAACACGCTTGTGCGTGGCCAGAAACTCCCGATCTTCTCGGGATCCGGTCTGCCCCACAACGAGATTGCGCTCCAGATCGCCCGTCAGGCACGTGTGCCCGGCTCCACTGAGGAGTTTGCGGTGGTCTTCGCTGCAATGGGTATCACCAAGGAAGAAGAGAACCAGTTCATGGCCGACTTCGAGCGCACCGGTGCTCTCGAACACGCTGTGGTGTTCCTGAACCTTGCAGATGACCCGGCAGTCGAGCGTATCATCACCCCGCGTCTGGCACTGACAACCGCAGAGTACCTGGCATTCGAGCTGGGCTACCATGTGCTTGTTATCCTCACCGATATGACCAATTATTGTGAGGCTCTCCGTCAGATCGGAGCGGCCCGTGAGGAAGTGCCCGGCCGTCGTGGATATCCGGGATACATGTACACTGACCTTGCATCGCTCTACGAGCGTGCCGGTCTGATCAAAGGCGAGAAGGGATCCGTGACCCAGCTGTCCATCCTGACGATGCCCGGTGACGATATCACACACCCGATTCCTGACCTGTCCGGTTACATTACCGAAGGCCAGATTGTGGTTAACCGTGAACTGCACCGCAAGGGTATCTACCCGCCCATCAACGTTCTTCCGTCCCTTTCACGACTGATGAACGCCGGTATCGGCGAGGGCAAGACCCGTGACGACCACAAGAAGGTCTCTGACCAGATGTATGCAGGCTATGCGGAAGGAAACGATCTGCGTGGACTTGTCGCAATTGTCGGTAAGGACGCACTTTCCGAGCGTGACCAGCGGCTTTTGGAGTTCGCTGATCTCTTTGAGGGCAAGTTTGTCCGCCAGGGACACGACGAGAACCGGACGATTGAGGACTCCCTCGACCTCGGCTGGGAACTTCTCGCGACACTCCCCGAAGAGCTTCTGGTCCGTATCGACCGTGGTCTGATACAGAAATACCACCCGAAGTACCGCAAGCAGGGGGCATAATCTCCCATGGCGCTGAAAGATGTGAAGCCAACCCGTTCCGAGCTTATCAACCTGAAGAAGAAGGTCAAGCTCTCGGAGCGTGGCTACAACATTCTTAAAATGAAGCGCGACGGGCTGATCCTTGAGTTCTTCAAGGTTTTGGAGGAGGCGAAGGGCAGCCGGGACGCAGTCGGCGAAAAGTACGACCATGCCCGGCAGATGATCGCCCTTGCAAACACCGTGGAGGGGGCAATCGGGGTCAAAGCGGCGGCAATGTCTGTCCGCGAGAAACCCCAGCTCACCTTAAAGCAGAAGAACATCATGGGCGTTGTCGTCCCTGAGATCGAAGCGACCAAGGTCAAAAAGAACCTTGCCGAGCGCGGCTATGGCGTGCTCGGCACCTCTGCGGTCATTGATGAGACCGCGAGCGCCTTTGAGGAACTGGTCGATGAGATCATCCGGGCCGCTGAGATCGAGACGACGATGAAGCGTCTCTTAAACGAGATCGAGAGCACGAAACGCCGTGTCAACGCACTTGAGTTCAAGGTTATCCCGGAGCTCAAGGAGGCCTCAGCATTCATTAAAATGCGGCTTGACGAAATGGAACGGGACGAACTCGTTCGCCTTAAGAAGATTAAGGCGAAGAGTAAGGCCTGATTTTCTTTTTTTTATTGTATTACTTTCACCCTGCGACGAAACTGAAGGTTGCATTTTATCAATCATGGGATATGGTCAAAAATTTGGAATTGGTAATGACTGTATAATAATTATTGTTCAATAAATTCATTATGAGTAAATATCTCTAATTATTTTCGGGATTTTACTCATGTCAAAATAGCCTTTAATCCAGTTAGCTAAGTGTCGATTTGATTCTAAGACTTCCTTAATAAGAAGTATTTCTGATATATCGGTAGTTTGCTGGACTATTTGTGCAAAAACTTTTCCCACATAAAATCGGTTATTTTCGTAGGCTAATGAAGGCAATCTTCTCAAAATAATTTGCCTAATGTCAAAAGACTGTGTCATGTGATATATCTTATTATAAAAATTAGCAACGGTGTCGCAATACTCAAAATTCTGGGAACCACTAACCGCCTTGTCATATATCTTTAAAATCCCAAGAAAAGCCTCCTTGTGGTTATTTATTATAAGGGTTAATTTCTGGTTTGGTATATTGGGAAAGGTTTGGAAAAGTAACTTCATATTACCTTGATTTTCTGTAATAAGAGTAATTAGTCTTTCAATATTTTCTCTGCTATTATCATTATTTGCAATTAGATCTTCAATATCCTCTATTGCTAAAAGTTCGACTTTCTGGAATTCTTTAGTATTGCTTGTTACAAGCTCAACATCAGAAATTATTTCTTCAACGCTTTGGTATCTATCTTTTGGATTACTGTTACAAGCTTTTTGGATAATGTATCTAAATTTTGGGGGAATTTTGTCATAATTAATATCCGGATATGGTATTTCACCTGTCAGAATTTCGTATAACAATTTTCCTAGGGAATAAATGTCCGATAAATGGTTTACAGATTGGGGATTTTGATATTGTTCTGGTGACATGTATTCATATGTACCTATAAGATCGCCTTTTACCGTAATATTCTGTGATTCTGTTGTTATATTGCGACCTAATCCAAAATCACATATCGCGAATTGATACTTGTCTCTCAAATGATCGTAAATATAAAGAATGTTTTCCGGTTTTAAATCGCGATGGATTATTCCCATGTTGTGAGCATATTTCAGACCCTCAGCAATTTGAAAAAAAATCCAAATATTGCTTTCAGATGACCCATATCTTTCCAAAAATGCTTTCAAGTTGCATTCTGCAAGGGGCATTACAAATTGAAATGGATCATTATCCACTGAGTGATCAATAATTTTGACTATATTGTCATGTTTGAGACTTGATTGGATAGCTACTTCTCTTTTAAATCTATGAACTGAGTCATCATCAATTATTGAAAGTTGTTTTATCGCAAAAGGCAGGCCATCAGCTAATCTTTTTGCTTCGTAAACATAGGCATAAGCCCCTTCGCCAATTTTTTTTTCAATTCGATATTTTTGCGTGTATTGATCTCTTTCGTTTGAAATGAAATAATTTACGAGTAATATTTTTTATTGTTCTATTAAACTCTAATAACACGATTGAATGAACTATACATTCTGCCGTGTTGGGATAATAATGGCAACAAAAATTGAATTTGGCCTCTTCTTGGAAGGAGATGATGCCCGTGCATTCCATGAATATATGGAGAATCCAAGTGATACTGAAGCTGGTCGTGAACTCATCAGGGAAGCATTGTGTTTGTCGAAAAGTGAGGCTGATTCCCTATGAAATGAGTATGAGTTTTATCCCGTCTGTTTCAGGCGTTCTGATGTTCTGAAATGGCAGATATGGGGGCTATTTGGTGATTTTCTTCACTCTGCAGATACCAAAAAATCCAAGCCAGGAAAGTATTATTGCAATGAGTGCCAAGACGGTCATGCTCGGGAGAGCAACATCATAGAACAACTGGACAGTCACCAATCCCACAAACAGCACTGCCAAATATGAGGCAAACTGGTCAGGTCTCTTTTCTTTTCGGTTGAATGTTGAAATCTCTCCCTTGAATGCTGTATGATATTTCGGATACATCGGAATCACACCGGAGCGTGTACAGCAGTCTTCCATCAGATGCAGAATGCCGCCGATAAATAAGCCGATGCCAATGAACCAGAAATTAAACTGAATATTAAGAATAAAAAATGCGATTCCCGTTATCGCGGTGAGGATTAGTGAAAATACGGCTACTCCAGCAACGGTATGCAATATGCCCCGGTGCCTTTTGTTTTCGTGAAATATCCGTAAGAGAAGGGGATAGATGAAAATTTCATTGATCTTGTCAAAGGCAAATAAAACCGAGTCTCCGTGTTTTGCGGTCCGATCGGATGCATCGGAATCCGGCAGAAGCGAGCCAAGGAAGACCCCCACGAGAAACAGGACAGAGGCTGTTGGATTCAGTAACAGGAACGGTGCCACAAGGACGAGACCTGTTGAGAGACTGATCTGGATGTGTTGTTGGCCTCTCATTTTTCCCCCTTTATTCTTCAATTATGCATTATCCACGATATATATAACTCCTAAAAAATTCATGTTTTCATTCAGAAAATATTCAGCATAAGCAAGTATTTATTCAGGATTATAAGGAATTGTAAAATTTTCATTCAGAGGATGTCTAAATGGTAGATTTTGGATGGGTATAATCAAATATTCAGTTCAGTTTGGATTGAGGAATTTCTAATATATTTTCTATTCGCTGTTTGTCTCGATAAGTCACCACATTTAATGAGCAATAATTTACTACCATCATTTTTGCAGATCTCTTTGCAATGTCAGAAAAATCATGCTTATTTATTCTTCGATTGAGGGGGTCAATCTGCAGGTTTTTTTCATAATTCATTAATATGCCATGCTTAACTAGGACGGTTGCTGGACTTTCAACCTGATCACAAACGTAATTGGATATTTCAATTAATTTTTCAGAACCCAATGAATGGACTATCTTGTTTATAATACCATGAACCATGAAGAAGTTGTAATTCCAGAATATTCTTTCTGCAAATTTCTTTCTGTTTTCTTCGTTTAATCTTTGATTGGGATCTTTCCCCTCATCTAGATGACTCAATCTTTTAGATATGTGCTCGACTATTTCTTCTCGTACAATTTCACTTTTTATCATGTCAATGAAAAATGATAATATACGTAAATGAACATTCATTCCATCCAAAAAAATGTTCTGAAGCTTGACTTTTTCTAATGAACCGGCACGGTTTCGAATAATACATCCCATGACTTCAACAGTTTTTATTGCCTTTCTGAAATCGTTAACGAACATATCTTCTTCACTAATATGCTCTTCCCTTGAATTGGTATCGCGAGATTGTTCTATCTCGTCTTCCATTTTTAATATACGATTTCTTTCCATTTCAGGTGTTACATTGGCATGTGGCAATGCTGCTTTTACGATGTTGTGCATTTCTCCATCAAAAAAATTCATTTCATCTTTTGTCAACGTTGCTGGTTTGAATTTGTCAAATAGAGATGATGAAATCTTTTCGATTTCTTCAAAAATGCGGATATTTTTTGAATGATGAATCAAAAAAACTGTGATATATGCATTTTCATCTGTCTGAAGATTATCTATTATTTTTTCAATCTTTTCCATTCCATCGGGTGTGTCTATATGTTCAGAGAGAGATTTGGCAACAAAATAATAATAAAAACAGGGATATTTAAATGAATAATTATTCAAACTATCTCTTGAAACGATGTCGTTTAAATTGGTAAGAAGGATATCGGGGTCAATTGGAAGGTGATATTTTTCTGAATATTCATTCATAAAAGTGGAAAAGTCATGATGATTCAATTCATTTAGTTTTGCATTATACAAATAAGAAGCGATTTCTCCTAAAAAGTTTGAGTAAATGTCAATCTCATCATTCTTCACACCTTTTTTTCTTAAGTAATAGAATATAAATGCCTGATAGCAATATCCCTGAGAAGTGATATCCTGATCGAGTGATATGGAAAATGTTTCATATGTAACCAAAGTAGATAATATGAAAAAAGGATATGATGGAACCAACCCCTTACCAATATTTCTTCCCAAAGTAATGTTTATCAATTCAACTTTTCTATCAATATCCTTATAGTCTGTTTCATTATATTTATCGCTTAAAGATAGCCATTTTTTAACTAATTCGACTCTTATTGAGGGCTTAAGTTCTTTCATTTTAAATGTTATGAATGATGAAGTGGACGTTTCGTCCTTTAAATTCAAACGAAAAATATCGTCAACAATAATTATGCAATAAGAATGATTGAGCAGAAATTTTATGTGATCTTCTCTACCTTTGGCATGATGGAAATCATCGACAATAGGGATAATTCGTTCAAAATCTATCAGCGTGTCGTCAAAATTGTTATATTGTTCATGAAGTGATTTTTTAATAATATTTTTTATCTTGCCTGGATGAACGGTCTCTGTATTTGATACATATACTGGTATGAAATTTGATCTTCGCAAATCGCAAAACATCCTCTTGCAAAGAGTTGTTTTACCAGATTGATCTTCTCCAGCAATGATGATTTTCCCTTCTGTAAAGAGATTGTCTAATAATTCAGCAGAATTTATCGTGGTTGTATTTTTTTTAGAACTATCAAATTTTTCCAACTCGGTATCTATATAGATGTCTTTTATCGACACACTCTCTTTTTTTGAGTGTGCTTTTGTTAACATTTCAGCATCAAACAAGAAGGATTTAAATTGCTCACTAATTGATAATTGTATTATTTTTTGTTCAATTTCAATTAATTTTTTCAAACCCTCATAAACTTCTTGCCATGCTTCATTTTTATCATTATATGTAGAAACTGGTTTTCCATCGGTGGGCAGAGCCAGTAACATTGAGATATCAGAATCATCCTTCCATCCACATGGAGACAAAATAATCGGAATTACCTTAACACCCTTCTTTTTACTTAATTCCAATGCTTTCTTTTTTTCAGCCATACACGCAGGTGAATCGAGAAAATATGCCGATATAAATAGACAAATAATATTTGCACACTCTAAATTGCACTCAATTTTCTCGTTAAAATCATCTCCGGGTATAATTTCGCGGTCATACCATTCTTCGATTAGACCTTTATTTTTTAAAGGAGCAAGATGCCTTTTAAACGCTTCAATATTTTGATTATCGTCTAAATTATCCTGATGTGAATAGCTAATAAAGACCCTTAATTTCATGTTTTGATCCAAATTATCCCCTCTTCAATTCTTTCATTCTATAATTAGCTATCTTATAGAAGTGGATGCATTGATTTATTCAATTGAAATATAAGTGAATTTCGAAACGTCATTGTTTGGTTTGTTAAAGCGTATATTTCTGTAAGAATTAGTGATTGAAGGATCTCTGGGTAGCAATATTAAAAATTGAATTTATTTCAAAGGATTATTTCTGGTTCTAATTTATCCCACGCATCCTGAACCCGCAATGGTAATTTTCTGGCATTTTCCACTCCTATATTGTGTTCGAAAAATATCTGTTTGATTTCTTCTTTTGAGAGGTTTAGGTCCTTATTGATTGTTTTGATATAATTGATAATGCCGGGAGCAATAAATGCAGATCCAGAATCTTTTGGATTAAATGGCGGGTATCTTTTCAATAATTCGGGATCGTGTTTTCCTATTGGAGAGTTGTTTGGGCCGTTCAAATCAAAATATAGCAATTCAAGGTAAAGAGTCAGAGCATTTTGCATGTCCCCTGATGCTTTTAATATATCAGCTTTATACAGGATTGTATTCCGGAATAATCCCATATTGAGGTTATTGTAATATTCTTCCCCACTATCCTCAACCATCAATAAGGCGACCTCTTTCTCAGAAGGCTCAATATTCAATTTCTTTTTTAGGTCCTTTTCTATGTGGAGATATTTTCTGTTCTTTGTGAAATTGGAACCCAATATTCTCTCAATCGTTTTATGCGTCCGAACCTCACGCACTTTCTCTTCAAACTCATCGATTTGATCCATTCTTAATAGTATCTTCTTTTTCTCAACCGGGTCGGTTCTTACAGTGATTTCTTCCTCGCAATGTGGACATTTACTTTTGCTCTTGGGCATTTTGTCTAATAATTTGTGACAATATGGACATTCCGGTTTGGGGCCGTCATCCACAATTTCATCAGATTTGGATTTAGGAGCTGTCCCTTTCTTCCTCATTTCTGCAAGGTATTGTTTCACATCGTTATGTGCTGTGGTTAAAATGGATTTTATTGAGGAAGAGAATTCAGGACTTTGCATCAGGTCAGGGAGGACAGGTGAACGCACATCTCTGTCCAATGAAATATTTGCAAATGACATGATGGGATTTGAAGGGAATTGCATATTTAATTCGTAAATTGGATAGGAATTTTTTCCAAATTTGTCCATAAGAATTGATTCAAGTGATTTTTTGAAGAGATCGGGGTATTCTTTGATATATCTCTTATTTGTGAAACCGACAGTTGAGCTAATAGAAATGATCTCGTCAATTGTCAAATCCATCTGCATCAGATACTTACCAAGTAGAACAAGACTGCTACAGTAACTTGTATCGTTGATATCTTCCAACACTCTGGATAGAGTTTCTTTATCCTTGTGTAAAATAGCAGATATTATGAGCGCATTTGCGGAATAGGAATGGAATGAGTTATTTTTGTGGTATTGACGCAGATTCAGGATTGTGTCTGTCGCGTCTGCATATTTTCCTGATATCAGATGACGTTCCAATCCATAGTAAAAAACGAAGACGTATCCGATATCAACAGGTTTTGTGATATCTTTGAGCCAATTTAAGTAAACAAATCTCTGTTGAGGATTGAGTCCTTCATAGGATGGGTAATACCCAAGTTCTTCGACCTTCTTAGGATTTGTTCTCAAATCAACGGGTAATTTGGTGGAAATCAAACTGGGTTCCGGAACCTCATAAAATGAAAATGTAATCCTGAACAATTCATTTTCGTAAAAAGTGCTCTGCTTACTCTTTTGATTGTAATTTTTTAATTTTCCATCGGCAAACCAGAGGAGTTGCTGGATATTTTCTGGTATTCGTATGTTTTCAACAATGGGAACAAGACCTTGAGAAGTTCCTAATATTTGATTCTCTTCTGTTTTGGAAATAGTCTGAACAGTTTTCTCCTTCACCTGATCCTTTTTTAGAAAATCGAAAAGTCCCATAATTGATCCCTGATTTTGGATGAGGGTACAATACTATAATATTATTTTTATTCGTTATTAATTCAAAATAATTGGTGTATGAGAGTTAGAATCTCAATCCTCCTCTTCTTCCTTATCCCCTTGGTATCGTTCATTGTTGGGGTTCAATTGGTCTGAACGATTATCCCTTGCAGCATCGTATGCAGGGTTGTTCGGATTCATTGAATCGGAACGGTCATCATTTGGGCTGCGTCCGCCGCCTCTGCCTTTTCCCATTGATTTTCACCTCCCGTGTGTTTGTGACCGAATATATCGGGAGGGTATATCAAGGTTCACCTGAAGAATTCGCGGAGTTAATAACTCTTACTCACTCTTTTATCGAAAGAATTGGAACTTCCCATCCCCGGTTAAGTCAGACTTATATTACCCGAAGTAATACGTTCATATGCCAGCCGCCACCGGGGAACCGGCTGACAGAAGGGCGTGCAAGCAAACATGCACGCAGGTTACAATACCATCACAGACTTCTCCCTGATGCCCCGCTGCTATCACACTCACACTGCGAATAGTGGACACTCTCTGTCTCGAACAGAGGAGATGAAAACCATGAACGAAACTGAAAACGAAATTAATTCAAAAAAATCAGAACCGGAATCCGGGCCGGAACCCGAAACCGGCAGCCCCACCACACGACCCTGCGCCACCATTGTGTCTGATGGAACTGAAACCGAAACCGGAACCGCCGCCGGGCCCGACCCGGCCACTTCCAACCTGCACACTTCCATCCCCCACACCCTCTCCCTCCTCTTCCCCGAAGGCTCCGTCGTCGAACTCCGTGCCCTGGGGGACGGCGGGGTGAAGAGCGGCTACTTCACGGACTTCGCCGCCCTTGCCGACCGTGCACGGGTGCTCGATGCATTCACTGATGTGACCGGGGTGTATGTCACCCTGAACGCGGTGGACCCGGCCCTCCTCTCCCGGCGGGCGAACCGGGTGAAGCACCGGCTCTCCCGGAGTGATGCGACGACTGCTGATGCGGACATCTGCCGCCGCCGGTGGCTCCCTGTCGACCTCGACCCGGTCCGTCCCTCGGGCGTCTCTGCGACGGATGCGGAACATGCGGCGGCCCTCAGGCGTGCGGAAGAGATTGCCGCCTGGCTCACGAAACACGGGTTCCCGGACCCCGTGCGGGCCGACTCCGGGAACGGGGCTCACCTCCTGTATGCCATCGATCTTCCGAACGACGATGACGCCACCCGGCTTGTCAAAGGCTGTCTCGGTGTCCTCGACGGGTTCTTCTCGGACGATGCCGTCCGCTGCGACACGGCGAACTTCAACGCCGGGAGAATATGGAAGCTCTATGGCACCACCGCCTGCAAAGGGGACAGCACGCCGGAGCGGCCTCACCGGCAGGCCCGCATTTTGTCTGTTCCGAAGCACCTTGAGGTTGTACCGGAGGGCGACCTTCGCCGCCTTGCTGGCCTCCTGCCCACGGCACCCCCCGCTGAGGACCGGGGCCGCAGGCGTGGCTCGTTTGACCTCCGGTGGTGGCTTGAATACCACGGCATTCCCGTCGCCGCCGAAAAACCGTGGCACGGGGGCACGCTCTTCTCGCTCGCCCAGTGCCCGTTCTCGTCGGCACACACCGACGGGGCGTTTGCCATCCAGTTTCCGAACGGTGCGGTCTTCGCCGGGTGCCATCACGACTTTTGCGGCGGCGGGACGCAGCGGTGGCCGGAACTCCGGGCGATGTATGAGGGAGAAAGAGAAACGGAGAGAGCGGGCGGGAAGCAGACCACCGGACGGCCGCAGGCAAAGACAGAGGTCGCCGCCGGGGAGGGCGGTATGCCGGCTGGCCCCTCCCCCGCACTGCCGGGAGCCACCCCGCCGGTCTCAACTCTCGCGGAGACGCCGGAAGAGGGACAGGCACACCGGAAACGGGCCCTCGAAATCCTCACGACAGGCGATCCCCTTGCCTTCCTCCTCGACGTCTTCCACCGCGAACACGTCGGCGACCGGACGGTGGCCGAATGCCTCATCATGTCCGTTGCCTCCCAGTCCGTCGAGAACACCTCCGGCCTGCACGTCGCCATCTCCGGGAACTCCGGCAAGGGAAAGACCCACGCCTGCAACACGATGGTCCGGCTGCTCCCGGAGGAATACCGCCTGACAGGCACGGTATCTGACAAGGCACTCTTCTATTACGATGACCTCCGGGCGGGGACCGTCCTCCTCTTCGATGATGTCACCCTCTCAGACGACATGCAGGAACTCCTGAAGTCTGCGACGGCCAACTTCCGGCAGCCCATCGTTCACCGGACCCTCTCCCGTGAACGCAGCCTGAAGGTCTGCACCATCCCTGAACGCTGTGTCTGGTGGCTCGCCAAGGTGGAGGCAATAGGCGACGACCAGGTGATGAACCGGATGCTCACCGTCTGGATTGATGATTCAGCCACACAGGACCTCGCGGTTCTTGAACACCTGAAGGAGTCTGAAACAGGCGTGTCCCCCTCTTTTGATGACGACCGTGACATCCCGGTCTGCCGGGCAATCTGGGAGGTCCTCAAGGGTGCGGTGCGCCGGGTAAAAATCCCCTATGCAAAACGGATCTGTTTCTCTGCGACACACAACCGGCGCAACCCGGCGATGCTCTTTGACCTCATCAAGTGCCACACCCTGATGCACTTCCTCCAGCGGGAGACGGACGGGGACGGGACACTCATCGCGACGGAAGAGGACTTTCGCTATGCCGAGCAGCTCTATGGCTTAATCAATGGGAGCGTCGGCGGACAGGAGACGAAGCTGACCAAAAACGAAGCGGCCGCACTTTCCTCTATCGCAGCGATGGATCTGGAGGTCTTCACAATCCGGACACTTCAGGACGCCCTTGGCTTCTCATATAAACAGGCATACCGCCTGCTCCATGGATACACCAACACAAAGGCAACCTATGCCGGTATCCTTGACAAGTGCCCCGCAATAAGCCTCATTTCCGCGTCGGTGGCTGAAGACCTCTATGGAATTGATATCCGTCGGCACAAACATTTCTTCTCCTTTGACCCTGTCATGTATCAGACGTGGGCGGCCCGGTCAGATGTCTGGCTAAAACCCGATGATGGGGATGACAGTGCAGATGACAACAGGCATACGGGAGGCGGCAGTGACCCGAAGAGTTCCACTCTTCCACCCGTGTTCCACCCAAATCCGCCAAAAAGTGGAACGCTAAATAATGCGCATATTGACAATTGTTTCGATAAAGAGGAGATGAATAGAGATATATGTACAGATAGTACAGGAGTCTTCCACTCATTTCCGGTATCATTCGACAGTCCGGTCTGCCGTATGGAGGGGGATGGGGGTATCTCTGATCCGGGAGAATGTGGTACTCAAACTGTTTCTACGCCTGTTCGTCCACGAAATTCAGGTTCATCACAGGATACGTCTCAAAACGAGTGGAAGACAAAGTGGAATACCGGGGAAACGTGTGGAAGACAGGGACCAAAAACCGTGGGCAGCACCCTCCCCCTCCCCGGCATCCTTGACTACCGGGACTTCCGCCGTTCGTCTGTCTCTCTCGGGCGATGCACCATCTGCGGCGAAGGACCTGCAGTCTACCAGTCAAAAGCACAGCGGGCGAGTATCTGTGAAACGTGCTATGCACGGGTTGTCCGGGAGTGGAACAGGGGAGAGGGGGTGCAATAAGAAATGATTTTTTCACCGGTTTATGTCAGGTCTGCTTGACATACAGCGAAATATCCCGGAGAGTGTAAAGTGCACTTGACATAGATGGGATCATCGCTTGTATCGGGAGGTTTGAGGTCACAGAATTCCCCGGTCTTCGGGTGGCTGGCCTCCATCCTCTCCTGCCTTTCTTTTCTTATGAAGCATGACAAGAAGCCCCGCGAGCACCAGCGGATAAAACAGATCGATATGCATCATCGCTCCCGCGTTGTTCGGGGCGAAGGTGCCGTTTGCGACCATCTCGTAGACGTGCCCGAGGCCCGCACCGATGAGAAAGATGCCGGTGCCGATGATGGTCGCGGTCCAGTAGCCCTCGCTTCGGAACTTCAGGCAGAGAAGGCCGACGATGCCCATCGCAACGTCCCACATGCCCACCTCGCGCTGGAACGGGCTCCCCGGGGGCCAGCCGATGGATTCTGCTACCTGGACCGGCCGGGCGGTGTCTCTGCAACCGATGGTGAACACGCGGCTGCCCTCCGGCGGGAAGTGGAAATGAAATGGCTCAATACTGGTGGAAAATGAAGTGGAAAGCAGGTGGAAAAGGGTGGGAATGGGGAACGAAACGGGCATTGAGACACCTACCCGTAAATTGTATCGTGGTGGTCAAAATCCAGAAGTCGGACAGCCTTTTCAGATTCAATTATCTCATAGATCAGAACAAATGATTTGTTTATATGAACTCTCCGCAATCCCTTCAGATCATGACGGAGTGGCTTGAAACGGTACGGATTGATCTGAATCTCGCGCACTTTCTTTGAAATAATGGTGAACGTATTCCGATCCGTCTTTCCGAGCCTGGTAAGTTTCGCTTCAAGTGTTTCTGATATAAACAGGCTATACAAGCAACTCCTCCCAAAAAGGTATCAAACGCTTTCTTCAAAGTGTTTTTCGAAATCAGAAACGGGTGTGAACCGCTCTTTTCGGATTTTTGCCAGCTTATCAAGATATTCTTCTCTTACAGCAAATTCTTCTTCCAGCTGGAACGTCATAAAATTCTCAATCTGTTTGCTCATGTTGAGGCCGAGACGCTTGCATTCTGCGGAATACTTCTCATAGACATCATCTGATATGCTGAAGCTTTTGACACCCATGGTATTTCTCCTGATTATGTAATCTTAAACAATCTTATTTAATTTTATGTAAGGTGTGGTATCATCAAAGTGAAGTCTGGTCTGTTTGGTTCATAGCTCTTCTTATCCTGATTTCTATCTGGAATTTCCGGCAGCTCGTTGATGGCATCTATTGACTTTTATTTGACAAAGATCCGGAAACTCACAATCGAGTCTCCGACAGAGGTAAGAAGTCATCTTCCTGCAGAGAAATGGCTACATCTTCCACAAGCAGGCGTTTCTTGCGTAGTTCGATCATCTCAGTAAGAAGATCATTGTATGTCTGGCCCGCTCCCCTCATCTCAGCAAGTTCCTTCCAGACCTCTTCGGTGACGGGTATTCGTTTTGACAGACGCATGGTAATGTTGTAACCATTGCAATTGTTAATATTATGCGAACGCTCTTGCCGATTTTCCTGTGCTGAATATTTCAAATCACTCCGTTTCATGTCAATTCCGGATGACGTGATGGTTATTCATGTCATTGAGGCTGGGCACAGGGGAGTGTGTACAGGAAGTTTTAGCATCTGAATTCCTGTATGTTCGTTCACCTCTCATCTCTCCCGTCTCGGTGTCTTCCGGTAGACCATCCCCTGGAAGATGGCTATTTTTCTGTCTTTGTCGTCCGTGATGACCACCGTGTAGGAGGCGAGCTTCGGGTTCGCGGTAAATTCCTCCGCCTCCGCCGTGAGGGTGCCGTCCCGTGCGGCAGTGAGATAGGAGATGGAGGCGTTGATGGCCGCCGCCGGTATCCCGTGGGAGTTTGAGGCAAGTGCGAATGCGATGTCTGCGAGGGTAAACAGTGCCCCGCCGTGCACCGTCCCGTGGCTGTTTCGGTGGTGATCGGTGACCTTCATTGAAACAGTGGCCCGGCCGGGTGAGGCCGCTACGAGTTCCATTCCGTTCTCCCGTGCGAAGGAATCGGCGGCGAAGAACTCCTTCGCGTTTTCGAGATCATCGGATGCTGACATATGGAGAGGTTATACCTGTGCATGAAATAGGTTTTCTGGTTGTGCTTTCAAAGAGATGTCTTCGCCCGTGCCCCGCTTCCAGAATAAAAATACAAATAGGTTTTTAGCAAACAGTTCCGGATGAGAAAAAATTTCAGCATCATCTCCGCTGCCCTCCTCGTTCTTCTTGTGGCGGCAGCAGTGATTTCGGCAGGGTGTACCGGGAATACCGATACAACCGGCCCCGAAACCGTTACCCCGACCCCGGAGGCCACCGCCGACGTGACACCTGCACCAACCGACGCAGCACCTTCCCGGACACCGGCAGAGAATGCCCTGCCCCTCTCCGGGAACGGCGATGTGAATACCACCGTGGCGCTTGCAAAGGGTGTCCATCTCCTGACGTTCACACAGGATACCCCTGAAAAGAGCACCGTCTCTCTCATGACCGAAACGGACGCCATCATGATCCCGAATGCCTACAATGCAACCGTTGCCGAACAGTCCATGAAGGACGGCGTATACTACTGGACCCAGGCATTTATGGTTCAGGAAGATGCAACCGCTGACGTTCAGGTCACGACCACCGGAAACTGGACCCTTGACTTCTCCTTCCCGCAGCAGATAAACGGCATCGTGCCGCAGACATTTACCGGAGCCGCGAACAAGGCAACGCCTTTCTTCCAGATCAATGAGGGAGAGTACAATTTCTCGATCAAAGCAGAGAATAACGACGTTATCGCCGTCCACCTGATGGATTTCTACGGAAATGACGTTCTGAAGAAGGACAGCCAGATGCCGCTTGCTTTCCACCGGGGCGCATATGATGGTGTGGTTACGGTGCAGATAAACGAGAGCAGCAATTATCTCTTCAATATCATGTGCGACGGAAACTGGACGGTTTCTGTTGCAGAAGCCTGATAAATCCTGATCCTATCATCTTTTTTTGCAGAATCGTGCTGTTCCTGTCATTGCCGGTCAGAATCGTATTCCCGTTTCTGTCCCCCTATGTGAAGCAAACTTCATATGAAATAAACTTCATATCAGAATACGATGAATACGAAATCTCTCCCTCTCATGTGGGGTATGATGATTCTTGGAATTGCCCTGATGGTTTTTTCCCAAACCGGCATAACAGACAGCAATCAGATTAATGGCATCTGTATTGGGTTTGGTGCGGCTCTGGCCGTTCTGGGAATCGGGAATCTTGCCGGAAAATATGTTGCCCGTGCTGTTGAAACACCTGATATTCAGAAGGCCTCCCTCCGGGAAGAGAATGATGAGCGAAATATTCGTGTTCGGGAAAGAGCAGGGTGGAATACCGCCCGTATCACAAACTATGTCCTGTGTTTCCTCGCACTTGCTTCAGCACTGATGAATCTGGAACTCTATATCACTCTCTCATTCGTATTCCTGATCATCATGGAGTTTTCACTGACGGCAGGTTCCCTGGTATATTACGAGAAGAGGATGTGAATGGATAATCGCATCCGGGAGCTGAGGAATGAGCGGGGACTGACCCAGCAGCAGCTTGCAGAGCTCGTGAATGTGTCCTCCCGCACCATCATTTCCCTTGAAAAAGGGCAGTACAACCCCTCGGTCCTCCTTGCCTATAAAATGGCATTCATATTTGAGTGTGCCATTGAGCAGGTCTTTGTATTCGGTGAAGAAGATACGCCCTGATTTTCTCCCTTTCCCATTCCTTTATACCTGAATCAGCTGAAAAAGAATCTATACATGACCCGTCCGGACATTGATGCATTTTTCCACCGTGAGGGGATAGAGGTTTTCGCCGAGGTTGCTCTTGCAGATATTCCCGCTCCCGACCGGGATTATATCCGTGAATTTTTCCCCGGAGCAGGCTCGGTTATTGTTTTTGCACAGGAAATTCCTGCTCCCGTCTACCGGATGCCGCCGAAGGAAAAGACCCGGGAGATGCTGAAGATTGCCGAGGCACTTGACCGGACTGCAGTCAGCCTGTCCCGCCTGTTAACGGAAGCAGGCATCCCTGCAAAGCCGGTTCCGCTCTATCTGCCCGTAACGATCACCGACGGAGCGGTCCGGGGACTCATCCGGTTAAAGCAGACTGCCGCCGCCGCAGGTCTGGGGGAGATCGGCAAAAGCGCCCTTCTCATCACCCCGCACTACGGCCCGCGGGTTTTTTTAAGCGGGGTGGTGACTGGCAGGGGAATTCCTGAAAACGGACCGAAGTATTGCTCCGTCCCGGCCGGAGCATCAGAGCCGGAATCACCCGCATCTCCCGTTCCCCCGCTCTGCACCGGCTGCGGGCTCTGCATCAAAAACTGCCCCGGAGACGCATTCGGGCCGGACGGGAGAGTGGATGCGTTCCGGTGCCTGACCATCCGCCCGTGGGTGCCTCCCGTGCTTGTGCCGGTTGTGAAGTGGCTGTTGGGACGGCCGATTATCCTCAGATGTGCGGCTCCCCTCGCCCCGTGCATCGCACGGTTTGCGACGATGCCGTGCAGTGAGTGTGTGACGGGATGCCCGCGGTTCTGACCTATTCTAAAAGGGATTCATTCCGATTCGTATACTCAGGGGTATGTGTGCCTGGATGGGTGATCGCGGGCCGGGTAAAGAAAGAACCCGCTTTCGCATACAAACTGTTCACTTGATTATTCGGGTATTTGTGCTGTGTATTGCCTGTGAAAATCCGGTGAAAATCAAGTGGAAACTGGATAAAAATAGTCAAAACTGATGAAGACCGGGCATGGCGATGCGGTTATTCGATGGAATCATGATCCATATCTGCAGGAGAAGGGAAACAGCACATCCGGTGGTCAAATTCTGAAGCCAACCATGGATTCCACTGGAGATGACCGGAAAACGGGATCAAGGAACCGACGGCAAATACGGGACGAAATTCCTGTTATGCACCACATATTTGCTAAAGTCATGTATTGGTAAAAATGTACCTGTTTCCCGTGACAAAAATAGTGCTATGCGGATTATTTGAGTAAAAATACTATTCAAATCTCCGGAAAAACAGGATTCCACTCGAAATAATAGCCTTTGCGGCTGACTTCCGGTGTCACATGGGATAGAGGGGCATGACCAGCATGACGGGTGGTATGTGGGTGGAACATGACCGGTACGGAAGTGAATGGCCGTGGTGCTGGTGCACATGCGTCGTTCCTGGCCCTGACGCCAGTTTCGACGTTGGGATTTTTCCCGGTCCCGCTCGCTGAATTCTGTGCGTCCCAAAATCCGCAGCAGTATGGTCCGTTCTTTCCGGATTTTCAATACTCCGTGCAATGCCTCTGCAAAAACCGGACAATCTCTTCCTGCACGTTGTGTGCACGGGGCGAGATCCACGCACCGAAATGCGACCCGCCGGGCACCCAGATATGCTCTGCACCGGGGATCGTGTCCCGTGCATGGACCGCCTGATAGAAGAGCAGGTTGTCGTGCGTCCCGTGGACGATCAAAGACGGGCATTGGATCGTTTCGATGGGCATGGGGGAGAGACGGGTGAACTGGTCGATATCGTTTTGAACACCGTCTTTGCGCTTCGCATAGTCAGACATCGAACGGATAATCCGCAAAAGCATCGCCATCTGGGCAGGGTCCTGCATCGCTGTTTCGACCTGCTCATCGATCTCTTCGGACGTCAGGACGGAGTTCGATTTTATCAGTTCATGCATCGTCTGCTTCGGGAAGTGCTTCGAGAAGAAGCTGAAGAGCGACTGGCCCGGGGCGCTGAGATACAGCGCTTCGGAGACGGCGTTGAAGTCGGCCGGCATCCGGCATGGCAGGACGATGGAGTCGATGGCGACCAGTGCCGATATCCGGTCCGGGTGCCGGATGGCAAACTCGTACCCCGGCGGGCCCCCGCCTGACATCGTCACGACCGCCACCTTCCCGATATCCAGCGTATCCAAAAGAGCGGCGAGGGCGTCCGCCATCTCCGGGTATGTCTTTCCGGTCGAAAGGGGAGTGCCGAGATAGCCGGGACGGCTCGGTGCAAGCAGGGTAAACCCGGCATCAGCAATCCAGTCGTAGCCGAAGAGCCCCTGATCATACCCGCCGGGCATCCCGTGAAGGCCCAGCACGGCCGGCCCCTCCCCGAGACTGGCATACTCCACGATGCCCTTTGCGGTTTCAGCGGTCTTTCTCATCGCGGCCAGTTCATCCTCGCGGGCGAACTCTTCCTTCAGCCAGTGGGTATAGTCTGCTCCAAAGGTATTTTCGGCGGGCTCCTGCGGCATAAAAAGACCATTGCAACCGGAATGGATAACGATTCCCATTTTTACGTGGGGAGTGACTGGTTGTACCGTATGACTGAAAAAGCTGCATTTGATCGTCAATCCGGAAACAGGCTCCATATGTGGCGTCAGCAGATCCGTTCCGGGAACGGTTATGCACCGGTAACAATTGATAAATACACTGCCTGCTGATTCACCTTGACGAATAACCGGCAGTGAAGCACCCGATGGCACACGAATGAAACCCACGTGCAGCCGGTCAGGCCGGAGACGCAAGCAGCTACGGAAAAGACCTGAAGCGGCAGGAATACCAGAACAATGAGACCATCAGACCCGGACCGGAGAATATGAGATGAGTATGGGAGAAGAGAACGTGAAAGACGACTGCAGCAGGCTTGCATCGCAGCAGACCCGCGGGGATCTCGGGAAGGAGATTGCCGCAATCGTGCTGCGCTACTCCCCGCGTGATCTGAAACAGATGCAATGGAATTTCTCAGGGAAAATCAGGAATATTGACCCTTTCTATCGGAAAAAGCTTGAGAAGCTCATCACCGGCCACCTGCATGCCACATGGGAGAATATCAGGCTCATGAACCAGCAGGGGTCATTTGCAGCAATGAAGGGGGGTCTGCCTGAAAATAACGGAGAATACTGGACGATGGTGGCGGCGCACTGTTCCGGCGGTGATGACGATAAGGATCGGCTCAGGTTCCTGAAATTCCTTCTGGCCGGCTTCTGTATGTTCGTCCAGAACATCCCTCCTCACCCCGTCGGCATGCCGTTTCCGGGCGGTGACACCGTGCAGTTCATCGACGGGGTCTATTACTGCCCGGTCCGGACAAAGGCGAATGATGTCGATGCAGCGCTCTGCCCGTTCTGCCCGGCCCGGCAGACACCGGATGTCGGCTACCTGAAGCCGCCGGTGAAAGGCAGCACGCACCGGAAACAGGAGTTCATACGGAACACGTATGAATTTCACCACTTCAATGGCTGATATTCATGGTCCATGCCGTTTTCCCGGGAAATAATCGCGATTTCCCTTTTTCCAGTTACTATACGCAATTTCGCTCCCGAAGATACTTCCTGCAGATGACGGAACGCAAACGGGCAGACTGAGGCTATAATCCTGAAAAAAATAGGGAAAACAGATATCACCGGCGTTTCGTCAGTGACAAAACCACTGCACCCATAATCAGGCTGAAAACCACGATTACCGGTGTTGCAAAGAGGGGGAATTCCGGAACGGATGTGGGAGGTGTCGTTGGAGTTTCCGTGGGTGTTTCCGTTGGTGTCGGGGTTGGTTCAACTCCGTCTTCCACATAGCAGAACTCAATGTGACTGATGGCGGGGAATTTGCCATTGCACGAATTGAGCGGCGGGTTGAGAATGGTGTCTGCTGTTACCGGGCTGCCGTATGAGGGGCCCGAGTAGTTATAGACATACGAATCCATGCCCTTTACAATGACCGCATTGATGAGAATCCCCGTTGCTGTGAAGTTAAAATGGGTCTCATTCACCATCTCAATCGTAATGGAGCCGATGCCGCCGACGGAGTGAGTACCCGGCCAGGGGAAGTCCGGTGGCGCCTCTATCTTAAAGGAACTCCCATCGAATCCCAGATCACAGCATTTGATGTTCCAGTCATACAATTCCGGCTCAACGAATTCACTGGCACACCCCGGCATAACGAGAAGGGCTGAGAGAATACAGATTATGAATGCAATAAGCATTTTTTTCATCATGAGATTCAAATGCATCACCTTTTTATGCCCCTTTTCCGTCTCATCTGTATATATGCCTGTGTCGGGCGCAAGTGCTGTGCATTGAGTGATTTTGCGCTCTCTTCCCTGAAATATTACGAATCAGCATAATCTGACATTTTTTTGGATGATTCGGGTAGAATCGGGGTATGGGCCGGCTATATGTGTCCTGAACGCCAAAAATGTCGACCGATATCGCTGTTATGGCAATCCGTTCGTAAAAAAAATGGCGGGATAAAAAAGAAAAAATTCACTTCGGCATATGGCGCTTCAGAAAGTCCAGTGCGTATCCCTGCGCCTCTTTTGACTTCTGGTTGATCCAGAAGCAGAGATGTGAGCCCTCTTCAATCCAGATCCGCTCCGCATTTGGAATGTGCTCATACGCATACACCCCGTCATAGAACTTCACATCGGCATCATGGGTGCCGTGAATGACCAGTGTCGGGCAGGTGATCTTCTCGACCGGCAGGTGGGTGAGCGTGCGGGTGATCACCATGTCGTTTTCCGTTCCCGCTTTCCGCGGCTTATACGGGTACATCGTATTCATAAAGGCGGTGACGAACATGTGTGCATATGGGTCGTTCAGGACAAAGTCAAGATGCTCCTGCATCTGCCGCTTCGTGTAGTATGCTTCGCTCTTGAAGATCTCCTTGATGAATGCATCCGGTTTTGCCTGCGTCAGCTTCTGGAGCAGTGCCTGGCCGGTGTCTGACAAAAAGAACATCTGCGTGAGTGCGCCGGCCTTCTCCGGCATATCGTAATACCCGCTCACGGAGTCTGCGGTGATAAGCGCCCAGATGCGGTCCGGGTGGCGGATGGCAAACGTGTAGGCAAAGGGGCCGCCTGCTGAGATGGAAAAGACCGCCACCTTCTCAATGCCCAGTTCGTCAAGGACAGCGGCGAAGAGATCTGCCTGTTCGTCAAGAGACTCCCCGCTCCCGAGTGGCGTTCCGAGATATCCGGGACGGGACAGTGAGAGCAGCCGGAAGTCATTCCCCGCAAAATCAATAGCCGCACGGCACTGGTCGATGCCGCCAAGACCGCCGTGGCTGCCCATCACGACCGGCCCGTCACTGTCGGTGATGTCGATCTCAACGTCCCCGTATTTTGTTGTGATGATCCTGGGAGAGATAAACACACCCTCCATGATCTCTTTTGCGCTATCCTCCGCACCCTCTGTCACGCCTGGTTCAATCCGTTTCATCGTCGTTTCGCCTCTTTACCTGTTCAATATCTGCCTTTTTGGAATCCTGCATTAATATTGGTATTCTTTTTTTCCGGCAGTGATATTTCATCCGGAACGGTTGTCTTTGATTCGGGGATTTGTTCTCATACATGGTGACTGCTTTGAAATCCTGGGTGTTTCGCAGGTATTCTGGAAACGGATGTGGCGATTTCCGCGCTGGATTCAATACAGGCGGAAAGGGGATGGGGCCGCATCCGTCCGGAAGCAGCACCGCCACAAATCCCTGACCCGCCTTTTCCCTCCGCACCCCAAATGCATTTAACTCTCGTCCTGCAAACCTCTCATCATGGACCCCCTCATTGTCCGGATACGGGCCGAACTTGAACAAAACGCCGACCCTGAACTGCAGCAGCGTTCACAGCGGTTCTTTAAAGAAGGCGTCCGGTGCTACGGCATGAAGACCAAAACCGCAAAAGCGATTGCCAAAAAATACCGGAAAGAGGTAATAAACCTGCCAAAACCGGAGATATATGCTCTCTGTGAAGTGCTGTTCAAATCCGGCTACATCGAGGAGTCCGCTATCGCCTCAGACTGGACCTATGCCCTGTCAGGCAGGTATGACCGTGACGATATCGCCATCTTCCGGCGCTGGATTGACACCTCCATCACCAACTGGGCAGCCTGTGATACCTTCTGCAACCACACGGTGGGGGATTTCATGGAGCAGTACCCGGAGTGCATCGCAGCACTAAAAGAGTGGACGCAGTCAGAGAACCGCTGGCTGCGGCGGGCTGCGGCAGTATCATTAATCGTCCCTGCCAAACACGGAACGTTTCCCGAAGAGGCAATGGCGATAGCCAGCCTCCTTTTGACCGACACCGATGATATGGTGCAGAAAGGCTACGGGTGGCTCTTAAAAGAGGCGAGCAGACAGCATACGGAGGAGATCTTTGCCTTTGTCATGGAGCATAAGAGGAGTATGCCCCGGACCGCACTCCGGTACGCGATTGAACTGATGCCAAAGGAACTGAAGGCAGAGGCGATGAAGAAGGACTGGTAGGTTTTATCTGTTCCGTATGCCCATGGGAAGGGCCCTCTTTCCCTCTCAAATTTCCCTCCTCACTCCTCCCCGGCTGCCTTCTCCTTTTAAAACTGATCCACATTCAGGTATCCGCTCTTCACCGCACCATACCATACCTCCAGAAACTCCGGCGGGAATACATCCAGCGTTTGTATGATATGGTAGGCGAAATCGACAAAACCGAGTGGGTTTGCCGTGATGATGCCACCATCGCTTACACTCGGTGCATGTTCATAGAGGTGTTCACCGCGGTAAGCCGGGGCGTGTTGTTTCAGCCACTCCTGCCCGCAGCTGGTGTGCCGGACCGTATCGAGAAATCCATGGTTTGCAAGAAAGAGTGTGGCGCCGCATATCGCTGCCACCGGGATATTCGTATCAACACAGGCCCGGATGAGCGGGACCAGCTGAGTGGGATCATCATGCTCGTACTGTGACGAACCGGGAAGAATGACCATCGCCGCTTTGGTGAGGTCGACGGAACGGACATCAGTATCTGGAAGGATGGTGACGCCGCCGGACGTGGTGACCGGCTCTCCTGTTAGCCCGAATGTGATTATACGGTAACTGATTGTCTTCGGGATGTCGGTATTGAGATTCGATATCATCGCTATAGCAAGGGATGCCTCCCAGTCAGCGAGGCCCGGGCATACATAGAGGTATACATTTTTATCCATTTTATCACCGGTTTGCCTGAGAACGTATGGCAGTCCTGATTGAAAAAGAATGGAGAAGTGCAAAGCCGCCAGCCGGGACGGTTCGCCTCGGCAGAGTGGTGCATCAGAGTACTCTGTCGGACTCCCCGTACGTCCGCACTGCCATCATTTCTCCTCTGACAAGCTCTGTCATTCCGGTGTATCTCCGGCAGTGCTCTCTCCCCCTCTCACCGACGGCTTATGATGCGACCCCCCCGACCTACGGGGAAGCTATAAAAGATTTATCAGCACAGAGGGAAACAGAGTGGAACCATACAGGTACTAAAAGGACGGTGAAAAAATGGCAACCATACTCGTGGATGAAGATCTCTGCACCCGGTGCGGCCTCTGCACTGTCGTCTGCCCGATGTCAATTGTCGACCCGGCAGATGAGAATACCCTTCCGGTGGTCCGGGATGAAAAAGCCGATATGTGTATCGGCTGCGGACATTGCGAAGTCATCTGCCCGACGCAGGCCCTCCTCCTGAATATCCTGCCGGACGGGAAGGAGGAGTGTCCGGCCGGTGCCGGAGAACTCGATGCCCGGGACCTCGGATATTATATGAAGAAACGCCGGTCCGTGCGCCATTTCACGGAGGAGCCGGTCTCAAAGGAGGACATCCTTCAGGTGCTCGATATCGTCCGGTACGCTCCCTCGGGGAGCAACGGGCAGCCGGTGGAGTGGACGGTGCTGCACAATCCCGAAGATGTCAGAACGGTTGCCGCGCTGACCATCGAATGGCTGAAGACCCTGATCAATATCGCCCATCCCCTGAATGTGTATGCACCGGTCCTGATCCGTGCCTGGGAGAACGGCCATGACGTCATCTGCCGCGACGCCCCCCACCTGCTGGTTGCCCATGTCCCGGAGAATACCCCGATTGCATCCGTAGACGGCATCATCGCCGTCACCCATTTCGATATCGCCGCCCCGGCGTTTGGCATCGGCACCTGCTGGGCGGGATTCATTGAAATGGCCGCCCTCTCCTGTGAACCGCTTAAAAAGGAGCTTGGGATCCCTGCGGGGCGGACGTGTGCCTTTGCGATGCTGTTCGGCCACCCGAAGTACACGACCTATGGCCTCCCGCGCAGGAACCCGGTCAAGGTGACGTGGCGGTAGGGCGGACCTCCCCCGGAGGATTTAATTCTCCCCGCAACAGATACCTCCGTTACCGAACGGCACCGTGCCGGAGCACTTCCGCTATACCGATACAGGAATCCTTCCTGAGGATATCGGCATATGCAGAAGAAGCCGGTGCATACCTCATTGGGAGGGGAGTCCGTGAGGGTACCGGGGGAGAGAAAGAAACCATGACACTAACAACCATTTTCTATTCCTATTCCGGGGTGACCCGGGGTGTAGCGAAGAAAATCCAGGAGAAATGCGGGGGTGACCTTGTCGAGGTGAAGGCGGTGAAGCCATACTCCACCATCACCGCGTATTCGCTGGGGTGCTACCGGGCAGCGAGGGGAGAGGCGGATGCCATCACACCGGCTGCAATCGATGTCTCTGCGTCCGATCTCATCGTTATCGGCACGCCGGTCTGGGCATTCAGGGCCGCTCCGGCAGTCAACGGGGCCGTTGCAGCCCTCTCCGGGTGCCAGGGAAAAACCGCCGTCCTCTTTGCGACCTGTGGTGCACAGGCAAAAGATACCCTTCCGCACCTGGCTGAAGCGCTCAAAGCAAAGGGCGTTGAGGTCGGAGGAGTGTTTGTGTTCGACAAAAAAGATGTGCAGGATGCAGAAAAGATCAATGCCCTCATAGATGCCGTGAAATCTGCCGGCGGTGCTGAAATAAAAATACCCGTCTGACAGAAAAGACGGTATCACTGACAGGCTTGGTTCAGGCACTTTTTCCCTCCTGACATACACGCACACATACAGGACCGGGATTATGAGGCCTGCCTACCTGGCGGTGGGCACATACAGGATAAATCCATGACAGAGCAGAATGAACCGGTGGCAGGGGAACGGATTACTACCGGGTGTCCGACCGTATTCCTCCGCTCATGGGACAGGAAAGACGCCGCCGGACTTGTGCAGCATGCAGACAACCCCCGTATCGCAGCCACTCTGCGGGATGGGTTTCCCTCCCCCTATACCCTGAATGACGCGAACCGGTTCATCGCGATGGCATCCCGGCCTGCATCAGGCCTCCTCTTAGCAATTGATCTGGATGGCGCTGCCGTCGGGGGCATCGGCATCACCCCGCTGAAGGATGTCTACAAAAAGACTGCTGAAATCGGCTACTGGCTGGCAGAACCCTTCTGGGGAAAGGGCATCGCTACCGGTGCGGTCACCGCCATGGTTCCGGTGGCGTTTGAGTACTTCGACATTATCCGGCTCCAGGCAGGGGTGTTTTCATCCAACGCAGCCTCAATGCGGGTGCTGGAGAAATGCGGGTTTGTCCGGGAAGCGGTGCACCAAAACGCCATCACGAAGAATGGCATCGTCATGGACGAAGTGGTCTACGTCCGCTTCCGGGAGAAAAAGGGATTGGTAAAAGGGATTGGTTAAACCGGGAGTACCCGGCTGCCATAGATCTCGTTGATGACTGCCCCGACGCCCATATAGAGCGCAAGAACACCGGCAGCGATACCGGTCACACCGGCAAGGGTATGGATCAGGTGGATGCCGGTCAGGTTTGCGGCCACCAGCAGCACCACCAGCAGGAGGACTGCTGCGAAGGTGACCTGCAGGATACGGTGCATCTTCAGGGTGCAGATAAAAAGCCCGAGGATTAAAAGACCCCAGACGGACAGGAATGCCGCGAGATCCTGGGCGGTTGGTGCTGCTGCAAGACCTGTCGCCGGCAGAATCATGATTGCCGCAAAGGATATCCAGAATAATCCAAAGCTCCCGAACGTGACCATCCCGAAGGTGTTGTTCTTCTTCCATTCCATAATGCCGACGATGAGCTGGGCAAGCCCGCCATAGAGGAGCGCCATCGCAACGATGGGACTCGTCAGCCCGGTTATTCCGGCATTGTGGAGACTGAGCAGAATCGTGGTCGTCCCGAATGCACAGAGGCCGAGTGGTGCAGGATTTGCCGTGTTGTCCATCAGGAAGAGATTGTTTCTGTTCTTTTCTTCGATTTGGTCCATAAAATATTCACGTGCTCCAAAAAACTGGTGCACCAGATCTCCTGATTGGTGATGGATGGTGGGGGCCGGTGCACCTGTGTACTAAGGTTGTGGTGCATAATATAAATTGATTGCACCAAGTTGGATCATTCTGGTGAATCCTGTGCCCTGACTCTGGAGATCCTGGTGCATGTGCGCACGGCGTCCGTCTGCCCCTCATCGTTCTGACCACCGGACCTGAAAAGATCCGGCCAGATTCTGTCTGACTGCCTGCCGGGAAATCACCCACAGGTATATGGGAGGCGGTGCACCAGCATTATTCGGGACGAGCGGGTATGGATGTTGTTGATGGCTTTCTTTTTCTGGTGATACTCTTGGAGATTATCGCCTGCCTTATGGGCGTCGTGCTGCTCTCTTTTGTCTATGCCGTCCTCAGCCGGACGAAAAACCGTATGATCCGCTTCGGACTCCCCGCTCTTGTCATGGCAGCGGGCTTTGTCCTTTTTATGCCGGGTGATGCCCCGATGCTTCTTGTCGGGGCACTGATATCCGTGGTGCCCATGGCCGTGCTCATCCCTCCCTTCGTTTTTTCCGGTTGGTTCGGTGAGGGCGTGCGGTTCACCCGCATTCTCATCTGCGGTATTCTGGTATCGGTTATCGGGGCTTTCCTCCCGTTTTTCCTTGTCTGGTCCGGCCTTTCGATGGTTCCGGCGATATACTGGCACACCCCTCTTTCCAATGGTCTTGTCTATCTATGCGTAATCGCACTGGATGTCGGTCTTGCAGCGATGGTATATCGTGGCCTGAAATGGGGAGGGATCAGATACCCCGGCCGGATATCTGAGTGACCGTATCATCCGGCAGATGATATTCCGGAAGGGAAGATGCCCCTCGTCTGATTTCTCATTGTTCAGGGATGGGGCTGGATACCCGCCGGTTCAGACCACCCGGGACAGGGTGCCTGTTGTAAGGTCATAGTACAGACCGTGCACCTCGATTCTTCCCTCATCGACGGCCTGCCGGACGGACGGGTAGGTCATCAGGTGCTCAATCTGGAGCCTGACATTTTCCAGCTCTATCTGGTGCGTGCGTTCCTTTAATTCCTCAGGAGACTCTGCTTTGGGAATCCGGGCATCGACCCGTGCCTTTGCCTCGCGGGCATCATTGAGCCAGAGCGGGATGTAGGGGTCCTGCAGATCCTTGTCCAGTGCCTTTACGGCACCGCAGTCGGAATGGCCGACAACAACGATCTCCTGCACTTTCAGGTGGCTGATGGAATATTCAACAACCGCCGAGAGGCTCCAGTCATGGGTGGGCACAATATTGCCGACATTCCGGGTGACAAACAGCTCACCGGGCGGGGCGCTGGTAATGCGCTCCGGGGCCGCCCGCGAATCAGAACACCCGATCCAGAGGACGCCGGGACTCTGTGCCACGGCCAGTTCCCGGTATCGCTCAGGATTGTCCCTGAACTCATTGTCCCTGAATGCCTGGTTCCCTTCGAGGAGCTGTTCAATGAGTGGGGTTTTGGCCCCGGTGCCGGTGGCAGAACCGGATTTGGTATCTTCAGTGGCCTGACCACCGGTTTCGGACGGATTCGTCACCGGCTTTTCCCCCCTGTGCTGCGTATGAAAGGCCGGGAATCTGAACGGAGTGGTGTTACCCCGTCTGCTGTTTCACCGTCGCCGACACCCCTGTCGGCCGGTCCCCCAAAACGCGTCTCCGGAATGTTTCTGACGCCAAAGACATTCGATCGCATACCCCCTAGGGGATACTGAAGACAGATATATATTCCGATCACCGGGAACAGTATGAAAACCGTTTGTCATCCGGTTCGGTGCCGGGGATACAAAAAGGGAACTGTCAGGTCCGATTGAAAGCCCCGGTGCTTCTGCATGGGGAAGATGGGTCTCCCTGCACCGCATGGCACTTATATAAACCGGAACGGACTGAAGGTCATTTTTTGATCCGTCATAATTTCGACTCTCTCCGGATGCAGCGAGACCACATTTACCGTGCGATTCTTTCCGGATGCAACCGGCCGTGTTTCTGAAGACTCCCGCACACCCTTTCTGCCATGGGATATCCCTTTCGATCGATCTCCGGTTTCAACGGAATGTGCAGAGGAAAAGAGGCTTTTTTTGAGATGAAATCCAACGCCCTTGAAGGCAAACGTCTGGGGCTCTTTTCCGGAATAGTGTATTGATCCATCCTTCACTGCTGAAAAATCGCCTGTTCCGGAAACACCGGCACTCTCCAGGAAAAAACGGATGTCATTATCGGTCGCAGCCTCCTGCCTGTTCAGAAAAGAGATGGAAAACCTGCGGGCTTTCAGGGTTTCATAAATAACAAAGCATTTGTCCGATTTCCTGCATAAACGGCTGATACTCTGATTATCCGTCACAACCCCGCCATGCAGGTAATCCAGCACTTCTGTTTTATAGATACTGTCAGACGTGACGTTGGTATAGGATATCCTGATTGAATCAAACCCGGAATACGTGGCGGCAATGCTGATGTTCAGCATCCCGGACAGCACCTTTGCGATCAGGTCATGGGTGGTAAAACCGATAGACGCCTTATCCCTGTCCTGATAGGAATCGGTAATGTCCCATTTTTGTTCATCTGTTCTGATATGGGGGAATGCCGCCTTTGGATTTTTTACGAATGATGTTACCGGCCCCAGTATCTCGGGGGGGCCGTTTTTATCTGTTGCTTTTGTCACGACCAGCGGGACATAGTCCCGGTCAGGAAGGATGAAACAGTATCCTTCATGCGCAAGCGTTCCAATCATGGCCGATCCTTTTATGCCAACAGGACTGTCTGACATTTTTTCCCCCCGTTATATGATTGAAATCAGGTCTTTCCAAGTATAATAATCCTCACTCCATCCGGAAAAGAAAAAATCCTGATGTGAACGTTCCATCCGGCACCCTTAGCTATCCCGTTCATACGCAGAATTTTTTCATTCACTTTCGGAGCGGGCCTCATCTGCGGTACGGAGCCTTGTCCGTCCGGTGATGTCAACCAAAGTGTTCACCGATTCGAAAAGAAAAGGGTATGAATTGCAGGAAATGAAATAATGATACCGAAAGGGAGGGAGCAACATGGAAAAATCCGAAACCCAATGCGCAGATGAATATTTTGCCGAAGGAAATGCGCTCACAGATCAGGAAAAATACGAGGAAGCGGTTGCGGCATATGATCAGGCGATAGCATGCAGTCCGGATTATGCCGCTGCATGGCATCAGAAAGGCTGTGCCCTTGCTGAACTGGAGCGATACGGTGAGGCGGCCCTGGCATACAGCCGCTCACTCGAATGTGACCCGGATGACGTCTCGTCGTGGGATTCCCTCGGCATTGCACTGATGAATCTGGAACAGTTTGAAGAGGCAGTTGATGCCTTCGATCTGGCTCTTGCCCTTGATTCTACGCTCGCTTCCGTCTGGTATCATAAAGGGTGCGCCCTTGATGAACTCGAAGATTACGAAGAGGCAGTCAGGGCCTATTGCCAGGCACTTGAATGCGATCCGGACGACACCTCTTCCTGGGTGAGCCTTGGCATCACCCTGAATTTCCTGGAACGGTTTGAAGAGGCGATTGATGCGGCTGATCTCTCTCTTGCCCTGGATCCGGATGACGCATATGCCTGGAACACCAAAGGGGACGCACTGATGGGTCTGAAGAACTATAAGGAGGCACTTCATGCCTACAACCGGGCGCTTGCGATAGACCCCGAACATTCCCATGCATGGTTCAGCAAGGGAGTGGCACTGAGCAGGCTGCGTCCGTGCGACAGCTGCTGAATTTTACATCACCCGTGCCTGCAAAAGAGACCGTTCTTTCATTTTTTATCCCCCCTGCAGGGATACGGCATGATGCTTACGGAGCAGTTCCCGGGTGTGAACCGGATCTAATACGGTGTATCACCGCCTGTATATCCGGGTCTCCCCGGGTCAGAAGATCAGCCAAAAAAAAGGATCCATGATGATCCAAAGTGGATTCGTTTTCATACCCGTTGCTATCATCAGCCATCTGCTCTTTTCAGATTCCGAAAGGGAGAGGGTGCCGTTTCAGAAAAATGGTGAGATAGGGATATGCTCCGTTGCCGGATTATTCCCGTCGTTTTTTCATGAGGCAGATCAGACCGGCTGCAAGGACGGCACACCCGTACGGCACCGGGCTCTGTGTCGGAGTCGGGCCGGCTGCGGCGGATGTGGGCGTCGCGGGTTTTGCAGTACCGGGTGCCTGCTCTGCAATGGCGGGTGCGGGTGCTGGTGCCAGGGTGGCCGCGGCACCGGTGCCATGCACCGCAGCGATTGCAAAGGTCGAGAACCCGGGCGTTGCCGCCGTGAAGAAACAGGATTGGGCGTCCTCACCGGTCAGGCGGACTGCGAGTTCCTCCCACACACCATCGTGAAGGCGGTAGAGGGTGACATCACCGGGACCAAAGTCATTCTCTGCGAGCCATGTCTTTGAGACCGTGAAGTTCAGGGTCTCATCTGCGATCCTGTCATCGGTGGTGTGGTAGAGGAGTATCTCGTCATACTCATAGATCTCCCCCGGCGGGGCGTCGGTGCCGGAGGGCAGGGTGGTTCTTCCCACGGTGATGAGGATGTCTGAGATCGGTTCCCCGGCGGTAATGTTTACTTCGCAAAACGCGGAGTTCTGCACCGCAAAGGAGACGGTGTCACCGGCAGAAAGACTGTTTGCCGCCCCTGCCGAGAGACCGGAGTTCCCGCCGCCCGAACCGTGATGGATTGGGGTGGGAATCCGTTCGGGAGTAAAGGAAACCGATGTCGTTGCGCCTGCGGTGATGGTCACGGTTCTGTTTTCAGGAGTGAGATAGCCATCGAGGGCGACGGTGACGTTATACTCCCCGGTGGGAAGTGGGTCTGCGAGGGTCGCGTTGGTCAGGGTATGGGTATCCG
This sequence comes from Methanogenium sp. S4BF, assembly GCF_029633965.1. NCBI lineage: Archaea > Methanobacteriati > Methanobacteriota > Methanomicrobia > Methanomicrobiales > Methanomicrobiaceae > Methanogenium > Methanogenium sp. S4BF. Next base: position 1,725,406 of record NZ_CP091277.1, on the reverse strand, counting down.
TGCCGTCGAGGAAGATATGCGCCCCTGCGGGGACGGATGTAACCTCGAGGAACCCGGTCTCGCGGACAAGGTCAAAGTTGACGGTAGTGGTGTCGCCTGTCGTAATGGTGACCACCTCTTCCGCGGGCGTGATGTACCCGTCCAGGGTGACGGTCACATTGTAATCTCCGGTGGGGAGTGGGTCTGCGAGGGTTGCATTGGTGCGAGTATTGGTATCCGTGCCGTCGAGAATAATCGCTGCCCCGTCCGGGACGGACGTGACTTCGAGGTACCCGGTCTCCCGCACGAGGTCGAAGTCGAGGGTGGTGGTGGTCCCGGCGGTGACGGTCACCGTCCTGTTGGCGGGGGTCACATACCCCCTGAGTGCGACTGTCATCTGGTGATCGCCGACCGGGAGATAGAGGGACGCATCCGTCGTGCGGGTGGTGTTCACCCCGTCCACATAGACAAAGGCGTCCTGCGGCGTCGAAGTGATTGCCACCGTGCCGCCATAGACGAGCGGGAAGAAATCGGTGCCATATTGGACGGATAGAGACTGGAAGGATAGAGACTGATCGCAGATGCCGTCGAAGTCGGCATCGGCCCCCCACTCGGAGATGTTCTGTGCGGGGTCGCGCAGCCAGACATTGCCGCCAAGGTACGGCCCGCCGATGATGTTTGTCGATTCTATGAGGTTCGGTTTGCTCAGGATCATTCCCTCTGAACTCACGGTGAGCAGGTTCTTATCGTTCTCAAAGAGGCAGTTCGTCACGGTGCTAAAAAAGGATGTATCGAAAAACGCCCCCCCTCCACCTGGTGCCGTATTGTTCGTGAATGTGGAGTTCTTCACGGTGACATCCGGGGACATATAGAACCATGCCCCCCCGCCAGATTCTTCTGCCGTATTGTTCGTGAATGTCGTGTTTGTCACGGTGGCAGAAAAAGAACGAATGAAATACGCCCCTCCGCCATAATGTGCCGTATTGTCCGCACATGTCGTGTTGGTGATGAGGGCGGCGTCGACGTAGCGGCACCCGATTGCGCCCCCGGAACTGTACGACCCGGTCGCAGGCGTATTGCCTGTCACTGCATTCCCGGAAAAGACACAGTCCGTCACGGTGAACCCCTGGAGATGGTTGTCCCACGACGGCCCCGCGACACATACCCCTGCGCCGTCCTCATTTTCCAGACGGTTATTTGAAATATCGAGGCCCCGGAGGGTGACGTTGTCCGCCGTGACCGTGACCGCGGGAGCAGTGTGCGAGGTATTGGTGATGAGCGGTCTTGCGGGTGACCCTTCCCAGCGGGTGATGAGGACATCCGGTGTGTCGATGGTGATGCCGCCCTCATACGTGTGCCCGTCCATGCCCCAGATACGGATGGTGTCCCCCTCGCCGATCTCCGGGATGAGGGACATATTGGAATAATTGCCATACCCCGCAACCGGCGAGACATTCCATGTCATGGGATGGACAATGGCGGTGAGGTGTATGTCGAGTGAGACTGTTGATTCCGCAACGACGGTAACCGTTGCATCACGGGGGATGTAGCCGTCCTTTTGGAGGGTGATGCAATGCTCCCCCACCCGGAGATAGAACGGGTCTTCTGCCGTCCGGGTGCTGTTCACGCCGTCCACATACACGAAGGCGTCCTGCGGTGTCGCGGAGAACGCTACGGTGCCGCCGCCGGAGATGAGCGGGAAGGAATCGGTGGCAAGATCTGGGGGAATTGTCAGGGACTGGTCACAGATGCCGTTGAAGTCGGCATCAGCACCCCACTCGGAGATGTTCTGTGCGGGGTCACGCAGCCAGACATTGCCGCCCCGGTACGGCCCGCCGATGATATTGGCCGATTCAATGAGGTTCGGTTCGCTCAGGGTCATTCCAACTGAACCGATGGTATGGAGGTTATTATCGTTCTCAAAGAGGCAGTTCGTCACGGTGCTAAAAAAGGATGTTGTGAAAAACGCCCCCCCTCCATCTGGTGCCGTATTGTTCGTGAATGTGGAGTTCTTCACGGTGACTTCCGTGGACATACAGAACCATGCCCCCCCGCCAAAATGGGCCGTATTGTTCGTGAATGTGGTGTTCGTCACGGTGGCATAATCGGAGCGATCGAAATATGCCCCCCCGCCAGATTCTTCTGCCGTATTGTTCGTGAATGTCGTGTTTGTCACGGTGTCAGAAAAAGAACGAATGAAATACGCCCCTCCGCCATAATGTGCCGTATTGTCCGCACATGTCGTGTTGGTGATGAGGGCGGCGTCGACGTAGCGGCACCCGATTGCGCCCCCGGAACTGTACGACCCGGTCGCAGGCGTATTGCCTGTCACTGCATTCCCGGAAAAGACACAGTCCGTCACTGTGAACCCCTGGAGATGGTTGTCCCACGACGTCCCCGCGACACATACCCCTGCGCCGTCCTCATTTTCCAGACGGTTATTTGAAATATCGAGGCCCCGGAGGGTGACGTTGTCCGCCGTGACCGTGACCGCGGGAGCAGTGTGCGAGGTATTGGTGATGAGCGGTCTTGCGGGTGACCCTTCCCAGCGGGTGATGAGGACATCCGGTGTGTCGATCGTAATGCCGCCTTCAAAGGTCTGTCCGTCCACGCCCCAGATGCGGATGGTGTCCCCGTCACTCAGGGCAGGGATGTCCAGAAGACTGGTGACGTTGGCATACTCCCCTCCCGCAACGGGGGAGACGTTCCAGGTGGTCGCGCCTGCACCGGCGGGGATGAGGAGGAACCCCGCAATCAGGCAGAATACGATGCACGGTGCTGTACATTCGTGTATATAATGGTTAATCATATTCGTCTCATCTCACAAGCAGATATTTTAAGGAAATCTCCTTCTTTTTCAAATAATATTTATTCAAAGATAATGATTTGTCCGAACGGGGAGATTCCCGGTTTATTGAATGAAATAACCATTTCAGCGACAGAACAGGGCCTGAATGTATTCAGATATGTATGCAGGACGGGGTTTTGTCGATAGACGGCACCCCGTACAGACAGGCTGAATGGACTATAAAAAAGGAATGAGTAACGGAGCTTCTTCGTATCAGTTCTTAAAACTGTGAATCGGTGCAGGAATCCTGCCGCCGCGGTTCACAAACGCCTCACAGCTGAAGGTATTGACCCGCTGGATGGGCGCATGCCCTAAAAGCCCGCCGAATTCCACGGTATCTCCGACATCTTTTCCGATAACAGGAATCAAACGGACGGCGGTTGTCTTCTGGTTAATCATGCCGATTGCCGCCTCATCGGCGATGATGCCGGAGATGGTGGCAGCAGATGTGGTTCCGGGGATGGCGATCATATCAAGGCCGACCGAGCAGACACAGGTCATCGCCTCCAGTTTTTCAATCGTGAGGGCGCCGCGGTTCACCGCATCGATCATCCCCTGATCCTCGCTGACGGGGATAAAGGCGCCACTGAGTCCGCCAACAAACGAACTTGCCATCACTCCTCCCTTCTTTACCTGATCATTTAACAGGGCAAGAGCGGCGGTGGTGCCCGGAGCGCCCACCGATGCAAGGCCCATCTCCTCTAAAATCTCCGCCACACTGTCCCCCACGGAAGGTGTCGGCGCAAGCGAGAGATCGACGATGCCAAACGGCACACCCAGCCGTTCAGAGGCTTCCTGCGCCACCAGCTGTCCGGCACGCGTGACCTTGAATGCCGTCTTTTTCACCGTCTCGCAGAGCACTTCAAAGTTCTCGCCCCGGACTCCCTCGAGGGCACGCTTCACCACACCCGGTCCGCTGACACCCACATGTATCACCATATCTGCTTCGGTTACGCCATGAAAGGCTCCGGCCATGAACGGGTTGTCGTCCGGGGCGTTGCAGAAGACGACCAGTTTTGCACAGCCCATTGAGCTGTTCTCTTTGGTGGACTCTGCCGTCTCCTTCACAATCTCCCCCATCAGTTTTACGGCGTCCATGTTGATGCCGGTCCGGGTGGAGCCGATATTGACCGAACTGCAGACCCGTTCGGTAGACGAGAGCGCCAGAGGAATGGAGCGGATGAGATGTTCATCCGCAGGGGTCATGCCCTTGGAGACGAGTGCGGAATAGCCTCCCAGAAAATTGACCCGCGTCGTTTCGGCCGCTCTTTCCAGCGTCTGTGCGATGGTGACAAAATCCTCAGGAGACGAGCAGGCCCGTCCTCCCACAAGTGCAATCGGGGTGACAGAGATGCGTTTGTTTACAATAGGAATGCCATATTCGCGTTCAATGTCCCTGCCGACGGCGACGAGATCCTTTGCTGCACAGGTGATCTTATCGTAGATATTCCGGTTTACGGTATCCAGATCCGAATCACAGCAGTCCAGGAGGCTGATGCCCATCGTAATCGTACGGACATCCAGCTTCTCCTGCTCGATCATCGCGTTCGTTTCATGGACCTCAAAGATATTGATCATATTGAAAATTCCCTCAGATCCGGTGCATCCGGGTAAAAATATCTTCATGCTGGCATCGGATCTTCAGACCGATCTCATCACCAATAGCCTCTAAATCCGTTACCATCTCACCAAACGGTTTGGAGGAGCTGCTGGTGTCAACGATCATCATCATGTTGAAGTAGCCCTGTATGATGGTCTGTGAAATGTCTTCGACATTGACGTCGTTTTCTGCGAGGTACGTGCATACCTTTGCGATAATGCCGACGGTGTCTTTTCCTACGACAGTGATGATGGTTTTCTTCATGGTCTGTCTCATCCCTGCCGTAGTATTGGGATGTTATGGGGATTAATACCGTCACAAACAGGCATCCGGATCGATGACGGGTCCGGTTGCCTCCTCACCTGATCGTGTCAATCTCCTCGCCCGAAAACGGCCCTCCGTGGCCTGTATAGATCTTCTGCGGCTGTTGTTCCCGGATGATCCCGATGCTTCGGTTTACTTCATCGGAGTCATCCGCCCAGAATGGCAGGCCGGGTTTTTCGGACGGGATGGACGGGAAGATCAGATCCCCGACAATCGCCTCATTGTCTCCAAGGATCACCGAGACCGAACCGGGGGTATGCCCCGGCGTTGGGATCACCGTGCCGTCAACCCCGTATGTGCGGAGATCGAGTGAATCGGTGATGAGAATGTCCGGCTCAAGCGGCGGGTAGTGTGCCTTTTTCTTTGCATTGAAGAAGAGTCCCAGGATTCTGCCCGTGATGCACCTCGCCCGCAGCCTTCCCTGGTTGCCGCTCCTGAGTTTTTCAGCATCATCCCGGTGAATGGCCACCTTCGCCCCGGTCATCGTCCGGAGGGAGGATGCTGAACCGGCATGGTCGGCATGCCCGTGGGTGAGCAGGATCAGCCGGATATCACCCGGTGCAATCCCCAGTTGCTTCGCCGCCTCAAGGATGGCATCCTCGCTTCCCGCGTCTCCCGTATCGACGAGAATGGTCCCCTCCTGCCTGACAAGGTAGGCATTTGCTATCCCGAGTCTGATCGGGTGCACCTCGATTGGTGTCATCGTTTATCTCCTGTGGTGTGAACGGTCGGCATGCACCAAAAATAGAGTGGTGCACCGGACCGGCGAACCGCTTCGCAATCGCCATCAGCCTGCCGGGAAAAAGTGGTTCGGCGATATTTGCCCGGCAACGAAGACCGCTGTTCCCGGACGATGCGATCATTTAATACGGGGTGTTCCCATTACAGACCATCGGAAGGAATCGAAGGGATCTGCTGCCCCCCCGGCATCCATACCCTGGTGCGTGTGCATATCCGTCACTTCCGGGATGACGAGAGAGGTTGAACAGGTATGGAGGAGAGAAGCCTGAAGAAGGCAACATTTGCCGGCGGCTGCTTCTGGTGCATGCAGCTGCCGTTTGAAGAGGTTGAGGGGGTCGTCTCGGCGGTGGCCGGGTATGCCGGCGGAACGAAGAAAAATCCGACATACGAGGAGGTCTCTTCCGGCACAACGGGGCATCTCGAAGCAGTGCAGGTCACCTATGATCCCGCACTGGTCTCGTACGAAAGACTGCTGGATGTGTTCTGGACGCAGATTGATCCAACCGATGATGCCGGTCAGTTCGCAGACAAGGGTTCCCAGTACCGGACCGCCGTTTTCTTCCACGATGAAGAGCAGAAACGGGCGGCAGAAGCCTCGAAGAAGGCTCTGGACGATTCCGGGAAGTTTGCGAAACCCGTTGCGACCGAAATTCTGGCATACTCTGCGTTTTACCCTGCCGAAGAATACCACCAGAATTATGCACAGAAAAATCCCCGGGAATACGGATTGTATAAGACCTATTCCGGCCGTGAGTCGTTTATTGAGAGAACGTGGCACACGAAAAATGTCATTGTCTACTCAACACCGCGGTGCATGACCTGTCATGCGGTAAAAGCGTTTCTCAGGGAGAAGAATGTGGCATTTGAGGACATTGATATCACCGCCAACAGCGAGGCGAGAGATATGCTCATCCAAAAGGCCGGGTTCATCGGGGCCCCTGTTGTCCAAATCGGCGACGAGTTTATCTTCGGGTTTGACCGGAAACAGATAGAGCGCCTGCTGCAGTAAGGTCAGCAGAGTCGTCAGCAAAGGAGACGGGATTTCTCCGGCGAACCACTCCTGAGGACGAAGGGGGAGTTGCCCCTATGGAGATGAAAAAGGACCATGACTGATACCATTCCCTATGAAATAACCGGTGAGGCGGGAGAAATTGAGTTCCGTAAGTATCCCGCCGTGGTGCTGGCGACAGTTGACAGTTCGGGTGATAACGCCGGTTTCAATCTGCTCTTTGCCTATATCACGGGTAAAAATACCGCCCGCAACAGCATATCAATGACTTCCCCGGTGATCACGTCCCAACAGATTGCGATGACGGCACCGGTCGTTTCCGATGCGGCATCGATGTCATTTGTCATGCCCCCGGGAAAAACCCGGGACGAGATCCCGGACCCGCTGGACAGCCGGGTACAGATTTCAACGCTGCCCGCCCGGGAGGTTGCCGTCATCCGTTTCCGGGGATATGCCCGAAAGGATGAGGTGGCGGCAGCAGAGGTCCGGCTGCGGGACGAACTCAGATCAGCCGGGATTGAACCGGTCGGAGCGCCATTTCTGATGCGGTATAATCCTCCCTGGACACCCGGTTTCCTGCGAAGAAACGAGGTGGGGCTGGAGATCAAACGGTGAAACAGAGGCGACCGGATGGAAAATCGTCCCCGAATTCATGGTGAATCGGTTCATAACCTGAACACCCCCTGATGGGTTCTCCTGAAAGATACGGGTACGAAATTGATTGAAAATATGGGATGAAGGGATATTCAGCCGTTTTTCAGGGCCACTATATCTTTGACCGCAACCAGTTTCCAGACCGCGGCACGCTCTCCGTTGATGATGATTTCCGGGGGGTCATCCGGACTGTATCCCAGTGCAGAGAGGACGCGTGGCGAGAGATTGTGCCGTTTCATCATCGCAACGAACTGTTCCCGCACGTCCTTTTTTTTGGCCGGTTCTGTGACTTCTTCGAGTTTCCCCTGCAGGCTTATAAAAGTAAACGAGGAGAGATCCGGCATGTACTCTTCAATCTCGACCGATACCTGCGGGTTTGCGGCAAAATATTGCATTTTTCTGCCGTATTTCGTGGAAAGGAAGTACAGGTACTCTTTGTCAAAGACGTACATGAAGGGTGCAATATACGGGTTCCCGGTGCCTGCAAAGGCAATCCGGGAGATGAACTGCCGTTCTATCAGGGCATCATACTCATCTTTGGTCATCCGGGGTATCTTCAGTGGGTCCATATGCCTATCCTCAAAATGTCCTATTGGCCGTAATGGGCATAAGGATAACGGGAAAAAGGGAGCTCCTTTTAAGGGAGTTACTTTTCTGCTTTGTGGATTTTCATCCACAGCTCCTTGTCCACCGGGTCGATTTGATGAACCTCGCGGGCATGTCGGGCGATTTTCTCGTCCAGTTCCTGCACATTGGCTGCGGTGGCCTCGAAATCGCAGTCCATGCCGATATCTTTGCATTTAAACGAAACCATGGTTTATCACCGCCGGACCTTGTGGTTTTCCGAATAGTTATAGATTTGCTTGGCAATTGACCAAATGACTCTTTTTTTCGTGGCATCAGATCTCACCATATTTTTCCGGAATGAGTGACCCCCCCACAAAATGGAGCGACCACGGGGGAGTGCCTGATCTATTCCGGCATTGAACGGTACCCGGAAGAAAAACGGCTTCAAAAGGGCAGGAAGGTGAGGTGAACCAGCACATAAAATACGGTGATCCGATGCAAAAACGGGAGTATGAGGACGCGGTTGCGGCATACAGCCGGTCACCTGCAGGTAATCCGGGTGACACCTGAGAATAGCGATATTTCAGCTTTTCCATCATCTGAATTCAATTTTGCCTGATCGGTGGCATTATCCGGATATTAATTCTCAAATCCGGATCTTTCAGCGAATCACAAAAACCGCACAAAGTTCTATCATGTCATCTGAAGAAAAGGAGTATCTGTAACGATTCCGCACGATGTACATATGCGTGTGGAAAAAGCGCATCCAAACCAGTGCTGTGTGTCAGCAGGAGCGGGGATAAGAATGGGGAAGAGGTGACGGGATTGAGACCATTTTTTAGTAGCAGGGCAGATGGCTGGGTTAAGGAAGGAAATGTGCTCAGATCCCAGGAGCGGTACGATGAGGCGATTGCAGTGTATGACCGGGCAATTGATTTTGACCGGTGTTTTGCGTCTGCCTGGTACAACAAAGGGTGTGCCCTGAATGCACTGCAGCGATACGAAGAGGCACGTGCATGTTTTGGACAGGCGGCACAGCTGGATCCATATGATGCCTCTGCCCGCTACAACAAGGGAATTGCACTCTACCAGCTGAAACGATATGAAGAGGCCGCAAAAGCCTTTGAGGAGGCTACCGATATCGATCCGTACAAGGCCTCTGCATGGTACAACAAAGGACTTGCTCTCTATGCAGAGACCCGGTATGAGGATGCCATAACGGCATTCGAAGAGGCCATTGTGTATGGAACGGGGGATGATGTATCATTGGCCTGGTACAGGAAAGGGTGTGCTCTCGAGTGCCTGCATCGGTATGAGGAGGCGCTTGCATCCTATGAACAGGCCCTTGCACGTTCTCCCTCGTGTGCCGATGCCCTGTATAACAAGGGAATGGTTCTCTCCTTCCTGCACCGCTATGAAGAGGAGATTGAGACACTGGATGCCTATACCCGGGCTTTTGATGAAGATCCCCTGAAGATGGCATCTGCATGGCACAACATCGGCTGTGCCCTGAACTCCCTCAAGCGATATGATGAGGCACTGGTGGTGTTTGAGCGGGCACTTGCGCTGGATTCGGAGTACACCACTGCCTGGTATCATAAAGGCAATGCACTCTTTTTGCTGCGCCGCTATGAAGAGGCGCTTGCTGCCTTTGACCGTGCAACTGTCCTTGACCCGGGGTTTGCCTCCGCCTGGTGCAATAAAGGGACTGCCCTCTTTCAGCTGCACCGGTATGAAGAGGCGATAAAAGCCCAACAGATCTGGCAATCGTTAAAACAGGCGTCTTCGTGATACGGTAAGAAGGGTGGTTCCGATGGACCCTGACGAAGACACGCCTGTCCGTGCCGTAATGCGGCATGTTCACGCATGCGGAGTGCTCATGCACCAGATCAGCACCGGTGGTCTGTGATGGTGTTTCCCAAAGGTTCTGAAAGCGGTAAAAAAGTGGAATTGTGCCGATATTGTCTTCAGAATAAGGGGGTCGTTCACTTCTCATTTTGTATGTTTTTGTCTCACTGCTTTTGCGTACCTGCATCGGATCAAACGGTATGTCACCACACCGAATGATACCGGATTATCCATCCTGCAGGGTACCGGATGGATTGTCTGATTTCGAGACAATCCCGCTTAAATGGTTATCTTCCTGCCCCATACAAGCGCCCCCGCACCTGCTGCAATCGCACACGCCGGGCCGATAAGAAGTCCTGCCCACACAACGAGCGCCACAATTCCCACGACAGCCATCAGCACCCCGTCCGTCTTTATTCCCCAGCCGGTGCTGTGCAGACCGGCCCGGAGAGCAACCGCTCCGAGGAGGACGGCGGCCGTAATATAGACTGCGGGAAGGATGGCCGCTGCGGTCATCCCGGCCTTTGAGAGTGCGATGAGCGTCTGTACAAGAAGCATCACCCCGGTCCCCAGAAAGAGGAGTCCCGCGGTTACCGTGAGCCACCCGAATGGCCCGTCGATGGGCATCCCTTCCCTGTTGTTCTGCCGGCCCCGGCGGAAAATCAGTCCGAACCCCGCCCCCATGACCACCGCCAGCGGCCCGAGGATGAGCATCCACGACTGCCCCTCCCACCGGTGGATCCCCAGAACCGAGAACGGGACGAGCAGCCACTCGGACAGGGTGAACTCCTCCCGGTAACCGACGGCAAGCCCGAAGTTGCCGCCCGATGCGGAGGTCTCCGGGGCATAGATTGCCACGTACCAGACACCCGGTTCGGCCACGTCATGGGAGTACCCCGCTGCCGGATAGAGGGCCGAGGGGGTGAACGGTTCAAACTCCGCTCCGGCGGGAACCGTCCCTTCGATGACTACCGCACCATAGGCTGCCGTTTCCCCGCCGGCATCGTCCATCGGCTCCCCGGTGAGGGGGTTCATATGGTCTTCATCATGGTGCCCGCCGTCGGGGTGCGGCATCTCCACAAACGGGGGAAGTGCCCCGGCGGAGGGGAGTCCCGGGCCCGTCACGACAATCCCCGGCACGAACGATGCCGCCCCCTCCGGCGTAAAGAGGCTCAGGCGCAGCTCGTCGCCCGCTTCCATATCCATCCGGTAATACCGGACGTCCCCGCCGCCGGAGAGTGCTCCGTAGACCACCCATGACTTCGTCGGGTCGGCGACGGGAAAGGCGTCATCGATGTGGGCATTGCCGCCGGAGGTGAGGGGGACATGGGCGGCGGCAGGGGTGATGAGCAGGAGGCTGAGGACGAGCATCCCCGCAAAAAAAAGCGTTACAACGCCACAGGGAGAGGTGCCTGCTGCATTGTTGTTTCTCCGGCAGCCAAACCGTCTGATACTCACGGTATCATTCGTGTTCGTGTTCCCCCTCATATACTGTGTTCCCCTCACCCGCAACGGTGCCCGATTTGCCGGAACCGGTCACACGGGGTCCGGCACTACGAAGAACAGATACCGTGGATCAGGCCCCCCTGACAAGCCGGGCCCCCATTTCATAGGCGGCCTCACAGTCCTGCGGGAAGACCTCTGCACGCCGCTTTGCCTTCGCGTCCGGGTCAAATATACTGCTCTCATAGAGGGCATAATCGCTGAACTGATAGGTGTCGCAGCAGAGCAGCGACTCCCCATCGCCGAACACCGCCCGCAGAAGGTATTCATTCAGATCGACCCTGCTCTGCAGGCCTATGTCGGCCAGCTGTTCCCTGTTCATGTTCATCGTGTAGATAAATCCTCCCCTGACATCCCTGGGAAAGATGTTTGGCCCGTCGCTGTACGTGATGTAGGGGAAGAAGAGCCGCTCCATCAGATTGCGCATCAGTCCGCTCTCTGCACCCAGATAGATCGGCGTCCCGAGGATGACTGCATCCGCCTCCTCCACCTCTGCAAGCAGGGGCGTCAGGTCGTCTTCGATGGCGCACCTCCCGTAACTGTTTCCCCCCAGCCGTTTGCAGGCATAACAGCTTGTGCATCCGGAGAAGTCCAGATCGATAAGATGGATGAGCCGCGCTTCGGCCCCTGCCGATGCCGCCCCCTCACATGCATGTTCAAGCAGCGTTGCCGTATTCCACCCTTTCCGCGGGCTTCCGTTAAAGGCCATCACCAGCATTGTCTCTTTTCTCCCCCCGTCCACCACGGGATTTGGTTGCTGATTGTCCGGTGTGGTATTGAGCCTTTCTGTGGCACCGGAGGAATCAGGAAGATGCACCCCGTACAGGGAGCCCCTCGCCGGTGCTCCGGGTCTGCCTTTCAGAAGTCAGACAGATGACGGAAACGGTATGGACCGGGCTGGTGTCCGTGGACGGGACGGTTTAAAAAAGGAAGGGATCAGAGGGTTTCTGTAAAGAATGCCACCATCTTCTGCCAGGCATCCTCCAGCGCACGGGAGGATTCGGAAGACGAACCGCCGAAAATCAGGGTGTCCATGATCTCCGGTGCAGGCAGTCCGGGAAGGGTGGTGAGGTGGCCTGCCCCGCGGTATTTCAGGTGGGTCACCGGCACGCCCGCAGCCTTCAGGGATGCCTCCACGGCATCTGCCATCCGGTCTGAGGGCCAGACCGCATCCTCGGTTCCGGAGACCAAAAAGACGGGACCATGAATATTTTCGACCGGAATCCGGGTTTTCTCCCTCTTCTCCGGGTGTTTTTGCATGCCCTGTTCATAGACCTCACGGAAGGCAATCGGGCGCCCGCTCATGAGCTTCAGCAGCTTCATCCCTGAGAAATGCATCGGCATGAAGGGAAGCGGCACCTTATCTGCGGTCCAGGAACTCTTTGGCGCCCCTGCCTTCGGGCTCTGCCAGACAACAGAGGACGGCGAGTATGCGGCCACCGCCCGCACCCGTTCGGTGCGGGACGCAAGAAGCAGCGCCAGTTCTCCGCCCTTGGAGTAGCCGTAGATGCCCATCCGTCTGGCATCCACGGCAGGGTATGCCTCAAGAAAGGCAACGGCACGGTCAAAAAACTCGAGCGGCACCTGGCAGAGCTCTTCGGTGAGTGGTTTTCTCCCGAAGTAGGCCACCGAGAATGTGGCGATGCCGTGGGATGCCAGCAGTGCCGGGCGGGGCTCGGTGAACCAGCCGTCCGAACCACCGAGACAGATGACCACCGGAAACGGCCCGTCCCCTGTCGGGCAGAAGAGGGTGCCCTGCAGGGGGCCGTCCCGGACCTCTTCCCTGACGGTCGTCGCATCGTTAAAGACATGGAGCCTCAGGCTGCCCCGTGCGGAATCACCGTTGGCTGCCCGGGCCCGGATCTCAATCAGCAGTGGATCGGTCGTTGTCTTTGCAAAGAGCGGTACCGGTTCGTCCGGCTCATCGACCGGGCGCATGGAGTCAAAAATCTCCCATGGGTCTATTTCGTCAAAACTCTCACCGTCAGATTCTGCAGAGGCAATCTCCAGACATCCCTGCGGGTTCAGGGTATATGGAACGACTCCCTGCCAGTGTCTGCCGTCGTCATCCATCGTCTCCGTGGTAACGGTCACTTTGGCGTGGGGTTTAAATCCCCGCAGCCGGATGTCTGCTTTTCTGTCAATCATCACGTTCCGGGAGGCGATCTCAATCCGTGGCCCCGGTGTCTCATGCGTTTCCTGATCCATCACTGTTCCTCTCTTTCGGGAGTCCCTGATCTGTCCTTGCAGGATAACGTAATAAAGGGATGGGGTGAACGGGATGCAAAAAAGATGTTTTTATCCTGTTTCAGCCCACCGGATACTGGATCTCGGTGAGGAGTTCCTCTTCCGGCGTTTCCGACGGATCATTCAGGTAGAGTTCACGGGGAGATCCGGTGCAGGTAAATTTGTTCTCCTCCAGATAGGCATACATCCGTGTGTGGGCCAGTCCGAGATTGCGGTAGGGCCCTTTGCAGATGACCGAGATCACCGTCACGGCGGGCAGGGTCTTTACCTCGACATCAGGGTCTGCAATGGTCAGTTTACCGGCGACCGGCAGTATCACTTCCACCAGACCGCCGGTCTCGTCACAGTCCTCCCCGACATAAACCGATCCGATGGGGCCCACGGCGCGGACCGAGTTCCTGGCGTTCTCGGGTGATGCCATCTCACGACAGATTCTGCCGATGAGTTCGGTGAGCAGTGCTTCATACGGCCCTTCTCCACGGATGGTCATCGCACGGATGGGAGGGATATCTTTTTTCGTCCAGTTGTTCAGTTCCATTTTAAACAGCTCCTCAAACGGGTCGTCTGCTGCGAGGACCCGCTCGACCATGGACAGCCGCTGCATCTCCACCCGTGTTTCCCGGAGGCGGTTTTTAAGAAGCGTCTGGACAACCGGACTGTTCCGGTCCTCTTCGGAGAGAATCCGGGCTGTCTCGTCCAGCGTGAACCCGAGGCTGCAGAGGCTTCCAATCCAGATGCCGCGTTCAATCTGACCGGGTGAATAATACCGGTATCCGCTGCAGATGTCCCGCTCCACCGGAACCAGGAGTCCCTTCTTTTCATAACAGTACAGTGCCTTCTTCGAGAGGCGTGTCACGTCCGAGAACGCTCCGATGGGGATCTTCTCTGCGGTCATGGTCACTCATATGATATTGTCGCTGCTGAAATATGGTCTTGCAGTCTGCCCCGGGGGAGGGTCTGATCAGCCGGTTGTCCTGCGGCAAGCATCAGTCCTCCGCAGGCGGTGACGGCAGGAATGATGTGGCACTGCTGCTGCGGGTAAAACGGAGTGCATTACCGGCCCTTTGGGAACAAACGCTTCGCTGTGAAATCCTGACCCTGCCGGACTGAGGAAAAAAAGAGGATTATTCCTTCCGGGAAAGGACAATTGCACCGAGTGCTGCCAGTCCGAAGACTCCTGCCAGGGGGAAGGGGCTCTGTGTGGGCTCGGTCACGGGTGCGGTCACCGGGATCATATCCAGCGTAGCGTCGAGCTCGACGATCTGGCCTTCTGCGGGATAATCCGTGATCCTGCCGTCATAGGTGGTGTACCCGGCCTTTTCTACCTTGTAGGTGGTGTACGGGGTGCCGGTGGTGTATACCTCAACGGTCAGAGTGCCGTCATTCCCGGTCAGACCTTTATAGTCGTTGTCGAGGTAGACGGATGCGCCCGCGACACCATTGGTAACAACCTTGTAGTAGCCCTTGTCGCCGCCGATCATCTGCTGTTCGAGGGTCGCGGAGAGCTGGATGATCTCGCCTGCCGACGGGTACTGGGTTATTTTGCCGGAGTAGGTCTCATATCCCTGCTTCTCCACGCTGTAGGTGGTGTACGGGGTGCCTGTTACATAGACATCGACAAGGAGTGAGCCGTCCGTGCCACCTGTCTCGCCCTTATAGTCATTATCGAAGTAAACAGATGCTCCGCTTATTCCTGCATTCACGTTATAATACCCGATATCGCCGCCGACGGTTCCTGTCATGGCAGAAGCCATGGAAACAAGAAATGCGGCTGAAAGGAGAACGGTAATTGTTTTCCGAATCATAGCGAAATTTTTCGCCTGCATAGTTTATTAGTCTTAGTGGTCCGGTGCGGTGTAACGGGGTCTGCTCCTGTGCCGCGGTTCCCGGGACTCCCCCGTCTCTGTTGCTGGTTTGTCCGGAAAAAACAGGGGCACCCCCCCTCTCATTCTCCTGCTTTATTGCCACGCTTCTCCTCCCGCCCCTGCCGAACCAGACAGGCGAAAATGAAGAACTCTGCCCCGAGAACGATATGAATGCCGCCCATGATACCAAAGGAGAAGAGGTACAGGATGGCAGGCGGGAACATGGGTGACCCCGCGCCCAGAAATGCGGTGATGTTCAGGGCCTGAATGAGTCCTCCGGTGGCTGCAGCACAGAAGAGTGCCGCAATCACCGTCATGATGCCTGCATAGGGTGTGTATTCCGGTCGTTCTGCGAGGATGAAGATCGGTGAAAGGATGATGAGCGGCCCGGCAACGGTGAGAAAAATTCCGCCAAAAATGGTTGCAGGCCCCATCCCGGTCACATTTCCCATCGCAGCAAAGATTACTGCTCCCGCGAAGGCGCATCCGAGAGCAGCACCTGCCTTCACCCATCCCCTGGCAGGCATCAGTGAGAGGGCTGCATAGAGGATGCCGCCGAGTACAGCTGTTGTCAGGCCCTGCATGAAGACCAGAAAGACCAGAATAAACGCAGGCGATGAGGCAGAGATCATTACAGGGTGGTCAGTGTGCCATCACTTCAGTCTTTTGGCATGTGCGCCCGCTCCTTTGAAATCCGCATTGCCTGCTCAGCCGGTGGAAGGGATTTCCCTTACCTCTCCGGCGCACGCCGGTCACAGTTCTCCTGCATCAGCGTGCGGACTTCACATGCACCAATAAAGAAGACCACAGCGATGGATGCGTCGACAATTCCGGTAAGAAGTGCATGAATAATCGCAAAATCAGTTCTGCCTGTCAGTAAAGACAGGGCGGTATATAATCCCAGTCCACCCAGCAGTGCGGTGATGCCGCCGGTAAAGAACAGGGCAGGAAATACCGTCTCCTTTCTCAGGCATGGGATATATCTGCTGAACCCGGATATGACGAGTGCACCTCCTGCAAAGAAGAGCGGATGAATCAGAAATCCGGTTGCTGTGGTGAGAAGGGGTATCGGAACAAACGGTGTGGGGGGCATCTGAAGATTGTACCAGACTGAGGCCGCACACCCGCAGAGAAATATCCCCGGCCCTGCCACCCGCCGGTCAACAGGGAGACAACCCGCGGCAAACACGGTGAGTGTCCCTGCGATGCCGAAGACGAGGCCGAATACCAGAAAGAGGAGAATATAGGAGGGGTCCACACGACAGATGTCTCGCCCTCCCGGTGCATAGTCCTTTCTCAAGGGGTGTGTGTGCCCGGTGTCTGTCTTTCATCCTGCCGGACGGGGGCGTTTATTCCTTTACATCCCGGGAGACGGGATCGGTGAAGGTGAGTGCCCCTTCAACGGGGCAGACATCAATACAGCGCCCGCAGAGATAGCATTCCGGCTTTCTTTCCCACGGCCCCGCCTCACCGGTCGGGCAGACCTTTTCACATTTTCTGCAGTTGATGCAAGCCTCGGTCCGGGTGACGCAGGTCTTTCCTGCCGCTGTGCAGGCCGAAAAGACCGCACCGAAGGGACAGAGGAATCGGCAGAGCGGACGGTAGACAACCACCGAAACGGCAAGGACTGCCGCAAAGACGAGGGCACCTGTTGTCAGGGCGAAGGAAAAGAATGCCTCCACCCCCGTGTATGCCGGAATATTCACAGAATACCGAATGCCAATGATGGCTCCGGCAAGCACCACCAGCCGTACTCCCTGCGGAACCGCACGGTTCTGTATCAGATATTTCCTCCCGGGCACGCGGGATGCGAGCTCCTGAATGGTCCCTACCGGGCAGATATGGGCGCAAAAGGTTCTTCCGGTGACAAAGGTCAGCATCACGAGGATGATGATGGCCGCCATGCCCGGTGCGATAACCCTGATGTCCCCCAGCGCTGCCGCAAGGCCGTAGAAATATACCGGCATGAGGGGGGCTGCGAAGACAAATCCGAATGCGGTCGTCACCGCGAGCAGGAGGAAAGCTGTCTTTTTGCTCATCAGGCCGCGTGACCAGACAACTGTGGCAAGGACGGTCCCTGCGAGCATATAGACGACAGCTCCCGAGGACCCGAGGGAGACGTCACCGGTCAGAAGGTACACAGCGATGCCGGATATGCCGAGGGATATAAGGGATGAAAGTGCGATGGTGCCTGCATTCAGTTCCCTTGAAATCCCTGCCCTCCCGGAGTGCATGAACCAGAGAATTCCGGCATTGAAGACCAGAAAGAGCATTGCCCAGAGAAGAACGGTGCTTCCCATGAGGATGTCTGCACCGCCTGCAAGGGCCTGGTCCGGTGAGACCGATGATGCGGTATCGATGGCTGTGCCGGTGGATGCAGAACCGTCCGGCGGCGTGGTGCCCCCGTCCGTCAGCGTAAAGTCGCAGAGCCTGTTGCCATCCGCATCCGTGAAGAGCATGCATCTGCCGGGGTAGGGACAGTTGCCGATGCCTTTCGGGCAGACGGCTGCGCAGACGGGGGCGGTTATCACGGCAGTTCCTGCAACTCCTGCCGGGAGGATTCTTCGGATTAGGGGGATATTCATCTCAGGCACCGGGTCGTATAAGGTCTGATCAGCATGGGAAACGGACGATTAAAAAAGAGTAGGATACCTCTGGTTGCACACAGATCAGATGTCGTTCCCATCATGCCCGTTTCTCTCTTTCTCTCTTGCGGGCAGGTGTCTGATTTCCGGATGCTGATGTGCTGAAACTTTCCATAGCATGAAAAAATCGGAACTGATTTTTGGAAAAATGAGTTAATGGCGTCCCAAAAAGTAGACGCCCACACAGATGACACAGATGGATATTGCCATGGCAAGCATGTCATAGGCGGTGGAAAATTCCATCGAGAGAATCCGCTGGAAGAAACTCACGATGAGGACCATGATGATGACCTTCACGATCTTGTTTTTGAGGTCATCGAGGTTTTTCACCTCAAGGATATTGCCGAACTCCCCTTCCTCATGGGCGATATCAATTTTGGAGATGAAGAGTTCATAGATGCCGAAGGTGAAGATCAACAGGACGAGGGCTATCAGGTAGAAGTCGATGGCGCCGATGATCGCTATGAGGATCTCTTCGTGGCCGACATGGGCGTTCGATTTGAAGATGAAATCGACGAGCGTCGAATAGATCTCAAGCGAGCCTGCCACAAAGAGTACGATGGCCGATAGCGCGCCGAAGAGGACACCCAGCAGTACAATATACCGGATGCTCCAGAGGCCTTTTTCAAATTTCTCTTCAATCGGGTTTATTTCCTTCCCGTTGGTCTGTTTTCGGGGACGATTTGTGTTATCCATTTCTTAAGCCTCGTTTCCGGAGGTGGCGGGGATTGCGGGCCTGCCCTCTGCCGTGCGGGTGCTGCAGACAGTTACCCTGCCCTGCTGTCGCATTGTACTTGGTCTGTTGGGTAAAAAATCCTCCCGGCCCGCAGTCATCCCTCCGGCCGCTGCCGGGGATGGCCTGCTGTTTTGGCAGTTCTGTTCTGTGCCGGGATGGACAGATTGTGCCACTGTGGCGCAGGTATGCGGCACCATCCGCCGCGCAGGTATCTGGTTGATTCCGGAAGAAAATTGTGTCTGCATGAACCCTGCGGTTATGGGGTGATTGTATCGTTTCAAACGATATCCTGTCATGTAATCTGAATATTGCCATACTTCTGCCGTTGCGCAAAAAATGGGTGTGATGCGAATATCTATTATCTCATACGACCTCTATTTATCTGAGTTTATCTCATGAACGACAGAAACAATTACCGGGGCGGAAGCCGTGGTCACGATGGCGGACAGCGCTCCTTTGGCGGGCCCCGCGAAATGCATAAGGCAACCTGCGCAGACTGCGGAAAGGAATGTGACGTTCCATTCAAGCCTACAGAGGGAAGACCTGTGTACTGCAACGATTGCTTCCCAAAGCACAGAAAACCCAGATACTAATACCTTATTAGTATCCTACTTTTACTATTTCGTTTCTTCCGGCAGGTTGTCCTGTCTGTTGTTTTCCCATTTGTTCCCTGAATGGTCAGTTTCGCTTTGATCTGTTTCGGCCGCATGACTCCTGCTGCCGCTCCTCCTGCATCTGCAGGTAAAAAAAGGGAGTCCTTTTCCCCTTGCACGCAAGAGAAGGAGACTGACTGGTTTTTATGACTGATGACCTGAAGCAGATGATACAGACAAAATGCCGCGGGATGGATATTCCTCTGTTGGGCATGGCCCATGTCTCCCGGTGGGAGGACCTGTCCCTCAATCCCGATATGCCGGAGGCATTCTATCCCCGTTCCGTATGGCCCGAAGCACAGTCCGTGCTGGTGATCGGTCTCCCGGTGCATCTTCCCGCCCTCGAGACGTCGCCCTCCATCTGGTACCGCGAGGAATATCGCACCATCAACAGTCTCCTTGACCAGTATACTTACCGGCTGGCGGAGTATCTCAATTCAGCAGGGTATCCGTCCGTCTCTGTCCCCCGGGACGGGTATGGGCATGTGAGTGTGCTGGTGGACACCCCGGTGGCCTTCTTTTCCCACCGGCATGCGGCATACCTTGCGGGGCTCGGCACCTTCGGCGTCAATAATATGCTCCTTACCCCGCAGTATGGGCCACGTGTCCGGTTTGGGTCGGTCCTTACGGCAGCTTCCCTTGCGTCCGACCCGGTGATGGAGGGCATGCTCTGCACCCGGTGCATGCAGTGTGTTGAACAGTGTCCTGTGCAGGCGCTCAGTGAAGAGGATTACCCGGACGGCCTGACGGATAAAGCCACCTGCGCCGGATACAGCCAGAGCCTTGCCAAACACTACCGCTCTCCCTGCGGCGTCTGTGTCAAGGTCTGCCCGGTGGGTGAGGACCGCGTGCTCTACTGCCGGGAGGATACCGGAATATACCGTGACCGTAGTGGTGCCGAAGCCTGCCACCGTGCCTGGGAGCATGTCCGCCGGTATGGGGTGAAGTGACCGTGCCTGCCCCTGCACCGTTTTCCCGAAGAAACCAATATTGCAAATCCGGTGCAAATGATAATCCATAGAGAGAAAACCGTCTGTTCTCTTTCGTGCCCCCCAGGTGTAATATAATATGAAATTCGCAACGCTCACTGAAACGGAAACTGCCGGTGAAACCGTACTCCTGCGTGTCGATTTTAACTCCCCGATAGATCCTGCCTCCAGTATCATCCTTGACGATAAACGGTTCCGGGAACATGCACCGACGGTGCAGGCGCTGGGTGATGCAAAGTGTGTGGTCATCACCCATCAGTCCCGTCCGCAGAAGAAGGATTTCACCACGCTGGAGGCTCATGCCGCCCGGCTGGAGCGCCTCATCGGCCGTCCGGTCACCTACATTGATGATATATTCGGGCGATGCGCCCGTGATGCGGTGGCGGAGATGGAGAACGGCGACGTCCTGATGCTCGAGAATGTCCGGTTCAATGCCGAAGAGAACCTGAAGATGTCAGGTGAAGATGCCCTCGGGACGCATCTGGTGCGCAATCTCGCCGCCATGGGGGATCTCTACGTGAACGATGCATTCGGCACCGCACACCGGTCGCAGCCGACCATCGTCGGCCTCCCGCGTGCGATGCCTGCGGTGGCGGGGCTTCTCATGGAAAAAGAGATTGCCACCCTCTCGCGGGTCCTTTCCGGGGCACCGGGGCCCGTCACTTTTGTCCTCGGCGGCACCAAGGTGGATGACTCCCTCGATGTGGCGGCAAATGTCCTCTCCGGCGGCATCGCAGACCGGGTCATCGCAGTCGGCGTGGTGGCAAATGTCTTCTTCAAGGCACAGGGCATAAGTATCGGATCGCCATCCGAAGATCTCATCCGCAAGCTCGGCTACCTCCCGGAGGTCGAGAAGGCACGTGATATTCTTGCCGGATACGGGGATAAGGTTGTTCTGCCGGAGACGGTCGCGGTCCGTACCGGTGACTCCCGCGATGAGTGTCCGGTCACGGCCATCCCTGACCTGCCGGTCCTTGACTGCGGCCTTGAATCCATCGGCCCCATAACGGATCTCATCCGTGAATCCGGCACGGTGGTCTTAAACGGGCCTGCCGGCGTCTTTGAAGACCCGCTCTTTGCGACCGGCACCAATGAAATCCTGCGGGCCGCTGCAGCCGCAGAATTCTCCGTGGTAGGCGGTGGACACACCGCGGCGGTCATCGAATCGATGGGCATTGACCAGATGTTCTCCCATATCTCCACCGGCGGCGGCGCCTGCATTGAATTTTTAACCGGGAAGACCCTCCCGGCAGTAGAGGCCCTTGCGGTGTCAAAAACCCGTTTCTGGTAAGAGACATTCGCCCTTTTTTCCCGGAGGTATTATATTCTCTTTCATGTCATGGTGACATATGGAGAAGAAAACTATTCTCGTTCTGCTCCTCATCGCTCTCGTCGGCATTGTGATTGTGGCGGCTTTGCTGTTTCCCGGCGATCCCGGGGCTGCGAGGCCGTATGACATCTCATCTGCGGGATGGCTCACGGTTCCGCTCACGGATGCCCTCACCGGGGAGACGGTCACGCTACAGGGCCTGCGGGACGGGGGGCAGACGGTCATCGTGCAGACATTCACCCTTTCCTGTCCCATCTGCACCGCCCAGCTTGGCGAACTTACCCGCCTGCAGGCTGACTATCCGCAGGATGTCGTTGTCGTCGGCCTCTCCCTGGATGCGTCGGTGTCGGCAGGGGCCCTGGAGGCTCATGCGGAGGATAACGGGCTTACGGTGATCATGGCTGCGTCCCCGGCTTCTCTTACTACAGGCCTTGTCGAAGGGTGGGGGAGGGATATGCTTGTACCCGCATATGCCCCGGTTGTTCTCTTCTGTCCGACGGGAAACACTGCTTATAAACTGAGAAACGGGCTGAAATCATCAGAAGAGGTGTGGCAGTCGGTATCCGACTCCTGTGCATGAGCGTTCCATTCCTCCTCTCATGGGCTCTCTCGTTTCTGGCAGGAGTGCTCACTCCCCTGGGTGCCGTCTGTGTCCTCCCGCTCTATCCCGGGTATCTGGCCTTTCTTGCCGGGCAGTGCGCTGCAGGGTCACGGGCCCGGCCCCTGTACCTCGGGCTTTGCGTCACCGGGGGAGTGCTTGCAGCAAGCCTGCTCTTTGGCTTTGTCGTCATTACCCTCTTTGGCCTCTCCGCCGATGAGGTGACGACCGTTCTCTCACCCCTGCTCTTCGGGTTCCTCGCTCTTTTGGGTGTGCTGATGATCGCAGGCATCGACCTTTCCCGGTTCCTGCCGCATGTCACCGCCCCCGGTGCCGCATCGCCCTATGCCGCCGCCGTTCTCTTCGGCCTCTTCTTCGGCCTCATCGCCCTCCCCTGCAACCCGGCGGGCATCGTCGTCCTCTTTTCCCTATCGTCAACGGCCCTCGCATTTCTGGACAATTTTATCAATTTCCTCTTCTTCGGGGTCGGGATGGCGCTGCCCCTTCTGCTGCTTTCCCTCCTCTCGGAGGAGCGCACCCGCCGAGTCACCGGGTTTCTCATCCGCCGGGCGGTCCCCATCCGCATCGGGTCCGGCCTCTTTCTGATCGCGGTTGCACTTTACTATCTCTTTGCTGTGTTCCATATTGGTGGGTAACGAATGCCGGATGAGGGTATTTTCCGGCAGGTAGGGCAAATCATCCGAATTTATCTGTTCTGCGTTCTGAATACTAACTATTCGTAAAATTTCGGTGGGTCATGACGGAAGTGAGTACTGGTGATGGAAACGTCGTTCTCTGTAAGACCGAAGGGGGGGAGACGGTGTACCGTGACGAAACAAGTATCGTGGCCGTACTCCCGCCGGGCCGGGCGGTGCTCTCCACCTCATGGCTGAACGGCGGCTACCGGGAAGGCATCCGGATGGTCTTCAACCACCATCTGTCGGAGGATGCCTGCCGGTCGGATGCACTCGAAGGGGGGAGCGTTGAGGGATACCTCCGCCTCACCGCCGCCCGCCTCGGCTTTGACCCTGATCTGTCGACGGGAATGCTCACAAAGGCGGATATGTGCAATGCCGCCACTGTCACGCATACCTTCCGTGACCTCACGGTGACCGCGGTCGTAACGGGCGGCATCGAGGCGAACGGTGGCCGGGCCGGCGACCCGGCCTCGTTTTACGAAGAGAACGGTGAATTTGGTGATGCTGGGGGGACAATCAACACCCTCCTTATCATCGGTGCTTCGCTTCCGCCGGAGACCATGGCCCGTACGGTGATGATGGCCGCGGAAGCGAAGGCGTCTGTGCTCCAGGAGCTGATGGCCCCGTCCTGCTACTCAGCAGGCATTGCCACCGGGTCCGGGACGGATATGATCACAATCGTAAGCAACCCTGCCCATCCACTCTATCTTACCAACGCGGGCAAGCACGCAAAACTGGGAGAACTCATCGGGCGGTGCGTCCGGGAGGCGACGCGGGACGCACTCGCCCGGCAGACCGGCCTCGGGCCTGCGAGTCAGCACAACATGCTGGTCCGGCTCGCACGCTTCGGCATCGGGGAAGAGGATTTTTGGGAGGCTGCCGCTGCCCTTCCCGGTGTGCAGGACCGGGTCTCCTTTCTGGCTGCCCTCCGGGTACGTGCCACGGATCCGGTGCTGGTGGCGGCCACTGCCGCTGTCCTCCACATTGCAGATGAGGTGGCATGGGGTCTTGTGCCTGACGAAGCCGGGAGGCAGGCTGTCTGTTCGATGATGACGGGAATCCCTGCTGCTATCGGGATAAAACGGCCTGTCCGTCCCGATGGTTTTTGCACCGGCAACGGGATGATACCTGAAGAATGGGTCCGTTTTGTGGTCTGGTGGATCGAATACGGGCCATAACAAACGAATTGTCCTTCAATATAAAATCTGCTCAGGAAATGCAAATATGGGCGAAAATTATTTATGCTGTTCGGCATATTATTCCTCACGCCATATAACCCGGGGGGGTATGAAGAGGTATGGGGCTCAGGATAATGATGGTGACAGGTTTTATACTTGTCCTGATGGTTGGATTTTGTATTGGAGGGGCGGTGACGGGTGAGGCTGAACTGCAGACAAAAACTCCGTTTACGGTGACGATGTACGAGTGTTTTTCTTCATTCATTGATCTGTTCACGGGAACAGACGGGAATGCCGCAGGAGGGTCTGCACCTGAGGGAGCAACCGAAAACTCTGAATAGGTTCAGGCTATCGATTTAACAGGGATTGCACTGCCTTTGGAGCAGATCATGCTGCCATTTAGATCGTCACATCCTTTCTATTCCATCAGGACGCAAGAGAACACAATGCCGTTGGCTGTTTCCCTGGAGGAGCCGGGGTTCTGTCGGCAAAGATATTCTCTTAATGTCTTTTTTCATCCTCTTTTCCCATTGTTTCGTGTAAGGGACGGCTGATCCCTGAATGTGTTGTGCCCCTGCTCTTTGAGGTATCGGGGTGTCTGCGGTTGAGCAGGCAGTCATATCGTTTGAGAAGAATACCCTGGACGCTGGACGGTCGTTTTCCATGGGGTTCCTGCTTTTTGTATCGGACAGCATTGTGGCATTCATATGCAGGAATATGCAGGAGAAGGCACTGCCTTCTCTTCCGTTTCCTGAATTAAAAAAATGAAAAGAGGGTGGTTTTGAGTATTTCAGGCTGTTTATGCACTGTCGTACAGGTTGCAGATGAACCGTGACGAGAAGATGGCAAGGAACGGAGCCAGAATGAACATCAGGAGCCATCCGATGATCGGGATGAGTGTCAGGACGAAGTAAACGACTCCAACCACAATACTCAGCACGATGAGTGCGATGATGTAGTTGACCCAGCCAATAGCTGCTATTTTGTCTTTAATTTCCCCGAAAGCAAATGCCTCCCCGAACTTCTCCATCCGTGCAAACCGGACAAGGCCGATGGTGGCAAACAGTCCGCAGAGGATGGCGATGATGAACGTGATCAGGAGGCCGAGGCCCATGCCTGCGATTGCCGCACCTGCCACAGCGGGGTCGGATGCCATTGCAACGCCGACGGACCCGCCGATGAGAATCACGGCAACAATGATCGCCGGAATCATCCATATGATCGAGATGATCACATACAACAGCCCGTCGATGAAGAGCTGCACGTAGTCTTCCAGCTCAGGTGCCGGTTTCGTTCCCCGGAGCACCCGGATGGTGTAGCCATACAGGATAAAGTTCACAATGGGGATGATGCTGATGATCATAAGCAGGATCCACCGAACCCATTTTCCGAACAGGGCTTCCTTTGTATACTCAAAGGATTCGCCAAGATTTTCTCCAATTGCCATAGTATTCACCTTGTTTCAGGGGTAAATAGCACTATCTCTTAAAAATATTTAATCTTATTCCGGAATGGAGATAATTTTTGTAAAAAGAGAAGAATAACCTGTCATTTGCTACGATAATGACTGATTGTTTCGTCATACCGGCTGCATTATTTCTCTGCAACTCCGGTATGCCATCCGGATGTCCGGCAGAGCGTGTCCACCCTGCATTCAGGGAAGTAATTTCCCGTAGTGGGCGGTCGTGAACGAAATGGCTCCCGGTTTCAGGGTATGAATAAATGGTCTGACTAATTTCTGTGAGCTGAATGCACTATCCCGGTAGTGCTGCAAAAAATGAAAAGGAGGGGTTTTATGTGTATTTCAGGCTGTTTATGCACTGTCATACAGGTTGCAGATGAACCGTGACGAGAAGATGGCAAGGAACGGGATCATAATGAACATGAGCAGCCATCCGATGATCGGGATGAGCGCAAGAACAAAGTAGATGACTCCAACCACGATACCCATCACGATGAGTGCGATGATATAGTTGACCCAGCCGATTTCACCGATCTTATCTTTGATTGCGCCGAACGCAAATGCCTCGCCGAACTTCTCCATCCGTGCAAACCGGACAATGCCGATGGTGGCAAACAGTCCGCAGAGGATGGCGACGATCATCGTGATCAGGAGGCCGAGGCCCATGCCTGCGATCGCCGCACCTGCCACAGCCGGGTCGGATGCCATTGCAACGCCGATGGATCCGCCGATGAGAATCACGGCAACAATGATTGCAGGAATCATCCATATGACTGAGATGATAAAATACAACAGTCCGTCGATGAAGAGCTGCACATAATCCTCAAGTTCGGGTGCCGGTTTTGTACCCCGGAGCACCCGGATGGTGTAACCATACAGAATAAAGTCTACTATCGGAATGATGCTGATGATGATAAGCAGAATCCACCGGACCCATTTTCCTACCAGTGCTTCCTTTGCATACTCAAAGGATTCGCCAAGATTATCTCCAATTCCCATAATTATCACCTTTTTCAGGGTGACTAGCACTATCTTTTAAAAATATATAATCCTATTGCAGAATTATGGTTGTTCTTCGTTAATTTGATAAATGAATGGTCATTTACTAGCGAAAATAACAATCGGCCCCGCATTATGATGAAATGGGTGTGATGCACGTCCAATCCCTTTTCGGCCGGAATGGTTGCGGGTAAAAAAAACGTCAGAATGTCTCTTCATCACCAGAAGAGAGCATATTCAGAGCCGCTGCGGCCTCTTTGAAGCGTCCGACAGCCATGTATGCGGCACCCAGGCGGGAGCGTGCGGCATCGTCTGAGGGGTTTGCCTTGACGGCCTCCTCAAAACAGGGAATGGCCTGTTCATACCGGCCGGTCTCTGCAAGGGCACGCCCTTTCCCGTACCATGCGGCAGCCGTCCCGCCCCCGAGGGCGGTGAGCTGGTCGAACGCCTTTCCTGCATCCTGGTATTTTCCTGCAGAGGTAAGCACGGCGCCGAGCACAGCCCAGTAGGTGCCGTTCTTCCGGTCCGCCTCAATCGCCGACTGGATGGCGGTGACTGCCTCGTCCATTCTCCCCATGCGTTCGTAGAGTGTGCCTGCGAAGAAGCGGGCATAGGCCATGTCCGGATTTGCGTCCCTGAACGCCTCTGCTGCCGCGAGTGCGCCTTTCAGGTCACCTGCGGCGAGGGCTGCCTCGCTGAGCAGATACTTCGGTTCTGCCCGGTCCGGTTCTGCCGCCGCCGCCTCCGAGAAGACCCGGGCCGCCCCGGCATAGTCCCCCGCATGCATCATCGTGCTCCCAAGCCGCATCTGCATCAGGGTACTCCTGCCGCCGGATGAGAACGCGGTCCGGTAGGCTTTGGCCGCCTCTTCGTACCGGCCGAGCCGCTCCAGGGCAGATGCCCGGTATTCCCATGCCTGACAGTTTTCGGGGTCAATGGCGGTGATTTTTTCGGTGACATCAGCGACCGCCGCATACTCGCCGGTGAAGAGCAGACAGGCGGCAAGGGAGAGCCAGCTGTCGGTATCATGCGGGTTGACGGCGAGCACCTCCCGGTATTCGGCTGCGGCGTCTGTGAACCGTCCTGCCTTCTCATAGGCACGGGCCCGGAGGCTGCGGGCGGTATTGTCAGCGGGGACGATCCGGAGATAGGCAGAGAACGCGTCCGCCGCTTCCGCTGCCCGTCCGGTCGCAAGAAGGGCTGCGGCCCGCTCGCGGAGTGCCGGTGCGTGGTCCGGCTTCAGGCTGAGGGTCCGGTCAAAGGATGCCAGCGCCTCACCGGTGTTTCCGAGGGCGAGCCCGATTCGCCCGGCTTCGTAATGCACCGCCGGATCGGAGGGCCGGGTCTTTGCGGCAGATATGAGACATTTTCGTGCGTCTTCCATGTCTCCTTTGCGCAGATATGTCTGCCCGAGGGCGATCCAGGCATCGGTATTCTCCTGATTGCGTTCAAGGGACCGCTGGAAGAAGAATATCGCCTCATCATACTTTCCGAGGGAGGCAAGGGACTCGCCGAGACGCAGCGATGCTCCCGCCCGGCCGGGTTCCGCCTCAACCACCTGAATATAGACTCCGGCTGCATCCTCGAGGTCCCCTGCCTTCTCTAAGAGGGCCGCCTTCTGGGCAAGCAGGCTGATATCTGCAGGTGCAATCGCACGGGCCTCTTCGATGACCTCCAGCGCCTCCCGGTATCTGCCTAAGTATTCCAGGGCAGAAGCCATCTGGCGCTTTACAACAAGATCCGTCCCTGCCTTTGCATCAACCGGTTCCAGTGCATCAAGGGCTGCTTCATACCGGCCCATCTCGAGAAGGGAGCTGCCCTTCAGGGCGAGAATGCCCGGATCGCCGGGGTGCTCTTCCAGGATGCGGTCAAACACGGCAAGGGCCTTTGCATGATCCCCGGACGTCTGATAGATGATTCCCAGTTTTCTGCGTGCATTCCGGTCTGTTATCCCGGCTTGGATCGCCGCGGCATAGTGTGCGGCAGCCTGTGCTGTGTTGCCGGTGTGCAGGCATGCATCGCCCAGCAGGATGACTGAGTTCCAGTCACCCGCTTCGGCAGCCGTTACATGGGTGAGGGCCTCAGTTGCCCGTGCATAGTCCCCGATATGCATGAGTGCTTCGCCTTTCCGGCGCCAGGCGCTGAGGTCGTTTCTGTCTGCGTCGATAAGACGCGAGTACAGGGTGATGGCTTCACGTTCCCGGCCGAGGTGCATGAGAGCATCTGCCTGCATCGCAGCAAGGGCATTCATCCGGACATCGATGTCCATGGACCGGACGCCTTTGTTTCGCTTGTCACTCGAGAAGAGGCTGAGTTCAGCCTCCGTGCTGATCCATGAGACCGCCCCGTCGTTATCCTCTTCGGTGACTTTCCTGAGGCTGGTATATGCCTCGTCATACTGGCCGAGGCCGGAGAGGCAGATGCCGCGGTGGTACCAGGCGAGACTGTTTGTCTGGTCCACACGGAGCATTGCATCAAAACAGTCGGCTGCCCGGCGGTAGTCGCCGGTGTGCTCCAAAGAGGCGCCCATCAGGTACCACGCCTGCATATCCTCCGGATTTTTCTTCACCACAATCTCGAGTGACTGTGCACATTCACGGAAGTCTCCCTTCCAGAAGAGGGAGGCTGCCCGGTAATATCCGGGCACCGGATTCTCCGGCATGGCCATTGCGGCCTTACGGTAGGCATCTGCCGCTTCGCCAAACCGTCCAAGGGATTCACAGAGTCCGGCAAACCGCATTGCAACAGCCACCGCATTCCCGTCTGTCTCCAGGACCCGTGCATAGACTTCGGCCGCCTCTTTTCGCCTCCCTGCCCGTTCCAGGGCATCACCGGTGAGCGTGAGCAGTTCGGTGTTGTCGGGGCAAAACTTCAGCACCTGGGTGAGGTAGGTGAGTGCGTCTCCCGTATTGCCGGCCCGCAGGTGGAGCCGTGCCGCCCGTTCGCGAAGTCTGCGGTCATCCGGGTCAATCCTGAGTGCCGCCTCGGCGGCCGCTGCTGCATCGGAGTAGCGGGCAAGGCGTTCAAGGCAGTCGGTCTTTCTGAGCCATCCGTTCAGGGCATCCGGCCGGTGTGCGGTGACGACGTCGTAGCATTTCACGGCCTCTGCATAACTGCCGGTCCGCATCAGAGCTTCACCGAATGACTCCCACCCGGCGATGTCCTCCGGATTTTTCTCCACACTGGCCCGGAATTCCCGGGCGGCCTGCATCGGTTCCCCAAGATAAAAGAATGCCTCTCCCCGCAGATAATGGATGGCGGGGTCGTCAGCGATATCAAGGGCCTTTCCCAGATCCCGGGCAGCCTCTTCATATCTGCCCTGGGTGAAGTGATTTTTCCCTTTTTCAATCCAGGGATTCTGGTCTCCCTGTCCGAATAAATTATCAAAAAGCGCCATGAACAGAAATCACCCGCTGTGGTTGAGTACACTATCCTGCTGTGAAGCAAAATGTGTTTCTCTTCAGGGAAATCAGAATCCGGGGAGGGCACTCCCATGCGGGATGAAAAGGGGTCCGGTGATGTACGGGGATGAGAATTACGCGGATAACAGCCAAAATCGCTTATTCATACAAATCGGCAGGGCAAAGGCTCCTCTGCACGGATTTTCTCAGAAAGAGGTATGGGTCTGAAGGAAGGTCAGTAATGCTGTCAATAGAGCAGTGAATAATCACTGCCTGTCCTATTTGGTGGCAGAGAAACATGCCCGGGTTCCCTTCAGACTTTGCCTGTCCCCCGGGTATATTCTCCTCTGTTTCATTTGGGGGGGTGTTGTTGAAGAGGTGAACAACGTTCTATACAGCCGTCCGCCATGTTGGGGGGGGTTTGGCGTCCGGCCGGAAATTACTGAATGTTGTCCTTATATGTGTTTGGATGGATCATCGACACCGATGGGACAATAATCATACCTCTTCCCTGCGTCATCTGGACATGACTCTGCCATCCTCTTTGTTGCTCTTCAAAGTAGTTTAACATTTCGTTGGTACGCTAGGCAATTCTGATATGCATTAGCGTCTTGCGGTAGTTATTTGATATTGAAATTGAGATTATTCTCTGTTATGCTGCTTTTAGAGGTAAATATCGCTTTTAGATCCGCTTTTCGGGGGTATGTGTATGGCAACCGGTGAGAATACGGGTATGGACCTTGAAGCGATCCTGCTTCTGACCGGAGAGATGGATCATATGAAGGAGCTTCTCCATCATTATGCACGCGATAAATCCGGAATAAGTCCTCAGGAAATGCTTGAATGCGTGATTCATCCCCTCCTTGATGAACTGGAGGATTATCTTAAATCCGAGGTGTCTGCTCCACAGGATGCAGAGTATCTGAAGGCTGTGGTGCACCGATGGATAGATGCCCGGTTGAATGGCTGAATATATATTTTGCTGTAAAAACCGCACATTTCTGCATGAATCGACGAATTGTGCCTGAAAACTGCCAAATTGCCTGATTTAAATCTATTCTTTATGTCACTCGGGAATATGGGGTTTATTTAATATATATTCTGCCCTGCGCGCGCCGTGTTCTGGCATAGGTTTATATTTGAGGTTGAGTCATAGGGAGTCGTGTGGTCGAACGACCTTGAGAAGGTGATGGAAGTGAAAAACATATATGAAAAGATGGTTGACGAGGCCATGGGCGCCCAGTGGGCCGACGTCAATGTTCTGAAAGAGAAGAGAGGAAAGGAATTCCATGTGACGGACGGAAAGGCGTACGTCGATGCAGTGAACAAGATGACGGTGGGCGAAGGTCAGTCGAAGGCCGTTATTGACCTGCACGTGAAGTCGGTGAATGCCCACTACGATACCCTGACGGGACTCACAAACTACGTAAAGCCTGAGGATGACCCCTTTGTCGAGCACTACCAGACACCGGTGATGCTTGAAATCCTCTGTGATCATGACGAAAAATTCCGCAAGAGTGTGGAGACGTTCATTGCAAAGATTGGCGATATGAATGCGATGATCGGCCTTGAATCCGCCCGCAGATATGCCGGATTCTACGGGCCGACCTGTGTGGTTGACTTTGCGATGATTCCCGGTTCCACCAGCAATGTAGTGAACCAGATCCTCAAAAAGACCGACATCCCTGCAGATCACAAAAAGACGCTCCTTGCAGCCAAATCCTGGGGTATGAACACCTCATATGGGGTGGGGGAGGTCTTTGCACAGTCTGTTGAAGGCGGTGACACCCTTGCTGCGGCCGTTGATAAGGAGATTGCCATGCTAAAGGGTATTTACGAAAACCCGGTCGAGGCACAGGCCAAACTGATGGACAGCCTTGGCATGGACTCGTTTGATCCACGGAAGTACATGGCGGAATACCGCAAAAAGATGGAGCCCGTCGTAAAAGCAGCGGTTGACGATGGCGTGCACTATGCCAATATCGTAACAATTCCTGCCTACTGTGTGGGTGACATCGCTCACCATATCGCACAGTCCACGTTCAACATGTGCAAGGATGACATGGTGATGGGCATCATCGAAGGCGTGACCCAGGTGGTGGACTCTTCCCTGCGTGCCGCGATTCCAAAGTTCAAGAACCCCGGTCAGGTGCTCGCTCTTGCCACCGGCAGTGGTGCCGCCGCAGCGGAGTGCCTGCTTGAAATGGACGGGTTCAACGGGCCGTCTGTCGTTGAATTCCTGACCCGCCGGTTCCACAACTATGTCCAGCTCTACCCGACACGCGGTGCTGCAGCCGAACTGCACAACTGCGACTTCATGGACATGGTCCACCGTGGCTGGGGTATCATTGACCGGGCACGCAAGATGAAGGCAGGGACCGGGGCTGACCTGAAACCGAATGTGAGCGGCCTCCCCATTGACCTCGGGCCGCTCATGGCCCATGATGTGATCAACAATCCGCAGCGGTATGTCTATCCGGCCTGTGCCATCACGGTCCGGTTTGCTGCAATGATGAGCCTTGCTGATTACCCGTGCCTGCTCACATCCGAACCGGTCACCGCGACGATGATGACCAATGTCATCGCCCTCGACAAGGCGACGCCGGCAGCACCGGTCCGTGCATGCAAGAACTGCGCCTCGGCCTCACTCGTCGACTTCAGGCACCAGTACTGTGAGTACCGTGAGGCGGTGTGAGGGGGCTCCCCCTCACGCCCGCTGTCCGGGAAGACGTCTGACCGGACGGGGTGGTATGTGAAATGAAGTGCTATGTATGCGCAAAAGAGGGCAGGGATACCGATGCTGTAGCCGTATGTATCGTCTGCGGGATGGGGCTCTGCATGGATCATGCAATCCGTGAGGAGAATGATGTCTGGGAAGGCGGGTATCCGTTCCCGGCAAAAAAGATAAAACAGCGTCTCCCGCGTATCCTCTGCCCCGAGTGTTCTCTTGCATTGAAAGGAGATGGGTGAAATGGCCTCCCTCATGAAACGTTCAGTGGCTGAACTGGTCGGTACCATGCTGCTGGTCTACTTCGGCTGTGGGGCAGCAGTGATCACCCTGACGACTGCCGCACGGGAGTCGGGTCCGCTCCAGTCTCTGACAATCGGTTCACTGGGGGGGCTCGGGGACTGGCTGGCTATTGGTCTTGCCTTCGGTATTGTGATAGCTGCTGTTATCTATGGTCTTGGCCGGGTATCGGGCGCTCACATTAATCCGGCGGTGACGATTGCCCTCTTTGCCTCCAGAAGGTTCCCTGTCACTGATACGGTGTCATATATCGTTGCGCAGCTGGTGGGTGGGCTTCTGGGGAGTATCTTCTTCTACCTCTCGGTAGGGATGGATGCTGTCACCATTGGCGGGCTTGGAGCGACCGCACCCGCACCGGGTATTACGTTCGGGATGGCGGTTCTTGCAGAAGTCATCGGCACCTTTGTCCTGATGATGGTCATCATGGGGGTGGCGGTCGATGAAAAAGCACCCCCGGGATTTGCCGGTCTGATCATCGGCCTTACGGTCGCAGGTATCATCACCACCATTGGTGGGGTGACCGGTTCTTCCCTGAACCCTGCCCGCAGTTTCGGTCCTGCGATGGGTGATCTTCTCCTGGGCGGACCTGATGTGATGGGAGCATTCCCCATCTATATTGTCGGCCCCATCATCGGAGCACTTGTTGCTGTATTCTTCTACGACTGGATCGTAAAAGAGGACTAATAATTCTTTTTTTTTTTTGGAAAATTATCTGTCTTCCCGCTGTTCTGCACAATATCGCATCAGCCATGCCACTCCTTCCGTCGAGGGGTGCACTTCGGTAAACATGTCCATCTCATCCACACTGAACTCCCTGTTTATCAGGTATGCCAGGTAGCCTGCGGCAGACGATGACTGTGGTGCCGCTTCATAAAATCCGGTCATCCTCCCGGTTGTGGTGTCTGTCATCAGAAGGGACCGGCCGGTATTGCGCTCGGGGACAAGCCAGAATGATCCCGGTCCTGCCGGAGAGGGGATTATGATGCCCTTTTCATCCGCATCCGGGTGAAGAGCGATGGAATGTTCATGGCGCAGCCTGATTGACTGCGGAATACAGGCGGGTGCGGGCTTCAGGGGCAGCCCGAGAATGGCGTCTGCTGCAGTGCGGCCTTCCCGCCGTGCCACGGGGGTGAGATACGGGGGGCCTGTTACATCGCCCGCCGCATACACGCCGGGAACACTCGTCTCCATCCGTTCGTTCACCCGGATTTCTCCGTTCGGTCCGAGCGCGATGCCGGAAATCCCGTCTGTCCGGGGAATAAGCCCTGCTGCAATCAGCACGGTGTCGCAGGGAATTAGCTCTTCGCTCCCTCCGGTCCTGACCCGGACACCGGTGGCGGCACCTGCGCCGGTGCCTTCAATGGCAATAGTCTCCGTCTCCTCGTGGATCCGGACCCCTTCAAGGTCCTTTTTGGCACCTTTCACCAGCGGGCCGGGAAATCCCCGGAGAAGGGTGCTTCGTGCCACGATCTCCACTTCTGCCCCTGCGGCATGGAAGATGTATGCATACTCGACCGCGATAACGCCGCTGCCGATGATGACCATCCGCCGGGGGGAACGCCTG
The DNA here is from genome assembly GCF_029633965.1 of Methanogenium sp. S4BF. Classification (NCBI taxonomy): domain Archaea; kingdom Methanobacteriati; phylum Methanobacteriota; class Methanomicrobia; order Methanomicrobiales; family Methanomicrobiaceae; genus Methanogenium; species Methanogenium sp. S4BF. The sequence goes on along the minus strand of NZ_CP091277.1, from coordinate 1,690,940 downwards.
AGGCGGGAGAGGGAATGGGCGGTATACACCTCTGAAAGGCCGGTTCCCGGAATGGCAGGGATGCGGGGAACCGATCCGGTGGCAATCAGGACTGCCTCCGCTGCATACTCTTTGCCGCCTGCATAGACCCGTTTTCCCTCCACGCGGGCGTCTTCACAGACGACGGTGACGCCTGCCTCCCTGGTTTCGGTGTCAAGAACGCCTGCTATTGTCTCCTGAATGCCTGCCATCTTCTCCTGCAGGCAGGCATAGTCAATCCGGGGTGCGGTGTCGGTGATCCCGAACCGGTGCAGTGTCCGTGTCTCCTCACAGGCGCGGGCCGCATCATTCTGGGCACAGATGACCATGCAGCCCTCGTGGAGGCACTGGCCGCCCAGCCCCTCCGGCCGTTTGTCAAAGAGGATGACCTCTTTTCCGTGTGCGGCAAGGCGCATCGCTGCAATCCGTCCCGCAGGCCCTCCGCCGATGACTGCCACTCCCATGCTTTCCCCTCCTCTCTTCTCTGTTCAGAGAACCTCTACTCCGTCGTCCATGGGCATCTCAAGGAGATCCCCGGTGAACGCGTTCACCTCAGCGATCCGGTTGCCGCGAATCTGCCAGACCGGCACATACACGATCTCAGAAGAGATATTGATATTCTGCGGGTCAGGGGAGAAATCCCGGTCTTCATAGAAGATAGTGTCTCCCTCGGTCTGGCTGATGCGTACGGTCTGGGAGAGCTCTTCGACGAGGGCTGTGAGCACCCGTTCTCTGATGTCGTTTTTGGTCAGTTTGGGCGGCAGGATGTCCGCATCGCCGGGCACTGCCTTTGTCTCGGTGATCTCTGCGGTGAAGTCTCCTTTCAGGCCGTTCACCGCACTCACAACACCGTTCTCCTCACGCTCAAAACTGATGATATGGCTCTTGTAGATCTTCTCCCCGTGACTCTCCGCCCGGTATGACCAGTAGGGGATGAACCGCAGGGTAGCGGTGCCCTTCACTCCGCAGATGGCCTGTGCCCGTGAGGCAGTGATCGCCACCGGCAGGTGCGGTATTTCGGGGCCGGGTTCAGGTTCGGGTTCCGCATATGTCTGCACCGCTCCACGGGGTGCGGTGGAGCCGGCAGATGGAGAGAGGGGCAGGCTTGCGGTCTCCCCCCGGATATAAGAGCCCGCGGCACGGGCAATGGTTTCGGTGAGCTCCTTCTCCCCCCAGACGGTGCAGGACTGCACCTGCACCGGCAGTGCGAACGAGATCAGGAGTTTTGTACAGAGCACCGGGCCTGATTCAAGGGTGACCCGATATTTCAGGCGGTCAAACTCCTGTATTTCAGTAGCATCTTCAGAACAGAGGATCACAACACACTCGTCACCGCGGAACGCAGAGAGGTCTATTGCCCCATCGCCGTCATCCACCTCGTAGGATGCAGCTTTGAATATCCATCGAACAACGTCTTGGGCTCTTCGGGGAATCATTAAAGGAGATTGTTGGATGTTGGATACAACAAACTTTCCGGTTTCATACCGGACTCAATAGCTTTTCGTTCTCAGGGGGTGGATACATGCCCTTTGACAAAACTCCAGTACCCGGCAAAGAGACTGAAAAACGCCGGTGACTCTGAATAGAGTGCGCTGAGGACATTGGCATCATCATGCACAAATGCCATCACCCGCCGGTGGTCGACGATGATGATGCAGGGCGGCTTCTTCTCCCCCGGAAAACTCTCGGGATGCGGGACCATTCCTATTACCAGTTCCCGTGCATTCGGGGGGATGTCATGCCTTTCCCGGCCGCCTGCGGTGGCAATCTCCACTGTTACCTCCGGGCCAAGAGCGCTGATCGCCTCCTGGATGGGCGCCGTCAGGATGGTGTTGCCGCTTAATATGGCCACTTCTGATTCTGCAGACCGTATCAGGTCAACCGCCCGGCTGCCGATATTCTCTGCGCCGTGGATGCTCCAGATCATCTCCTGCCGTTCTGCATGGTTCATGCTGACACGCTCATCATAGATGGCAGAAAGCTCCTTTTTGACTTCAGCAGAGTCCTGTGTGATGTGCGCGATAAGGCCGTCTATGGCTTCATCCGGGGGGGTGGCTGCAAAGCGTTTCGGGGAGGTGGTTGAGATATTGACCAGCTGTTTTTTGCTGAGTTTGTCAAGAACGGGATAGACGGATGCCCGCGGCACTCCGGAAATCTCGTGTATTTCGGTTGCTGTCGCGCCGTCGACCTGAAGGAGTGCGATATAGACGAGGCTCTCATATTTTGTCAGGCCGAGGGATTTCAGGTGTTCCTGTATCATTGAGGTGCTGGGGGCAGTCTTAGCCATTGGCATAGGAATATATAATGAGAATGCAGATAAATGTTGTTACAAATACAACAACAGTGATATTATGAATTTTTCACGTACTGCAATCATAGGAATTGTCCTCATTGTGTGCCTCTGCGCACCGGTGATGGCAGCAGAGAAAGTGATCTCCGGACCACCGGATCTGCGTGTCAGTATCGAGGGCAGCAATGAATACTATCCTGATACCATGGTAACGATCCCGGTGAAGGTGGAGAACATCGGGACCATTGACTTCTCCTCACAGAATCCGGCAAATGTGGCCCGTGAAGACCGGCCGAACACCGCAAAGAACGTGGTTGTCACCCTCGGCGAGGGGAATGCCCCGGTCTCCGTCAAGACTGATGCACAGCTGGTGGGCGACATTAAAGGCGGTGCACGCGTGCAGGCGCCATTTGAGGTCAGAATCAACGATGGTGCGCCAGCAGGAACCTACGTTTTGCCGGTCACCCTGGAATACACATACCTCTATCAGGCAAATGAGTTCAGCAATGACGCACTGAAGTATGAATACCGGACTAAAACAGATACCCTCTCCCTTGAAGTCGTCATCAAACCGGATGTGCAGGCCACCGTACTCTCGGCAGATGTCGTTGAACTCAATGCCGGCACGGAAGGCTATCTGACCGTTTCCGTAAAAAACAGCGGACAGGACACGGGACAGCAGGCGACACTCGTTCTCTCACCGGTCTCCGGAAGCCCGGTCACCCCGACCGACGGCAGTTTCTTTATCGGTGAGTTCGCCCCCGGCGAAACAGTAACAGCGCACTTCAAGGTAGCCGCATCAAAGGATGCCTCCGGCTCATCCTATCCGATGAATCTCGCTGTCACCTATGAGAACAGTGAAGGCGACAAAGTCACCTCAAAGCTGGTGACCATCGGTGTCCCGGTCGGAGAGGAGATAACTTTCGAGGTAGTCTCTGAGGCATTTACGATGTATCCGGCAGAGAAGGGCACGATTGAAGTGGTTTACAAAAACACCGGCGGTGCCACTGCCTATGATGCCACCTCCCGTATCAGTGCCGTTGACCCGTTCACGAGCAATGACGACACTGCATACCTCGGGGACCTGGCACCCGGTGAAACGGCAACAGCCTATTATCAGGTCAGCGTCTCTGATGATGCCACCATCAAGACCTATGGACTGGACACTGAGGTCCGGTACAAGGACTCCCTGAAAAACAGTGTCATCTCAGACCCGATGAAGGCTGAAGTGACCATCCAGAGCAGAAGCGGCCTTGGAACCATCTTCACGAACCCCATTTTCATCACGGTGCTGCTCTTCGTAATCCTTGGTGCCGGGTACTATCTATATCAACAGCGGAAACAGAAACAACAATAATGGAACTGTACCGGGACATCGATCTGCCCGAACCGCAGATACGAACAATAGGCCAGATGCGTCCGGTCCTTGCCGAGGCAGGGTGCAGTGCATCCGGCCCCCTCTATTTTATGTACCGGAACCTTGCCCGCACGGCAGAGGACCGGGACTGGCTGACCGCCAACAGGATACGGTTTGATTATACGGTCATTCCCCCGATGAGCGTATGCGGGGAATTTGCTAAGACCAAGGGCCATTATCACCCGGCAGCACCGGACGGCACCGGCTATCCCGAACTCTATCAGGTGCTCTCCGGCAGGGCTGAATACCTGCTTCAGACACGGGATGCAGCAGATGTGATTGTCGTACGGGCAGGGCCCGGCGATGCCGTCCTCGTTCCGCCGGGATACGGGCATGTCACCATCAATCCGGCAGATACTGAACTCTGCATGGTAAATCTGGTATCCGAAGAGTTTTCAAGTGAATATGCAGCGTATGAAGAACACCGGGGGGCGGCATACTACCACTGCACTGACGGGTGGATAAAGAATCCACGATATCCTGGTGCGGGTCCCCTTACCATACGGGATGCCCCGGAATTCCCTGAGGCGGGCATCGTCCACGGCAGGGAGATATACGATCTTATCGGCGGGGACGCCCTTGGCTACCTGAACGATCCCGGGAACTACGCGGCATTGTTTCGTACGTTAAAATAGATGATTATGAGATATCCATCAGGTTTGGCGGGCCCATGCGTTTGTGCATGGATGCCTGCACTTTCCCGAGGATAAGCTCTTCCTGTGCATTTGACGCCGTCCAGTTGTTCGCCTCAAGAGAGGCGAGTGCACGGTCAATCTCTGCATAGGTAAACCCGATATCCGCCTCATCACTCTGGCCCGGCCAGAGTCCTGCGGAGGGGGCTTTCTCGATGATGGGTGCCGGCACGCCGACCTCTTCGGCGAGTGCAAAGACCCTCGTCTTGTAGCAGTGCAGAATCGGCTGGATGTCGGCCGCATTGTCGCCGTATTTGGTGCAGTAGCCAAGCATGTATTCAGACCGGTTGGAGGTCCCGCAGACGAGATGATGCAGACGGTTTGCATGGTAATAGAGTGTCGTCATGCGGATGCGGGCCATCAGGTTGCCGTTCAGATACGGGGTCTTCTCAAACTCTTCCATGCCGGCAAAGGCATTGAGCATCGGTTCAATGGATATCGTTTTGAAGGGGATGTCAAACGCGGCGCAGAGGTCGGCACCGTCTTTCAGGTCGGCTTCAGGGGTGACCGGGGACGGAAGGGCGATGCCCACCACCCGTTCTCCGCCCACCGCCCGTGCACAGAGTGCTGCGGCGAGGGCCGAGTCCACTCCGCCGCTGATGCCCACGACAAATCCTTTGGCCCCGGAGGACCAGAGCGTGTGGCGTATCATCTGTTCAATTCGTTCGCATTCACAGCCTGTTTCACATGTTTGTTTCATTTCAGTTATCTCCTGGTGATGTTGCGCGGATGAATGCCTGCAGCTGGTCCCGGGTGCCGATAACGATCACTTCGTCACCTTCCATTAAAATCCGGTTTTTCTCCGGGTGTATCACATATTTATGGCGCCCGCGAAACCCGATGACCTGCACGCCCGTCCGTGCCTCAATACCCTCTACCGTAATGGGGAGTTTATTCATAATATGCTTGGCTGCAATCTTCTGCCCCTGGATGCCCGGCAGGTCAAGAATGAGGTGGATGAGGTCGGCAAGGACGATGTTTGCTGCGAGAATCGCCCCGTGGGTCGGGAGATCGACGACATAGTCAGCACCCGCCCGGTAGAGCTTCTCCACCGATTCCGGCTCGGTGGCAACCGAGAGCACCCGCATCTTCTGGTTGAGCGTCCGTGCCATCAGGGTGCTGAAGATGTTCACGTCGTCATCCGAGGTTGCGATAATGCATACCGAGGCATGGGTGATGCCCGCTGCAATGAGGTCAGCCTCTGACTCCCCGCTGCCGTGGATCCCGGGCACCTCGTCTGCCACCGGATCGATGACCGTGGCATGGATGCCGATCTCCTCCAGTTCCGTATACACGGTCCTCCCGATCCGGCCGAATCCGACAATAACCGCATAGGCATCGGTCGTCCCGGGGGTGAGGCTCTCATCGAGCGTGGCATGGACATCCGCCTCCGCCCCGTGGACAAAGAGGATCATCGACTTGTCGATGATCGCCATTTCATCCGGGTACATGATGAAGTCGTGTCCCTTCCAGTATGAGACGATCTCAATCGGGTGTTCGTCATTCCGGTTAATATCACCCACCGTGTGCCCCACGAAGCGGAATCCTTCGAGGACGGGAAGCATGAATATCTTCCGTTTTTCCCCGCCGTTTTCGGGTCCCTCCGTGGACTGGAGGGTGCAGTACGGGTTTTCATCATAGATGGTCTCGAAGAAGGGGCCGGGGACGGCATAGCGGGCAAGGCTCTTTCCGGCAACGCTTTTCGGGGAGAGGATATATTCAGACCCGGCGTAGCGGAGAAAGCGGTCCTTGGAGATGTCTTCTACAATGGTGATGATCTTCGCATCGGTCATACGTGTAATCCCGAGGATGATCTTTGCCGCAGTGTGCTCTTCTTCATTGATGATGACGTAGTCCGCCTTTGAGATCCAGGCATTCTTCCAGGTCTCCTCGTCATTGTATTTGCCCCATATGACCTGCGGTGCATCCCCTTTCATCCCGAGTGCCTTCTTTGCACGTTCTTCACTCTCCTCAACGAGGATGATGTCATTTTCAGCAATCGGGAGCATTTGAAGCAGTGATCGCGTGACCTCATTGAAGCCCGCCACAACGGTGTGGCCGTCCGGACGGATTGAAGTCCGGCGGGGAGGCCCTGTGCGGAAGGCCCGTTCGAGATACGGGGAGAGCAGGGCGGGGATGATGAAGAGGACCGTGGTCACCCCGGCGATGATGATGATGATGACGAGCACATGGGTGATGTCACTCTCCATCGGGAACGTGAGGCCATAGCCCACGGTCGAGATGGTCATGACCACAAAGTAGAGTGATTCTATCGGGGTGAGGGTATACCCTTCCAGTATGGGGATTAAAAGGTAGATGAGGAGGGCATAGATGATGATCTGGGCCGCAAGAGCAGTGACATAGAGGCGCAGACGCTTGGGCGGCGCCACACCCTGGATGATCCGTTTCAGACTCTTATGGGGTTTCATCGCCCTTCGCCCCGTCTCACCTCATCGAGGACTGCACAGGTCCGGCAGTTTCCGAATGCCGGTTCGCCGCATCTTGGGCAGATCTCCGGCGGTGCGGCAGGGCCGGCGCCCAGTCCCTGCAGGTCTTCTCCCAGGCCCCGTACCGCGTATTTGGTGGCCGGGTGCAGCCAGTTATACTCGTTTAAGAGCCTGCGCACATCCCCGCGGAGGGCATTGTGGGCATACGGGCACCCGTGGTCTGCAAGAGGCCCGACATGCAGATGGGCGTAGAGTGCGACCTCACGCTCAGGGATGGCGGCAAAGGGGCGTATCCGCGGTATCATCCCCGGATTCTCCCGCTGCGGCATGGTCAGGCGTTCGGTGTCTCCCCGGAGGACGTTCATCATCACGGACTGTGCCTCGTCGTCGAGATTAAATCCGAATGCAATTTTCGTGCACCCGGCCTCACGTGCAATGCGGTTCATCACCCGGCGGCGCAGCACCCCGCAGAATGAGCAGGAGCGCCGGTCGTCCCCCTGGCCTTCCACAATGCCGTCCAGGGTGATGCCATACTCCTCAGCAAAGGAAGCGGTATGCCAGGGCACCCCGTAGCGTTCGACAATTGCTTTCATCTCAGAGAGGTCACGATAGCCGGCGATGCCCTCATCGATTGTGATCGCATGGATGGTGATGTCCGGGCGATGGCCAAACGTTTTGATGAGAAAATGCAGGAGAGATGTGGAATCCTTCCCGCCCGAAAGGGCAACGCCTATCGTATCGCCGTGCTCCACCCACCGGTGTTTGCGTATCTCGCGTTTCACCCGGGACTCGACGCTCTCGGTGAAGTGCTCGCGGCAGAGGTGCATTCCTGAGTACCGCTGGTATATGATCGCCTCCCGGCGGCATTTTGAACAGTTCATGGGGGTGTCAATCAAAGATATATCATCTCTCATGTTAAATCCATACTACAATAATGTCCATCTGTGCTGACGATGTGCGTGGCCTTCACCGCTTCGAAATCAAGATCCTGCTCGCCCTGGAACGACTGATGAAACACTACCGCTGGGTCCCGGAGGATGTTCTCCGCCACCAGACGAAGCTCTCCGAGTCTGAACTGGCCTACCGCCTCGGACACCTGATGGAGCGCAACATGGTGAAGAGCAGTTCTGTGCCTTACAAAGGATACCAGATGGTCTTCACCGGATTTGACGCCCTCGCCCTGCAGGGTGCGGTGCGCAAAGGGTCGGTCACCTCCCTCGGGTGCCTCCTCGGCGTCGGGAAGGAGGCGACAGTCTATGAGGCGATGGGGATGGGGGTTGTTGCCCTGAAGTTTCACCGGGTCGGCCAGCAGTCGTTCCAGACCGTGCGCCGGTCGCGGACCTATATGCCGCAGTACAAGCATTTCCCGTGGATATTTGCCTCAACCTTCTCGGCCCGTCAGGAGTATGACGCCCTCACTGCCCTGCACGCAGAGGTTTCGGTGCCGGTGCCGGTAGACATCAACCGCAATCTCATTGTGATGACGTTTATCCACGGGGTGCCCATCGCACAGGCGACTCTGGAGAATCCGGATGATGTCTTTGCGGTCATTGTGGAGAATGTGGCCAAAGCCTATCAGCTCGGCTATATTCACGGCGATCTCTCGGAATTTAATGTCATGGTGGACGGGAAGGATGTCTGGCTGATTGACTGGCCGCAGTGGATCGATCCCGCACACCCGACAGCAGCAGAGATCCTGCTGCGCGACATCACCAATATCTGTACCTTCTTCTCCCGGAAGTACCGGGTCGATGCGCCGGTGGAAGAGACACTTGCGCAGGTGGTCGGGTGAAGGTCTTTGGGATCGATATTATCCATGGATCAGTACGTTCGCGGGGCGAGAGACCGCGTTTTGCCCTTGTAATCCGCGAGGACAGTCAGGAACAGGACACTGCCGAGGTTTCGGTATTCCGTCTGCTCCGCCGTATCGCGCGTGAAAAACCCGACATCCTCGCCGTCGACTCGGTGCAGGAGATTGCCCGTGATCAGCGGGCTCTTTTTTCGTTTCTGCAGTCCCTGCCCCCGCAGACTATGCTGGTGCAGTCCACCGGCGGGGAGAAGCAGCAGTCCCTCCCGCGGGTGGCCGCCCGGTACAATATGAAGTTCAACCGGTTGGATCCGTTTGCAGAGGCCCGCGCATCCGCGGTGGTCGCCGAACTCGGCGGCGGTGCGGAGGTGGTGGCCTTTGAGAATACGACTGATGTGTTCGTCTCGCGGGGCCGGTCGCTCGGGAAAGGGGGATGGAGCCAGAACCGCTACGCACGCAAGGTGCACGGGGCGGTGCGGCAGACGTCCCGCGATGTGGAGGCGACACTGCGGGAGCACGGCCTCTCGTATACGACAGAGGAGGTGAAGGCGTTCGGCGGCCTCGGCCGGGTGCATTTTACGGTCGCCTCCCCGCGGGAGGATGTGCCGGTCACCACTGTCCGGTCGGCAGATGTGCAGGTGAAGGTGGCGGGACGCCGGCTCGACCGTATCCGCTACCGGACGCGGGGCGGCGGACAGCGGTATCTCTTTGTGGGCATCGATCCGGGGACGACAGTGGGCATCGCCGCGGTCACGCTGGACGGCGAACCGGTGCTTGTCAGGAGCTCCCGGACGATGGCGATGCCGGATGTGATTGAAGCGCTCTACACCGCGGGGCGGCCGCTGGTGGTGGCCACCGATGTGCACCCGATGCCCGCCTCGGTCGAGCGCATCCGCCGGGCCTTCTCGGCGGTCGGCTATACGCCGAAGGCTGACCGGACGGTAGAGGAGAAGAAAACACTCTGCGGTGATATCCCCTACGGGAACGATCATGAGCGCGACTCCCTCTCGGCGGCGATGGACGCCTTCCGCGCCTACCAGCCGAAGTTCAGGAACGTCGCAAAACGGGTGCCGCCCGGCCATGACATGGATGACGTCCGGGCTGGTGTTGTCCGGGGCCTCTCTCTCGAGCAGATCCTGGGAAAGGGCGTGCCTGCCCCTGCACCGGAGGGGGAAGGGGAAGAAGAGGCTGTTCCTGCCCCCGGCCCGCGGGACGACCGCCTGCTCCAGCTCGACGGGATGGTGAAGTCCCTGCGGGGGCATGTCGCTGACCTGCAGGCGGAAGGGGAGGCAAAGGACCAAGAGATCGCCCGCCTGAACGCGCTTCTGGACCGGGAACGGACGACGGAGAGTCAGGCCCTGCGCAGGGATACCGAGGTTGCAAAGCTCGATACGATCATCGCAAACCAGAAGAAGAAGCTCCGGCGGGAGGAGCGACGGACAAAACAGCTGAGAAAGCAGGTGGACCGCCTCCGCCGCCTGTCGAGCAGCCAGGCGGGAGATGATCGCCTGCTTGTGAAGGCGGCCGAGTCCCTCTCCCGCGATGCAATCCGTCGGGTGGAAAGCGATTTCGGGATTGCAGAAGGCGACATCATCGCGGTGAAGACGACGGCCGGGTGGGGGACGACGGTGCTTGACACCCTTGCAGAACTCCGGATCCGGGCGCTTATCGGCGGCGGTGACGGCCGCCTCAAAGACGCCTGCCTCGAACGGGGGATTGTGCTCCTCGGCTCCAAAGAGACGGCCCTTGAGATCCGCGGCCCGGTCGGGAGTGCGGATGCCGCCCGTGTTGCGGCGGCAGAGGAGGCGTGGCAAAAAGAGATCGCCGCCTATGAGCAGGGGAAGAAGTCAGAGATGATTGAATCAATTTTCCGGGAGTACCGGACACAACGGGAGCGTGAGGTGAAGCGGGATGGATGACAGGGCACTGGTGAAGGCGATTCGTGCGATCATCGGGACTGCAGCGACGGATGACGACTGTGCGGTCATCGACGATGGCGGGAACTATCTGGTGATGTCGACTGATATGCTCCATGAGACGACCGATTTCCCGAAAGGAATGACGGATTATGAATGCGGCTGGATGGCAGCGGCCGTCACCCTCTCCGATGTGGCGTCGATGGGGGCGGCCCCCGTTGCCCTGCTTCTGGCAGCAGGGGTGAACCGTGCGGACCGCGTTGAGGCGATTATCCGCGGCGCAGACGATTGCTGCCGTGCCTATGGCTGCCGTTTAATGGGTGGCGATCTCGACGCCCATACGGAGTGCACGCTGGTCTCGACCGGCCTCGGGCGGGTTCCGTGTGACTGTCTGGTACGGCGGCGGGGTGCCCGGCCCGGCGATATTGTGGCGGTCACCGGGACTCCCGGGCAGGCGCAGGCGGGGCTGGACGGGTATCCGGCCCACTGGCAGGCACTGGTGACTCCCCGGCCGGGTGTATTCGAGGGGCAGGCCCTCGGGCGTGCCGGGGCGACTGCCATGATGGATGTCTCTGACGGGCTCTCGATATCCCTGCACGACCTTGCCGAGGCGTCCGGGGTGCGGCTGGATATAGTGGAGGCTGCCATCCCCCGGCCGGAGGGGGTGCCTGACGGGGATGCGGCCCGCTATGCCCTTTTTGGCGGCGGCGACTTCGGCCTCTTGTTCACCTGTCCTGAGGACGTGTTCCCGGTTGAAGGTGTGGATGGGACCTGTATTGGGCGGGTTTCTGAGGGAGAAGGGGTGTTTCTGGACGGGAAACCGCTTGAGAAGGCGGGGTATTCGCATTACTGGGAATAGATGGAAAAATGGGTTTTACGGTCTGGCACTGTCCATTGTTTGTGTTTGGATGGATGACACCTCTGATTGTCCCAGGAGTTTTCGAAGCTCGATGTCCTGTTCCTGAAACACCCTGACCGCCTTTTCAAGGCTTGTGATATCATAGAGGAGGTTGACGGCGCCGAATATTGTACCCTCATTGTCTCTGAGGGGGAAGAAGCGGATCTCGTACTCATTCTCTTCTCCGAATCGTTCAACGACGCGGAAGTCCTCCCCCTCCAGCGCCCGTGCCCAGAGTGTTTGGGCCTTCTCCAGATCATCCGGCAGGTGCGAGAGTATCTCTTCAATCCTCATGCCGGCTTCCGGGGGTCTTCCAAAGACCCGTTCAAACTCATTTTTATAGGCGGAGTTTGAAGTGATGAAGGCGAAGTTGGTGTCGATAGCGGCGACCATGCGGTCGCTTCCCTCGATGATGCCGTTCAGGAGGGTGTTTGTGAACTTCAGGGCAGCCTCCTTCTTTTTTTTGTCGGTCACATCGTTGATTAAAAGCAGCCAGCGCCGGTCATTATCGCCGGGGGTGTGCATGGGGGTGGATGTTATTTCTGCGTATACCATTGTCCCGTCTCTGCGAAACAGTTTGATCTCCCCTTCGTGGTCGCCGTTTTCTGTCAGGCGTGCCTGCGCCTCCCGGAGCATGCGGGTGCCTGCATCGTCCGTGAAGGTAAAGGCAGAGCGGCCCTGCATCTCACCGATGGCATAGCCAAGCATGGTGGCCATGGTCGGGTTGACGAAGGTGATGATGCCGTCGTTTGGGTCGAGGGCGAGAATCCCCTCACGGGCATGGTCGACGAGGGCATGGTAGCGCCGTTCACTCTTTTTAAGGGCTTTTAATGCCTCACCGTGTCCCTCGATCTCACGGTTCAGGTCGTCTGTGGTGGTGGCAAGCCTGATTCCGTCTGCATGAATCCGCTCCTCAAGCTGTGCCTGATATGCCTTCAGATCGGTGATGTCCTCCAGCATGATGCCTGCACCCTTCACTCCTCCCTCAAATGCAGTGGGAATGATCTTTGCCCGAAACCATTGCGGCCCTTCGTTGCCCGGCACAGCGTATTCGGTCATCATCTCCCTGCCGCCAATCGCCTGGAGGATGTAGTCTGCAAGGTCGGGGAACGGGAGGAGTGAGATGCCGAGGTGTGAGATGTCAGTGCCGATGACCTCCTGCCGCCGGAGCTGTTCGGTTTCAAGGAGATTGTCACTCACATAGGCCACCTCACGCCTGTTGTTGACGACGATGATGAAGTCAGACGAGAGATTCAGCATCGAAGTGACGGGAATCCGGTTAATGAGAAAGAAGACCTTTGCGTTGCCGATCTGTTTCATCCCTGTCCTGCCGGAGAGGGAGAGGACATCGAGATATTTTGCCACGCGGTTTCGGCCGATGCCGCTTTCTGCAGCGATTGAGGTGATCGTCATTCCATGCGGCTGTTCAGCAAGGAGCTGGCTTATCTCTCCGAGTTCGTCAGAATAGTCAAGCATGGAAGGCGTTCACCACAATAAAACCTGTTGTAATCAGTAAGATAAAATTAACCTCATATATGCGGCTCGTCCCTCCCTTCGTCGGGTGCCGGACGCTGATGGTTATGCTGTTTTTTCGCTGATGATGAGGGCGGTGCAGCAGTCGTATCAGGGAGGTGTGGGTCCCGTAAGGTAGTTTCTGCCAGAATTCTGAAGATTTTTTTTGTTTTTTTCCGTGGATTATTCTGGATTTGTTTTGTTACCTGATGCCATTTATCGCTTTAATTTCGCGCGCGCGTTCAATGTGGGTGGTTTTATGCTCACGGGAAGGCGCGGCACTGCATGCATGTGCGCCTTGATTTTGGTTTATATCTGGGCTATTTTCAAAAAAAAGTGCTATTCATCTTATTTCGGTGTTCGTAAAATGAGACCGGGACTTTGGATGAGGTATTATTTTCCTGGACGGAGTGGGGATTACCCCGATGGTGATGGATGTGAGATGCCGCAGGGGAATTGTGAAAGGGTGTATAAGAGTGCCGCACTCTCTTCTTCCTCATCCACCCGAATAAATCGCCTTTTCCCCATTCAAACATTCATATCATTTGTCTTCAGCCTCTGGTTGGGTGATGTATCGCCACTGTGTCCGTCATTGCGGAAACGATCTCAGGAATGTGGATTCTGGGAATGCATGCACTACTGCACGGAAATGTCTGTGCGCTCGCGAATGCGGTATCGGGGCCATATTTGGCCTTGCAATATGTTAATATTCTTTCAAAAATAGTGTTCAGTGTGTAAGGCTTCCGAAGAGGTGCTGCCTTCTCCCCAGGTTGATGGCGGCAGCACCCCGTGCTTCGAAAGCGGCAAGGGGGGAGTTCTTGCATGTCGAAATGGTGGGACCACAATTCCGGTCCCTGAGTTAAAGGAGAATTGAAAACATGAAAAAGTTTGTTATAGCAGCAGTGCTGCTTGTTGCTCTGGCGATGGTGCCGGGGGTTATGGCTGGAGACACAGTTCAAATTGATGCAGAGGTTCAGTCTTCTCTCTCAATTAGTGTTACTGAAGGCGCCGATATTGACTGGACATTTGCGAATGTTGGTACTCAGTCTACCAGTGTACCGAAAATTGAAGTAAGTTCAAATATTGACTGGGATTGCACGGCAACTGGCACTAATGATGGAAAAATGCTGAGTACGACATTAACGACCCCGGCTACCTTAATACAGGGGATTTATATTGGTGATAGCTCTTCCGTAAAAACACCGCTCGGAACAAGTTATTCTGTTGTATCTGGTGCGGCTCCAACAGGCCAGTACAGTAAAAATGTCTATTTTGAACAAACCACTGAGTACGGTGATAAACCTGATAAATACGGTATCACTATAACCTTTGCAGTTTCCGCAGACGTGGATTAGAGTTTCCATAAATGGGTTAATCATATTCACCCATTTATAGATTTATTTTAACGATGAGATTATAATGAGGTTTAAATTATGGAATCTGATACCGATAAAAAAAGAAATTTACGACTTATTTTTTGCTTATTGCTCCTTCTTGTCCTTTGTATAAATTCTGCTTCTGCTGGCCTTAAAGTTACAAATGTTAAATTCATTGCAGAGATGTCACCTGGTGATGCGGCCACTCATACCATGACACTGAGTCTAATTGATACCGAATCACCTGTGGATATTTCCATCGAAGTTCATGGGTTATCCAATATTATATCCGGTGAAACTGTGCGAATTGTTCCATCTGAAGACAACAGTCCATACTCCGCTCGTGAATACATTTCTCTGGATAAGGTATCAATACATTTGAATCCCGGTGAAACTCAAACTGTTCGAGCAAATATTGATTTGCCACGTGATGTTGGGACAGGAGGTAGATATGCAATGATTCATATTTACACACTACCTTCAGGTTCAGGATCTGTAGGATTCTCTACAGCTGTGGACATTCCTGTTTTGATAACAATTTCGGGTGAAGAGATTATTAAAACGGGAAAAATTTCTGAAATAACGATTGGAGATGTGACAGATAGTCAACCTCTAAAAATTTCAACGATGTTTGAAAACACTGGAAATTATTACTATGGCCATTTGATTAACCGTATTGAAATTTTCAACCAAAATGATGAATTATTCGAGGAAATTACTACTGATCCAACAGATACCATGCTTCTTCCCATGAGTATTCAGAAATTTGAACAACAATATGTTGGTCCGATCGACTTGGGCGTATATACAGTAAATTCAAAAATATTGTTTGAAGATGGTGCACTGATCGATGAAATGAGCACCTCATTTGAAGTCAGTGAAGAATATGTGCCGCCCTTTGCTAGATGTTCAGTCATCGTGAGCCCAGGGAGTCCAACAGAACTTGCCTCCTCCGATGGTAGATGTAGCATTAGCTTCCCTCAGGGAGCAGTATTCGGAGATACAGAAGTGTCGCTGAAAGCGGTCGAAAAGAGCGATCTTCCGAGTACTAACCCAGATGTGAAACTCGGCACGACCTGCTTCTGTGTGAACGGGCTCTCCGGTCTACTGAGTAAAGATGCAACATTGATTGTCAGATATTCTGAGGATGACCTCGCAGTGGCGGGAGGAAAACCTTCGCTTCTTAAACTTGGTTTCTTTAATGAGGCTGAGCATCAGTGGGAAGTCATGCCGACCAAGGTGAATGAAAATGAGATGACTCTCACAACAAGTACCAATCATTTTAGTATGTGGGCAGTTCTCGCGTCAAGTAGTGATGGAAATACAGGATCCACAACCGGCAGCCAGGAATCAACCCCGCTGTCTCCCATCCTGAGCCTTGCAGCCCTCCTTGTGGTCGCGGTCGGCCTGAAGATGCGGCGGGAGCGCTGAGAGATGAGGGGCAAAATCCTTCTCTTTCTTTTTGTGTGTATTGGCGTCGTGCTTGCCAGTACCGGAGGAGCCACAGGAGCCGCCCCATCTGATTCTGCGTCTGTTGTTATTACGGGGCACGTCCCGCTCTGGATCTATGATGTGCATGTCGTCGATGTAACCTGCGACGCGGTGGAGATTGTGTGGAAGACCAACGGGAAGTCTATCTCGCGGGTTGGGTATGATACTGAGTCCCGTCCCGTGTTTGAGGACTATTCCTTCCAGGCATCTGGTGACATATTCCAGCTGGTGTATGAGCATACGGTATTGATTGAAGACCTCACCCCGGACGAGACATACTATTTCCGTGTCCTGTCCGTGATGGATCGGGATGAAGCAGCTGTCTCGGACGAATACCAGTTTACTACCCCTGAGAAAGAAGATTCTGATAACAACTGCTGGCGCTGGAGATGGCGCCACTGTCGGGGATGGGCCTGGGACTGGGGCTGGGAAGGAGATTGTTCCAAATGAAAATTCCTGAAAATGTGGGGATCATTTTCCGGGAGGTGGGCAGATGCAGGCACTGAACGTTGTCATGCTTTCCCTGTTCTGCCTTGCGGCGGTGTGCTGCACTGCGGGGGCTGCTCTGAGCGTGAACATGACAAATGTCACGGTCGGTGCCGGTGAAGAAGAAGTGATTGTTGTGGCCCTTGATGCAGCGCCAGCGGGAATCAGCATCTACAATCTTACTCTCTCACTGGAGAATGGGTCTGTAGCTGAGTTTACCGGGGTTGAATTTCCTGAATGGGTCATATCTTCTGAGAACACTACCTTTCCCGCATCGCTGGTTGATCTGAAGGGAGTGGACGAATCCCAATCGTCTGAAGCAGTTCCCGTACCTGTGCTTCTTGCAACTCTGCGTGTGCGGGGCATTGGTGCGGGAGAATCTCCTGTGGCAATATCCGTTCATCAGTTCTATGATGGCAACGGCACGATGATGGATGTTGAGTGCATGGCCGGTGTGATTTCTGTCAACGAGAGTGTCGCCGTTCCACCAACGGACAACCCTCCTGCAGATGATCCTGTGGAAGATGGTGTGGATGTTCCGGGAGTACGTATACTCAATGTCACCGTGGAAACCGGCGCAGAAGAGGTTGTTAATGTAACCTCTGATGCAGTGACTCAGGGACTCTCTGTGTGCAATCTTACTCTCTCGATTGAAAATGCGTCCGTGGCAGAATGGGTTGGTGTAGAATTCCCCTCGTGGGTGACCCCCTTCGAAAATATTACCTTCCCCAATTCTTCGGTGAATCTGCAGGTGACGGGTGATTCTCAGATGGTGAATGAGAGCGTGGACACGACCCTGCTGGCATCAATGCATGTAAGGGGTATTACTCCGGGTGTGTCTCCCATAATAGTCACCATTCACCAAATGGATGATGAAAATGGCACTGTAATGGACATTGAGGGTATCTCTGGTTTTGTCTATGTTAACAGGAGCGTTGATGTTCCTGTCGTGGAAAACGAAACCGTGGAGCCATCTTCAGATGATGGGGGTGGAAGCGAAGAGTATTGGTACGTCTGCAATATCGTGGGTGATATTTCCTTTGGCACCTTGGAAGAGGGTCCCAATGAGGAATCCGTCACCTTTGATATTGAGACCAATGATCCGGATGTGACGGCGGTTGAGATTACGGTGTGTGATACGAATGAACTTCTGCCTGGCTTCCTTGCTTCAGACGGCTATACGCTTTCTCTTCCGCTTCAGGTGAAGGGTGGGGACGCCTTTGAGTATCAAAACCTGAATTGTTCGGAAGTCGTACTCACATTTCCCATCTGGGAAGACGATTCCGGTGGTCTCACCATTGAGCCGCTCATCCTGAACCAGCCGGTTCCCGATATTCATTCCTGCCTGGCCGGGGATTACCACGTCTCTCTCTCATTTGATTCGGTCTTTATCTGATGGAAACAGTGGACAGACAGGTGCATTGCCATTTCATGCACCTGCCACTCCTATTCTTCCGGCAGATTCTAATTTTTTAAGGGTATGAGAGGGTACTGCAGCGACCTTTGCTGATCAGGGTTTGGTTCTGACATATGGGCATCACCATTAGAAGTTGACTGTGATCGCTCATTTTTCCTTACTGCGCCTGAAAAATTTCCGGTCAATCCCAAAAGCAACCCTCAAATATCCTCCTGTTTAACCGTTTGATACTTACATCAGGAGCCCTCCATGGAAACACCCCCGGCACTAACAAACCAGAAACTCCTGCTTTTTGCGATATCCGTCGCCGCATTCATGAGCGCACTGGACAGTTCCATCGTCAATATTGCCCTGCCGACCATCTCGACATCCTTTGATGTTTCAACGGGACTCGTCTCCTGGGTTTCGACGATGTACCTGCTCGTTCTTACGAGCTGCCTGATGATCTTCGGGAAGCTCTCGGACCGAATCGGCTTTCGCCGGATCTTTCTTGCCGGGTTTCTTGTCTTTGCCGCCGGGTCGCTCTTCTGTGCCCTCTCTCCGTCATTTCTCATGCTGGTCGGCTCCCGTGCCATCCAGGCGGTGGGCGGGGCGATGCTCGGCGCCATCAGCACCGCGATGGTGACGGTCTTTCTGCCGCCTGAGTCACGGGCAAAGGCGATCGGGTTTGTGGTGACGATGGCCTCCCTCGGTGTCGCCGCAGGACCCTTTCTGGGCGGGATTCTCACCGGGATGCTCTCGTGGCACTGGATCTTTTTAATCAACGTCCCGGTGGGCATTCTCGCCTGTATCCTCGGTGCGGCCGTCATCCCCTCTCTGCCCGCCCGTGAAAAGACCGCGTCGTTCGACCGCCGGGGTGCCCTGTACCTCTTCATCACGCTTGCCGCCCTCATCTATGCCCTGAACATGGGCATCTCCCTCGGGTTCACCTCGGCCCCGATTCTCACGGCGGGTGTCATCTGTGCCGCAGGCGCTGTTCTCTTTGTCCGTCAGGAACGCTCAGCGCCTGATCCCCTGCTCGACCTGCAGCTCTACCGGCACCGGGATTTCCTCTTTGCAAACATCGGGGCGCTTTTGATGATGTTTGCCTATTGCGGGTCAAACTTCCTGCTGCCCTTCTTCCTCGAGTATGTGCAGGGAATGCCGACATCGGTCGCCGGCCTCTACCTGACCGTCCCCTCGGTGACCCTGATGGCTGCCGGGTATGCATCCGGTGCCCTGTATGGTCGTTTTGGGCCGCGTAAACTCTGCATCGGGGCGGCAGGCATCTACCTTCTCTCGTTTCTCCTGCTCTCCACGTTTGCGGTGGAGACATCGGCTGTTGTCATTATAACTGCCCTTGCCCTGCTGGGATTCGGCCTTGGCCTCTATTACTCACCGAACACCAGTGAAATCATGTGCCTCGCCCCACGGGAAAAGCAGGGCATGGTCTCCAGTCTTGCCACCGCAGAGCGCAATGCAGGGGCTACGGTGGGCATCGTGGTCTTTGAACTGGCCTTCATCCAGTCGCTCATCACCCTCAGCAGCCGGGAAGGGCTGACCGAAGGAGCGCTGGCCAGCCAGCCGCAGCTTGCGGGCTCTATCATGGCGTCTGCCTTTGACCTTGCATTCTTTGTGGGTGCGATTGTGGCGGTGGCGGTGCTCATCCTTGCCGTTTTCACCCCGGAACCGCCAAACGCGGCAGAATGTGCCGGTGAAGAGGCCGGAATGATGGTGTAAGAAAAAAGAACGGAAAAATCAGATATTCATTTTTAGCAGCTGTTCGTAATCCCTGTCTTCACCGGATGTTCCCGATTTTACAAAAAGTCCCTCTCCGGAGAGGTGGCGGGCAAAAGCATGGACCTGGCGGGATTTGAACCCGCGGCCTCTACGTTGCGAACGTAGCGATCTACCCCTGATCTACAGGCCCGTTGGAATATACTCCAAAATAGTATTGGTGGGGGGGATTATCAATCTTACAGGATGATCTCGATATCGAGCTTCTCTGCAAGTTCCTTGTAGCGGTTCCGGATAGTCACCTCAGTGACGCCCGCCACCTCTGCCACCTCACGCTGGGTCCGTCGTTCGCCGCCCAGGATGGAGGAGATGTAAATGGCTGCTGCGGCGACACCGGTCGGGCCCCGTCCGCTGGTCAGTTCACGCTCGCCTGCCTGCCGGAGAATTTCAACCGCACGCGACTGGACCTCTCCTTTCAGGTTCAGGCCGGAGCAGAACCGCGGGACATAGTCAATCGGTGAGGTGGGAAGCAGTTTTAACCCGAGTTCACGGGAGATGAACCGGTAGGTCCTGCCGATCTCCTTACGGGAGACACGGGACACTTCTGCAATCTCATCAAGGGTACGCGGGACATTGCACTGGCGGCATGCTGCGTAGAGTGCAGCTGCTGCCACTCCTTCAATGGACCGGCCACGGATGAGGTTCTTGTCGACTGCATCACGGTAGACGACTGCTGCGGTCTCACGGACGTTTCGCGGCAGACCAAGTGCTGAAGCCATCCGGTCCAGCTCTGAGAGTGCAAATGCAAGGTTTCTCTCGGTTGCGTTTGAGACACGGATACGGCGCTGCCACTTCCGCAGGCGGTAGAGCTGGGCACGATTCTTTGATGAGATCGCACGGCCGTATGAGTCACGGTTCCGCCAGTCAATCATCGTGGAGAGACCTTTGTCGTGAATGGTAAAGGTCATCGGTGCACCGACACGTGACCGCTTCATCCGCTGGTCATGATCGAAAGCACGCCATTCGGGGCCGCGGTCAATGACTTCGTCATCGAGAACCAGACCACAGTTCTGGCATACCAGTTCGGCACGTTCGTTGTCCTGGACAAGCTGGCGGCTGCCGCACTCCGGACAGACAGTCTTTGTTGTCTCTTCTGTCCGTGATGCAACTGCCTCCTGTGCTTCTGTGGTTCTTTTTCTGAGTGTCTCCCGCTGGGACTGGAGTTGTTTTAGTTTTTCAATTTCCTGCATAATTCATCATCCTTATTCGGTATACAGCTGGTCACCCACACTGCATTTGCACTGGCCTTTGCAGACAACAAGGGCATACGGTGTTTTGATATTGCCAAACACTTCTACCAGTTTTCCGACAGGTTTGCTTTGCCGGTCAACAACCTCACTGTGGAGGCGTGGCAGCTGTCCTGCGTCAATAGCGACGACAGCACAGTTTTTGCCTGAAATATTTCTGATTTGACCAACAACCTTCATGTAATAAAACCTTCCAAAAATCTGGAGCCCTGTGGGTTCGTAACTATTATATGTTGAATTTAAAGGTATTTAAATATTGACATAATTCTTATATATTGTATGCATTTTTGTGGTGGTAATGCATGCCCTATCGCATGCAAATGCCCGGTATATGCCTCTTGTGGTCGATGCGGGTACTCCTGCCCCCGGGCAGGAATTCCGTATGCGCGGCATCTCTAAAGGAAGGGAAGGTTCTTCCCGGAGAGAATTGCAACGCTCTCGACTTCGGTGAGGCCCGCGCCCCGTGCAACCTGCATCCGCTCCGCCATCCTCATCAGGTCAGAGGGTGCGTGGGTATCTGAATTAACTGCAAGCAGGCATTGCTCTTCCCGTGCCACACAGACCACGTGACCGTTGGTCCGGTTATGTCCGCCCCTTGCCGTGATCTCCAGTGCTACCTGATTTTCACGGGCTAAGCGGGCATCTGCGGGTGATATGAGGCCGGGATGGGCCAGTACATCAACATCTGCACAGGCACAGGCTGCGGCATTGGTTCCCGGCGCAACGGGCTCCATGGTTGTCTCTCCGTGTACGATGATGATGTCTGCTCCTTTATCGCGTGCTTCACGCGCAAGGACGGATATTTCCCCCGGGGGCACATGGGTTATTTCTACGCCGACAAGGAGGCGGATCCCGTATGTCCGGGCCGTCTCGCGCATCGGGTCGAGGGCGTGCACAAGCGAGGTGATGTTTGAGCGGTCGGCATGATCAGTGATGCCGATCGTCTGGTATCCCAGCACTGCCGCCCGGCGGATAAGCTCGGCCGGAAGCAGTTCCCCGTCAGAGAAGATCGTATGGGTGTGGAGATCATACATGGTGCTCTTTCCCGTTCAGAACTTCGTTGCGATTTTTTTCATCAGCTCTTCCTTGCTTCCCTTCCATTCGACGATGACCCTGCCATCCTTTTTTTGCCAGTGTGCAGGGTGGGCGGTTCCCTCGTCAATCCGTGCCGAGAGGCCGGCCCTCTTTGCGGCCTTGTGGATTGCCCTGATCTGGGGGGCTTCCCGTGCCATCTCCCGGGGTACGCGGCGGCCCTGTCTGCGGGTGAGGGCACTATCGAAGTAACACGGGTAGAGTGTCCGCTCAGGATTCATATATTTAATATGTCTTTGTGAAGGTATAAACGATACTTTGTCATACATTTACGTATGCACCACATCGACGTCAGTATCGAAAAGGACATCTTTGACGCAAACAACCGCCTTGCTGCAAAGAATCATGACATACTTGCTGCAGCAGGCATTCGTGCGTTTGACCTTCTCGGTGCCATCGGGTCCGGGAAGACCTCTCTTGTGGAACAGCTGGTGCCTCTGCTGAAAAAACGGGGGCTGAATGTAGGGGCCATCGCAGGCGATGTCTATGGGGATGACGACTTCCAGCGGATCGTTGCAACCGGCGCGCCGGCAGTGAATGCAAATACCGGCAAGGAATGCCATCTGGATGCCCACCTTGTGCACCATGCCATTGACCATCTCCCGCTGGATGAGATTGACATACTCTTTATTGAAAATGTAGGGAACATGGTCTGCCCGACTGACTTTGCCCTTGGTGCAGAGAAGCGCATTGTAGTGGTCTCCACCACTGAGGGTGACGATGTCGCAAACAAGCACCCGATGATGTTCCGTGAGAGTTCCATGGCTGTCATCAACAAGGTGGATCTGGCAGAATATGTTGGATGTAACGTGGACAGGCTGGAGTCTGATATTCACCGGTACAACCCTGAGATGCCGGTATTCCGGACTAATATGAAGACGGGTGACGGGATGGAAGCCCTTCTCGATGAGATACTCCGCTGATCAGTGGAATTAAATAGATACAGGGGCAATATTTATAGACTTCAGGGAAGGGCCTACTCCCTTCTGAATACATTTCATACAATTCAGGTGTTTAAATGCAGTGGCATGGCAGATCAGTTCGGAAAGAAACCGGTGGCAGAATCCGGTACGCACGGAGTAAGAGGAGAAGCGAGATCGGCAGCGCACCTGCTGATTCGCATATTGGCGAGGACCGCAGGAAAATTGTCCGCACACTGGGAGCAAACCAGAAGATCCGGGTGCTGCGTGCACAGTACGCAAATGTGGCCAACCCAAAGAACGGTGAAACCCGCCGTGTGGCGATTGAGACTGTTGACAAGAATGCTGCTAATCCAAACTACGTGCGGCGAAACCTTCTCACGAAGGGTGCCATTATCAAAACCGAAATCGGTGAGGCACGTATCGTAAGCAGACCTGGTCAGGACGGCGTTATCAACGCTGTGCTCATCTAATAATCCTTTTTTCCCTATCGTTTGTCAGCATCTAAGCGTATGCATTTATTATGCATATCATCTAAAGACTGGTGTAATGCGCAGAATATACCATCGTTTCCCGATGAGAAACGATCTGGTTTTTACAATACAGCGCCCGTTCATTGACGTGGTGTCCACAGTATGTGCCCTGCATGGGACGCATGAGACTGGGCGGACTCCCGGGGGGGAGATGGTACGGATTGATTTTAGTGCAGCGGTGGCAGAGAAGAAGATCACTTTTGTACCGGTGGACCGCATTCCTGAACTGCTTTATACGATAACGGAGGCGGTTGATTTTCAGATAGAACTCAAAGAGACGACACTCATGTCGGACAGGCGTATTCCCCGTTCCAAGAATGTCTTTCTTCTTCGTCTCGAGGAGGTGGGGATGGCCTGTGAGTGTATGGTGGTGAAGACCAGTACGATGACCGGTCTGGATGCACTGGACCTGAAGAATCTGCTTGAGGGTGCGGTATAGGTGGCTCTGCGGACGGCTGTCGCGGCGCCATTCCGGCATATGCACCGGGATCGGCTGCGCCGCCCTGAATTTATTTACTTCCTCGCCATCGACCGGCGCTGGATGAGTCGAGACCAGGCGGGGTCACTTATCGCCATTGCCCTTCGTGAAGGCCTTCTGCGTGAGGAGGGAGGGGTGCTGGTCCCTTCCTTTAACCCTGCAGAGGTGGAGATTCCGCTGGGATTCCGGCCTTCAGAAGATATCTTTCAGCAGAGTGAGAATTATTGTGAGACTCTGATGGTCCGCATCGCTGAGACGCGGGGGATCTCGCAGCAGAATGTGGCAGCAGAGATGCATGCCCTCATCAGCGACGGGTTTGACGGACGTCTCCTCCCGGAGGCGGGTGTGGTAATCCTTGCCCGGAAATACGGGGTGCCATTTGAGGACCTCGTTGAAAAACTGCGTGATTCACTCAGCGGTCCGGGCTGCTGAGTTAAAAATCAGCAAAAAAGTATTTTTTTAATTGTTCAGATTTACTCTGCCTGCTCTTCAGCAGCGGGTGCAAAGTAGTCCTTCAGGCTCTTTTCGCCGTACTCAACAACCTTTGCATTGATCTGGACAAAGTCTCCGTTGATCTCTGCGCCACGGATGCTCATTCTTCTGCGCTGACCTGGGTAGGTTGGGTGGAAGCCGACACCGTTTGCGAGGAGGAGTCTTCTCCGGGTAAGTCCGGGGAGGTCACGGCGTGCAGGGATGCCGGTCTTGTCGGTTGCCCCGGTGATTGCGATCTGGTATCCTGCAAATCCGAGTGCATCGCCCGGGATGATGTCGCCAACGCTCTTGCCAATGAGTGCACCTGCCATGCCGGCGGTTGCCTCAACCTTGTATGAAATGCCCTCCTGTGGATCTGAGAGAACTACTTTGAAGTCTGCCATATTGTAATGCTCCTTTCTGAAAGTGTCTATTATGTTTGTTTAGAAGTTATTAAAAATTGTGGGGTGTGGCCGCCTGCTGCTCCCGGCGTGTTACTTGCCCCAGAAAGGCCGTTCCTTTCGTCGGATTCGCGTATACTCCTCAAGAATGTCGATCATGCCGCCGGTGAGGTGGGTGGTCATCTCGCCCTCGAGGACCTTGACATGGTGTTCGGGTATCTCGACATAGAGGTCATCCCCCACGTCAATCTGGCGGCCGACCGTCGGACCTTCAATGGAGATTGCCACTTCCGCACCCTGGTTTGCCTCGCTGATATTCTCCTGCCCCATCTTCATCTGTTTAATCCGTCCGATTCTCTTCCCTGACGGGAGGACAAGGTTGACACCTGCCTGCAGTTTTCCGGCCACGACACGCACTCCCACCACTGCAGGATTGGACTGCCGGAAGACACAGTCGGGGAGGAGGGTGATCTTTGCCGGGAGGATGAGTTTCTCAAAACTCTCCTTATGCATGAGGCGTCGTGTCTCCTTTTCCCAGTCCATGTAGTCGTCGATGAGGTGGTAGATGACGTCTGACTCAAAGAGGTGCACATGGCCCATGGCGTGCTCGGCGAGAGTGTCAATGGCATCCGGGAGGATGGTGGTATTGAAGGCGAGGATTACGGAGTACAGGGGGTCTCTGATGGTCGAGACCTCCACGATGTCGTGCCGGGATACCGGGCCGACCTCTGCATGCATGATGGGGATCTCGTTCTCCTCCAGCTCCTTGGAGAGTGCCTCCAGGGCGCCGATGGTGTCTGCCTTGATGAATACTCCCTCCTCAGAGAGGGTCACCTGTATGTCCTCCATCTCGTGGGTGACGGCATCGATGATTTCATCACGGTTGCCCTGCACCACGCGGAGCGGTGAACCGGCGATGGCTCCCTCCAGTTTCGGAGCGGATACCTTGATACCGGATGCGGCGGTCACCTGCTTTACCCGCTCAAAGCGGTCTTCTGTGAGAATCTCCTGCATGGGGCGGGGTTTTAACAGGGACCGGATCTTGGTCTCGATAACGCCCCGTTCTCCGCCTACGACGATCTCGTCGCCTACGTTCAGCTGCCCGTCAATGAGGATGACATCAAGGGTGGTCCCGAGGCCGCGCTCCTCTTTCACCTCCAGAACCGTACCGTATCCGGGCCCCGTGGTGGAGAGGGTGAGGTTTTCCGTCAGGTACCGCTGTGCGAGGCCGACCATCACCATCAGGAGGTCGGGGAGGCCTTCGCCGGTGATGCCTGAGACCGGAACAATTGCGATATTGCGGGCAAAGTCCCTCACGCGGTCAAAGCGGTCGCAGTTGAACCCCATCTCCGATAGTTCACCGACCAGTTCGTAGGTCTTTGTCTCTATCATCCCCTGGACCCGTTCGTTCTGGGCCGCATAGGTCTTCATGAACGGTGCATTCTCCTGCACCCGCCAGCCGTGGATCCGGTCGATCTTTGTGGCGGCGATCACAAAGGGGGTCCGGTAGTTCCTGAGGATCTGGAGCGCCTCTTTGGTCTGCGGCTGGAACCCGTCGTTGATGTCCACTACGAGGATGGCCATGTCTGCCAGTGCCCCGCCCCGGGAGCGCAGCGTGGTGAAGGCGTGGTGGCCCGGCGTGTCGATAAACAGTAGTCCGGGTACGTCAAACTCCACTGCATCGCTGGTGCCGCTCATCTTGCGGATTGCATCCAGCGGCACAATCGTTGCCCCGATATGCTGGGTGATGGCTCCTGCCTCACGGTCCACCACTGAGGAGCCCCTGATGCGGTCCAGCAGTGATGTCTTTCCATGGTCCACATGCCCCAGTACACAAACCACTGGTGTACGAATGGATGATGGGGCCTCTGATCCTGTCTTCTTCTTTTTTGCCATGCCTTGCGCCCTCTGTCTCTGGTATTGGTATTTTAAAAAAAATTGTCAATTCTTCCGCCGCTCTCCTGAGTATGCACCGGTTTGCAGCGTTTTCATATAAATAGTTCACCTGACGTATTAATGGTGTCCGTGCCGTTGTCTGTCTGGTGGGTGATGTTTCTTTCATTTTGTGTTGCAGCGCTCGGCTGTTCTCAGGGGGCGTGCTGATCTGTGTCTGTTCGGGGTCAGCGATGGCGCTGGTCCTGCAGGAGGTGCGTCTGTCTTTCCGGTCTGGTGTCGGGTGTCCGGTGACTCCCGGTTCTTCTGGTGGTCTGTGGTTTTCTCCCTCGCTTTGGCAGAACAGATAAGATAGATTAATTACCGCTGCTGTCAAAATAAGAAAGGCATCTTAGTGAGGCATTTGCCGGGGTAGGGTAGTGGTTATCCTCAGGGATTGTGGCTCCCTGGACTCGGGTTCAAGTCTCGGCCCCGGCCTCTTTGTTTTTTTTCGTTCGTTTCTGGCGTATTCTACCGGTTAAACGCCGTCTCTGGTCTTTATTCATTTTTTCGGCGGGTCTATATGGGATGGGGTGGCATCCTGTATTTGTCGGGCGATGAAGGTAGATGATATGCGTGAGGGCGATATTTTTTCAGAAGTGCAGTGGTTTCGGACCGCCATGCTCGTGATGGTGGTCTGGGCTGCCGCGCTGCTCGTCTGGTACGGGTTTTACCTCCAGATTGTTGCAGGCATCCCTTTCGGGGGCAATCCCGGCCCGGACTGGCTGATGTGGGTGCTCCTTGCGGCCTTTGGCATCGGTATGCCGGTATTCTTTCTTCTCCTCCGGCTTGAGGTGAGGGTCGGGGGTGGCCGCCTCTCTTACCGCGTGTACCCGGTGCATCTGCAGTTCCGGGATGTTAACTGCCTCGGGATTGCAGCTGCTGAATCTGTGTCATACCGGCCGCTGCGGGATTATGGCGGCTGGGGCATCCGGTGGGGAAAGAGAGGGGCTGCGTATATGGTCTCCGGGAACCGTGGGGTCTGTGTCTCTCTTTCAGACGGCACGTCTTTTCTCATCGGGTCACAGCGGGCGGATGAGCTTGCTGCTGCGCTTTCCTGCTGTATTTCCGGATAAATATCCCTCCCTGGAGGGGGCGTCTCTTTTGGTGCAGGGCCGTTTTGGCGAAAGGCGGGTGTCCTCCATCCTCCGTGGGGTGATCGTGCTGCCCTTTCCGTTCCCGGCTGCGGTATGTGCCGAAATGCGAAAGGGTAAAAGTCGGAGATTGCAAATTTTAGGTGTTACATGGTTTTCCATTCCGGATGATGTACATGCGTATCCTCTATATTGACGATGATGAACAGTTCCTCCATGCGGCTGAACGATGCCTCTCTGACTCAGGGGGATTTTCTGTCGATTTCACATTGTCGTCTGCTGATGCGCTCCTGAAACTGCATGATGCCGGATATGATGCCATCATCTCGGAACTTGCACCTCCTGCCAAAGACGGAATGGATGTTTTAAGGGCCATCCGTCTGGCAGGTGACTGCACTCCCTTCATTGTTCTCACTGCTGCCGGCGGAGAGGCGACTGTCATTGAGGCCCTGAATGCGGGAGCGGATCAGTACTTCAGGAAAGGGGATGATCCTGAGGCGCAGATGGGGGCACTTGCGGGGGCTGTCCGCAGGCTGGTGGCGAAGAAAATGGCCTGCTGTCCTCCGGTGCCGCTCCAGTCTGAGCTGCGGATGGTTCTGGACTCATCGGATGATCCGACGGTCTTCACCGGGCTGGATCGTGTCATTGTCTGGGCGAACCGGTCTTTTTACATTGCTCACGGCGTGGATGAACATCATGCTGTCGGCAGGCACTGCTATGAGGTGCTCTGGGGAAGGGATGCGCCCTGCACCCGGTGCCGAATCCCGAAGGTCATCGCATCCGGCAGGGCTGTGTCTGCTGAAGTCACTCATCCGGACGGGGGGTCATATCTGGTCACGACCTCTCCTGTTACTGACGACCGGGGTGGGATATGCGGGTTTGTTGAGAGGGGTACGGATATCTCTGTGGTAAAGGCATCACAGGAGGCCGTCCGGCAGGAGAGGGAGAAATACAATCTGCTGTTTCAGTCGGCCAATGATATGATCTATCTGCATACCCTGGTGATGCCGGGGGGGATTCCCGGGCAGATTCTGGAGGCCAATGATGCTGCGTCCCGGAGGATGGGCTATTCGCGGGAAGAACTCCTGGGGATGATGGTTTCTGATCTCAATGATCCGGATATGGATGTGCATCTTGGTTCTCTCCTCTCTGAAATTGGCGGGAAGGGCCGTTTTATCTTTGAATGGCGGCACGTAACGAAGGAAGGGGAGATTCTGCCCGTTGAGGTGTCGGTGAATGTCTTTCAGATGAATGGGGTGCCTGTCGCCCTCTCAATTGTCCGGGATATCACAGAGCGTAAAGGGGCGGAGCGGGCTCTCCGGGTGCGTGAACAGGAATATCGGGATCTTGTTGAAAATATCAATGAGGTTATTTTCCGGCTGGATCTGAATGGTAATTTTACCTATGTCAGCCCGGCAATTAACAGGCTGGTCGGGGGGGCGGGCTATTGCCCCTCTGAGTTGATCGGCAGAAATTTCATAGAATTCATCCATCCTGAAGACCGGCACCGGCTGGAGGGGCATTTCCATGAGCGCCTCTCCGGGATTACAAAAAAGTCGACGTTCCGGCTGTTGACAGATGCCGGGTCTGTCCGGTGGGTGCTGGAATCCAGCAGGCCCCTCCGGGAAAACGGTGTGGTGGTGGGTATCCAGGGGGTGTTCCTTGATATCACTGATCTCAAAATGATGGATGCTGCCCTGAAGAAGGCAAACAAGAAACTGAATATTCTCTCCAGCATTACGCGCCATGACATTCTGAATCAGATTACTTCAATGAATCTGTATCTGGAGCTGATTGAGGGTGATGCTGCTGATTCTGAAAAACTGCGGGAATTTTTTGAAGCGGCGGAGGGGATTATGGCCAATCTGGAGCGGATCATCACCTTTACCCGTGATTATGAGGATCTCGGGGTGAATGAACCTGAATGGCAGGACATCGGTGCTGTCATCAGCCGTGAAGCAGAATCGTTTGCCGGTGTGATCACGGTCAATAATGGGGTGCGGGATCTTGCCGTCTATGCCGACCGCATGCTGGGGAAGGTCTTTGCCAATCTTATCGGAAATTCCGTGATGCACGGGGGCACGGTGCATGGGGTCACGGTCTCATTTGAGGGGCGCGGGAATGGGGGGTGCATTATCGTTGCCGATGATGGCGTGGGCGTCCCCGGGGATATGAAGGAGAGAATATTCTTAAAGGGTGTGGGGAAAAATACCGGATTCGGGCTTTTCCTGTCGCGGGAAATTCTTGATCTGACAGGGATGCTGATACGGGAATGTGGTGTGCCGGGCAGTGGGGCCTGCTTTGAGATACTGGTTCCGGAAGGTAAATTCAGGTCTCTCTCCACTGAGTGAAGGGGATTATCCGGCCGCTCCTGTCATGCTTATTTTGGGTCTCTCTCGATTTCCCGTGCAATTGAGCAGAAGTACATCTCATTGTCTGCCTTCACAAAGGTCCGGGAGAGGTCGACATCAAAGATGGTCCCGTCACGCCTGCGGTGAACGGATATTGTCCGCTCTTTTCTGCCGGGTTCCGGTTCGCTCCACATCCTGTCCCATGCCTCGCGGGTGAGGGATGGGTTGACGTCAAAGACGGTGCAGTCTGCGAGTTCTTCTCTCCGGTAGCCTAAAAGCTCCTCTGCGGTCCGGTTTGTCTGGCAGATGCTGCCGTCACGGCTGAAGAGGAGGATGGAGTCTGAGGCCTGATCAAAGGCCTGGCGGGTAAAAAGCAGTTCACGTTCCAGATCTTCTTTCTCCGCAAGGACGGCCATAAGTGCCTGGTTTGCCTGCTGCATCTCTGCGGTCCTCTTCTGGATATTTTCTTCGAGGTTCTGGTGATACTGCAGGATCTGCTCCTCGCAGTGCTTGAGTGCCGTGATATCATGTCCTGTGGCATGATAGCCGGTGATTGGGCCGCCAATTCCGCCGAGTGCCCGGATGGTCCATGTTTCCCAGCCGGGAGATCCGTCCCGGCGGATGGCGCGGATTTCTGCTGTCACCGGGCTGCCTCCGGGCAGAAGGGTGCCGATGAGGGAGTCGAGGTGGCGGCGTTCATCTGCCCTGAATGCCGGCAGAAACCTGATGCCTGCGATACGTTCGGCTGTGCGTCCTGCATGACGGCAGAATGCGGCGTTTGCGAAGTCAATGGTCATTGAAGGGGAGATGTGGACGATCCATTCGGTGAGGTCTTCGCTGAGTGCGGTGTAGCGTTCTTTCCAGGT
Organism: Methanogenium sp. S4BF; assembly: GCF_029633965.1. NCBI lineage: Archaea > Methanobacteriati > Methanobacteriota > Methanomicrobia > Methanomicrobiales > Methanomicrobiaceae > Methanogenium > Methanogenium sp. S4BF. The sequence continues at coordinate 1,660,012 of NZ_CP091277.1, read as the reverse complement.
ATTCTGCTCTTCTGCGGTGGCGCTTTCGGTGATGTCGGTGAATGTGGCGGCACAGCCTGCGGCACCGCTCGCAAATACGATGGGGATGAGGTGGATTTCCAGGTCGGTCTGCTGCCGGTTTCGGGTGATGGTGGTGCGGTATTCTCCCGGCATGCCTGCTACTGCATCCCGGCATTTGGTAAGGAAGGATTCATCCCGGAAGAGAGGGGATGGGATATCAATATTGGGTGTGAATTCGGCCCCTTCCGGGATGTGGAAGAGGCTCATGGCTTCCTGCGTGGCCCCGGTCACCTCCAGGCGGGACGTCAGACAGAGGCGTGTGGGTGGGGTGGTGAGGGGGAGGGCACCCGCCGGCATCCGCCGTGCAGGAAAATATGCCTTTGCCGGTCCCATCCGTTTCCGGTCGATCTCTCCGGTAGCGACCAGCATGTCCAGGTACTTCGCCGTGGTGTTGCGGTGCATACCGAGGGTGGCGGAGATCTCGGTGATTGTCATCCCTGTGGGTGATTTCTCAAGCAACTCCCGGATCTGCTCTTTTTCTTTCCATTCGGTTGTCATTTCTCTCCCTCTCCCTGCTCTTGTGTCGATTCCTTATGCAGTGCATAACTGTTGTGCCTAAAGAATATTTATATGTGTGTGTGCCAATATTGGAGTGGCAATGCATTGCATTGGCAGGCGGGCCTCTTCTTTTTGGTATCTATACCGTGTGGGAAGGGGTCGGCGCGCAAAGAAATATACATGATTAATCATGTAGGTGGGACGCAATGTCAGGTTCATTTGATGTGAAACTCGAAGATACGGTGTACCTTCCTGACCCGTCGGTCCGTGAAGAGTCGTTGATCGGCGACTATGACACCGAGTATCAGCGCTTCCTCCGTGACCCGGACGGGTTCTGGGAGGGAGTCGCAGACGAACTCGAATGGTTCAGGAGATGGGACCACGTAAAGAAGTGGAACCCCCCGTACGCGGAGTGGTTCACAAACGCACAGCTCAATATTACCCACAACTGCCTTGACCGGCATGCGACCGGCGAGCGGCGCAACAAGGTGGCGCTCATCTGGCGTGGGGAGAAGGGGGAGGAGCGCGTGCTCACCTACCGGCAGCTCTACCGTCAGGTTATGCGGTTTGGCAGTGCCCTGACAAAGATGGGCATCACAAAGGGGGACACCGTCTGCCTCTATATGCCGCTTGTACCTGAGCACATCATCGCCCTCCTTGCCTGTGCACGAATCGGCGCTGTCCACAACATCGTCTATGGCGGGTTCGGGGCCTCGGCACTGAACGCCCGTATCCGTGACTCCGGGGCAAAACTTGTGATCACTTCAGACGTCGGATACCGCCGCGGCAAGCGCGTCGCACTGAAGGCCATCGTCGATGAAGCAGTTGTCAATGCGCCTACTGTGGAGAAAATCATCGTCCTCCGCCGGTCTGATCCCGGCCCGGAACTCTTCAGTGAGATGGAGGTGGACTTCTACGAGGTGCTCGAAAGCGGTGATGCCACCTGTGAGGCGGCCGTGATGGATGCAGAAGATCCGCTTTTTATCCTCTATACCAGCGGGACGACCGGTCAGCCAAAGGGCATTGTCCACACCTGCGGGGGGTACATGGTCGGTGTCTACTACACGACAAAATACGTCTTTGACATGAAGGAGAACGACGTCCACTGGTGCACGGCAGACCCCGGGTGGATCACCGGCCACAGCTACATCGTCTACGGGCCGCTCTCCGTGGGTGCGACGGTACTCATCACCGAGACGGTCCCGGACTATCCCGACCCCGGCATCTTCTGGCGCATCGTCGAGGACTTCGGGGTGACCATCTTCTACACCGCCCCGACGGCCATACGGATGTTCATGCGGGTCGGCGAGGAGTGGCCGAACAGATATAATCTCGATTCCCTGCGGCTCATCGGTTCGGTGGGCGAACCCCTCAACCCTGAGGCGTTTGAGTGGTACTACCGGGTCATCGGGAAGGGGCGCTGTCCACTCCTTGACACCTGGTGGCAGACGGAAACCGGGATGCATATGATCACGACCACGGTCGGCGAACCGATGAAACCGGGATTTGCCGGCAGAGCCATCCCCGGGGTGGTCGTGGATGTGGTTGATGCAAAGGGCAACCCGGTCGAGCCGGGCACCGGTGGCCTCCTGGTGATCAAAGAACCGTGGCCGGCACAGATGCGGGCCGTCAACAATGACGACGCCCGCTACCGGGCCTACTGGGAGACGATAAACGGCTTCTACACGGCAGGCGACCTTGCGGTCAGGGACGAAGACGGATACATCATGGTCCTCGGGAGGTCGGATGATATCATCATCGTCTCCGGCCATAATCTGGGCACGGCGGAGGTGGAGAGTGCGCTTGTTTCCCATGAGGCGGTGGCGGAGGCCGCTGTAATAGGCATCCCTGACCCGGTGAAAGGTCAGACGGTGAAGGCGTTTGTCATCCTCGTGGACGGGCACACACCGACAGAGAAGCTGAAGTCAGATCTCATCTACCATGTGCGGATGAGCATCGGCCCGATTGCGATGCCGTCTGCCATCGACTTCGTGGATTCACTCCCGAAGACCCGCAGCGGCAAGATCATGCGCCGGGTATTAAAGGCACAGGAACTCGGGATTGACCCGGGAGATATCTCGACACTGGAGGAGTAACCCCTCCTTCCTTTCTATAGGTGTATATGATCGGGATGGCAAACAGCCGGGCGGAGCGTATCACCCGGTGGTCCAGGTCACCGGCATGGATGCGGCACGGGGCAGAGTGAGGGGGGCTCCTTTTTCTGTCATACCGGGATTTCATCACCGGATACGGCAGAGGCTATGAACAAGCCGGAGAGACGCCGCGGCGAACCTTAATCGGACACTGCCCTTGTACGGTTATCCGTCGGTTCACAGACGATCGTCGGAGACGGCACGGGGATTTGGGTCGGCCGGACGGTCGGTTCAAAGGTGGGGGGCTGATATCCTCCTTCGTCTGTTCCGGAGGGAAAGGAGGTGCACCCGGAGATGCTGCAGAAGAGGATCAGGCAGATGGCGATGGCTGCAGTGAGGCTGAGGCGCAGAAAGAAAGACGGGGGCCCTGATGTCGCCATGGAGTATGATCGGGTTTAGGGCGGTGGAGCATTTATGGGTGTTGGTGGGTGGTGCCAAAAGATATTGCTATGGGAAATGGGGTGGATAATCCACATATTCCGGACTTTTTCCTTTTCCCTTATGCCACCGGCTTTTTCTCCACCACTTCAACAAGCTCGTAGCGCAAGGTTGATGCATCGGCTGGTGGGTTTTCGCTCCCTGTGATCTTCACACGCAGGGTCCACAGATATCCCTCCTCGTATGCGAACCCCTCTATCTGATCATAGAAAAGTCCCCAGCCTCCGTCTGCTGCAGGCGGCATCTCGCGGATGAGCATGCACTGGCGGGACCCGATGCCTGTGCGTTCCTCCAGGGTCGGTGCTACCTGAATGGTGATGGTGGTTTCCTCTCCTGCAGGATTCTCTCCGGTCGTATTCTGGTAACTCTGGTATGGATTTTCGGTTACCGTGTCCAGCATCATGGTACCGCCTATGACGAGCATTACTCCGACCATTCCGCCAATGATATATGGCCAGCCGCGTTTCTGCCAGAATTTACACCTCATATTTCTTCCCTCCCTCGTCTCTGCAGTGGCCGGTGGTCACCGGGTAATCCGCCGGCTGCAATGAGTAGATATCATCATTTCACAGTATATCAGCTTCCCGTTGGTGGCATACCGGATTCATGCGATAGTCCCTTTCATCACGGTTACTGCCTCTCCGGTGAGGAGCACCTGCCTTCCGGTGCCATCTTCATTGTCTTCTGTGACCTCAACCACCAGGTCACCGCCCCGGCGGGATGCCTGAAAGGCATGGAACCGGTTTCGGCCGGTGAGCCGCTGCCAGTACGGGCCGAGCACACAGTGGGCGGACCCTGTCACCGGGTCCTCGGGGATGCCGATCTTCGGTGCAAAGAACCGGGAGATGATGTCGTAGCGTCCGCCGTCGGCAGCACCGGTGAGGATGATGCCCCGTGGCGGCATGGCGGCAATCGCAGCCATATCCGGCACGGCGGCCTCCACCATCATTGCACCGCCGGTTCGCACCAGCCAGTCGAGGGGTGAGACGCAGAAGTCCTCCACCGGGACGCCGAGGGCTTTCTCCAGATCGTCCGGGACGGGTGCTGGTGATGCCGGGAGTGCCGGAAACACCAGGGTGACCGTGCCTGCAGGACTGCCTCTGCCTTCTCCTGATGATCCCGGCTCTGCAGTGGCTGTGAGCAGTCTGCCGTGGGAGTAAAACCGGATCTCTGCGCCCGCCTCCTCCTCCCTTTCCTGCACCAGCACGTGGGCAGCGGCACAGGTGGCATGTCCGCAGAGGGTGACTTCCACCAGTGGCGTGAACCACCGGATATCCCACCCCTCTTTCTGCCGGGAAAGAAACGCCGTCTCTGAGAGGTTCATCTCCCGGGCGACATCCTGCATCCACGCTTCTGTCACCGGATGGTCCGGGATGCAGACTCCCGCCGGGTTTCCGGCAAAGGGCCGGGAGGTATATGCATCCACGATGAAATATCTACCTGCCATATGGGCGTAGTATGGCATGATCGGGTAAATATGTGCCGCGGGAAAGGGAGTGCCTGCACCTGACCCGGATGCCCGGGAGATTTCATGCCGTGAAATAAAAAAAGACAGGGGGATTCCTTTTAGGACTGTGTTCTTTCAGGCATACTGACGGAGCAGATCCGTTACCTTTCTGACCATCTCCCCATCCTTTCTGACCTCTGCGAGGTAGGCGTTGAAGATCTGGTCTGTCACCACATGCAGGCCCGGTTTAAACAGATCGGCATGCATCCTGAGGTCAAACGACCGTGCCTCGGCCTCGGTAAGGTGCAGGGATTTGTATTCCCCTGTATGCGGGGCAAAGGCAGGATTCTCTGTATCAGGCGTCCGCAGGGACAGATCTGCAAGCGGTGTGCCGGGAATCGGTTCCGCAATCGAGATGAAGACATCATCAAGGGCATATTCTGCGATAAAGTCCTTGGTCTCCTCATATTCAGCAGCCGTCTCGGTGGGGTATCCGACAATAAAACTCCCTGCGACATGCAGGCCGTGGGCACGGCAGGCATCAATGGCCTCACCCGCCTGCGCAGCTGTTGCCCCCTTGCCCATCAGGCGCAGCACCCGGTCGCTGCCTGACTCCAGACCGAAGAAGACCCAGCCGATGGTATAGTCACGGATGGCGTCCAGGACGGTGTCAGAGATGCAGTCCACCCGGATATCGGGGGACGAGACGTTCTTTGGTCCCATGATCTCAGCCATCCCCCGGAGCAGGTCCGCAAAGGCCTCGTCATTGAGGTTCCCGTCGGTGTAGCCGTAGAGCGAACCGGTTCCGCCGGAGACCGAGAGCCGCCGTGCACCGGCATCCTTAAACGCCTGCACTTCTGCGAGAATCTCGTCTAAGGGGCGGGAACGCATCTCACGCCCGAAGAATCGCGGCACCTGGCAGAAGGTGCAGGCACCGATACAGCCCCGGTGCGTCTCGATATATGCCGATGCACCCCGGACATCCTGCATGCCGATCTCTTTCGGGATGAACGGCAGCGGACGGGAAACGGGGCAGGGCGGTGCCGGGCCGGAGAAGACTGCCCCATCCGGGCCCGTGTATGCGATCCCCGGTACATCGGGGGAAATCCCGTCCCGGAGCAGTGCAAGCGCCCCTGCCTCTCCCTCACCGCAGATGACAGCGTCGGGGCCCAGTTCACCGAGCACCATCCTCGGCACCGCCGAGACGGGTCCGCCGACATATACCCGGCCACCGGCATGCCGGTACGCGGAAATAAATGATTTGAGTGCATCGTCCATCAGGTTCTGCGTGGAATACAGGCTCAAAAACACTGTTTCTCCTGGAGGAGCCTCCAGTGTACGCGTGAGTGTCACTTCATGGCCTGCATCACGGACGATGCCTGCAATGACCATTGCACCATACGTGTACATTCCCGGGGAGATGACGAAGACCTTCATTACACTACTCTTGTTCTCTGAATGATATTAACGATACAGATTTTCGTACCGGGTAAAAAAAGATGGGATTATTCCTGTCTGCGTGCGGCAAGAATGACCGCACAGGCGCCCAGTGCACCTATAACCGCAGCCATGGGTGCCGGGCTCTGGGTGGCAGTGGGTGTCGGGGCAAGGCTTGCTGAGACATAGGATGTCGCGCCGCTGTTCACCTGTGCCACTTCAGACCAGGTGGAGTACCCGGAGAGCTGGAGGGTGACGGTGTAGCTGCCGGGGATAAGGTCACTGAGGGTCACCGGGGTGATGCCCTTGTTGACATTGTTCAGGTAGACCGTGGCACCGGTCGGTGATGAAGTGATGTCGATTGCTCCATTGCCTGATGAACCACCCGCAAGATTTGCGCTCACGGTTGTGGTCTGTCCGGAGTTGACGGTCACTGTTGAGACTGAGTCGTCATACCCTGAGAGGGTGACTTTCACGACGTGGCTGCCTGCTGCAATACTGTTTGCCATGAGGGCCTGACCAGGATTGGTGGTGCCATAATAAACGCCGTCAATGTAGACCGAGGCATATGACGGGTTTGACGTCACAGAGATCGATCCGGTGGTGGTCTGTGGGTCTGCGGCGAGGGTTGCCGTTACGTAACTCACCTGGTTTGAATGGATCTGGACTGTGTTTGTCCATTCCTGGTATCCAGGCATGGTTATTTCAAGGGTGTGTGCACCCTGGGAGAGACCGCCGATGGTCCGGGGTGTAGTGCCCTTGTATGAGCCGTCCAGGTAGATGTTTGCATTGGACGGACTGCTGGAGACCGAAAGTGTGCCATAGGTCGCTTGTGCCTGCAGGGAAGCATAGGTGCTCGTTGTCTGGCCGGCAATGATCTTGACTGTGTCCCGGTAGTCATTATACCCGGAATAGGTGAGTTTCAAATCATTGTTTCCTGCAGGGAGGTTTGAAACCGTATGCGGAGTTGTTCCATAGTAGACATTGTTCACATAGACCGCTGCACCGGACGGTGAAGAGCTGACCTGCAGGTTGCCGGTGGTGGGTGTCACCGGGTTTACGGTCAGGTAGACGGACTGGTGCTCTCCGGCAGAGGGTGTTGCAGGCAGGGACTGGGATGCAGACGTGAACCCGGACTTTGATGCGGTCACGGTGCTATATGGTGTTGCGGTGGAATACACCGCGACACTCAGAAGTCCGCCTGTTGTTGTTCCCTTGTATTCTCCGTCAAAGTAGATGGAACAGCCATCCACATTGGTATAGATGTCATACCATCCCTGGTCACCGCCAATGCCGGGACCCAGGGGGAGCTCAGCCATTGCAGCAGGGGCTGCAGCGGCGATTATGAACATGCTTATTATAAGCAAGTAGAATTTTCGTACCATGATGATCAATGGAACGGTTATTTTGTTGGATATAAATAATCTGCTGTTTTCAGCGGGGGTGAAAACGGAAATCCTGTCATTTATATCATAAAAATGCAGGTTTCAGGGAAATTAATCCCCTGAATGCAATTTACTTTATTGTTTTCTCCGGTTCTTCTGTTTCCCGAGGAAGGCCCCACCCAGAACCATCAGAACGCCAATGAGCAGGAGGGGGGACGGGGGTGACTGTGTGGGTGTCGGAGAGAGGCTTGCCGAAACATATGTGGTTGAACCCGGTTTCACCTCGCTCACCGATGTCCACTCCGTGTAACCGGAAAGCCGTATGGTCACGGTATAGGAACCCGGTGCCATGGTGTCTGAGGTGACAGGGGTGATGCCTGCCTTCACATTATTGACATATACCTCTGCACCGGTGGGGGATGAGGTGACGGAGAGTGACCCGTACCCGCCCTCTGCAGGGGAGAGCTCTGCACGTACGGTGGTTGTCTGACCGGAGTTGACGGTCACTGTCGATACGGAGTCATCGTAGCCGGAGAGGCGGACCATGACGGTATGGCTGCCTGCCATGACTTCACTGATCACAAACGGTATGCCGGGTGACGTCTGTCCTTCGTAGGTTCCGTCCAGATAGACAGCAGCATAGGCAGGGTTCGATGTGACTGAGAGGGCGCCTGTTGTCGGTGACTGCACGGGCACCAGTGTCGGGGATATGGAGGAGACCTGGCCCGCATATACCCGCACCGACCCGGTCCAGTCCTGGTATCCGGGCATGGTGAGTTCGACAAAGTAAGACCCTGCGGTGAGGCCGCCGATGGTCTGGGTGGTTGTGCCGCGGAAATTCCCGTTCAGATAGATGTTGGCCTTGGATGGTGAGCTGGAAACAGAGAGGGTGCCGTATGACGTGGACGGGACGAGGGACGCACTCACCCGGGTCGTCTGGCCACCGTAGACCCAGACCTGCTGGGTGTAGCTGTTATATCCGCTGCGCTCCAGCCGGAGTGTATACTGGTTGCCTGTGAGGCTGACCTGCTGCGGCGTGAGTCCGCGGTAGACATTATCCACATAGACCGATGCACCGGTAGGAGATGAGCTGACTGAGAGAGTGCCGTAGGACGGTGCGATGGACGTCAGGGTGAGGCTGACGGAGTAGATGCCGCCCGCTGAGGCCGTCGGCAGATTCGCATAGGCATTGCTGTATCCTGCACGGGTGGCTATCGCCTGAGTGTATGGTGCAGGTGTGTTGACCGTCACCTGAAGATACCCTGACGATGTCCTGCCCATGTATATGCCGTTAAAGTAGATCTCAGCCACATCCACATTGGTATAGATATCATAGTGGGCAGTGCCTGCAATCGGCTGCACCGGTGTCTGTGCCCCTGCCGGGATGACCGCACCTGCAGCAAGCATGCAGGCGATGAGAAGAAGGGTGAACCATTTCATCTGTATCAGACACCCCCTATTCAGAATATGGTATTTATATCTATGGCAGTGCTGTTCACTGCAGGGCGGTCTTCTCCACCAGATGCGTATACCGGTTGAGTGCAGCCATGCCAAGTGCAAGGGTGCCGGCCATCACTGCAAGGACCAGCCAGTGTTCACTTCCGGCAGCTCCGATGGAGAGAAGGACAATGAGGTTTGCCGGATTTGCCGGAAGGGAGAGGACGCCTATCAGCACTACCACGAGGGCTGTTGAAAAGATGAACTGGGCACTCGTCCGTTCCCGGTAGTGGAGGGCCACAAAGGCGGAGAGCAGGATCATGAGGAGCGATGCCACACTCACGTGCAGAAGAATTGGAACAATGCCTGCCACAGAGATGCCGTTTACCACCATCAGGGCAATCCAGACGGCTGCCTGCACCGGCACAATCACAAAACAGGCAGATACTTTGCCCCATATCATCTCGCTGAAGGTGACCGGTGTGGAGATGAGGGTCTCGATGGTGTCATGCTGGAACTCCTCAGTGATCATATCGATGATCAAAGCGGCGGAGATGATGGCAGGCATAAAGATGAGAAGCGGGATGAGGAGCCCGTACACAAACTCATAGAAGTTGGTGCCCGGCACCTCCGGCGGCAGATCCACCACGATGGGAACAGATGAGATACGGTCTCCCCGTATCGCACGCAGGCTCTCTTCGTATGTGACAAAGACATCTCTGAGCTTGCTGTTCACTACAGATGACTGGATATCGTTTTTGATGGTATACAGTGTTATTTTGACCGGCTCATCCGCGTCCGGAGGCGTATCCGGCACCCAGACTACCCCGCTGAGCTTTCGCTCCTCAAGTGCGGTGACCGCAGTTCCAAGATCCATCTCGTAGACAACAAAGTCGCCACTCTCCCGCAGCAGCTCCTCCAGCGGCGAGGGAGACCCGGTATAGGCTATGGGATACTTCTGCCGTGAGTAATCAGAGAGGGCGTCCGGGTCATACATCGCCGCGAGGCCGACGATAAGAAACGATGAGAACATCGCGATAAACAGCTGCAGGAGAATGGCGAGAATAATCGTTTTCTCGGCATTGATTGCCCCCAACTCCTTTTTCGTGATGATGTATACATGCCTGAAGTCCATGTGTCAGAAACCTCCCATGATAAAGAAGAGATTATACGCCCCGTGGACGAGCGATGCGACGACAAGGGCAAGGGGATAGGACCTCTTCCCGAAGATTTTGATCAGGGATATGGTAATGAATGCGCCGGTGAAATGCAGGGAAAGGGGCAGCCAGAGCACCTGCAGGCTGGTGAAGAGGGCAGCGCCGAAGACAGACTCGGAGATCTGGGCGAGGGTGGCAAAGAGGAGAAGTTTTTCGCCAAGGAAGAAACCGGCCATCACCGCAAGTGAGGCGAGGATGACATTTTTCCATGTGAGAAATGCGGGCCGCTCCACGGCAATTGCATAGATGCCGACTGACTTCGCCCACTCTTCAATGAACGCCGCCGCAAAGATCAGGACCAGAAGGGAGAGGGGCATCGGGAGGTTGAAGAGCAGGACAAGGAGCATCAGCTGTGCCATCAGAACAAAGGGGATGGAAAAGAGGGTTATTCCGAAGAGTGAGGCAAACGGGTGCTTCTCTGAGATTGCACTCCCGATATACTCCCGCACCTTGGCCCGCAGCGGGTGAAGGGTGAAGAGGCGCTCTTCGTTGAAGTTGACGATGCATATGGCGAAGAGAATCCCTGCTGTCACCCAGAAGAGGAAGGTGGAGTAGAAGTAATCGGCGAGGGTGAAGGGAGTGCCTTCAATGGCATAGATGATCAGGGTCAGGGGGGAGATGAGGGATATGACATGGATATTTGCAAAGATGCTCGGGAAGAAGAGGTAGGATGTCGCGATGGTCGAGAAGAAGATGGAGATAAAGGAGAGTTCCTTAAAGCTCCGTGCGGCCATCCCGATAAGAAGAGCTGCAGCAAGGAAGAAGAGAATGACCGGGAAGACCGCCGCTAGGACGACTGACGTCTCCCCGGTGGTGAGGGAGAGGACTGCGGTTACCGCGATCATCACGACCAGATAGGGCAGCATCTTTCCGATGATGATGGCTGAGGGCCGGAGGGGGCTTGAGAGGAGTATCTCCCCCCTGCGCTCGATGCGTTCGTTCATCACCGACATCATGTAAAACTGGGACGTGAAGTAGAGGGGGAAGATGAAGACAAAGACCAGCACGATGGCATCAAAAGGAAGAGGGGGGGTGAGCTGGGACGGGGTCTTGAAATCACCCAGTGCCCCCTCGCCTGCGACCACGTCTGTATAGCGGGCAACCGTGCGATCTTCGCCTTCTGATCCGACCAGCTCGGCCCTGAGCTCTTCCCTGGTATACCCGATATCCGCAGACGGTTCGGGAACGGTTCGCACCGGCCGGTCAGGGACCGGGTTTCTGAAGGGGTTGGGGGCGCCTGAGACGCCGGTGCCCGCCTCGGTGGCCGTGAAATCCAGTTCACTCCGGACATACTGCAGGTCTATCCAGAGAGGGTATGCGGCAAAGAGGTCATCTTCGCGGTTATATTGCACCGTCCGATAGCGGGTATAGTCTGTCTGGAAGGCCTTCAGTGCCGCACCCCCCCGGTCGGTATCCGCCGCCCGGACGTCCGGCGGGGCGATTGTCAGGTCGGTCCCCCCTGTCGTTCCCAGGTATACGGTGAACCGGGGGTCGCCAAGGATGATGGCGCCGGTATCTGATGAGTCCACCCCTGCTGTATACATCCGGTCCTGCAGGTGAATCCCGCTCTCCTGCGTATAGCCGGTCACCACGATGAGCAGGATGAAGAGCGCCACCGCTACCGGGAGGACCTCACGCGGCATGGTGGTTGCAGACCGGCGTACCTCCCATCTGCTGATGGTCAGTACCTGGCGCAGTGCTGAGAGCATTCCTATCCTGAGATGGCAGTCTATCCTATTTTAAGTACTGGCACCTGTCATGGGCACAAATGCCGTCTGATTCCCGATTGATGGTTCTGGGGGCGGTCTTACGGGAAAGCGTGGCCCATGGCAGGATACCCTGACCCGGGGGATTAAATCATATGACTGACAAGCACTACCTTAACGGTGAGCTTATGATTGAGGCACGGAAACTGGTAAAGGATTACGGCACCTTCCGGGCACTGGATGAGGTGAGTTTCTCCTTTGAGGACCCCGGCATCTTCGGGATCATCGGTCACAATGGTGCAGGAAAGACCACGCTTCTGAAATGCATGGCAGGGCTCATTCAGCCGACGGCAGGCGAGCTCATCATCGAAGGCATCGATGTCAGGCGCGAACCCGCTCGTGTGAAGGAGATGCTGGGGTACCTCCCGGAGGAGTCCCGCCTGTACGAGACGATGACCGTGGAGAGTTATCTCAGATTCTTCGGGGAAATATATGGTATTCCCGCAGATGAGTGCCGCATCCGGAGTGAGAAACTGCTCGCCTCACTCAAACTTGATCCGCAGGGGAAACGCATCGGTGAACTCTCCAAAGGGATGAGGCGCAAGGTAGCAATCGCCCGTTCCCTGCTGCATGAACCGTCCCTCCTTATTTATGATGAGCCGACGTCCGGCCTGGACCCGATGACCTCGCGCTACATCATCGGCTATCTCGCACACCTGCGTGACACATGGCAGAAGACCATCCTCCTCTCCGCGCATAACCTCTATCAGGTGGAGGAGATCTGTGATCGGGTGCTCATTCTGCGGCAGGGGAAGGTCGCCGCTTTCGGAACGATGGAGGAGCTCAGAGGGCAGTTTGGGTCCCTTTCTTATCATATCCGGTTTGTTACGGATGATACCGGCGCACTTCCTGCTTCGATCAGTTTTGAAGAGGAAAGCGGGGAGTATGTAGCTGTTGTCGAGAGCATGGATGCTCTCAATGCAGTGACTGCGGCAGTCGCTGCCGCCGGGGGTGCTGTACGGGGCATCGAGTCGCGCTACCCCAGTCTTGAGGAGATGCTTCTCATGATCGGCAAGTGAAAGTGCGTGCCGTCCCTTTTGCTGTGCGGTTATGCAACGCAGAATAAAATCAAAAGCAACTCAGAATGAACAAATATTGAAAATCTTCAATGGTCGGTTGAAATCTCAAAAAAAACAGTTAGCGGGCCTGAAGGGATTTGAACCCCTGGCCGCCGGATTAAGAGTCCGGCGCTCTTCCTGACTAAGCTACAGGCCCCTGTAAAGTGAACAACTAATGTTGTCATTGAATCGTAATATACTTTTCGGATGCCCTTAATATTCTCAGAAATACAGAAACTTGTGGTATCATGCCGGAGAATATTCCTAACGGATCTCAGTTGGCGTCATCGGTGGATTACCTCATACTCGGGTGTGGCAGTATTGGGTACAATGTGCTGTACGAACTTCTCAAGGAGACTGATGATATCATCATCATCGACCAGGACGAGAAGAAGGTGCAGGACCTCCGTGACCAGAAATATGAGGCGTTCTGCAGGGATATCAGCGATAAGGATATGCTGAAAGACATTCCGGTTCCGAAAGTAGCATTTGTTCTCTCCAGTGAACAGCGGGCAAATCTCTCCGCGGTGCGGACGATAAAAGAGTCAAATCCTGCTGCCTACGTCATTGCACGTGCAGTGGATGCCGGCGGAAAGGATATCTACCACGCGGTTGGCGCTGATGTGGTGCTTCACCCGCAGGAGGTTTTTGCCAAAAAAGCCGTGCACCATGCACGCAAACTGCAGTCCTCCCGTCAGGCGCACAAACTCTTTGAACTGCTCTCCTCATGGCGGGGGACGCTGGGCATCGTGACGCACACAAACCCGGACCCTGACACCATCTCCAGCGCCATGGCGCTCTGTGCTCTCGGAAAGGCTGCGTCCAAAGGGAATCTCACCTGTCAGATTCTCTACGACGGGAAGGTTGGCCATCAGGAGAACCGCGCCTTTGTGAATCTGCTGGATATCCAGATGGACCGTATCACCCCGGAAGCGCGTGCAGAATGCAATTATCTTGCGATTGTTGATTCTCCGGGTCCGGGAGTCAACAATGCACTTGCAAAAGATGACCGGGTCAATATTGTCATCGACCATCATCCGAACCATGATGGCAAAAACGGGTATGATTTCCTCGACCGTCGTCCGGATATGGGGGCGACAGCAAGCCTGATGACCCAGTATCTGCAGGAACTGGACATTCCGGTGGATAAAAACATTGCAACTGCTCTTTTTTACGGTATAATGGCCGATACACGCGGCTTCAGACGCAATACCTCTCCTCTTGACCTCACTCTTTCTGCCTTCCTTCTGCCTCTTACGGATAATGAGCTCCTCGGGAAGATCACCTCCCAGACGGTATCTCAGGAGACGCTTGAGGTGATGGGTGCGGCCATCCGGAACCGGAAAATCGTCTCCGGGTATCTCTTTTCCAGTGTCGGCTATGTGCGCAACCGTGATGCCATTCCGCAGGCAGCGGACATGCTCATTCAGCTGGAAGGGGTCAACACTGCGGTGGTCTACGGCATCACCGATCAGCTGATCTCGTTTTCTGCCCGCAACAAGGATTTGCGCCTCAATATCGGTCAGGCGATGGAGGAGGCCTTTGGTGAGATCGGCGAGGCAGGCGGCCATTCTGCCATGGGTGCCGCAAACATTCCGCTGGACGTCTTTTCGATGGCGCGCAACAAGGATGACCTGCTGGATCTCATCATCGATCCCATTCTTCACCGGTTCATGGAGATCGTCGGTGTTGAGGAAGAGGAATCCAATGAGGTTTGAGGACTGGGAACCTCACTACACCGCTATCTGCGAGACATTTGGCTTTGATCGTGCCGGGGATGAGGAAGCAGCACGCCTGCTTGCCACCCTGTCAAATGCAGATGACTCCGTGCTGCTTGCACAGCGCATCGGAGGGGCGGCCGTCACGATATGCGGCAACGCCCCCTCGCTCCCGAATGAAATCGATGCCATTGAGGGCACGGTCCTCGCGGCCGATGCGGCAGCAGATGTGCTCTTTAATGCAGGCATTCTGCCGGATGCAGTTTTTACCGATCTTGACGGGGCTGAAGACTCCTTTTTTGATATGAACCGGCAGGGATGTGTGATGGTGGTCCACGGCCATGGGGATAATATGGCGCTTCTCCGTCACTGGGTGCCGCGTTTTGAGGGGCCGCTTGTTCTTACCTGCCAGACCCGGCCCTTCGGGCATCTCCATAACTGGGGGGGGTTCACTGACGGTGACCGTGCCGCCTTTGCGGCAGATGCCCTTGGCGCCGCTGTGGTGCGGTTTGTTGGATTTGACCTTGACGACCGGTCAGTGCCGCCGATGAAGCAGGGAAAACTTCTCTGGGCACGGGATCTGCTTGCGCTTATCGGTTATGAACTCTGATGCACCCGAAGCCTGGGTTGTTGATGGCTATGTCGATGAACCGGCCTGTCTGGGGGTTTCCCCCTACATCTCCCCGAATATCCGGGCGGTGGCAGGTGTCTGCACGGAGGCGGGCTACCGTGTCCGCTATCTGACCATTGATCAGCTGAGGGCGGATTCGTCCCTCTTCGGCCCGCTGGACCGGTCGGCCCTTGTGGTGATGGTGGCAGGTGTCACGGTGCCGGGGACCTATTTTGCCGGCACTCCTGCCACCCTGACCGAGATCCGGCAGGTGGCCGCCACGCTCCGCGGCCCCATGACGGTCCTTGGGGGGCCGGTCACCTTTGGCTACAGCCCGGGTGGAGGCGAGGCCGCAGTCCGGCAGGCTATCTCCGGGTTTGACCACCGGCTCGAGGGTGATGTTCCGGCCGCACTCGCCAGCCTGCTTGCGGGAGGCCGCCCGGAAGGCACCCTCTCATACCCTGAATTTTCACGCCGGCTCATTGCCGGGAGCGGCATCATCACCGAACATCCCCGGTTTCCGTGGCTCATCTGTGAGATTGAGACGGCCCGCGGCTGTGCCCGTGCGGTGACCGGCGGCTGTTCGTTCTGCACTGAACCGTTCTACGGCCTGCCGCAGTACCGTTCGGCAGCAGACGTTCATGCTGAGATTGCCGCCCTTGCCGGCCACGGGGCGGTGCACTTCCGCCTCGGCCGCCAGCCTGACATTCTTGCCTACGGGACGAAGGGAAACGGAGAGTATCCTGCCCCTGATGCAGGGGCGCTTGAAGAGCTCTTCGCCGGTATCCGTGAGGCGGCGCCCCATCTCAAAACCCTGCACATCGACAATGTCAACCCCGGCACCATTGCCCGCAACCCGGACGCGGCCCGTGAGGCGCTTGCTGTCATCGTCCGCTATCATACCGCAGGTGACGTTGCCGCCTTTGGCATGGAGACCGCGGATCCGGCGGTGGTCGCTGCAAATAATCTCAAGGCCGATGCCGCGATGGTGATGGATGCGGTCCGCATCGTAAACGAAGTGGGCGGTGTCCGGGACCGGGGTGTCCCGCATCTCCTGCCGGGCCTGAACTTTGTCTGCGGCCTTGCCGGTGAAACCGATGAGACGTATGACAAAAACGAGGCATTCCTGAACGGTCTGCTTGCATCCGGCCTTCTGGTGCGCCGGGTCAATATCCGCCAGCTGATGCCCTTTGAAGGCACGAAGGCATGGGATGAGAATACCCTGGGCGAGCATGACGCCCGGTTCCGCGCCTTCCGTGAGCATGTGCGGGAGACGTTTGATGTCCCGATGCTGCAAAAGGTCTTTCCGGCGGGCACGCTGCTGCGCGATATCTATGTGGAGGAGTGCGGCAGGGTCTCATTCGGACGGCAGATGGGATCATATCCCATTCTGACAGGCATGCCCCTTGAGATCACAGAAGGGACAGTGCTTGATGCCGTCATCTGTGATCACGGGCGGCGATCGGTGACGGCCCTCCCGGTTCCGGTCAGGGTCAATACCCTTCCGGCAGCGGCCCTCCGGTATATTCCGGGCATCGGGAAGAAACGGGCGGTCTCCATCATCGCAAAACGGCCCTTCGCGTCTCTTGACGCATTCCGGGAGATTGCAGGCGAGACTGCGCTGGACCCGTATCTGATCCTCTGAGCCTATGGTCTGGGCGCACTGTGGACGGTTTTGGTGCCGCCCACCTCCCGGATCTCCATCAGCTTGAGAATATCTGTTCTGGTGACAATGCCTGTCACCTCCCCGTTCTCAACGACCGGTATGCGGCCGATGGTGTTGGGTGCAAGGATTTTAAGGGCATCGTAGAGGTCGCGGTCCGGTGTTATGGTAATTACCTCACGTGTCATGATATCACGCACCTGAAGGGCATCCCTGTCGATCCCAGAGGCACTCTGGATGTCATGCAGGGTGACCATCCCTGCAAGGCTCCCGCGATCCATCACGGGAAACCCGAGGTGGCGGGTCGAGTACATCAGGTCCATTGCCTCGGTGACCGGCATCTCCGGGGTCACGGTGGTCACCGGTGCTGACATCGCATCGCGGACCGTTACCCCTGCAAGCAGCTGGGTGTAGCGGATCATGGTCACCTCCTGCCCTGCGCCAAGATAGATGAAGACGGCGATCAGGATGAGGATGACATTGAAGGAGATCAGACCCACAATGCCGAAGATAATGGCAACCACTCTCCCGATTTCGGCTGCGATGCGTGTCGCCTTCTCAATCGGAAGCCAGATTGCAAGGAGGGCGCGGAGCACCCGCCCGCCGTCCATGGGGAATGCGGGCAGGAGGTTGAAGGCGAAGAGGATGATGTTAAGCAGGCCGAGGTAGCCGAAGATGTAGAAGAAGAGTCCTGCGACTGCGGGGTCAGAGATGGAGATGAGGCTTGCGTAGGCGATTCCCTCAGAGACGAGTCCGATAAAAAGGCTCATCAGGGGGCCCGCAATGGCCATCGGCAGTTCATCGCGTGGTCGGGGTGAGACCTCGTCTTCTATTTCCGAAGCGCCCCCGAGGATGAAGAGCGTGATGGAGCCGACTTTCATACCTTTATGCAACGCAACCACCGAATGGGCCATTTCGTGCAGAAATACCCCCACAAAGAGGAGGAATGAGACCAGCACGCCCAGGATATACGGCATGAACCCCTCGGTGATGAGGGATGCGTCGATCGGTCCGGGGAGGCCGAATACCTGTTCAACGAGACTTACCGTCAGTTCTATCTGGGTCCCGATGATGATGGCAAAGATCGGAATGATCAAAAAGAAGGTATAGTGAATCTTAATCGGAATGCCTGCTAATTTTCCGATCTCAAAGGAACCGTCCATAGGAATGGATTATATTTTTAATATTTAATGATTATACCTTCCAATGATTACGATGAAGAGCGCAATAACCGAGTTGTTCGGGATGAAGGTCTATACCGAAAACGCTGTCTATGTGGGTGACGTGGACGACGTTATCATCAATGTTGATACAAAAAAGTTGGAGTCACTTGCGTTGGGGAACGTGAACCGGGAAGTGCTTGAACTCACCAATTTCAAGGGGGTAAAGATTCCATACCGCATTATCCGGGCTGTTGGTGACATCGTCATTATCCGTCACCTTGCAGGGATGTCCCGGTCAGAGATCATAGAGGACTGATGCTTCCGGGCGGGCGGGTCTGGTCCCTGATGGCCCTGCGACTCCTTCGGTCCCGACATCCCCGGAGATGATCAGTATGCAGGAACGGGAAATATTCAGAAATCTCTCCATTTTTCCGCCCTTCATCGTTCGGCTTGACGGGCGGGCATTTCACCGGTTTACCCGGGATATGGGGTTTGAAAAACCCTATGACCGGAGGTTTTCGGATGCCATGGCGGCGGTGTCAGAGCAGCTGCTCTCCTCATCCGGCCTTGAACCGTCGTTTGCCTACACATTCTCAGACGAAATATCTCTCTTCTTTCCCCTTGCCCCCTTCAACGGGCGGGTGGAGAAGATAGACTCGGTCTGTGCCTCATATGCGGCAAGCGCCCTTACCCTTGCCCTTCACCTGACGGAGCCGGTGGCGTTTGACTCGCGCGTCATTGCAGCAGATGTCCCGGCAGCCGTTGCCTACATGGTCATGCGCCAGCGGGAAGCCTGGCGCAACCACATCAACGGCTACTGCCAGCAGGCACTCATCACGGAGGGAATGACGGCGACACAGGCGGCGCGTGCCCTCCGGGGGATGAAGGGGCCTGCAATGCATGAGATGATGTTTGAGCGGGGCATCAATCTGGCAAAGACTCCTGCCTGGGAGCGGCGCGGCATCGCCTGTTACCTGACGGAAGTGACAAAAGAGGGGTATAATCCGATCACCGACGAGAAGGTCACTGCGACGCGCCGGGTGGTCGTACCGGATGACGACCTCCCGCTCTTCAGTGAACCGGACGGTGAGGTCTGGCTGCGTTCCCATCTCGGCTGAGATGAGAACGGAAATCCATTTTTTAGTGATTTATTCGTAATTTATTGGTAATTATGATGGGAATCACGGGGTGATTACCCATCTGCGCCGGACCTGAAACCTTTGTTTCACGCCTGTGCTTTTTGGATGTGGATGGTCATCGAAACTCCCTCAACATCCCAGTCTGTGGTCAGGCCCTCGCCGTTCGTCTCCTCCGCTGCGGGGGTGATGGTAAGCGAGGTGGCCCTGACTTCTCCGGCGATCTCTTCTTCGTGGGTGCCTGCAAGAAGGGCCTGCACACGCATATCGGTGATGGCCACGTCTGCAATGATGAAGTCTTCCACCTTCAGGTCAAGCTGGCGCCGCATATCCTGAATTCTCCGCACCACTTCACGGGCAAATCCTTCCCCTTCCAGCGCCGGTGTGAGAGTGACGTCCACGCAGACGGTGGCTCCTGCCATCTCTGCTGCAAAGATGTTCTCCGGCATCTTCTCTGAGAAGGCGATGTGCTTCTCCGTGATCGTGAACCCGTCCACGGTCACTTCGCCGTCTCGTTCGATGGCCGCCTTCATGGCTGCAGCATCGGCCGCTTCGATTGCCGCCTTCACCTTCGGCCCGTCTTTGCCGAAGTCAGGCCCGATGCCCCGCATCACCGGTTCTGCAGACCAGCCCATCCGGTCCCATGCACCGCGGACAACGGTGACGGCCCTGCTGTTGGCGCGCTGGCAGGCAAGGTCATTCATCTGCGTGATGGCGGTTTCCACAGCATCACTGTCCGTGATCACATACGTATCGCTGATCGGCCAGCGGAGTTTGCGGCTGCCGTCCTGACGGGCGGTGGCCACAGCCTCGTCAAAGGAGCGGATAACATCCATCTCAGCTTCGAGGGTTGCATCGATGAGTGACTCATCGCCTGCAAACCACGGCAGCATGTGAATGCTCACCGGGTCAGCGCCAGTCCGGAGGTTCGTATAGATATTCTCGGTGATATGCGGTGCAAACGGTGCCAGGGCCGAACAGATCCGCCGCATGACGTAGTACATCGTCTCGTATGCCTCACGCTTTTCGCGTGCATCCTCTTCCAGCCACATCCGCGGCCGGACCAGCTGCACATACCAGCGGGAGACGTCTTCCAGGATGCAGGTGAGGCAGGCGCGGGTAGCCTTGTGGAGCATGCCGTTCTCCACGTCCACGCCGACCTGGGCGGCAAGGCTGTTGACGCGTGAGATGATCCAGCGGTCCTCTTCCGGCATCTCCGCGAGGTGTGCCCGGATATATTCTCCGTCCCATGTGCCGTCTGCGGCGGTCTCCGGTGCAAATGCATCGAGGATCATATACGGCAGCGGGAAGCGGTAGACATTCCAGAGGATATTGATCGTACGGTTGGTGGTCCTGACTCCTTCCCAGTTGAACTTCAGGTCGTCCCACGGGGCGCTTGCAGAGAGCACATAGAGCCGGAGCACGTCCACGCCGACCTTTGCCACCACTTCCTCGGGCGCGACCACATTGCCGAAGGATTTGCTCATCTTGCGGCCTTCTGCGTCCAGCGCAAAACCGTGCATGAGGACCTTCTCGTAGGGTGCCTGGTCAAAGGCGATGACCGAGGCGCCCAGCTGGGAGTAGAACCAGCCGCGTGTCTGGTCCTGCCCTTCGGTGATGAACGCCGCCGGCCAGAGGCGCTCGAACTCTTCTGTCTTCCGGGGGAACCCGAGGGTGGCCCATGAGGCCATCGCCGAGTCGAACCAGACATCAAAGATATCTTCGACCCGCCGCATCGTTTTGCCGCAGGTGCAGGGGATGGTTATCTCGTCCACATACGGGCGGTGGGGGTCGGTCAGGTTCGTCCCTGCGGCTTCATTGAGTTCTGCAACCGTCCCGAATACCTTCCGGGCATCGCAGGCATCACACTGCCAGACAGGAATCGGGATGCCCCAGTAGCGCTGGCGTGAGATGCACCAGTCGCGGGCGTCCGCGACAAAGTCATGGAACCGCGCTGAGCCTGCCCAGTCCGGCTGCCATTTCACCCGGGCAATCTCGGAGAGCATCTTGTCTTTTATTTTCGGAACCGCAAGGAACCACTGCTCGGTTGAGATCATGATGATGGGGGTCTTGCACCGCCAGCAGTGTCCGTAGCGGTGGACAATCTTCCTCTTTGCAAGGAGATGGTCCCCGAGGGCGTCCATCACGTCCTGGTCGGCATCCTTCACAAATTTACCGGCAAAGATACCGGCATCAGCGGTGTAGATGCCCGCGTTGTCGACCGGGCAGAGGGAGGCAAGCCCTTCCTTCTGGCCAACGATGGAGTCGTCCCACCCGTGGCCCGGCGCCATGTGCACAAGGCCGGTGTTCTCCATCGTGACAAAGTCGGCATAGACAACCCGGTGCTCGACGTCCTTCTGGACGGGCACCTGCTCCTCCAGGGGTGAGCGGTAGTGCATGCCGATAAGTGCATCACCGGTGACCGTCTCAAGGACGGTGAAGTCCTGATACCGGCCTTTCCGGAGCACATCATCCACCAGCGGTTCGCCGATCCAGAGGACCTCTTCGCTTCCGTCTTTGACTGCACGGACACGGGCATAGGTAAAGTCGTCGCGGACGGCGACAGCCACGTTGGCAGGCAGGGTCCACGGGGTGGTGGTCCAGATGACGAGGTATTCGTTCTCACGGTCCTTTACCGGGAACTTCACAAAGATGGACGGGTCCTCCTCGTCCCAGTATTCCACTTCAGAGTCGGCAATGGCGGTCTCACAGCGGGGACAGAGGTTGACGACCCGGTATCCGCGTTCAAGAAGGCCCTTCTCCTCCGCACGCTTCAGGGTCCACCATGCCGCCTCCACATAGTCGGGGGTGATCGTCTGGTAGGGGTTCGTGAAGTCCATCCAGACACCCAGGCTGCGGAACTGATCCGACATTATTTCCTTGTGGGTGATGGCAAAGTCCTTACATTTCTCGATGAAGAGGTCGATGCCATATGTCTCGATGTCCTTTTTGGAAGAGAAGCCGAGTTCGTGTTCCACTCTCACCTCGATGGGGAGGCCGTGCATGTCATAGCCTGCCCGGTCGATGACATCGTAGCCCTGCATGCGGCGGAACCGCAGTATCGAATCCTTGAGTATTTTATTCCATGCAGTGCCGAGATGGATGTGGCCGGTGGTGTAAGGGGGGCCGTCCACAAAAAACCAGGGGGGACTGCCCGCGTGCTGTGCCTTGACCTGTGCGTAAATATTGTCTGTATCCCAGAAGGAGCGGACTGCGGCCTCCACCTCCTCTGCGTTAAAACTGCTCGTGACCTCTCTCACAATAATTCCTCTGATTATATGTCCAGAGATTTTGTATCTGCAGAAAGATAGGTATTTGTGTGGGAGTACATGTGTACGAAACATTCAGGTGATGTGAGAGATGGATAAGATGCACCCCCTTCAGATTGCGGTCATCGGTGCTGCATCCTGCGATGCGAAGGAAGAATGTGTGGCAGAAGATGCAGGCAGGCTGATCGCCACAGCGGGCGCTGTCCTTATCTGCGGAGGCCGCGGCGGTGTGATGGAGGCTGCGTGCCGGGGCGCCGCGGGTGCCGGGGGTGTAGCAGTGGGTATTCTTCCGGGGGATGCTGCTGAGGCAAATCCGTTTTGTACGGTCACCATCCCCACCGGTCTGGGAATCGCCCGGAATGCCGTGGTGGTGTCAGCCGCGGGAGCTGTCATTGCGGTGGGCGGTGGATACGGCACGCTCTCGGAGATTGCAATGGCGCTGAAACTGAACCGGGCGGTCTATGGCATTCATAGCTGGGAGATTGCCGGTGTGGTGCCCTGCATGAGTGCAGCGGAGGCGGTTTCCCGGGCTCTCGGTGCGGAAAGGAACGGTGCAGACAGCGGAGGGTGCCGATGAAAATAGCCCTTATCCACTCAGCACTGGATCCGGCGGGGTGCAATATCGCAGCGCATCTCGCCCCCCGTGTCGGTGCAGAAGGGCGTGACGGTGAGGAGTGCCGCTGGGCGGGGCACACCCTCCGGTTTATGACCGCGCCGGGCCGTCTCATCTATGAAGAGCACCTGGACGAGCGGGCGAAAGCAGATCTCATCATCTTTCTCTCCCGCCACACCTCGCAAAACCCTGTCCCGGCCCTGACTGTCCATGTCACCGGCAATTACGGTGATGCGGCGCTTGGGGGAGAGGGCCGGACGCTCTCCCGCGCCGCCCCTGCATGGATGCATGCGGCATTATGTGCCCTTGCCCCCCGTGCCCCTGAGGGATTTCGTGTCTCCTATGAGGTGACGCACCACGGTCCGACCGGACTTCTTACCCCGTCGTTTTTTATTGAAATCGGGAGCACTGAGGCCGAGTGGACTGACCCTGCCTGCGGAGCTGCGGTTGCAGATGCCCTTGTCCATGTCCTCACGGAGGGGCCGGGTTCTGTCATCCCTCTCATCGGATTCGGGGGCAACCACTATGCAGCGCGTGAAACGGATATTGCGCTGGCGGGCCGGGCGGCATGGGGTCATATTGCGCATACGCGGGAGGTGGCGGGCATGGACGCCGCGATGGTCAGGCAGATGGCGGTGCAGACCGGTGCTGATGCGGCCTATATCGATCGAAAAGCCCTCTCGGGAGATGTTGTGGCGCAAATATCCGGCATAATTCGTGAATGCGGCATTCCACGTGTATCCGAGAGTGAACTGAGGATGATGGGGTCCCTCTCTCTCCCGCTCTATCTACGGATGCGGGAGATGGCGCATGCAGAAGCGCCGGGTGTATCGCTCAGGCTGATGGACCTTTCCGGGGAGGGTGAGCCTGTAATCGTCCGTATTCCCGACCAGCTATTCCAGGAAACACTGAAGCAGGATGAACAGGAATTCCGGCGTGCTGTAGAAAAAATGCCTGTCGCCGTGGCGGTATCGTCAGGGGGCGCACTCCTGCCGTTTTTCCTCACCTTTGGGGAGTACGAATTACAAATACTGCATCTTTTAATATCATCCTGCGTCAAAATCTTAACCAGCGATGGATCTGCCCACGCCGGTGATGATGTAATTATCATTCGAAAGGTGAGTTTCAACCCGGAAAAAGCATGCACTCTGGGGGTTCCGAAAGGACCGCTTTTCGGCAGGCTGGCGGCAGGACAGGAGATCGAGATTGCCGGCACAATAATTACGCCGGAGATGGTCTCTCTCGTGACCGAACGGGTGATCCACGTCCCGGGATTGGAGAACTACCTATGAGATCAATCGTAGAAGAGGCAATTAAACGGACAAATGAGGAGTCCGGATATATCGTTGACGCGTCCAACGAACGTGACCTGGAGCTTGAGGAGATCCTCAAAGAGCTTCAGACACGGATCGCGGTCATCGGGTGTGGCGGCGGCGGTTCGAACACGATGACACGGATGACCGAAGAGGGTATCCACGGTGCAAATCTTATTGCGCTGAATACTGATGCCCAGCACCTGATCCGAACAAAGGCTGACACGAGAATCCTCATTGGCCGTAAGCGCACCCGTGGTCTTGGTGCCGGTTCTGTCCCGCAGGTCGGAGAAGAGGCCGCCCTCGAGACTATTGAGGAGATCAACAAGTCTTTGGGTGACTGCGATATGGTCTTCATCACCGCAGGGCTTGGCGGCGGCACCGGCACCGGCTCTGCACCCGTGATTGCAAAAACTGCCCGGGAGACGGGTGCACTGACGATTGCTGTCGTGACGCTTCCCTTCACCGCAGAAGGGGCCATCCGGATGGAAAACGCTGAAGCGGGCCTTGAACGTCTCCGTGACGTTGCTGACACGGTTATTGTTGTGCCGAATGACCGCCTCCTTGAGGTCGTCCCGCGCCTCCCTCTGCACGCAGCCTTTAAGGTCTCTGACGAAGTCTTAATGCGTGCAGTAAAAGGCATCACCGAACTGATCACACAGCCCGGTCTGGTGAACCTCGACTTTGCCGATGTCCGAACCGTTATGGAACGCGGCGGTGTGGCGATGATTGGCATGGGCGAGAGTGACAGTGAAGACAAGGCTGCAGACTCCGTCAAAAAGGCCCTGCGTTCACCTCTGCTCGATGTTGACATCTCAGGTGCATCCGCTGCCCTCGTGAATGTGGTCGGCGGCCCTGATATGACGATGGCAGAGGCAGAAGGCGTGGTCCAGGAAGTCTACGAGCGCATCGATCCGGAGGCCCGGATTATATGGGGTGCGCAGATTGATCCCAATATGCAGGGCCGGATGCGCACGATGCTTGTCGTAACAGGCGTGAACTCCCCCCAGATATATGGACGCAATGAGATGTTCTCGTCAAAGAGATCCACTACGGAATTTGATATTGATTTCCTCAGGTGACAATGAATGGCTGATTTAAAAACAGTAAACGAAGAAATATTCAAGAAATACTGGCGTGTCCTGAAACTTGCCCGGACACCCACCCGTGACGAATTTAATAAAATCGCAATCGTTGCCGCAATGGGTATCCTGATCATCGGTATGATCGGGTTTATTGTATACGAACTGATGGCATTTGCTACCCTGTGATGACAATGAGCAGTGAGTTCGGAAACAAGATTTACGCGCTCAAGACGACGGCCAACAAAGAGCGGAAAGTAGTGGATGACATCGTCAAGGTCCTTGAGGAGCATGATGAGTTTGTCATCACCGCAATTATGGCCCCGGATGAGGTGCGTGGCTATGTCTTCATTGAAACACCGGATGAGTATGCCCGGATGGAGCAGCTGGTCCGCCTCATTCCTAATGCGCGTGCCGTGGTAAAGGGTGAGACCGAGTTCAGTGAAGTTGAGCATTTCCTTGAGCCGAAGCCCGCAGTAAGCGGTATTGAAGAGGGCACAATCGTCGAGCTTATTGCAGGTCCTTTCAAAGGCGAAAAAGCCGTTGTAAGGCGTGTAGACTCAGGAAAAGAGGAAGTTACTCTTGAACTGTATGAATCGATGGTGCCCATTCCTATTACTGTACGCGGGGATAATGTCCGCGTCATCGAGAAGGCACCTGAAGATTAGGTCCTTCTCATTTTTTCCCGGTTTGCCCGTAGTTTTAAGTGGTTGTATGCAGACCTGTACTGACCCACGCTGAGTGTTACCTGTCTACAGGTGCATCGAGGCCTGGTGATATTACAATGGGAGAAGTAGTCGAGGTATTGGTACCCGGCGGAAAGGCAACAGCAGGCCCTCCATTAGGACCTGCTCTGGGACCTCTCGGAATCAATGTGAAGGCGGTTGTTGATGAGATCAACGCCAAGACGTCTGAGTTTAACGGTATGCAGGTTCCTGTAACCGTTGCTGTCGACGACAAGAAGAACTTCACGGTTACCGTAGGTATCCCTCCAACCACTGCCCTCATCATGAAAGAGGTCGGTCTGGCAAAGGGTTCCGGTGAACCCAATCTCCAGAAGGTAGGAGACCTTCCGCTCGAGGCTGCTGTCCGCATTGCCCGTATGAAGGCTGATGACATGATCTCATACGACCTGAAAAACCGCGTGAAAGAGGTTATCGGGACGTGCGTGAGTGTCGGTGTCACGGTCGAGGGAATGGATCCAAAGGAGATATTCCCAAAGATCAATGCAGGCGAATACGACAGCATTCTCACGGAATAGACTATGAAAACCTATAGAAGATCCGGATTCCGGGTCGTTGAACTATGGAGAAAATGAATGGTTGATAGGGTCCAGATTCTGGATGCCGTGAAAGCGGCAATGGAGGCCGCGCCTGAACGTAAGTTCCAGGAGAGCATTGAAATTTCAGTGAATCTCCGGAATATCGACATGGCGCAGCCAAAAAACCGTATTGATGAGACGATGATTCTGCCAAATGGCACAGGTCAGCCCCAAAAGATCTGTGTGCTTGGAAAAGGAGATATCACCACTCAGGCGAAAGCTGCAGGTGTAGACCTCATCATCGGACCTGAAGAGATCGAGCGTCTGGGAGGGGAACCCCGTGAAGCCCGCATATTTGCGGACGAGTACAGGTTCTTCCTTGCAGAAACCGCTGTCATGCCACTTGTTGGCCGCTGGCTCGGTACGCGCCTCGGTCCCCGCGGTAAGATGCCCACCCCTGTTCCGCCAACGATGGATGTCGGCCCTATGGTCGAACGTCTGCGCAAATCTGTTAAGTTCCGTTCAAAGGACAAGACCACCTTCCACGTGAAGGTTGGCAGTGCTGATATGGACGCAGATGCGCTTGCAGAGAACATCGATGCGGTACTGCGCAGGGTTGAGGGATCGCTGGAAAGCGGTGCAATGAACATCCGGTCAGTGTATGTAAAGACATCCATGGGTCCGGCAGTGAGGATTATATAATGGCATTATATACGACGCACCTGCCACAGTGGAAACAGGATGAGGTTGATCAGATTATTTCGCTTGCCGGGGAATACTCCCTTACTGGTCTTGTAGACCTGCATGGGATCCCCGCAAAGCAGATGCAGGAGATGCGCCGTGACCTTCAGGGCAAGGCTGTCCTGCGTATGTCACGAAATACTCTTATCGAGCACGCCTTTACAGAAATGGGTGCGCCGATTGACGGCATCAACTCATACATTGACGGGCACAGTGCACTGATATACACGAACGACAATCCCTTCCAGCTCTACAGGAAGCTCCAGCAGACGATGACCAAGATGGTGGCCCGCCCCGGCGACGTTGCCCCTGAGGACATTGTTGTCGAGAAAGGCCCCACTGGCTTTAAGCCGGGCCCCATCGTCGGAACATTCCAGCAGGCAGGTCTTCCTGCCGCTATTGAAGGTGGAAAGGTTGTCATCCGCGAGAGGAAGGTCTTCGTCAAAGCAGGCGATGTAATCAATGCAAAGCAGGCTGATGTCCTGTCCAAGCTTGATATCCGCCCGATTGACGTCGGTCTGAGCCTTCAGGTAGCCTTCTACGATGGCGCATTCTATGAGCCGTCCACGCTGGCAATCGATGAGACTGAATATTACAACAATGTGGTTCTGGCAGCCCAGCAGGCATTCAATCTTGCTGTATTCGCAGCCTATCCGACTGCACAGACGATTGAGCCAATCATTGCAAAGGCTGCAGCCGAGGCCCGCAGTCTTGGTGTTGAGGCCGCAATATACACGAAAGACATTGTTGAACTGATTATCGGACGTGCATCACTTCAGGCAAAAGCCCTGAAAGGGATGACTGAATAATAACATATTTGAGGTAAATAAGAAATGGAATACATCTACGCAGCACTTGTTCTGCACAACGCAGGAAAAGACGTAACTGAGGAAGCAGTCAGCGCAGTTCTGGCAGCAGCAGGTATCGAAGTTGAGGACTCCCGTGTAAAGGCACTCATCGCAGCACTTGAGGGTGTCGACATTGAGGAGGCTGTCGCAAAGGCAGCAGCAGCACCAGTGGCAGTTGCAGCAGCACCTGCAGCAGCTGAGGCAGCACCTGTAGAGGAAGAAGTTGAGGAAGAGGAAGAAGAGGACGAAGAGGGCGGCATGGCCGGTCTCGGCGCTCTCTTCGGCTAAACCTTTTTTCTTTCTTTTCGGTATCATCCGTTTCAACTCTGTTTCTTCCCGTAAGGTTCTGTTCTTTGGCATAGCTCTGTA
The DNA here is from genome assembly GCF_029633965.1 of Methanogenium sp. S4BF. Classification (NCBI taxonomy): domain Archaea; kingdom Methanobacteriati; phylum Methanobacteriota; class Methanomicrobia; order Methanomicrobiales; family Methanomicrobiaceae; genus Methanogenium; species Methanogenium sp. S4BF. The sequence goes on along the minus strand of NZ_CP091277.1, from coordinate 1,631,330 downwards.
CAAATCGTGATCCATTTATTCATTCACATCTGATGGATACTTATGTCACGTTTCAGCCGTGGGTTTCAGTTGTTCAAAGAGACCTTTGGCATTCTCAAAAAAGACCGGGAGCTGCTGCTCTTTCCGGTGCTCTCCGGGGTGGTCGCCCTGGTGGTGGTTGCGACGTTTGTCCTGCCGCTCTTTTTCTCAGGAGTTCTCTCCGGTGTGGGCACATCAGGCAGTTCGCCCCTCGCATATGTCCTGCTGTTTGCATTCTACCTCGTGAGCTACTTCATTGTTATTTACTTCAATACGGCCCTTGTCAGCTGTGCCCTGATCCGCCTGGATGGCAGGGATCCGACGTTCATGGATGGTATCCATGCAGCCTCCGGACGTATCGGGAAGATTCTTTCGTGGACGCTTATCGCTGCTACGGTAGGTCTTATTCTGCGGCTGATCCGCGGTGACGGGGACAACCTCCTTGCATCACTTGCCTCAGCTCTTCTGGGTGCGGCCTGGTCGCTTGCCACATTCTTTGTGATTCCGGTGATTGTGGTGGATGATCTGGGTGGTTTTGCGGCGATTGAACGGTCGTGGAAGCTCTTTAAATCGACCTGGGGGGAGACGGTTATCGGCTCGGTCTCTCTGGGGCTGGTTTTTATCCCTGCCGTCCTCCTGCTGCTCGTCGGGGTGCTCGCCATGGTGGTGGGTTCGTTTGAAGCGGGTCTCGTGATTATTGCAGTGGCTCTGCTCCTCTGGGTCGTCTCGGCGGTTCTCTATGGGGCACTCCAGGGCATCTTTGTCGCTATCATGTACCTGTATGCGACCACGGGCGAGGTGCCGGATGCAATTGATCGCTCCCTTGTTGAAGGTGCCTTTGTCCCGAAGGGGTCTCTCCGGTGATCATCAGGGATCTGGCGGCATGCCCTGTCTTTGATGCCCGGGATGGCACTCATCTCTGTGAGCTTTTGCATCCCTCTCATTTTTCCGGTGCGGTGGGCTGCCGGTTCAGTCTCGCCCATGCATCTCTTGAACCTGGGGAGACTTCCTATCCGCATCGTCTCACAGGATCTCATGAGGTGTATTACATTCTGGGGGGCACTGGCACGATGCATATCGGGGATGAGGCTGAGGAGGTCCGTGCGGGGCAGGTGGTCTATATTCCGGCTGGGGCGGTCCAGTATATTGCAAATACCGGTGACGGGCGCCTCACGTTTCTGGCAATCGTTGATCCGATGTGGACTGAATCGGATGATGAGCGGGTGGCCTGAATCGGCCTCATGCGGGCTCCATCGTCATGCTTATCTCCTGTATGGCACAACCGCATACTATGGAACAGGGCAGGTATTTTTCCGGGCGGGGTGGATATCCCATGCTGTTTCTCCCTGTTCTTCTGTTCTGTCTTCTCTCTGCAGTTCTTCTTCCGGGTGCCTGCAGTGCTCTTCCCGTGGGCGTCAATGCCTCTTCCGGGCCTCTCGGTCCTGATGGTGTCGGTTCTGACCCTTTCGGTGCAGAAAATCTGACTGCCGCGTTCTTTTACAGTGAGCACTGTATCGCCTGCACAAAGGCGCTCCCGATCATCGATGTTCTTGCAGCGGAGTATCCGTCGGTCACGTTTGTGCGGTATGCAGTCACGAACAGCACGGAGAATGAATCGCTGTTCTTCTCATATGGTGAGATATATGGCAATCCCTATCCGCGGTATCCGACTGTTTTTCTGAGTGATGGTTCGTACTTTGAGGGGTATGGTGCCATCTCGGAAGGGCTGCCTCTTCACCTTGTGTCGCTGAAGGGTGCGCCTGTTGAGCCTGCGGTGGATGCAGATGTGGTTCCCGCAGATTTGGTAGGTCCGGTCCCGATTCCTACGGTAAATGTCTCTGTGTCGTCTGCTCCCCACCCCCTCCCTCCGCTGGGCCTGGTCGTTGCGGCAGGTCTCATCGACGGCATCAATCCCTGTGCGATGGCGGTTCTCATCTTTCTCATTCTCACTCTGGCGGGTGCGGGGGGGAGGGTGCGGATGCTCCGTTTTGGGGCTGCCTATGTGGGGGGGATTTATCTGACCTACTTCATCTCCGGGTTCGGCCTTCTCACTGCGGTCCGTGTGGCCGGGCTTTCGTGGTATTTCTCCTGTGTCGCAGGGGTTATTGCCATTCTCCTCGGGGTGGTGATGGTGGTGGATTCGTTCCGGCAGGAGGGGGGGGTGCATTTACGGATTTCCGGCTCCGGTATTGATTTCGTCCGTCGGATGGCAGCGCGTGGGGGTGTCATATCTGCGCTCCTTGTCGGAATTGTGGTTGCGCTTATTGAACTGCCCTGCACCGGGGGTGTGTATCTCGCAATCCTCGCCATGCTCTCCGGTTCGGAGATGTGGGCGGCAGCAGGGCTTTTAGCGCTGTATAATCTGATGTTTGTTTTGCCGCTCCTTGTGATTATTGCCGCTGCCGCCGCAGGATTTCCACCGGAAAAGATGGCTGAAATACGGGTGGAATACCGGCAGCTTCTCCGGCGGGCTGGCGGCTGCGTGTTGATCCTTCTTGGTGCAGCGGTTGTTCTCTGGCTTTTTGCTTAGTTTGCAGGGTGTCTGTATCATCTTACGTTTGTTTTTTGGCTGATTTCCGGTGATTTTCTGTTGGGTGGGTCGGGTTTTGTCTGTCAGGTCAGGTCCGTCCGGGCGGCCAATTAAGGAAACATTTATCTGTTTGATATGCATATTTTGTGAACGAATTTGATATGCAATATGGCATGTCGAATCACCAGTGAGGTGCGGTATACCGATTCACGGAAAAAGGGCCGGCCATTACAGTGGGGGGAGACAGGAGCATGACAGAAAAACCCGGGAAGATTCTCATCATGGATGATGAGGATAATATCCGTACAATTACCTGTATTCTTCTTGAAAAGATGGGATACAACCCGATGGCAACTCCGGACGGCGAAACTGCTGTCGAGGAATATCGCAGGGCATTCTATGCAGGTAGTCCGTATGATGCAGTGATTATGGATATTACCGTCCCTGACGGGATGGGTGCAACGGAAGCTATCAAGAAACTGAAAGCAATTGATCCGGATGTCTGTGCCATCGTCACCAGTGGATTTGTCTCAGAGATGAATTACGATGATTTATATGAACAGGGATTTTCGGGCGTGCTGAAAAAACCGTATCGCTCGGCCAATCTCCGAGAGGTCCTCGAATCTGTACTTTAATCCTAAATTATCTCCCGGGCTCCGTTCCCTCATTTTTTGTTCTGTTTCAGGGCAGTGCCTGCCCAGACACATTGCCCGTATGAGATGCATCCGTCTCCGAGAGGGTAGTCTGTATTGAGGATGTACTCATGTCTGGATGAGATAATGGTTTTGCGGATGGCTGATTCTATCGCCTGATTGTATGCCACTCCGCCGCTCAGGGCAATCTTTTTATACCCTTTCTCTTCAGCTGCCGTGACTGCGATCTCTGCGATACCGGTTGCAAGTGTCAGCTGGAAGGATGCGGCGATATCTGCGGTCTGCTCTGTATGCATGCGGTAAAATGCCTCCCTGAGGAGGGCAGAGGTGGAGAGGATGGTCCGTCCGTTTTCACTGGTGAATTCGCGGTCCCAGAGGGTGGCAGTGCCCGGGACTGCGGTGGTTTCCAGCACCTGTGCCGGTTCTCCGTCAAAGGTGCGTTCCCGGCAGACGCCAAGGAGTGCTGCTGCGGCATCGAGGACACGGCCGGTGCTGGAGGTGGTGGTGACATTGAACCGCCGCTCTACCTGTTTCTCCAGTACGCCAAGGGTGGTCGCATCCCATCCCCGGGCTGTGAGCAGCGCCGCGGTCTCCTCTTCGGGGATGATGCCGTAGAGCATCCGCTCAGGGTACCGGGTGGCGAGGTCACCTCCCGGCATCATCACGGGTTCCAGGTGGCCGACACGGGTCAGGTCAGGGACTGCTCCGGCAAAGATCTCCCCTCCCCAGACGGTCCCGTCCTCGCCATAGCCGACCCCGTCGATTGCGATGCCGATGCACGGGTCGGTGGTGGCCGCAGCGATATGCGCCTTATGGTGCTGGACCGGCATGAGGGTGGCGCCTGTCTCCTCTGCGAGTTCACGGGCATAACGGGTGGAGAGGAACTGCGGGTGCAGGTCATGGGCGATGACATCGAACCCGGCGCCCAGGAAGTGTGCCGTCCGTTCCACCGTCTCCTTCAGATATGCAAGTGTCGCCGGATTGCGCACGTTGCCCACGTGGGGTGAGGTGATGCAGTAGCCGTCCCGGTAGATGGAGATGTTTGCATTGAGTTCCGGGCCGGTGCCGAGGATGCAGGCATTTCCCAGGTCCCTCCTCAGCCGTTTCGGGGCAAGCCCGCGGGAGAGGCGGAGTATTTTACCGTCACGCACCACGGAGTCATCGCACCGGTTCTGGATGACGCGGTTGTGGGTGAGGATGCAGTCCACGTGCCCGGTGAGTCTTTTGCATGCCTCACGGGTATCGGTGATCATCGGGTATCCCGGTGAGTTGGCGCTTGTCATCACGAGCATCGGGTGCGTGAGAGAGGCGAAGAGCAGGTGGTGGAGGGCGGTATAGGGGAGCATGCAGCCGATGGTGTGCAGTTTGGATATCTCTCTGAGGGCCTCCGGGTCCTTTTTTGTCAGAACGACGATGGGATGGGCGGGGCCGCTGAGGCACTTCCATTCTGCCGCTGACACGGTGGCTATTCGAGCGATCTCCTCTGCGGTGGCCATCACGGCGAGGGGCTGTTCAGGCCGGCCGAGGGTGCCTTTCAGGCGTCCTGCCGCCTCCGCAGTGCATGCGATATGGAATCCGCCCAGGCCGCGGATGGCGACGACGGCACCCTCATCCAGGAGTGCTGCTGCGGTCTGCAGGGGGTCGCCAGGCACAGCAGTGCCGTCCGTCCTCAGAAGGGAGAGTTCTGGCCCGCAGGCAGCGCAGGCAATCGTCTGTGCATGGTGGCGGCGGGATGCGGGGTCGGTATATTCTCCTTCGCATGCCCCGCACATGGGAAATATGTCCATTTGTGTCCGTTCCCGGTCGTAGGGCAGGCTGCAGATGATGCTGTAGCGGGGGCCGCAGTTCACACAGGAGGTGGCCCAGTAGCCTTCATACCTGCCGCCGGGGGTGAAGATATCCCGGATGCACTCGTCACAGGTAGCAACATCTGCCGGGATGAAGCCGGAAAGGGTGCCTGCTGCACTTTCGAGGATCACAAATCCTTCCGGTGCCGGATCATCCGAATCGGTTACGGTTACGCTGTCAATACGTGAGAGGGGGGTGCCGCGGGAGAGGCGGCGCACAAATTCGTCAAAATTGGTTCCTTCAGCGAGCACCAGCACCTCACTGCCAAGGTTGCGGACGGTGCCATGCATTCCGAGCTCCTGTGCGGTTTTATAGACAAAGGGGCGAAATCCGACTCCCTGGACAATGCCTTTTATTGATATCTGCCCTTTGACCTGCATATTTGGTGTCTGGAGAATCTTTATTGTTTTATACGTTTAATATTACATGGGTTTTTACTTTGACAGGGCATAATCGGATCGTAAATGATCCCCTCGAAATCGTTCCGCTCATTGTTACTTTTAACAACTCAAAATTCAAAAAAGCCTATGACCTCCTCTCAAAACAATGGATGACTGAAGAAGAAATTTGTGCTGAAATCGGCACGGAATGCGTGGCAGAATGCCTCGGACTTCTGAAGAAAGGCAACCTGATTGAGGAGCAGTGGCGGATGCCGCAACCGGGGGAGCGGCCCTCTAAAGAATATAAAACAACATACAGCAGATTCAGGGCAGGGTTCCAGTGTTCCATGGAGGACCTTGGTGATCTCCTTTACATTTCAACATCGACAGACGAAGAGCTCCGTGCCATGGTTGATAATCTTGAGCAGGACGTCCGTGGCGGAGTGACATCGTACAATGACCTCGCGCGCAAATACAAGGTGAGCCCGGTCTACATCAAGGGGCTTGCCAAACGGATGCCGAATCTTGATGTGAAGGGCCAGGGGCTGGTGCTGCTTGACGAGTCACAGTGATGACCCGTATCACACTGTGCTCAAGAGCAAACGTGAAGCAACACGCTTTCAGATCCTAGTGGAGATTGCCGCTCACCAGCCGTCTGTCAGACAGCAGGAGATTGCCGCAAAGATGGGCGTTACTCCGCAGGCCGTCAGCGAATACATTCGTGAGATGGTGGATGACGGATTTGTGAACTCAAACGGCAGAGGCCGGTACAATGTCACAAAGAAGGGTGTGGAGTGGGTAACAAACACTGCTGAAACACTTGAAACATATCTGAAATACGTGACAACCGATGTCATCCAGGAGGTTTCTGTATGGACTGCCATCGCAAAAGAGCCGCTTGCAAAGGGGGACATGGTAGGTGTCTTCATGCAGGGCGGTCTGTTGTATGCATCCAAAACCGGGCAGGCTGCCATGGGTGAGGTGACGTGCGGCGCAAAACCCGGAGAAGATGTCGGGGTGGCAAAGCTCTCCGGAATAATCGCACTCGAAGAGGGGACCATCCGTGTCTGCAAGGTGCCCCGTATTCAGCGGGGCGGGTCACGCAGTGTGTCTCCGGATCGCATCCTCGATGCATTGGAAGGTATGGACTATATCGGTGCGGTGGGCCTTGAAGCGAAGGTGCTCCTGAAGAGCGTCGGTGTCAGTGAGGATGCCTTCTTCGGTGCCCGGGAAGGGGTTGTGGAGGCCTCGTTCCATGGGATCAACTGTGCGATGGTCATCGTTGACGAGGAGTTCACCGGGTTTCTGAAACGGCTTGAGAGCGCTGGTCTCTCGTATGAGATCTGCGATTTGAGCATCTCATGAGCATTATTGTTAATCCACGGCGGGGACCATACCGCCTCTATTTTTATGACGGCCGGCGGGTTACGGGCAGCGGTGACCTGGAGCTGTCAAAGACCGGCAAGGGGTGCCGTCCGAAAGAGTTTCGGTACCGTGAGGCGGGCAGGAGTCACCCGCGGCATGTGCCGACAAAGGATCTGTTACGGGAATTCCGGCGGGAGAGGGTCTACCTCACCGGGGAGGATGAGCCGTTCCGGTCCATGTGCAGTGACCTGCAGGTCCCGGTGACGGTGATCCGGGTCTGCCGGACCTGTCTTCTTGTCGATCGGATCACTCCCCTGAAGCAGAAGAATGCGGTGAAGTACGGGCGTGAGGAGATCTGCATGCACTGCGCCAAAAATGAACTTCGCCGTGAGGCAGGCTATATGGGGGGAATGGGCATGAAGTCCATCGGTCATCTGGAGAATATGCTGGAGATGTACCAGGACCTCGACCGTGTCCTCGGGATGCTGCAGCCGGAGGCCTCCAAACCCGCACAGACGCTCTTTGACCGGCTTGAACCCCATGCAATACGGGAAACACAGCCCATTACGGCTCTTCCGCTTCCGAAAAAATTTATACAGGCATCCGGGGTGAAAAACCTGATGCCGGTCCAGCAGCTCTGTGTTGATGCAGGGCTTTTAAAGGGCAGGGATCAGCTGGTGGTGGCTGCCACTGCAAGCGGCAAGACCTTCATCGGTGAGATGGCCGGAGTGAAAAACCACAGTGAAGGCCGGGGGGGAATGCTCTTTCTGGTCCCCCTCGTTGCTCTTGCAAACCAGAAATATCGCCGTTTTACGGAACGGTATGGTGATTTCCTGAATGTTTCCCTTTTAACCGGTGTTTCCCGTATTCACATCCCGGAGACCAGGGTGAATGCCCGCCGGAGCATGAAGTCTGATATCATCGTCGGAACTTATGAGGGGGTGGACCACCACCTGCGGATGGGCCGCCGCCTTGCAAAGGTGGGAACGGTCGTCATCGATGAGGTGCAGATGCTGGAGGACGCGGACCGGGGGCACCGGCTCGATGGTCTGATTGCCCGCCTGCGCCATGTGGCCCCGCATGCCCAGTTCCTCTTTTTAAGTGCGACCATCGGATCCCCTTCCCTTCTGGCGAAGAAACTGCAGAGTGAACTGGTACGCTACGATGAACGCCCGGTGGGCCTTGAACGCCATCTCATCTTCACCGAACGCAAGGAGAAGATTGATCTCATCAAAAAGCTGGTGTTCGAGGAGTTCCGCAAGACCTCGTCCAAGGGATTCCGGGGTCAGACGATTGTCTTCACGAATTCACGGGCCCGGTGCCATACGGTGGCAGATGCCATCGGTAAAAAGGCGATGCCCTATCATGCCGGGCTTTCCGCAAAGGAGCGCCGTGATGTGGAGAGGATGTTTGAGAAGGGGGAAATAGCTGCGGTTGTCACGACCGCGGCTCTTGCGGCAGGCGTGGACTTCCCCGCATCCCAGGTCATCTTTGACGCCCTTGCGATGGGCATCTCGTGGCTGAAGGTGCAGGAGTTCTCCCAGATGATGGGCCGTGCGGGCCGGCCGGATTTCCACGACCTGGGCAAAGTGGTCATCCTCGCCGAACCGGGCGGGGTCTATTCACGTGAGTCCGGCGGCGGCACGGAAGAGGAGGTGGCGATACGCCTCCTCAAAGGGGAGATGGAGGAGGTCGCCCCGGTCTATGATATTGAAGGTTCATCCGAGGAGTATGTCGCCAATGCGGTGGTCTGCGGCGGGGACCGGGGATGCCTCATTGAGATATGCAGCACGATGGTCGGGGAGCTGGAGGATGTGTGGCCCCTCCTGAAACAGGAGGGTTACATCCGTGAACGGAACGGAAAGATTGTCCTCTCCCCTCTGGGGCAGGTGATGGCCGAGCATTTCATCGGTATTGAGCGTCTGTCACGGATCCTGAAGATGGTCCGAAAGACCGCAGACCCCCTTGCGATTGTCGCTGAACTCGACTGTGTCGAGGACCAGGATGCGTGAGGCGGGTGTATGTCCCGTCCTGATGCGGTTTGCATCATCTCTTTTTTTGGCTGCCTGCCTGTGCAGCGGAAGTCCGTCCGTCCAAAGCATCCCGCAGGAAGCGTAGTCTTTATCCGCCTGTGCCCTCTACACTGACGTAATTGGAGTGTTTTCCATGAACGATGATCTCACATTTATGCAGGCGGCGATTGACGAAGCAAAACAGGGTCAGAGCGAGGGCGGGATTCCCATCGGGGCAGTGCTGGTGCGGGACGGGGTTATCATCTCGCGGGGGCATAACCGGAGAATTCAGGACGATGACCCCCTGATGCATGCAGAGATTGACTGCCTCAGGAATGCCGGACGAATCGGGCGGTATGGTGATACGGTACTCTACTCCACCCTCATGCCCTGCTATCTCTGTGCCGGGGCGGTCGTCCAGTTCGGCATTCCGAAGGTGGTGGTGGGGGAGTCTGTGAACTTTGCCGGTGCAGAGGATTTGTTACGGGAGAAAGGGGTAGAGGTGGTGAACCTCGGTCTGCCCGGGGTGACGAAGATGATGGCGGAGTATATTGAAACCCATGCTGATATCTGGAATGAGGATATCGGGACGTTGTGACAGAAAAGCGATTGTGCTCCTGACAATTCCTTCGTTTTTGGTCCGCAAATGTTATTTTTAGTGTGCATGAGAGGGGTGAACAACAGGCCTGATGATGGATGACTGTTGGGATAATAATCCATTTAAAGAATGGTGCTGTACATTTCAGCAGAAGGTTCCGGCCAGACCCGCCGTTTGCAATGGCGCATTCCGGAACAGGAGATATATAAATGGACACAGAAACCCGGATGAAATGTTTGATCTGCGGACATATCTACGACCCGAAGAAAGGGGAGCAGGACATACCTGTCGGAACAGCATTCGTTGCTCTCCCTGACGACTGGTGCTGCCCGGTATGCGGCGCAGCGAAGAAACAGTTCACTGAGGTGAAGTGAGCGATGGTCGTGCGTGAAATTCTTCCCGGCATCGAGGCAGTGGGTGTGATTGACTGGCACCGGGTGGCATTCGATGACTTGATGGACCTCCCGGACGGGACGACATACAACGCCTATGTCGTCCGGGGGAGCGAGAAGACAGCCCTCATCGACACCGTGGAAGCAGAGTTTGATGAGGAGTATGTCACAAATCTCATCCGGGCGAAGGTCGATGCCGTGGACTACATCGTGGCAAATCATGCAGAACAGGACCACTCCGGTTCACTCCCCCTACTGCTTGAACTCTTTCCCATGGCAAAAGTCGTCACGACGGAGAAGGGAAAAGAGCTGCTCTGTTCGATGGTGTTAATCGATGAGGAACGCATTCTGGTCGTAGAAGACAGAGACTCAATCTCTCTTGGGGACAAGACCCTTGTCTTCTACCCGATGCCCTGGGTGCACTGGCCGGAGACGATGGTGACCTGGGTGCCGGAAGACCGCATCCTCTTCTCCTGTGACCTCTTTGGCGCCCACCTTGCCGCATCACCACTCTTCTCGGATAACTCATGCCGGCTGCATGAGGCTGCAATGCGCTACTATGCCATTATCATGCAGCCCTTCCGGTCAAAGATCCGTGAATATATCGATGCTGTGGAGTCACTCTCCCCGGCCATCATCGCACCAAGCCACGGGCCGGTGCACAACAATCCTTCCTGGATTCTCTCCCTGTACCGCGACTGGTCATCAGAGGAAGGAAAGAATCTCGTCGTCATCCCCTTCGTATCCATGCACGCCAGCACACGGTGGATGGTGGAACGGCTGGTGGATGCACTGATGCAGCGGGGCATTGAGGTGCGCCCCTATGACCTTGGCACCGCCTCACCGGGCACCATTGCAATGGACCTCATCGACGCCACGACCATTGTCATCGGCTCACCGACGGTCCATTTCGGGCCACACCCCAAGGCGGCACATATTGCGTTCCTCGCCAATATTCTCAAACCGAAGGCACGGTATCTGGGAGTCATCGGTTCATTTGGCTGGGGAGGAAAGACGGTGCAGTCTCTGGGTGACATGATGCCGAAACTCACCGCTGAGATGCTTGAACCGGTATATATCAAAGGAAAACCCGGTGAGCAGGAGCTCGTCGCGGTGATAAATCTTGCAGACGAAATCTATAAACACCATCAGGATAATCACCTCGTCTGAAAAGAGGTGAATTTTGATGGAGAAAAACCCTGTTTTTTTTAAGTGCCCCGGATGCAGCGGCACGGTCATGATAATGGATCCCGGCATGTGCAAGGCACCATCGGCAGATGCACTCTCGGTTAGCTGTTCGGGAAATGAGATGACAATGCTCTCTGAACAGACGGCAGACTTTGCCAAAGAGAAGCATGTGCCCATGGTTGAGAAGGTGGAAGGAGGTATCAAAGTCACGGTCGGTTCAACACCCCACCCGATGGCAGAAGAGCATTACATCATGTGGATTGGTGTACAGGCCGGTGATGATTTCATGGTCCATTACCTGAAACCCGGTGATGCACCGGAAGCCTTCTTCCCATGCCCGGATACGGATGTGAAGGCGTTTGAGTGCTGCAATGTCCATAACCTCTGGGTCAACCGCTGAATCTGACCTCATTCACCCAATTTTATCCCGTATTTTGGCCTGTATTCTGCGATAACGGCAGTATTGTGCTCTCCGTCCCGTAACAAAAGGATAATACCTGCCCTCCTGCAATGTGTACATGCGTATGGACCGCCTTCATCAGTACCTGACGCTGACAACGGATATCGGCACTATTCTCCGGTATATCAGCGCCGGTACCTGTATTCCGCTTGCAGTTGCCCTCATATTCAGGGAGTTTGATATGCTCCTCCCGATGGCATCCGTACCGGTGGTCCTTTTCTGTATCGGGACGGTTCTTATCCGTCTTCCGGCAACGGAGCGGGAGCCCCGTCTCTCCATGTCGCTCTTCTCCGTGGCCGCCATCTGGCTGATCTGTGCTCTTGTGGGGGCGCTTCCCTTTGTCTTTGGTGCAGGAATGCCCTACATTGACGGATTTTTTGAGGCAATGTCCGGGTGGACGGATACCGGGATGACGATGGCCCGTGATGTGGATGCCCTGCCCGAGACCCTTATTTTCTGGCGAACCCTGATGGAATGGTTCGGGGGCATCGGGATTGTGGCATTCACCGTTGCCCTCCTGAACCGCTCGTCCGTCTCCCGTCTCCGCCTCTACAGTTCCGAACGCATGGAGGGGCGCAGTGATGCCTTCATGCCGAGTGTGGTGGAGCAGGGAGCACAGATGTGGCTGATATATCTCTTCCTTACCCTTGCAGGGGTGCTCCTCATTCTCTGCTCCGGTGTGCCGCTCTGGGATGCCGTGAATATTGCGATGACCGCCATATCGACCGGAGGATTTTCCATCCACAGCGGGGGCATCCCATCCTATGACAACCGGCTCCTTGAACTGCTGATTATTCCGGTGATGATTGCGGGAGCGCTCCCCTTCAAGATATATTATCTGATGTACCGCAAACGGGAATTCCGCCTGTTTCATGATGAACAGGCAATCCTGCTCTTTTTGCTGATTCTTCTGGGATTTGTCATCATTACGGGCGATCTGATCGTTTTTAATGGTCTGGAACAATGGTCTGCCGTCATCAACGGTCTGTTTATGGCATCTGCGGCGGTCACATCCACCGGATTCCAGACCGTGGATCTGGTGGTATGGGAACCGGTATCTGTGCTCTTTCTCACCATGCTGGTCTTCATCGGCGGGTCGTCCGGCAGTACAGCGGGAGGAGTGAAACTTTCCCGCGTCATGATCGGGCTCAAAGGCATCAAGTATTGGTTCCGGCGGTCGTTTGTCAGTCCGAAGGCCATGATTCCCCTGCGATACAACGGCAAAACCTTTCAGCGGGCAGACGCAGAGTTTCTTGTTTCACGCAACATGCTCACCTTTATTCTCTTCCTGATTCCGATTCTCTTCGCCCTTGTCATCATCATGCACTTTGAACAGCCCGATATCGATACGACCCTTGTCATCTTCGATGTGGTCTCTGCAACCTGCAACAACGGCATCTCCACAGGCTTTGTAACACCTGACCTGACGGTCTGGTCAAAACTGGTGCTCATCATCCAGATGTGGCTGGGACGGCTGGAGGTGATGGCGGTGATGGTCTTCTTCATCGGCCTTATCCGTGGGTTTGACTGGTGATGTGAGGACCGGATGGACAATCATTAATACGGACGGGAGCAGACAGATGCCTCGTCCTGATAAAGCAAAGGGGGGTGGGGCGAATGGTCTGGCAGTATTTTACACGGGTCCGCTATCTGGTATTGATTGCGGCGGTCGCCTCCCTTTTCGGCTCGGCGCTGATGTTTTTTATCGGCGTCGGAAAAACAATATCAGCATTCTATTACTATTTCTTTGAGCGTCCGTTTTTTACCGGGGAAGCGCTCCCGGAATATCTTACGCCGGGTGATCTGGCAACGGTCTCGCTGGCACAGGCCATCGATGTCTTTCTCTTTGCGCTGGTAATGATGATCTTTGCCTATGGCATCCTGTATCTCTTTCTCGTTGAGGATGACAAAAAAGAACAGGCCGCCTTTCCCGGATGGCTGAGGATAACAAGTATCTTTCAGCTGAAGATGATCCTGGGTGAAGTCATTGTTTTTATCCTCTTTGTGCATTTCCTCGAGACAGCGACAAAGACGGGGTATGCCAACCTGACCCCTGAAAGTCTCATTCTGCCGGGAGCCATTCTTCTGCTCTCGCTCAGCCTGATGCTGCTCCGGCAGAATGAATGATCCGCTTTTCTTGCGGAGGAGTAAATATCATGCGCAACAAAACTTTAGTCAATGAAACAGATCGCCCTCTACGGGAAGGGTGGTATCGGCAAATCCACCACTTCGGCAAATCTCTCGGCAGCCCTCTCGGACTGCGGGCTGGATGTCATGCAGATCGGGTGTGACCCGAAACATGACAGCACCCGGATGCTGATGTGGGGGGAATGGATTCCGACCGTCCTTGATCTTGTCCGTGAACACGGTGATGCCAATATTGCGGTCTCTGATGCGGTGTTCACCGGGTATGGGGGTATCCGGTGTGTTGAGGCAGGCGGACCGGAACCGGGCATCGGGTGTGCGGGCCGCGGGATCATCGCCACATTTCAGCTGCTCCAGCGGCTGGAGGCCCTTTACGGTGATGTCATCGTCTATGATGTCCTTGGTGATGTGGTCTGCGGCGGGTTTGCGATGCCGATGCGTGACGGATATGCACAGGAGATATACCTCGTCACCTCCGGTGAGTTCATGTCGCTTTATGCGGCCAATAACATCTGCAAGGCGATAGCACGCCTTTCCCGGCGCACACGCAGTGTCTGCTCTCTGGCAGGTGTCATCTGCAACGCGAAGAATATTCCCGGCGAGGAGGCACTGGTGCGTGAATTTGCCGAACGGGTCAATTCACGGATGGTCGCCTATATTCCCCGTGCCAATATTGTCCAGATTGCTGAAGTGAACCAGCGTACGGTGATTGAGTATGCGCCGGAGTCAGAACAGGCAGAGGTGTACCGGCAGCTGGCCCGAACGATTATGGAAAATACCACGTTTACCATCCCCACCCCCCTCGAGATGCATGAACTCGAAGAACTTGCACGGTCGCACCTCACGGTTTGAGGGATGTACGGTCATGGGCGTCCTCTCGGTCAGTGCCTTTCTGACAGATGCAGTGACCCTGATCCACGGCCCGGACGGGTGCACCCATATCAATACCTCCCTCCTGCACACCACCCTTGCCGAACATGATATCTTCCGCATCCCGGAAATAGTCTCAACCGGTCTTGGCGAGGATGAGATCATATTCGGCGGCGAGGATGCGCTCCACGATGCCCTGACGGCTGTATGCGGTGAGGACCCGGCCGCGGTGGTCGTTGCAAGCACCTGTGTCTCCGAGACCATCGGGGATGATGTGGCAGGCATCTGCAGCCAGCCGTGGGACTGCCCGGTCATCTATGTGCCCAGCTCCGGCTTTCTTGGCGGCACCTTCACGGATGGGTATACCAGTACGCTTACTGCCCTCTCTTCTTTTATTCCGTCTCCCTCACCCGCGGGCCGGAACCGGGGCACGGTAAATATCATCGGTGAGAAAAACCTCGAGTTTGAGGCCGAGGATAATTTCCAGGAGGTCTCCCGTATCCTCGGCATGCTGGGACTTGAGGTGAACATCCGCTATGTGCGTGACATCACGGTGGCGGATATCGAAAGGTTCGGGGATGCGGGGCTGACTCTCTTCCGGGAGGACACCAGCGGCATTCTCGGGCGCCATTTTAATGCCTGCACCGGCATCCCCTCTCTTCCGGAGTTTCCGGTCGGTCTCACGGCAACCCTGCAGTTCATCCGTGATGCGGCCCGTCTCACCGGCCGTGACAGCACTGAAGCCGTCCATGCCGAAGAGGAGCGGCAGGCCGCACTCGCGGATGAATTTTCAGACCTCGCAGGTGAGTATGTGACCTTTGATTCATTCGGGTTCCAGTCGGCAGAGATGGATATGTTTGCCGAGGTGGCAGAGGCCGTGGGCATCAGGGTCGCTGAGGAGGGAACGGTCATTCCCATTCCCTTCTGTATGCCGGTAGGAACACTCGGCCTGCGGCGGATGCTCCGGCAGTGGCGGAGGTTTATCGATGGCTAAGCCATGCATCAATCCGATCTGGCCCTGTGCGATGATCGGCGCCGCTGCCGCAATGGCCGGACTGGACGGAGCCGGTGTTATCATCCACGGGGCGTCGGCGTGCTACTTCTACGCAGACTCGGTCATTCCCGACCCGGTGAACTGCACCTATCTGGTGGAGGACGAAATTATCTTCGGCACCGGTGACCGTCTGCAGGAGGTAACAGAAGGTCTTCTGCCCTTCAGCGAGAGGATTGTGGTCATCAACTCCTGTGTTCCTGCAACCATCGGTGAGGACCTCAGGACATACTGCGCCGGTTGTGACCCCATCATCATCGATGCCCCCGGCTACTGTGGTGACATGATGGATGGCTACCGGCTGGCGCTGGCAGCCCTCCCGGCAGAGACCGACCCGACACGGGGCGGGGTGAACATCGACGGACTGCTCTCGCCGGATCCCTTTGCCGTGGGCAACCGTATGGAGGCAGAGCGTCTGCTCGCCCGTGCGGGCATCCCGGTTGCGGCCCGGTACTGCAGCGATACTCTGGCCTCAGCCCTCAGGCCGGCAGAGATGACGGTGACAGCCCTCCCGGATGTGGCCTCCGGCATCGGGCGGCCGGCAGGGTCACTTCTCGGTCTGGATGCCATTGAGACGACCTTTTCTGTCCTCCAGGATGCGATGCCGGATGCGGACTGTGCTCCGGTCATGGACTGCTGTGAGGAGACGGAAGAACTGGTGGTGAAGGCATGTGACCGTTATCTCCGTGCGAACGATCCGCCGCGGGTCGCCCTCTTCGGCATCGCAGGCTACCTTGACATGGCAGCAGACCTGCTCACCACCTGTCTCGACGCGGAGATCTGCAGTGCAGGAGCCCGCAATCAACCACAGGAGGATTCGGTATGCACCTGGGCCCCGGACCTGGGAACCGTGAAGCGGATGATAGCAGCAGGTGAACCGGATCTGATCATCGGGTCCCGGTACGAAGCGACCCTTGCACCGGATGTACCCTTTGTGCAGATGACGATTCCCATTCGCAAACATTCCATGCTCTGCCACCGCCCGCTCATCGGGACAGAGGGTGTCCTCTGGCTTATTGAGTCTGTGGTGAATGCAGGGAAAAAAGGGTGCTGAAACACCGTTTCAGTCTTTTTTGTCTTCCGGGCGGATTTCACGTCCGCAGTGGGGGCATATTTCAAATTCCGGTGTAACTATACAGTAATTTTCCGCTTTTTTTCTCTTCTTTTTCTCCTCATCTTCTTTGATGACCTCGGAGAATCCTGATGCGAGAATACCGGCGGGAAGGGCAAAGAGGCCGATGCCCACCAGGGAGATGACAAAGCCCAGTACTTTTCCCTCGGGTGTTATTGGCACCATATCGCCGTATCCGATGGTTGCGATGGTGACGATTCCCCACCACATCGCTTCAGGAATGCTGGAGAAGACCTCCGGCTGGGCCGTATATTCAATCTGGTACATCAGGGAGGCGGCGATGATGAGGACAACCATGATGATGAAGACCGTGCCCAGCAGGGCTTCACTGTTCCGCTTCAGTACGCGGATCATGATCTGGAAAGAGCGCGAATATCTGCCCAGTTTAAAGAAGCGAAATACCCTGAGTGTCCGCAGGAATGTGACATTGACACCAGGTATCAGGAGGGTGAGATAATACGGGAGGATGGAGATCAGGTCAATGAGGACGAGCGGCGTAAGGGCATAGCGGATTCGCCCGGCAAGGGGTTTTTTGTAGCGTTCATCAGCGGTGCATGACCACATCCTGAGGATATATTCAATGGAGAATACGACTGCGGTGACGATCTCAACGATGACAAACAGCCAGAAATAGTGGTCCAGCATACCGGGAACGCTTGCGAGAACCAGTTCCGCCACGCTGAGCATGATGAGGCAGATGATGACCATGTCAAACAATAAACTGGTCCGGTCACCCTCTTTGGCCGAGGATACAATCTCAAATACGCGCTTTTTAATCCGACCCATCCTTCTGTCTTCCTGTGTTAGTATTTTTTATCCGGTTTATTCAGGGTTTTGGTCTGGTCATTTCCCCTGCTCTTCTCCGGTATTCCTGTTCTGTCACTGTTCGCGGGGTGATTCCGGCGCATTTATCCACGGGTATCACAAATAACGGGTAATGAATGAAGACTGCCGTCAGCTGGTGCATCTGGGGTTTGGTGTCGTTATCGCTCTTGCGATTGCCTTCCTTGGCAGGGAGTATGCCATCATGGTGCTTGCCCTTGGGCTCTTTGGCGGGTTTGTGCTCATTGACCTTGTTGACCGTGGATATCGTGTCCCGATTGCATCAGCGATGGTGGAGAATCTTGAACGCACCGGAAGGATGCCCGGTTATGGAGCGGTATGTTTTGTGCTCTCAGCGTTGTTCTGTTTGATCTTCTTCCCGGTAGACTATGTGGTGGCAGGAGTGCTCACCCTTGCCGTCCTTGATTCGGTCAGCACGATTGCGGGGCTGCATTTCGGGCGGCATCGTATCTTCAACGGGAAATCGTGGGAAGGCACGGCAGGCGGTATCGTTGCAGCGTTCATTCCTCTTGTATTTCTTCTCTCTCCGCTCACTGCGGCAGCAGCGGCAGTTGTGGCAGGCATCGCAGAACTGGTCTCACCTATTGAAGATAACCTGGTGATACCTCCGGTGATCTGCCTCCTCTGTCTTCTCCTTGCCTGAGGCAGTTCATCCTTTTTTATCAGGGTCGATACAAAGGCATATCATCCTGTAGCCCGGATTCGGTGAGTGAATATGAAAAGCTCCCGGGTCCGCCATGCCGGAATGCACCCGGCTTCGGCGTTTGATGTCGCAAATATCCATTTTTCAGCGATCTGTGATCCGACGCTCCACCTTGTGATGCAGGCGGATGGCGCCTTTGATTTGTCTGCCATGGAGAAAGCGGTGGAGGCGGCCGGCACGATGGCACCCATCCTTTCGTCGCACTACGGTGAGGCAGATGACCGGGGCTACTGGCAGTGCAGCATGGGTGAAAAACCCGCCTTCTCAGTGCACGACATCTCCCCGGGGATTGATCCGAATCACCTCCCGCTTGTCTCAATCGATCCGTTTGCCGGTCCCCAGATGGATGTGCGCCTCTGCCGGAGCGCTGAAGCAGGGGAAGGGCGCGGGGATGTTCTCATCATCTCCGCACACCACGGGGCGATGGATGCAAACGGTCTCTTTCAGGCAGCGGCCCTGTGTGCGGATGCCTACCGGCGGGTATGTGCAGGAAAACCTCCTGTCTTTCAGGGGCCGTCCTGGGAGCCCCGCGGCACGGATGCCATCAGTGCGCAGTTCACGGCAGAAGAACTTGATGCTGTTTATGAACGTGAATCTGCGTTTGTGGACAACTGGTCATTTCCCTGCCGTGATGGTCCGTGCGGCCCGCTTGTCTGGGATTCATGTATGACCGGAGCAGACGAGGTCACCGCCCTCCGGGTTGCCGGGAAGGCTGCCGGGGTGACCCTCAATGACCGGATTATGGCGGCCTGGTTCTGTGCGCTTGTGCAGGTCTGCGGGGACAGGTATGCAGCAGCGCCCCGCCTGGACATTTTCGGTGCCATGGACCTGCGCCGGTATCTCCCTGCTCCGCCATCCCGCAGCATCAGCAACCTCTCGGTCGCCTATGGCCTTTCCCTTTCCCCCTCCTGCTGTCAGGGGATGCGTACGGCCCTGCCTGCGGTATCCCGGGCAATGCGGGAGATGAAGGACGGGAACTTCGGCCTGGGGTCAATGGTGTTGTATGAGCGTCTCTATGCGGGTGGTGTTGGTGCGGTGAAGGCCTTTATGGCCGGTCTCGGAAAGGAATGTCGCCTCACCGGGGAGAAGAATCCCTTCCTGAGCAATGTGGGCGCCATCCCTTCACCGGCGGCAGCATTTCAGCATGGAGAGAATGGCACCCCCCTGCAGGTCACGAAGGCGTACCTCACCTCCCGGGAGGTATACCCGCCAGGTATCGGTGGCTATGTCTCCACCTACCGCGGGGAGATGACAGTCTCCATTCCTTCCTGCGCTGATGCCCATGACCCGCAGAAGATCCGTGCCCTTGCTGAAGCGATGCGGGTGTATCTCATAGAAGAGATCTCCCTCCGGTAACTTTTTTACATCATTTTTTCGCAGGACTCATCCTCTCCGGGGCAGGGTTATCATTTCCGCGGTTTAAGTAAAAGGCAGATGAATGGTATTCAGGGAGTTCGGACCTGTCTTTGGCCCGTGGTTTGTATCTGGTATGACATCAGGTGTATCCGCAATGGTTGTGATCTGTCCCTCTGCGTGCCGGAGGAGAATACATGAGGGGTCAGATGAAAGCAGGTGTCGAAACCCTTCTCGGCGACCCGAAACCGGCCATACGCAGCCTTGCCTGGCCCGTCATGGTCGGCATGGTCCTCCAGACGATCTATAACCTGACCGATGCATTCTGGGTGGCAGGCATCAGTGCCGACGCACTTGCGGCGGTCGGGTTCTTCTTCCCGTTCTTCTTTGCCGTATTCGGCTTTGCAAACGGCATGGGGGTCGGTGCGGGCGCTGCGGTATCCCGCCATATCGGCATGCGTGACCGGGAAGGCACAAACAGTGTCGCCACCCACACAGCTGTTCTGGTGGTCGTGTTCTCTGTCATTATTACCATCACGGGACTCATCGTAACAGATTACTTCGGCCTGATACTCGGGGACACGCCGGTCACCGTGATGGCCGCGGGGTATGCGGACATTATCTTCCTTGGCACATTTTTCATTCTCTTTCTTGCCATCGGCAGTGCAGTGCTCCGCGGTGAGGGGGATGCAAAACGGACGATGTATGTGATGCTTGTGAGCTCTCTTGTGAATATCATCCTTGACCCGGTCTTCATATACGGGCTGGGGATGGGGGTGGAGGGAGCAGCGTGGGCGACGGTTATTGCGTTCATCACTGCCTGCATTCCGATATTCTGGTGGATCTTTGTGAAACGGGATACACATGTCCAGATATCCTTTGCCGGTTTCTCCTTTTCCCGGCCGATCACCCGGGAGATCCTGAAGGTTGGCATTCCTGCATCTGTGCAGCATATTTCAATGGCTGCGACGACCTTCGCTCTCAACCTCATCATTCTCATGGTGGCAACAACAGATGGTATCGCCATCTATACCACCGGCTGGCGGGTGATCACCATCGGTGTCACCCCGCTTCTCGGCATCTCAACGGCGGTTGTATCGGTATGCGGGGCGGCCTACGGGGCAGGCATCATCCGGAAGGCGGAGGAGGGGCATCTTTATGCCATCCGTCTGGGGCTCGGCATCAGTCTTGCGGCAACAGCCGCCGTCTATCTCTTTGCCCCATATATTGCCCATGCCTTCACCTATAGTGATGATGCCGCCCACCTCTATCCCGGCCTCGTCATCTTTTTGCAGACGGTCTGCTTCTTCTTCCCTGCCATCGGCTTCGGCATGTTCTCTGCGTCTCTTCTCCAGGGATTCGGGCGGGGCATGGACGCTCTTACCGTGACGTTGATACGCACCATCTTCCTGACCATCGTCTCCTGTTATCTTCTTGCAGTCACCCTCGGGTGGGGTCTTGCGGGGGTCTGGTGGGGCCTTGTCATCGGGAACACCATCGGTGCGGGCGTTGGATTTGCCTGGGCACGTTTCTCTACACAGAAGCTGATCCGTGAGAGGGACCGGTCGGAAGAATCGGTTTAATGTGGTGTGGCAGGCAATCCTCATACCATGGAGATAGCGGGTGCACAGCTCGATGCGATTACCCGGAGGCTAAAGGAGAAGGCAGCGCTTCTCTCTTCCCATGCCTGCCGTGACGATGCGGCCATACGGAGGGACGGGGGGCTGCCGGAGGACCGGGTCATCCGGCCTCCCTTTTTCCGCGACATCGACCGGATTATTCACTCGCGGGCCTTTTCACGGTATATCGACAAGACACAGGTCTTTTACCTGCTGGACAACGAGCATATCACCCACCGTGCGATCCATATCCAGCTGGTGGCGAAGATCGGGAGGACCATCGGACGTGCCCTCTTCTTAAACGAGGACTTAATTGAGGCCATCGCCCTTGGGCATGACATCGGCCACCCGCCCTATGGGCACTTCGGGGAACAGTGTCTCTCTGAAATTTGTGAAACACAGAATATCGGCCGTTTCTGTCATAACGTGCAGAGTATACAGTTTCTTGATACAATTGAGGATACGAATCTCACCCTGCAGGTGTTGGACGGGATTCTCTGTCATGACGGGGAGGTGCATAATACCCGTCTTGCACCTGAACCGATCACGACTCCGGAAGGGCTTTCCCAAAAACGGGAGCTGATGCAGCAGAAGAAGGATCAGGTTCCCGGCACGCTTGAGGGGTGCGTGGTGCGCATCGCAGACACCATTGCCTATCTCGGGCGTGACCTGCAGGACGCAATCGAGATTGGCTGCCTCGCCCCCTCCCTCCCCGGTCTCCCGGAGGAGTGCCGGACACTGTTCTCCCTCGCGGGAGATTACCGCCGGTTCAACGCGTCCATCATCGACACGGTCTGCCGGGACGTGATTGCCTGCAGTTTTGACTGTGGGGAGGTCGGGTTTTCACCGGAAATATCAGCCTGCGTGAAGATGCTGAAACAGTACAACTATGCAAATATCTATGAAAATGCCGTCCTGCACGCCCAGGACCCGCTCATCAAAAATCTCTACGGGGTGCTCTTTGAACGGTTTCTCGGAGATGTCGAAGAAGAGCAGACAGACTCGCTTATCTACCAGGACCTCATCCGTGCGGAGTGGGTTTCATCCGCCTACCTGGATACGGCAACACCACCAGAACTCGTACGTGACTATCTGGCGGGGATGACGGACAAATACTTTGAGTCGGTTGCGCAGGAGCTTCTGATTCCGAAACGGCATTTTCGGAACCATGGACCGTGAGGAATGAAGGACAGATTTTTTTATCTGCCCTTCTCTTTATTTAGCTGCTTCGCGGCTTTTCCAATCCATTTATATTTCTTCTTTTCAAGCCGTTTAAGTCCGATGTCATCTTTTTCCGCCTGAAAATCGGCCTCCTTCACGAGTCGCTGGTAGGAGAGGAGACGTTCTTCAGGGATGAGCCCCGCATTTACTGCCTCCTGCACGGCACAGCCGGGCTCCCCGTCATGGCGGCAGTCACGGTACCGGCAGTCTGTGGCAAATTCAGCGATATCTGCGAAGGTCTCGGCCAGTCCTGCGGCGGCATTTCCCAGCTGGATTTCCCGGACCCCGGGGTTGTCGATGACCATCGCCCCGCAAGGGAGACTGAAGAGCTGACGGACCGTGGTAGTGTGCCGCCCCCGCTCATCATAGTCCCGCACGTCAAAGGTCTCCTGCACTGTGTCATCGAGGAGTGCGTTGATGAGGGTGGACTTTCCGACCCCGGACGAGCCGACGAGGGCGACGGTTGTTCCTGCCGAAAGGAACGGGCCAAGTGCTGCAAGCCCGCTCCCCTCACGGGCGCTGGTCAGCACAACGGGGGTATCCCCGGCGATGGCGGCAGTCTCTTCAACGAGTGCATCTGCATCCTCTGCCACGTCCGATTTGTTGATGACGATGACCGGCCGGGCACCGGACGCATGCACAACCGCAAGGTAGCGTTCCAGCCGCCGGAGATTGAAGTCCCGCCCTGCCGCGGTGACGATGAAGACCGTGTCGAGGTTTGCTGCAATCACCTGACAGGACCCGCCGTCACCCGGTGCACCCCGGGACAGTGTACTTCGCCGGGGAAGAATGTCGACAATCATCCTGGATCCGGTTTCGGGCTGGTCGAGGAGCACCACGAAGTCGCCGACTGCGGGGACTTTCCCGAGACGCCGGAGCGCACCGGATGTTCCCACCCGGACGGTTTCATCCGGAAGGAGTACATCGAAAACTGTCTTGTGCCGTGATGCGACCCTTCCGGGAATGTAGGGGCCTGTATAGCGGGAGAATGCATTTTCCTGTTTTTCGTCCCACCCGAGTTCATGGAGAGCTGTGGTAGTATCTGTCTGTTCTGGTTGGTTTGAAGATTCTTCCGGGATGGTCATGATTATCCTCTTCAATGTGATATTTGACGCCTGATGAATAAAAATTTGGCCGGAATATATGGTTTTTTGCTACCGCGGCTAACCGTCCCATCGCATGAACCGCCTCTCTCTCTCCGTGGGGAGAGGAGGAGCAGGCGTATGCCGGGCGGGAGAGAGGGGTATGTTGTTTTCTGAGTCTGTTCAAAACCTTTCTATCCCGGAATCCTGATGTGATGCCATCTTTCCCTTCATCAAAGTCAGGGATTTGGTCGCTCTTCGTTATTTTAGGCAGATAATTCCCTGCCCTGAATTGAAAAGGAAGGAAGGAAGGAAGGAAGGAAGGGGGAGCCCTCCTCCCTGCCTGGGCCAACTCCCATTTGCGATAGTAAAAAGAGGTCCGGGCAGGCATCCCTCCTGCTCCGGGTATGGCATATAATACGGCAAAAGATGGTGAAAATCAGAGTCAGGAAAAAATGTGATGAGCCGGAAAAAAAGATATTCAGAGCTGTTTCCAGGTCTCATGGAACCGCTGCAGGGCGGTGATATGTCCGAGGACACCGAATATTATGAGCATTCCGTCCATCACCGTGATGCCTGCATACACCGCGCCCGGAATGAATCCGGCGATGATCCCGAAGACGATGAGGAGGAGCAGGCGGTCGGCCCGGCCGAGGATGCCGCCGTAGACCCGGCCCACGCCCACCGCCTGTGCCTGTGTCCCCAGATATGAGGACATGAGGACACCTGTGAGGGCAAAGACGCCGATAAAAGGGGAGGCGAGGGGCCCTGCGAATATGCCGGTGATGATGAAGATGTCTGCATACCGGTCGATGACATGGTCGAGGAAGTCCCCCTTCATCCCGGCGCTGCCGGTGACACGGGCAATCGCCCCGTCCACCCCGTCAAAGAAGGCATTGAGGAGTACACAGATGACGCCTAAAAGGGCCGCCTCGTAATAGAATGCAGCACCTGCGGCAACCGCCGCCAGAAAGGAGATCACTGAACAGGCATTCGGCGTAAACCCGACCTTTGCCATACCTTTGGCTACCGGTTCAACGATCCACTGGACACGGGGGCGGTAATTGTCAACGGTCATACATCTCTTCCTAAAAATTCTGACCAGTCAGGTATAGTGAGGGTATGTGGCGCATCACCACGGATAAATGCCTCGATCTCATCTGCTGTCTCCTGCGCACTCTGAGTTGTGGTGTCAATCACCGTGATATGCTCCTCCGGGTGCACTTCGAGTGCTTCGATGAGAATCGCATCCAGTGCCTCTGCCTCCGCATTCTCCTGCACTTTCTCCTCGGCATATCCGCGTGCTCTCAGCCGTGCGGCGAGGATATCGGGGCGGCAGCGCAGCACAACCACCCGGTCTGCGGGCAGAAGATGGGTGAGGTGGCCTTCGATGATGCCCTCCACCGGGACAAAGGCGTCCACCCATGCATCCTCGTCGATGATGTCGGTGTCGCGTTCAGCGTCATGCTCGAGGAGGTAGGGTTCCATCGACTGCTTCTGCGACACAACCTGCATGCCGCGGGCATTGAGGATGGAGGCGATGGTTGTTTTTCCGGTACCGGGTGTCCCGGTAAGCGCGGTCATCATGGCTGGTATATCTCACCGATGGCAGTGATGAATGCTTCGTTCTCCCACGGTTCACCGATGGAGACACGGATGTAGTGGTCCGGAAGTCCGGGGAAACTGGCACAGGACCGGACAATGACCCCCTTTTGTGCGAGCTCTGTCACCACATCCTCGGCTGTGCGGGGCGCCACGTCCACCATCACAAAGTTCGCCCCGCCGGGTACGACCGGGAACGGGCATTCATCGATGAACCGCTGGCGCCATTCCTGGACGACCGATACGATTGTTTTCACATGCACGGTGTCTCTTAAGGCCGCTGCGCCGGCTGCCTGCGAGACCATGTTGAGGGTGAAGGGGGTTGCCGCCCGGTTGTAGAAGGGTTCGTACCATGCCGGCACAAAGGCGTATCCGACCCGCAGTCCGGCAAGCGAATAGGCCTTGGACATCGTCCTTCCGATGATGAGGTTGTCGAATTTCTTCATCAGGGGACGGTAGTCGGTTCCGTCAAACTCGATATAGGCACAGTCAAGGAAGAGAATCCCTTCATAGTTCTCACAGATCTGTGCGACGGTCTCCGTCGTCTCCGTTGTCCCGGTCGGATTATTCGGGGTGCAGAGGAAGGCAAGTTTTGTCCCTGCCGCATCCCTGCAGAACGACGCCGGGTCAACGGAGAAGTCCTCCTTCCGGGGTACAGATACGGTGGCGCCTCCCTGCGCCCGCACAGCAAGCCCGTAGTAGGAGTAGGTGGGTGTTGCCACCGCCACCGGGTCCCCGTCTGTGATAAAGGTGCGGATGACGGTGTCAATGATGCCGTCCATGCCGACGCTTGCTACAAACCGGTAGTCGCCGTGCCGCTTTTTCAGTGCGGCGATGAACTCACGGTTTGTCTCGTCCGGGTAGCGGTTTGCGTTGGGCAAGACGTCTGTTGCCGCCTTGACTGCCTTCGGTGACGGTGGAAACGGGTTTTCATTGCTCGCCAGACGTGCCGGGCGGGTGTGCCCCGCTTCACGGGCGATATCCGCTGCCCGTGTCGCAAAGACATACCCTTCTTCCAGAAATACTTCACGAATCAAGTGCTTCATTGATAACCCTGACCGCCTGGTCAATATCCTCGTCGGTGATAACGAGCGGCGGGATGAGGCGGAGGTTTCCGCTGGTGCAGTTGACGAGCACCCCGTGTTTCTCACAATACTCCTTCACCTGTGCACAGCGGTCACCGAGGGTGATGCCGATCATCAGGCCCCGCTGACGGGGGTTGCAGGCAGCGAGCCCGTCACGGAAGCGTTTCCCTCTGCGTTCGATGTCATCGATGATTTCCTCAAGGACATCAAGGGTGGCGTGTGCTGCTGCACAGGCAAGCGGGCCGCCGTTGAAGGTGCCGCCATGTTCGCCGGGGAGAAACTCCAGCCCCTCCCGTGCGACGATGCCGCCCATGGGGAACCCGGAGGCGATGCCCTTAGCCATCGTGATGATGTCAGGCTCGATGTCCGCATGCTGGAAGCCGAACCATTTCCCGGTCCGCCCGAATCCGGTCTGCACCTCGTCAATTATCAGGAGTGCGTCGTTTTCGGTACAGATGCTGCGTACTTCCTCCAGGAATCCGTCAGGTGCGGGGATGACACCTGCTTCACCCTGTACCGGTTCGGTGATGACAGCCGCTATTGTCCCGTCCATTACCGCCTTCAGGCCCTCGATGTCGCCGTATTCGATGAATTCGCATTCATACGGGAGAGGGCAGAAGGGGAGACGGTAGGCCTCCTTGTAGGTCAGGGAGAGTGCACCGCACGTCCGGCCGTGGAACCCGGATTTAAACGCGATGAACCGCTTCTTTCCGGTGCGGACACGGGCGAGTTTTATGGCCGCCTCAACAGCTTCTGTTCCGGAATTGGAGAAGAAGACACGTCCGCCTTTGATGCCCGCCTTCTCTGCAATCCGTTTGGCAAGTTCTGCCTGTCCGGGGACATAGAAGAGGTTTGAGATATGGATGAGCTCCTGTGCCTGGCGGCAGATGGCCTCTGATACTCTCGGGTGGCAGTGGCCGGTGGAACAGACAGCGATGCCTGCCACACAGTCGATGTATTCATTTCCCTCATCGTCCCATACCCGTGCCCCTTTGCCGCGTGTGATCAACAGATCACGGCTGAAGTTGCGCATCAGGTATGTCTCACACATATCACGGTATTCATTCTGTACCATTATTCTCGCTTCCTCTCTTCTGTCTTGCTTTCTTATCACTCGTATTCGATGGTTGCCGGGGGTTTGGGGGTGATGTCGTAGACCACCCGGGAGACGCCCGGAATTTCTGCGGTTATCCGCGATGCGATGCGGTGCAGGTTCTCCCACGGCACTTCAACCGGTTCTGCGGTCATTGCATCACGGGAATAGACTGCACGGACGGCAACAATCCACCCATGGAGGCGGATGTCCCCTTTCACCCCGGTACCGAGGCCGATGACTGCCGCAAGGCACTGCCACGGGCTGAACTGTTCGACCAGCTCCTCTTCTGCGATGGCGTTTGCCTCACGGACGATGGCAATCTTCTCCTCGGTCACCTCA
Organism: Methanogenium sp. S4BF; assembly: GCF_029633965.1. NCBI lineage: Archaea > Methanobacteriati > Methanobacteriota > Methanomicrobia > Methanomicrobiales > Methanomicrobiaceae > Methanogenium > Methanogenium sp. S4BF. Next base: position 1,603,745 of record NZ_CP091277.1, on the reverse strand, counting down.
CCAACACAGCGGACGGCAAGGCCCGGCCCCGGGAAGGGCATCCGGTGCTGGATCTCGGTGGGCATTGCAAGTGCGCCTGCGACTTCCCTGACTTCATCTTTGTAGAGGTCAACGAGCGGTTCGATGACACCCTTGAAGTCGATGTCAACGGGCAGACCGCCGACATTGTGGTGGCTTTTAATACCGCCTTCGCTCTCGATGATATCGGGATAAATGGTGCCCTGCAGCAGGTAGGCGGCCTTTGTCTCGCGTGCCTCACGCTCAAAGACGCGGATGAACTTCTCGCCGATGATTTTACGCTTCTCTTCGGGGTCGGTGACACCTTTCAGGGCCGAGATGAACTCTTCTGACGCATCAACCATCTTCAGGTTAATGTCACTGAAGAGCTCGCGAATCCGGTCGCTCTCTCCTTTCCGCATCAGGCCTGTATCCACATAGATGGGAATGAGGCGGTCTCCGATTGCCCGCTTTGCAAGTTCTGCACAGACCGAGCTGTCTACACCGCCCGAGAGGGCCATGACCACATAGTCATCGCCGGCCTTCTGGCGGATGTCCGCGATTGCTTCTTCAATAAATTTTTCTGTTTTTACCATGATTGCCTACTCCATTTTCTGTAATTTCTGTTCGCGACATGCCTGGACAAAGCCGACATAGGGGGGTGACGGGTGGGTCGGGGTTGATTTGAATTCCGGGTGGAACTGGGTTGCGAGGAAGAATGTATCCTGATTCAGTTCGCAGGTCTCCATCCGCTGTCCGCAGGTGCCGGAGAAGACGAGTCCTGCCTCTTCTAACTGTCCGATATATTCAGGGTTTACCTCATAGCGGTGCCGGTGGCGTTCGGTGATGGTGTCAGTGCCATAGAGAGCATGCACCCGGGTACCTCTGCGGATATCTGCCGTGCAGTTTCCGAGACGCATCGTACCGCCCAAATCCTCCACATCTTCCTGTTCAGGAAGAATAGCGATGACGTGGGAGCCGGGCCCCATCTCTTCACTTGTTGCATCGGGAATGCCTGCAACATTGCGGGCATACTCGATAACTGCGAGCTGGAACCCGAGGCAGAGGCCGAGATAGGGTTTTTTGTGGGTTCGGGCGTATTCGATGGCCCTTATTTTCCCTTCAATGCCCCGGTTGCCAAATCCACCGGGTACGAGCACTCCGTCCACATCCGCGAGTTCATCGCTGGAGAATGTTTCTGCATCCAGCCACCGGATGTCCACTTCAGTTGCAAGAGCGAACCCGGCATGTTTCAGGGATTCCTTGATGGAGATATAGACATCCTCGATGCCGTATTTGCTCACGATGGCAATGGTCACACGGGCTGTGCTCTCCCGGTTGATGAGCGTGTACCAGCTGTTTTCCGGTTCCCGGGCCTTCAGGTGAAGCTGTTCGGCGATCACTTCTGCGAGTCCCTCCTTCTCCATCTCCATCGGCACCAGATAGATGTCGGGGGCGGTAATCGCGCTGATAACCGCCTTTGCTGACACATCCGTGAACGCGGAGATCTTTCTCTTTGTGGCAGCGCTCATGATGCAGTCGCTTCTGCCGACGATGACGTCCGGCTGCAGGCCCAGTTCCCGCAGGGCCTTCACCGAGTGCTGGGTCGGTTTGGTCTTGTGGTCACCCATATTGTCTGCGGGAACCAGAGTGACATGCACGAGGGCCATATCCTCTTTCGGGAGTTCGGCGCGCATCTCACGGACTGCCTCCAGGAATGGCATACTCTCGATATCACCGACCGTGCCGCCGACCTCAACCAGACAGATCTCCGGGGCTTCACCGGGGGAAACCTCTATTTTGGCTGCTTCTGCGATGAAATCCCTGATCTGGGCGGTAATATGCGGGATTATCTGGACCGTTGCGCCCAGATAGTCCCCACGACGCTCCTTCTCGATGACTTCCCGGTAGACCTTTCCCGTGGTGATGTTATGGGCGGATGTGAGTTCAATATCCAGAAACCGCTCATAATTGCCGAGGTCAAGGTCAACTTCTCCGCCGTCCGAGAGGACATATACCTCACCGTGCTGGCCCGGGTTCATCGTACCTGCGTCAATATTCAGGTACGGGTCAATTTTTACCGCGGTTACCGCATATCCACGGTTTTTTAGCAGACGGCCAATGGATGCGGTGGTGATGCCTTTTCCGAGGCCACTCATCACACCGCCTGTTACAACAATATATTTCACCTGATATCCCCTTCCCGACCGGAGTGTATAGAGCCGACTGGTACTCCTTGCCTATATTATAGCATGTACCCTCACTTTATCATTGAGGTTACCCCGTGGCGGCAGGGCATGCACAATGGTCTTTTGGCAGGGTCCGGAGGTCCAAATCTGCCGGTGCGGCGCGGGTGGATATGTCTGCCTGACGGGAGTGTGTCCTCCGGAAAATGGATGGAGAAATGGGTTATTCTTTGCCGGTGTCCGGAGTTTCCGGCGGTTTCAGGGATGATTCAAGATTCACCGGTGTGGTCGGGTCTTCCAGCGTCTGAATCTTCTTTTCGATCTCCTTCACATACTCTGCTGCGTCACTGATGTTCTCTTCTGCCGGAGACTTCCCGAGGATGGATTCGTCCAGCATAACATCCTTCCAGTCCTCGTCGATGAGCACCTCTGCCTCTTCGCCGAGGAACTTTGCACTCTGTTTGATGAGGCCTGAGAGTTCGAACGGGAAGATGATCTTCGTTGCCTGACCGTCGGACATCTGTTTGAGGGCATCCAGGGAGAGCACCGTGATTGCCTTCCGGTCCAGCGCCCGGGACCCGAGGGAGAGGATGCGCAAACCCTGCGCCTCACCCTGCGCCTGCAGTATCCGGGATTTCCGGTCACCTTCCGCCCGGAGAATCCTGCTCTGGCGGTCGCCTTCTGCTTCGAGGATCATCGACTGGCGTTTCCCTTCCGCGGTGAGAATGGCTGATCGCTTCTCACCGTCTGCGCGGAGGATTGCGGCACGGCGTTCACGCTCTGCCGCCGTCTGTTCGGTCATCGCCTGCTTGACCGCTCCGACCGGGTCGACCTCTTTTATTTCGACGCGCTCGACCTTTACGCCCCACTGGTCGGTCTCGCGGTCGAGAATGTCACGCAGGCGGGTGTTTATCAGGTCCCGGTTATAGAGAATCTCATCGAGTTCCATGTCGCCGATGATGCCACGCAGGCTGGTCTGGGCGAGGGCCACGGTGGCCATCCGGAAGTTGGATACCTCAAATGCAGACTTCTCCGGGTCAATCACCCGGACGTAGACGATGGCGTCCACGTTTGTGGGTGAGTTGTCCTTGGTGATGACCTCCTGACGCGGGACGTCCATCACCTGTGTTCTCAGGTCAATCTTGATGATGTCGGTGATAAAGGGGATCACCCACCGGAATCCCGGGTTCAGCGGGCCCCTGTACTGGCCCAGCCGTATTTCAAGCGCCTGCTGGTACGGCTGCACAATCACGACACCTTTTGCAAAGATGAGGATGATTGCGAGCACGAGAATGATGGTGAATATGGTGTCACCCAGTTCCAATAATGCCATGTCTGTTATATCTCCTCAACCACGACGTGTACCCCCACGGATTTCACGACGCGTACTTTTTTTCCGACAGCGATACTGCCGCCTGCGGACCGTGCACTCCAGTCCACATTGTCGATGACGACCTTTCCTTTGATGGTATCCTCCACCACGGCTGTTGTCACAATCCCGGTCTTTCCGGCAAGAGAGTCCTTGCTGATCGTGGACGGGGCCTTGTCCGGGGTTATCCGTGCATACAACCATACACTGCCGCCTGCGGCAATGAGGGCGGTTGCGATGCCTATCAGAATGATCCAGGTTGAACTGAAGATCTCCGGGAAGAGCAATGAGACGGCACCGATGATGATGAGCGTGGTGCCGGGGACTGCAAGGAAGAACCCCGGGTTGAAGGCCTCTATTAAGAGCAGTATGACTCCGATTGAGATCAGAATCCATCCAAGAGCGAATACTTCCATTATTACACTGCTAATTACAGGTTCGGATTGGATAAAGATTATTGAGAGATCGGTTTTTTGCAGGGGTGGTTCAGGGATGCGGCGGGAGTTTCCCTTGCAGGGACCGGTTCGGCTGTATATGCCCGGCAGACGGTGCTGAAAAGAATGAAAATGAGAAGACGGGAAAAACAGGAACTATCGTATTGGCGGATGACTACTGCTGTGCGATCACTGCAAAGGATGCAGAGGACTCAGCAAGGACCTCGCCTGTTTCTCCCGGCCGCCTGACCACGCCTTTGGTGAAGGCGACTTTTCTGCCTTTCCGGATAACGGTGCCCTCCGCAACAATGGTCCCGTCCTGCACTCCCCGGTAGAATGACGTGGACTCACTGATGGTCGCGGTGATCTCGCTTCCTTTCAGGACGGTGAAGAGGGCGAGAGCCATCGCCTCGTCTGCAAGGGCGGTATAGACGCCGCCCTGCAGCCATCCGTCGCCGTTCATCATGTCGGGCCGGACGTCCATCGTGAGGACTGCCTGTCCCTCACCGTAGGAAACGATATCAATCCCCATCATCCGGAAGAAGGGGTTTGCGTCCCGGCCTTTCAGGGAGATCTCTTCGAGGTAGCTCATTATTGGTATGTTTGCTGTCTTTCCCTTTATGAATTGGGCTTTATCTTCCGCATCGTCTGCGCAGGCTTAATGAACCTGTGGTACTGACCTAAGAGTATGAAACTGCTCATGGTCATCGCACACGAAAAGTTCAGGGATGAGGAATATCTTGTCCCTGCGCAGGCCTTTACCGAAGCAGGCATTGCCTTTGATGTAGCCACCGACAAGCCGGGATCCTGCATGGGTATGCTGGGAGAAACGGTTGAGGTGTCGCAGTCCATCAAAGAAAGCGATCCCGCTCTCTATGATGGTATTGTTATAGTCGGCGGCGCCGGCTCTGCCGAATACCTCTGGCCGAACACTGAACTGCGTGCCCTTGTCCGGACGATGTATGACGACGGAAAAGTGGTGGCGGCGATCTGCCTTGCACCGGTTGTCCTCGCCTATGCCGGCATTCTTGAGGGGCGGCAGGCGACCGTCTTTAAGACCCGGCTCTCTGAGAAGGCATTTGCCGAGAAGGGTGTGACCTTCACTGACATTCCGGTCGTGGTGGATGACCTGATCATTACCGCGAACGGCCCGCTTGCTGCGGCTGCATTTGCAGAAGAGGTCATTGAAGCCCTCTCCTCCTGCCCGGAATGACGGTCAGGGAAGAGGACTGCACCATTGTCATTCCGGCCTACAATGAAGCGGGCAGGATTGGGGGATTACTGGGTGGGCTTGCAGCATACCGGGGGCCGGTCATCGTCGTCAGCGACGGCGATGACGATACCGCAGGTATTGTTCGAGCCTTTGCACTGGCTCATCCGTCCTGCCGGCTGGAGTGCCGTGAATATCCTGAGCGTCTGGGCAAAGGCGGGGGAGTTGCGGCCGGTCTGATGCGTGCAGAAACACCGTATGCCGGGTTTATGGATGCCGACGGGTCGACCACCGTCATCGAGATGCGGCGGCTCTTCTCCGTGCTTGCGGATGTGGACGGGGCTATCGGTTCACGCTGGATCGAGGGCGCCTGTGTGCCGGTGCGCCAGAGCATGGGACGGCAGGTGCAGAGCCGGCTGTTCAATCTCTTTGTCCGGCTCATCTTTGCCCTGCCGTATCATGACACCCAGTGCGGGGCAAAGGTATTCCGGACACCGGCAGTGCAGGCAGTCCTGCCGTCTGTCCGGTCACAGGGGTTTGAGTTTGACGTTGAACTCCTGTGGCAGATGAAACGGCAGGGGTATATGGTCCGGGAAGTGCCCATCCGCTGGGAGGACCAGCCGGATTCACGGGTCGGCAGTACGACCGGTATTGCCATGCTGAAAGGGCTTGTGCAGATCCGGTTTGGCCGCCGGTCAAACGAATAGTATCGATACGGGAATCAGATACGACAGGGATTCAGAGATTATGGAGAAGAAGAAGAACACCATTCAGTCGGTCGGAGACCGGGATCTGATTGATGACCTCTTTGTCATCAGCAATGCTGAGATCCGGGAAGGCAAACGCGGGCAGTATATCACCTGCACACTCAGTGACGCGACCGGCACGATGGCATGCAAGATATGGGGCGTGAACGGGCTAAACGGGCAGGTGGCAGAGGCCTACCATGCCATCCGTGAGGGGATGGCTCACCGGATCGCCGGGCAGGCCTCTGTCTACAACGGCGAACTGCAGATGAGTGTGAACGAAGGCGTTGACCATCTGATCGGTGGTCCTGCAGATCATGCCCCGCTTGATGCCAATGACTTTGTCTTCTCGCCCGCTGACTGCACGAAGAACCGTGCCGGGCTTCTCCGGATGGCAGCAGGCATCACCCGTCCGGGGCTGCGTGAGCTGGTTGAGCGGGTCTTTGCCTCCCATGACGCCTTCTTTTTCGTTCCCGCTGCTCGCGCGAAGCACCATGCCTATCGCGGCGGGCTTGCCGAACACACGCTGGAGGTGGTCCGGTACACAGAGGCCTTCCTGACCGGTGCGGAAGGCATCTCTGCAGACCGGGATGTCGCAGTGGCAGGGGCGCTTCTCCATGATGTGGGAAAGGCCGTCTGTTTTGCAGAGCAGGGCTTCTCGTACTCCCAGCTTCCGATATACTCTCTCCTCGGGCATATCAGCCCGGGCATCTCCATCATTGAACAGGCGGCGGCTGAGACTGACGTGGACGGGCAGGACCTTAGCCACCTGCTTCATATTGTCCAGACCCACCACGGGCCCTACGGAGACCCGAAACCCCATACGGTTGAGGCATGGGCCGTCCACCAGGCCGACAATACGAGCGCCATTCTTCATGAAGTGGCCTCGGATGTGGAGGACACAGGGCCGGGAGAAAGCCGGTTTGGGGCACGGTCAAAGGCGCCGGTGTACCGGTATCCTGCGCCGGCGGGTACAGCTGAGTGCCAGCTTCCGGCATCCGAAGCAAAACCCACCGGGAGATCGGACCTCTCGCAGTGGTATTAACTCTCCTCCTGCCGGTGCGGGGGTTGTTCCATGGCTGTTCCGGGCAGATCTGCCATTTTGTCTGCATGGCACGCCTGCAGGAGATGGTCCCATAAAAAAGAGTGTCTTTCCGGGGATTACCGGGTGCCTGATGAGGTGCCCGTCATGCTGTCTGTCTTCTTGTTTCTGAGCCGCTTTTCCACCGCCACCATCAGGGTGAGGACGGCTGGCATAATGACGATTGCTCCTATCAGTGAGAATAAGACGGCAATCACGGTGGAAAGGCCGAAACTGGAGACGATGGGGAAGACCGAGAGCATGAGTGCGGAGAATCCGCCTGCCGTTACGAGGCCGGAGACGGTCACAGCGGATCCTATTTTCTGCACCGATGTCCGGATGGCTTCAGCGGGGTCCGCGGCAAGCTCCTTCTCCTCAGAGAACCGCTCCATCACAAGAATCGTATACTCTGCTGCAACCCCGATGGTCATTGAGCCGAGGCAGGCACTGATTGGGTTGTAGTGGAGGCCTATCAGGATCATGGCGACGGCGTTCCAGCCGACGATGCAGATGATGGGAACGACCGGCGTGATGGCATGGATTCTCCGGTATGCAAGAATTAAAAAGAGGAATATCAGGACAAACCCGAGATTTGTCATTGCCTCCTTGCTGGATGCGATCATATCCATCAGGTTGGTGTAGAGGTCAAAGTCACCGGTCGCATAGACTTCAAGGTGCGGCGGGGGTTCAGACCAGATGACATCTGCTTCGACCTGCTTTTTTAATTCGTTCTGTTCATCGATGGTGAGAATGAGGGTGGTAAATGAGATGACCGCTTCGTTGTCGCCCTCCAGGTACGGGTCTTTTTTGGATGCAGGAATTTCCGCAAGGACGGCATTCAGGGTGCCCTGGTCATCGGGTATTACCCCGTTGTTCTGCTTTCTGACGAGGGACGCAATACTGTCCGCTTTGGTGATCTCGTCATGTTCAGAGACAGCCCGTGTGCTGAATGCATCAATCCACTGTATTGCTTCAATGCTTTTGAGGTCATCCCCCCGGATATAAAGGGGGAAGGGTGTGACAGAACCCCGTACATCCTGCACCTTGTCGAGGGCAATCTGGGCCGGCAGGTCAGGCGGCGCCATCGACTTGGTGTCGGTGTCGATGGGAATGCCCGGGTCGAGCGAGATGCCCGCGAAGGCAATCACCACGGCAATGATGAGTACAGGAACCGCGGATGCAGATACCCGTCCGACCAGTCCTTCCAGCAGATGATTGTAGCGGTTCATGGCCCGCATCATCAGTGTCGGCTTCCCGTCTTTCGGGATATATCCGAGGAGTGCAGCAAAAGCGGGAAATCCGAGGAGTGCTGTGAAGTAACAGCAGGCGACCCCGATGATGGAGACGACGGCAAACGTCTTTATCATCGGCACCGGGGAGATGAACATGGCGAGAAATCCCATTGTGGTTGCAAGCATGGCAAGCAGCACGGCCGGCCCGGTATTCTTCAGGGTGTCCCGGGTGGCTGCCTCCATTGAGGCCCCTTCCCGCCGCTCTTCATCAAACCGTGCGTGAAACTGGACCGCATAATCAATACCCAGCCCGAGCAGAATGGGAAACGATGCGATAGCGCCGTTATTTATTTTCACTCCCAGAAGGCTCAACAGAGCGAAGGTGTATACAAGGCCGAATGCGAGGATAATGAGCGGGAGGAACCAGTGGCGCATGTTGGAGAAGAGGATGAAGAGCACGATTGCCATCAGGATGAGCGCACCCACGATGAGGACCACTCCTGACATGACCATGTCATCCTGCAGTTCAGCATTATAGGGGGTGGCGCCGGTTACATCGATAACGGTGCCGGGCGGGAGGTCTGCTTCATCTGTCAGTGTCTCCAGACTGGGGAGGATGGTCTGTGAGACGTCGGTTGATATGCCCTGTTTGATGGTGACATACAAGAGTCCCGTCTGGCTGTCGGGGATGAAGGTGTCTTTGATGTCTGCGGGCAGGAGTGAGAGTATTTCTGTTGTTATTTCCGGATTCTGCGGCATCATGCCACCATTCACTTCTGCCAGAACATCGCCGAGCGAATTTGTTTCGGTGACATATTCGAGGCGTCTGATCTCTTCTTCGAGTATCCGGAGGTCCTGCAGGAGGGTATAGTCTGCAGGGTCGGCCGTCTGGATGAGGAGGATATAGGTATCAGAGACAAACTGTTCGTTGTACTGGTCGTAGAGTATCCCCTCAGGGGTTGATTTGTCCAGGTACTGGTCTGACGATGATTCAAACTGGATGCCGGTTGCAGCAAAGAGTCCGGCAAAAAGGAGGATGGCCATGGCCGCAAGCACAGATCTGTGATGCCGGTATACGGTCCCTGCAAGACTGCTGTAGAGTGAAGGAATGCTGATTGTGATGGTGCGCACCGTCCCGTGGTTCCGGCAGATGCCTCCCGATATTGGATGGCATGATGATGTCTGTCGGCGTATTTAATCCCGAATAATAGTATGATTCTGATTTGCCCTTAAAATAATCCTCTGAATCTGACTATCCGTATGTAAAGACGTTTAAAGAGTACGTATAATATTGTTAGTACCGGGACTGCGGGTTTGTCCGAACAAAATGCGCTGTTCAGGTCAACGCTGGTGTATCTATGAAATCACGCTATCTCTTTGTGACTGCCGGTCTTCTCCTCCTGGTACTGGCAGTGTCACCGGGTCTTGCAGGGGAGAAATTTTTCACTGATGGCCCGGTCATCTCGGTCTCCGTATCCGGGAGCAATCAGTTCAGTCCGGACGAGGATGCAGAACTTCCCCTCCTTGTAGAAAACCGTGGGCTGATTGACATGAAACTGGTTCAGCTCCGGTATCTGACCCCGGATTATCTGCCGAATACGGCGCGGTCGGTGAAGGTGACCCTCCTGCCGGGAAACGCCCCCGTTACCGTGAAGTCCGATACGCAGGTGCTGGGCATCCTTCCGTCAGGGATCGTGGAAAAAGCATCCTTTGATATCCACATCCCGGCAGATGCCGCCGCCGGCACCTATGCCATGACAGCCCGGGTGGCGTATGAGTATATGCAGTCGTATGACCAGTCGGGGCAGGATGCCATCACATACCATTTTGCGACGGTCACCGAGGACCTTCCGGTGACCGTCGTCGTGACGCCATCTGTCATCCTTGCGATAACCGATGTGCAGTCCACTGACCTCAATGCCGGCGGCGAGGGGTATGTCACAATGGCGGTCACAAACACGGGCACCGATGATGCCGCCCATTTCGCCCTGTATATCGAGCCGGGCGGAAACGGGCCGCTTACTCCGGTCGAGGCCAACATCTATGTCGGTGAGTTCGCCGCCGGAGAGACGATCACCCCCCGCGTGAAGGTGTCGGTTTCACAGGATGCGGATGAGACGCAGCAGTATCCGCTGACCGTCTTTGGTCTGTATAAGGATTATGAAGGGATGGATGCGATGACGAGCCCGGTTCTTATCGGGGTGAATTTCCTGGGCAAAATCACGTTTGCTGCGGTGAGTGACCCTGCGGCGGCAAAGGCAGGGGAAGACAGCCTGATTCATGTGACCTACCGGAATACGGGTGCCGCGACTGCATACCAGGCACAGGGCAGAATCAGTGTCGTCGATCCCTTCTCCGGCACCGATTCCAATGTCTACCTCGGTGACCTGAAACCGGGTGAATCGGCAGAGGCGGTCTACCGTGTTCAGGTGGACAAGGCAGCGACCATCAAGAAATATTCGCTTGATTCTGAAATCCGCTACAACGACGCACTGAACAACAATTATGTCTCTGATACGGTGAAGGTCATCGTTGATGTTCAGCCAGCGGACAATACCACGATGTATCTCATGGCAGTCCTTGGTGTGCTGATTGTCGCATTCGGCGGGTTCTTTTTATACCGCCGGAAACAGCAGGGCGGAAGGCAGGAACCGTGAGGCGCACTCGTCTCCTGCCACCGTGCCGGGCGGGCGGGGCAACCAAAGGAATCCGGCGGCTTGTCCTGTGCGGTATCCTTGCCGGGCTGTTTCTCTGTGTCCTCACCGGTCCGGTGTGCGGTGCCGGAGAGGCGTTTGTCCGGAGCGAACCTTCGCTCTATGCAACGCTTTCAGGAACCGATGAGTTCGTTCCGGGGACCGATATCCGGCTGGACTTTGTCGTTGAAAACCAGGGTGTGGATACGGAAGTCCTCCGGGAGCTGGAATACACGGTCTTCACCCTCAACCCGACCACCGCACTGGGCACGGTCGCAGGTCTTGAAGTTGCGGGTGCGCCTCTCTCGGTACAGTCAGAGCCCTATCTCATCGGTGACATCCCGGCGGGGGAGAGCCGGTCTTTTACGGCCTATGCCCATGTGGATGAGAATGCTCCGGCAGGCACCTGTGTGCTCTCTGTCAGTGCTGATTATCATTATGCGGCAGCCCAGCATCTGCTCCCGTCCGGGGAGTGGCAGTATACCTATGAGGAGAAGACCGTCCGGCTGGAGGTCCCGGTGAGGATCAAAGGAGAAGTGAAGCCGGAGATTCTCTCGCTTCAGGCAGAAAATCTCTGTCCCGGACAGACGGGGACCATCACGGTCTCCCTGAAGAATGCGGGGTATGCGAAGGGCACCGTCGCTGCTGCTGAACTAACGAGCCTTTCCGGCGTCTTCCGGCTGGTGGACGGGGGTGTATTCATCGGTGAATTCGCACCGGGTGCGGTGACGGACGTGACCTTTACGGCATATGTGAGTGATGATGCCAGTGCAGGCCTCTACCCGGAAGAGGTGATGATTGTCTACACCGATGAGCATGGTGAGCCGCAACGGTCGGTCTCTGAGAGAACAGGCGTTCCCGTGGGTGCAGGGGCATCCTTTGCCATCGTCTCCGGGCCTGTTGAAATTGAGCCCGGTGAGACGAAGGCTATCCGGGTGATGTTCAGGAATACCGGTGATGCAACGGCATATGACGCACGGGCACGGATTGTGCCGGGCTCACCCCTGAGCGCCTCGGTTGATACGGCGCTCCTCGGTGACATGGCGCCCAATGAGACGAAGAGCGCCGACTTCACGGTCAAACTTGCATCCGGCTCGCTTGAAGTACCATACGGCCTGAATGCCGAGATCAAATACCGGGATGCACGCGACACCCTGATTCTCTCTGATCAGATTGTGCAGCAGGTGAACGGGGCGGCCGGCAATCCGGTGAAAGATCTACTGCTGAATCCGGTTTCTCTTGCCGTGATTGTGGGTATTGTGCTGCTTGCGGGTTATTATCTGGTGACCGGCAGGCGGAAGAGCCGGTAAAACCCGCTGTGGATTTCGGGTGTGGTGCGGCAAAGGGGGGTTCACCTCTCTCTGCCCGTTATGAAGCTGCAGAGGGCAGTTCTCACCTGTCTCCGTTCAAAAGAATGGTGTTCTCTTTTTTTTTGGATCTGCGAAAATGATGGGTGACATCGGTTAGTACGGTTGGGCCAGACATCCTCGTGGATATGTGTCTGGGCATAAGGCAGGTTTGATGGTGTGCCTCGTGCCGGCGAAAAGAATATGGATTTCATATTCTGAATATACTCTATGTCGACAAACCCTTTCTTAACAAGAAATAGTATATTCATGTAATGACTCCTCCGGAACACATCCGCCTGGATATGCACGTGCATTCATACTACTCGTCTGATGCCTCGAATAGTCCAAAGACAATTGCGGACGGCTGGAAAAAATATGGGATTCTTCCGATTGTCTGCGATCATAACAGCATCCTGGGTGCAGAGGAGACCTACCGCCTCATCAGGGAGCAGTCACCTGATGTGCCGGTCATCCTTGCTGAGGAAATTCTGACAAGCGAGGGAGAGATCATCGGCCTCTTTCTGAACGAGGAAGTCCCGGCCTATCTCACGGCAGCAGAGACCCTTGACATAATCCGGGATCAGGGGGCAATCTCGATTGTGCCCCATCCCTTCTGCACCTACCGGTCCACTGCCATCCGGCGTGATACGCTGATGGAGCTTGTCGGCCGCATCGATATTATTGAAGGATACAATGCACGCAATGTGACGCTGGAGGCAAATGTGCTCGCTCAGCGTCTCGCGGATGAATGGATGAAGCCTGTCTCGGTGGGTTCTGATGCCCATACACCGTTTGAGCTCTTCTCTTCCTATGTCGGGATTGAGCCGTTTGAAACGCCAGGTGAGCTCATCCTGAATCTATTGACAGCTGAAGTCAGGTACCGGAAGGTGCACTCTTCACTGCACGGGATATCCAGACTCATTAAGGCGGAGAGGCTGGCAGGTGGCTGGAATCCGGTTCCCGGCAGGGCTCAATAAAGAATGCCTTTCTCGGCGGGGATGCGATATTTTTCCTTTTTTAGGCCTCCAAAAAATGTTATCTTTGTCTATGTGCATATACACAATCACGGGGGCGAGAATCGTTGATATATCAGATGAAGCGTATGAACGGTTGTTCTGTCTGAAGGGCATACCAGACATGAGTATCCCGGAAGTGACGCTGAAATATACCTCTCCCCAAAAGGAGCTCTCAGAGATTCTCCGGGGGTCTGGCTTCAATGAGGAACGTGCGGATATGGCAGAGAAGCCATCCGGTGAAATTCGGCTGGGGGCATGAGCCATTACTACACAGAATAAATCCCAAAAGGCCGTCCGTGACCGCATCCCTGAGATTATTCGCTCTCAGGGAAGGCCATGTGAGGTGCTGCAATACACTGACCGGACGTTTCTCCGGCATCTGGAATACAGGCTCATCGAGGAGCTGGAGGAATATCTCGAATCAAAAGACCCCGAGGAGCTTGCCGACCTCCTTGAGGTCTGTTACCGGGTGGCTGAACTCAAGGGGCGTTTCAGCAGAGGAGCTGGAGCAGATCCGGCAGACAAAGGCTCTCGAGCGGGGCGGGTTTTTTGAATATTCGGTGCTGGTGTTTGTCGGGGATAGGAGGTGAAAGCCGTGGATGAGCACGGGGCAGCAGTGGCATCTGCACAGGCGAAACCTGAACGGAAGATGCTTCCTGTGTACCTGTGGACAGGGCGATCATTTTTGTGGGGATGAATGATGAATTCTTTCTTTCCCCCTTGTTTGTCTGGTCTGAATGGGCCTCCGATTCTCGCCATAAATAAACCATTCTTCCAGATGAATTTTGGATGTAATTATGCCCCATTTGATAAGCAGGCAGTGAATAGAATGCATGCATTCACAGCATTTTGGTTATTCTATACTGATGACGTTTCATTTTTCTCTATCCGAACCAATTAATCATTTGAATCTATGAAATCTAACAATAGTGATAAACAGAAGATAACCGGTTTCTTTGGATTTTTTGATATTTTAGGATTTAAAGAGATTATCGCAAAGAATGGTCTTGAATATTTATGCGACATTATTGGTCCTATCCTTGACACTCTGGATAATGAGGCAGTAACAATGGGTGGGGTTGATCCCTCACAGGATTTATGTATCCATCCTACCAGCACCTTTGTTTTTTCTGACACCATTATTCTCTATGAAAAAGTACCTCAATTACCAAATGGGCATATCCATAATTTCGGACCAACACTAATTGAAAAAGCAGCAATATTAACTCGATTAGCATTTGAAAAAGGAGTGCCGTTACGTGGTGCCATTAGTTTTGGTGAATATATTGTAACTGATCGGTATTTTTTTGGAAAACCAATTCTCGAAGCCTATATGGCTGAGAAAAAATGTAGCTGGAGTGGAGTTATTTTCTGTGACTCTGTAGTAGAAAAGATGCAACAACAGCCACCAACACAAATTGTAAACTGGCGTGGGATTGAAAATATTCGCGTTCGAAGCCATCCATTCAATCAGGAACTTATTGTATCGGATCACAGGATTCCTGATGGCAGAAATCGGCGAAATCCCGCACTAAGGTGGGATGATATATTAAGATTCAGACAAATTGTGCCCGGCCTTGAACATCTGAACAGCACAACAGATGTAGCCATCATTCAAAAAAGGGTTGTGGATGCCTTTTCTCAGCACAACAAGAGCATTGATGAGAAAAATATTGAAATTAAGATTAAGAACACTACTGATTTTCTTATTCATTGTGGAGGTATCCCGATTAAAGAATTGCGATTACAGTACACTCCTCCTTCATAAGAAAGTTACAAATTTTCGTGACTCCTCCATTGTCCTGAACGGAAGATGCTTCCTGTGAACCTGTGGACAGGGTGATCATTTTTGTGGGGATGAATGACCACATCCTCTCCCGGCAAAATAGGTATATTTTTCCTCTTTTAACCGAATCATGCCTTTCCTGTGGGCCATGTCATATGGTCAGTATTTATCCGATACCGTAATCCACATTTGTGAATGGATGATACCGGGGTGTCGGAGGTTATCGGGGGTATCCTTACGGTGTTTATTGTGGTGGCGCTTGTTGGCATTATCTTTGGCAATCTGATGCACCTTGGAGATGTCAGTTCCATGGATGGCTATCGTACCCGGTATGCAGTTGTTGATGGTGAAGCGGTCCCTGCACTCTCGGCACCTGGCACGTGGGATGCCGATTCAATCAAGATTCATTTTGTTTCCTGCAATACGCTGTATTTTGACTATGAGGAAGGGACTCATAGCGGCATTGAGGGCACCCGATTTGTTCTCATTGATCCGGATGGGGGGTCACATGAACTCATTTCATCAGTGACAATGACAGGGAAGACGGTATCTCAGGGTGCAGAATTGTACTGTTTTACCCTTTCTTCCGACATCAGTGGGCCGTACTACATCACAAATTCATATGCAAGAATCGCAGATGAGAGCATCCTCGGTGGGGCGTTGTCATACCCGAAATCTCTTGCGTCGGGGACCTGGCGGGTGCAGATCATTGATGATAGTCTTGGGGTTCTCATTGCCGACGAAGTGGTGACGATCTGAATTTGTTAATCTGCAGCAGTCGGGGTGAAGGCTTTCTGGTACGGACAGGATAGTATTGGTGAGATACATCTGATGACACAAACCATTGGCCCGACACTCAGACAGCGCCTCCACGGCCTTGCCGCATTCCTCCCGCTCTTTGAGCATCCCGACTTCAGCTTTGGGCATTGGAATGAATCAAAAGAGGCGTCTCCCGGCGTTATGACGATGCCGGATTTCTGTTTCTCCGGTAATGCCGAAGCGTTTATCCGGGCAGCTTATGACCTTGGCTGGGTCCGGACAGACTTCAACTGGCTCGACTGGGCACATACACCGGAAGCCGAAACGCTGCGTGACGACCCCGCATGCATGGGCCGTGCCACCCCGGACCAGCTGTCCCGGCTTCTTACGGTGGTCATCCGGCAGGAGCGGTTCTGTGAAGGGGCGATTGAATCTGCCTTTACATCCGGTCTTTTGACTGCAATCTGCCGGCGGGCCGCCCATCTCGAATCTGAAACGGATGATGGGGGAGTATGACGAGTGACTCATCCCTTTTTTTTGCCTGTAAGACCGGACGGCTGGATGGGCTGATGAGTGTGAGGTGAGGGAGCACCGGGGATGGGCCGGTCACACCGGGGTGCTCACATGGGTCATGGAAGATATCCCTGCCTGTGTGCCGGTGAATCTGCATCTGTTCTGCATCTGTTCTGAATCTGATCTCACCATGATCGTTCCGCTGGCTTTATTACTTAATTATCGTCCTATATTTCAATTCTTGCCTGAAATCCATAATCAATTAAAAATGTATATCCTGTGATGTACCAACAGAAATATAATGGATGATTCCGGAATTTCACAGAATATCGGAAATATTCTCATGATATTTCTCCTCGTGGCGTTTGCCGCTGTGATCTTTACCTATGTGATGCATGTTGAGGAAGACAGTTCAATTGGGGACTATACTCCCCAGTACGCCATCATGGATGCCACCGTTGTTCCGGCACTTTCGGCGCCTGCCACGTGGAATGCGGATGCGATAAAGATCCGGTTCACGTTCGGAAACGAGCTTGACCTCCGGTATGAGGAAGGGGTGTATGCGGGGACAGAAGGTATCAAATTCATGCTTATTGATCCAAACGGCGGTTCGCATGAGGCCATGCAGTCTGTCACCATGAAAGGGCAGAAGATCAATCCCGGGGCTGAATTCTGGTATTTCACCGTTTCACCCGGTATAAACGGTCAGTATTATATCACAAACGCCTACTCCCGCATCGGAGATGACAGCACCTGGGGAGCCAATTGGTCCTATCCGCAGCCCTTCGGAGATGGGACGTGGCGGGTTTTGATAAAGGATGATAATCTGGGTGTGATTATTGCGGACAAAGAGGCGGAGATGTAAAGAGGAGCACCATGCGGTGCAAACAGCAGAATATGCACTCGTGCATTTCCGTTTTTTGCGTGTATGCTCTCAGGCGTGTAGTTACACCCTCCCGGGATGGGCGTACCTTTTATTCCATGACTGCTGTCAATAGTTCCGTGTATGATCCTCAGACACGCAGATGATGTCCCGGCAGAAGAGATCAAAAAGCCGGGTTTTTCAAACATAATGGCCCGGTTTCTGTTGACCGCTGCCGATGACAGCCCGCAGTCCGCTCTCTGGCTTCTGGAATTTGGCCCGGGCGGGTCCACAAACTGGCACCGGCATCAGGAAGAGCAGATATTATACCTGCTGGAAGGGGAAGGGGTCGTTGTCGGTGATGACAAAACGGAGACGCCGGTCCGTGCAGGCGATGTCATCTATACCCTTCCCTGTGAAAATCACCTGTTCATGAATACGGGGAAGGGCACGCTGAAGATGCTCGGCGTTGTGCCCATCCTCTCGGGAATGACCGGGAAAAAAACCACGGCGTGCGATGAATAGATGAAAGGTACTTCTGCCGTGTTCGTCACCGCGGCACACACCTCCTCACGTGGCATGGGTTTTCGGGATGCCCTGTTCCGGCATCACAGAAGGGTTTCCCCGGAACAATGGCGCCTATTAAATGGCACCGCCCCCCCGGCTGTTGCCGGACTTTGGCAACTCCCGGTATTATTGTGAGCTATTATCAACGGTCTTTACCGGACACTGCCCTTACTGGCGCCCCCTCCTGTCGGAATACGATGGATAACTCCATCGCAGGATGGGTGTCAGAAACGAATGCTCGTAACAATAATCCCCTATGATGGGCATACATGACAAGAAGTTATGCTCGAATTAAAATTTATACGAAACAACCCGGACGTCGTCAGGGCGGATCTCACCAAGAGGGGCGATGCCGAAAAGCTTGCCTGGATCGACGATCTGCTGGAGAAGGATATCCGGTCGCGTGAGATGCAGATCGAGATCAATGTCATGCGAAACCGGCGCAATATCATCAGCCGGGAAATAAAGGAAGCAAAGAAGGCAAAACAGGATGTGACAGCGCTCCTTGAAGAGGCAAAATCCCTTCCTGCAAAGATTAAGGAAGATGAGGCGGCACTTGAGGAGATAAACCAGAAACTGCGCTTCTACCAGATGCGGATTCCCAACATCCTTCATGAGAGTGTTCCCGTGGGATGCGACGACTCGGAAAACGTCGAGGCGAAAACCTGGGGTGAACCTCTTGTTCCTTCTTTTGAGATGAAAAACCACGGTGAACTTGCGGTCGAAAAGGGCCTTGCAGAGTTTGAGCGGGCAGCCAAAATATCCGGCTCCGGCTTTTACATGCTGAAAGGCAATCTGGCGCTCATGGACCTGGCCCTCCAGCGCTTTGCCCTTGATCTCCTTTGCGAACGTGGCTATACCCCGGTCATCCCGCCCTATATGATGAACCGGGCCGCATATGAGGGTGTCACCGATCTCGCGGATTTTGAGAATGTGATGTATGCGATTGACGGCGAGGACGAGTTCCTGATTGCCACCAGCGAGCACCCGATGGCCGCGATGTACATGAACGAGATCTTCGAGGAGAAAGATCTCCCGCTCAAGTTTGCCGGGGTAAGCCCCTGCTTCCGGCGTGAAATCGGATCCCACGGGCTTGACACGCGGGGTCTCTTCCGGGTTCATCAGTTCAACAAGGTCGAGCAGTTCATCTACTGCAAACCCGAGGATTCATGGGGTCTGCTTGACGAACTCCTGAAAAACGCAGAGGATATCTTCCAGATGCTCGGCCTTCCGTACCGGGTGGTTGACATCTGCACCGGGGATATCGGAACCGTAGCTGCAAAGAAGTACGACATCGAGGTCTGGATGCCCCGCGAGAATACCTACCGCGAGCTTGTGTCCTGCTCCAACTGTACGGCATACCAGTCGGTGCGGCTCAATATCCGGGCACGGGACGCCCATGACTTCGAGACCAAAAACTTCGTCCATACCCTCAACAGCACCGCAGTTGCAACCACCCGCACCATCCGGGCGATTATGGAAAATTACCAGGAAGAGGACGGCACGGTTGTCATTCCTGAAGTGCTGCGCCCCTATATGAACGGCGCAGAAACCCTGTAATACTTTTTTTTGTGGCGCCGGTTCCCGAATATTTTTCAATAGTAACTTTCGCTCTGAGTTTCACCCTGGTCTCTCCTTTATTGCGATAGGAAGAGAAAATGCTGGGAATTACTGAGATTTCCCTCTGTTGAATCAATTTTTAATCCTTAATGAGAATACCAGTATGAATGACCTGTTTGCAGGAGTAAATCCGGAAATAAATATGAACGATAATTTGGACGTAATTGTGACAATCGGGGATTAAAAATGAATGTGGAAAACCTTCGCTCAATAACAAAAAGACCAATACTATACGAAAAAGGAAATGCCGTGATGTGGGATGATGAACACATCTCAAAATTCCTTCTTAAGACTCATTTAAGTCAGGAATCGGATCTTGCAAGCAGAAAGAGGCCTGCAATCACGAAAACTGTTAGCTGGATTTTAGAGCAGTTGGGAAAAGAGAATGCCGACATTCTGGATCTTGGATGCGGGCCAGGGTTATACTGTGAGATTTTCGCAGAAAAAGGGCACAGAGTTACCGGTGTTGATCTCTCAAAACGCTCGATTGAATATGCAAAAGAGAAAACTGCTGAGAATAATTCACATATTACATACATTTGCCAGAATTACCTTGATATCAGCTTTAAGGAGAAATTTGATCTTGTTGTAATGATCTTTTGTGACTTTGATGTGCTCCTTCCTGATGAAAGATCCCGGCTTCTTGAAAATGTGTATGCTGCATTAAAACCCGGAGGGGTTTTTATTTTTGATACCATGAACGCAAAGACTCCTGAGATAATGAACATCCATGCAAAGACCTGGGAAGTTACTGATTCCGGTTTCTGGAAAAACAGGCCGTACATGGCATTATCCGAATCATTTCATTATGAGTCGGAGAATGTGATTCTCAGCCAGACAGTTGTCTGTTCCGAACCGGATGAATATCAGGTCTATCGTTTCTGGACTCATTATTACACCTATTCTGATTTACTGCCCATATTGGAGGATAAGGGTTTTTCAGGCATAATCTGCCATGAAAACCTGTTGTCCCCTGAAGAATTCCAAAGCGGGGATGCAGTGACATTCTATACGGCATCCAAGGGTACGTGAGAACTTTTGGGGAGAGGTAATTCAATCTCTTTTTCCTCTTTTCTGTTCGATGCAACAGCATTGATTTTTACTGGCAGGTTTTTAGAATATCATTTCGGAGAATCCCTGTTCCCAGGCATGGTATTCTTCAGGAGTGTGTTCCCCGGACAGAACGAAAAATGCTGAAATGGTGGGTTAGAACCCTGTAAAGTCTGTATTGTCCCATTTCTGAAACCCGCTGTGCATGAGGTGCCATGCGGGAATCAGGAGAAGGATGCCTGCAAACGCAAAGAGCGGACTGATGAATGCAAGGGTAATGAGTACCAGTATCGGCGGGCCGATCAGAAGCAGGTAGGTCAGAAAGATCCTGACATTATAAATCAGGGTGGAAGGAGAGAGTCCACAGAACCGGACCATGACCGAGAGTGCAAAAAATGAGGTGGTAAGGGATAAAAGCAGCGCATGCGGGATGAATGCAGCAGTCCCGGAAGAAAGTGCAACGCAGATCAGAAATATGACGGGAAGTGCCTGCAGGACGGTAAATGACTCAATCTTTGCCTTTATCACCGACGATATCTGAAGGGGCAGGAACATGTACGACGCAATCGCATCAAATTCGGTCAGCCATGTATACATCGTCGAGGATATGACGCCTGTTACCACCGCAAAAATGAATAGCAGCTTTTCCTGCGGAAGAAATCCCCCCATGACCGAAAGAATAAGCCAGATCAGGCCCAGCGGCAGAAGAAATGAGAACAGGGTCTGGCCGATTCCGATACCGCTCCGGTAGAGATCGATGAAATCCTTTGCAACCAGATCATGTGCAGGCAGTCCGGCAAGATTTCGCGAGAGCGGGGTGTGCCGGTTTTTGTAGTGCTTCTCCGCACTCTGGTAATCGGAGGTGAAAAAGATCATCGAGAGGGCAAACAGCGTGAGAATTACTCCCACGGATACTGCAAGGGTTTCAGCCGAGAATGAATAAAAGACTGTGAGCGGTGGGAAAAGTGCAGTCACCCCTCCGTTAAACCCGAATACGAACAGAGCCGCCGATGCCGCCGTGATTGCAATGACAACTGCAAACGCTGCCTTGCTTCGGGAATATCCCGCCGATAGCAGAAACACTGCACACAGGCCGGTGAGAAACGAGAGGGTGAGTGTCAAAAGGGCGAGAAGCGGATAATGCAGACTCATCCCGAGAAGCGGTGCTGCCAGGATAAATCCTAAACAAAATGGCATCACCCAGAGGATGAAGTAATAGACGATGTCTTTGACAACGAAATTCAGAAACAATCGTTTTTCTGAGACCGGAAGGCTGCGTGCAGAATAAGCAATCAGGCTTGCCTGCCCGAACCGCCGGTTCATGATCTCTTTTCCCATCAGGCCGAATGAGCCGACCATGATCCCCAGAAGGGCAAAGTTTGCGTGCATCGCGATTACCAGTATGGACAGGTCCATCATGGTACCAATCAGGGGGATCAGGAATGCCCCCATAAAGGCGATTCCAAAGATGAGCACCGGAAAGAGGGCAAAATTCAGGCTGCCAAACAGCGTTGAATGCATCCTCCATTCTTCTTTGAACATGGTGGTAAAAAGTTCAAACATCCATGTGCCCTCGTTCGACAAGATCCATGAAAAAATCATCCAGATGAATGTGTTTGTCTGTAAGTTCCCTCACTGTTCCTGCATGCAGCAGGTTCCCTTTATGGAGAATGGCAAAGTCTGAACAGATATCTTCTGCAATTTCAAGGATATGGGTGGATAAAAAGATGGTTTTGCCGGAACGGACGTAATCTGTTAAAAAATGCTTCACCTTTCGCTGCATGACAGGATCGAGGTTAATCAGGGGTTCGTCAATCAGCGCAAGTTCAGGAGTATGAAGAAATGCCTGGGCAAACATCAGCTTCTGGCGTGTTCCCCGTGAGAGATCCTTGCACAGGACGTCTCGTTTGTCTCCGAAATCAAGGTAATCAAACCACCATTGTGATTTTTCTTCAATGTCCTCGATATTTCGTATCTTTCCGACAAAGGCCAGATATTCTTCTGAGGTGAGAAAACTGGGGGGCGTCTCCTGTTCCGGGATGATGCCGACCGCCTGTCTGACTGCAACAGGTGCGGTGGAAGGGTCGATGCCAAGCACCCTTGCTGTTCCGGAAGATGGCTTCATCTGCCCGGTGAGCATCTTAATCATCGTTGTCTTTCCCGAACCGTTCTGCCCCAGAAGCCCGAAGAGGCTGCCTTTTTCGACAGAGAGGCTGACCGAATCAACGGCCCTCAGGTCTCCAAAACATTTTGTTATGATATCGGTTGTGATGGCAGACGGCATGAAAAACTCCGATAATGGTAGTTTTCTGATTAAATGCAATATATATGTAGTGATAACCGCATTTGGGAAATGTTAAAATTGTATGCCGCATAATGCCGCATAATGCCGCATTTCGGGTGGTATTCTGGCAGAAGCATTGGTGGTGCTCTCTGCAAAACGTGCTCATTCCTTCTGAAGTGATGTATATGGTCTTCGCAGTGTTGTCTCCTGTACTGCATATTTATACAATGGTGTGCAAATATGTGCATAGGTGATGCCGGTGGAATGGAAACCGCAATAACACTGAACATATCATTGGAAAAATTTGAAACGATTGCAGAATACTGCACAAAGCCCGCGATAATCCCCCTCTGTACAATCCTGCCGGAAGGTTTCATTCCTGCGGGTGAATATGCATTTATTCTTGAATCCCTCGACAGGCAGAGGCGGGATGCACGGCACTCGGTGATGGGCATCGATCCCGTGCTGACCATATCCGTCGGAGAGGATGTCGGTCTGGCTGGCGACGAGCAGTATGTCGCCTCTGCACGGCGGGTGGCGGCCGGCAGAACACCGGTGGATATCGTCCGTTCCATTGTTGATGCCTTTACGGTATACGCAGAGAACACGCCGGAATTTACCGGGTGCTTTGCCGGATACTTTGCCTATGACCTCGTCTACTCACTGTACAGCCGGATTACTCCGTCTCATCCGGCAGATGCCGTGACGCCGCTGGCTGAGTTTATGCTCACCCGTGAAAGCATTGTCACCGACCATACTGAAAATATCAGCTACCTTTTCAGTTACCCGCTGATCACGGAAGATTCAGTTCCTGCAGAGGAATACCGGAATGCGGAACGGCGAATCAGGGAGCTGGTCCAGAAACCTGCAGGGCAGAAGAATAACACCGGGACGCCCGCTGAGATACGTCCCGCCCCGAACCTTACACAGGAGGCATTTGAAGAGCAGGTGGCGCAGGCACGGGAGTATGTCCATGCAGGTGAGATTCTCCAGGCCGTCATCTCGCGGAGGCTGACCTGTGACTTTACGGCGCCACCCATCGCCCTGTATTCAGCCCTCAGGGAAGTAAACCCGAGCAATTACATGTATTTCCTCGACTTCGGGAAGCGGCAGATTATCGGCTCCAGCCCGGAGATGCTGGTGCGGGTGGAGGGACGCACCGTCACAACCGTCCCCATCGCCGGCACCCGTCCACGGGGACGAAACGGTGAAGAGGACATTGAATTGGCGCAGGATCTCCTCGCTGACCGAAAGGAATGTGCGGAACATCTGATGCTTGTCGATCTGGCCAGAAATGATCTGGGCAGGGTCTGCACCTATGGCTCGGTTGCCCCGGAAACCTTCATGGCAGTCGAGAAGTTCTCCCATGTCCAGCATATTGTCTCACGGGTGAGCGGCGAACTCAGGGGGGACTGTGACCGGTTTGATGCCTTTATTTCCTGTTTTCCGGCAGGGACCGTCTCCGGTGCCCCGAAGATACGTGCCATGCAGATTATCGATGAGCTGGAGAACGAAAAACGAGGCATCTACGCAGGGGCGGCAGGCTACCTCGGGCTGAACGGGGACCTGAATCTTGCGATTGCCATCCGGACGGTTATCATTGAGGACGGGAAGGCCTCGGTCCAGTCGGGGGCCGGGATTGTTGCAGACTCAGTGCCGGAAACGGAATTTGCCGAGACCACCATAAAAGCCGGAGCCATGCTTGCGGCCATCAAAATGGCGGAGGAGCGATCATGAAGGTGCTTGTTATTGACTGCTACGACAGTTTCACCTACAACCTCTGCCAGATGATCGGCCGTCTCGGTGCAGAGCCGGTGGTCGTACAGAATGATGTATCGGCTGATACGCTTCGTCTCCGGGATGTCGAGCGGGTCATCCTCTCCCCCGGTCCCGGGCGTCCCGAGGAATCCGGGCTCTGTCTCCATGCGCTCACGACCTTCTCACGGGACATTCCGACACTTGGTGTCTGCCTTGGGCATCAGGCCATCTGCCAGAGTTTTGGGGGGGAAATCGTACGGGCACAGAATCTGATGCACGGGATGACATCTCTCATATCACATGACCGGGCCGGAATCTTCTCCGGGATTGAGAACCCGTTTACCGCGACCCGGTATCACTCGCTCATCGTGGACAAAGCGACCCTTCCCGATGAACTGGCAGTGACCGCGGTCAGCTGCGATGACGGCTATGTCATGGGAGTCCGCCACCGCGATTATCCGATAGAAGGCATCCAGTTTCACCCGGAGAGCATCCTCACAGAACATGGTCTCCATATGATGGAGAACTTCCTGGGGAGTGGATGCCGGTGATGCAGCTTGCAATTGCAAAGGCGACGGCTCATACCAATCTTACCACAGATGAGGCGGCCTCTGCCATGGATCTGATGATGACCGGTGATGCCACGGATGCGCAGATCGGGGCATTGTTGACCGCACTGAGCATGAAGGGAGAGACCACAGCTGAGATTGCCGCCTGTGCGGGCGTGCTCAGGGAGCATGCCGCATCCATCCGGCCGCAGGTGAAAGGCACGCTCGTTGACACCTGTGGGACCGGCGGGGACATGCGGGGCACGTTTAATATCAGCACGGCAGCCGCGTTTGTGGCCGCCGGTGCCGGTGTCCCGGTCGTCAAACACGGCAACAGGAGTGTGAGCAGCCGGTGCGGTTCGGCGGACCTGCTGGAGCGGGTCGGTGTCTGCCTTACCATACCGCCTGAGCGGACATGCCGCATCATCGAAGAGATTGGCATCGGATTTCTGTATGCACCCCTCCACCATCCGGCCATGAAAACGGTTGCCGGACCGAGAAGAGAGATCGGGACACGCAGCATCTTCAACATCCTTGGACCGCTCGCAAACCCGGCCGGGGCCCAGGCCCAGCTCGTTGGGGTCTATCGCCCCGAACTCACCGGAACGGTTGCCGAAGTACTGAATACCCTGGGCACAGAGCGGGCGATGGTCGTCCATGGCGACGGGCTGGATGAGATCACAACGACCGGGGTCACACGGATCTCTGAACTGAAGAACGGGACCACAGAATGCTATGAGATCCGGTGCCGTGACTTCGGCATTCCTGAGGCCAGCCCGGCTGCACTCAGGGGAGGCGATGCAGAGCGGAATGCAGAAATGCTCATGGATGTGCTCAGAGGCAGCGAGGGGCCGGCACGCGATATCGTGCTCATGAATGCCGGGGCTGCCATCTGCATCGGCGGAGAGGCGCATTCGCTGGAAGCAGGTATCCGCCGTGCGGAAGATGCGATTGACTCAGGGCGGGCCCTGGGAAAACTTGAGTCCCTGATTGGCATGACCGGAGAGGCGCAATGATACTGGATGACATTATCCGGGCGACTCAGCTTCGCATCAGGGAGCCCGAAGCGGCCACGGAGATGGACTGTCCGCTGAGCCTGAAGGAGGCCATTACCTCTGTGCAGGACAGGCGTGCGGTGATCGCAGAGATCAAGTTCTCCTCCCCTTCAGAGGGTATGATCCGGGAACGAACGGACCCGGGAGAAATCGCAGAAGCATACCGGAAGGGGGGCTGTGCAGCCCTTTCGGTCCTCACCGAACCCGCATTCTTTGGCGGTCGGCCGGAAGATATTGCAGCGGTAAAGAGCGCTGTCTCCCTCCCGGTGCTGAGAAAGGATTTCATCATCGATATCCGCCAGATTCAGGAAACCCGGGCCCTCGGAGCCGATGCCGTGCTTTTGATCGCCGGTCTTCTGAAAGGGCGCCTCGGTGAGTTTGTCTGTGCCGCGTATGCAGCGGGCCTCGAACCCCTTGTTGAGGTGCACACACCGGCTGAAGCAGCAATGGCGCTTGCATCCGGTGCGGAAATAATCGGAATAAACAATCGTGACCTCCGGACACTGGAGGTCATTCCGGGGACAACGGCTGCACTGGCAGGGCCCCTGCGGAATGCCGGCAGAATTGTTGTCTCGATGAGCGGGATTCGCGGGCCGGAGGATATCCGGCGGCTTGCCCCCCATGCTGACGCCTTCCTGACCGGGACGGCACTCATGTCAGCAAAAGACCCGAAGATGATGCTGGAGGAATTAGTATGCGCATAAAGATATGTGGGGTGACCTCGACTGAGGATGCCCGTCTGGCAGAAGATGCCGGAGCAGATGCGGTGGGCATCGTTGTTTTCAGCGACTCTCCGCGTTCAGTAGCCGTGGAGTGTGCAGGAGAGATTCTTGACGCGCTCGGCCCGTTTACCACCGGGGTCTGTGTGACCGCGACAGAGAATGCCGAGGAGATTGATGAGATACTTTCCCTCAGTCCTGCGGCGGTGCAGGTGGGAGCAGATGTCTCCCTCCCCCGCACCCGTGCAAGAGTTCTGCGCATGGTTGCTCCCGGTGAGAAGACGTCCCATCCCTGCGATGCACTCGTAATCGATGCAAGCAGGGGAAAAGGACGGCCGTTTGAGCGGGAGTTCGCCCGGCAGGTGCTGGAGAGCTCCTCTCTTCCGGTTGTCCTTGCCGGAGGCCTCTCCCCGGAGAATGTCGGGGCGGCCGCCGCCCTCGGCCCCTATGCCCTTGATGTGGCATCAGGCGTCGAGAGCCGGCCCGGGATAAAGGATCCCCGTCTGGTGCGTGCGTTTGTCAGTGCGTGCAGGAGGCATGCATGAGCAAAGGGCGGTTTGGCCCGTACGGCGGGCAGTTTGTGCCGGAAACCCTGATGGCTGCCGTAACGGCGCTTGAGGAGGGGTATGGCTCCGTCTGCTCGACGAGCGAGTTCAGGGATGAGCTTGCATTCTACCTGAAGGAGTATGCCGGGAGGGAGACTCCCCTGACCTTCTGCAGGAATGTCTCAGCAGATATGGGATGCAAAGTCTATCTCAAACGCGAAGACCTCCTTCACAGCGGGGCGCATAAACTCAACAATACCCTCGGACAGGCCCTTCTTGCCCGTCATATGGGCAAAAAACGGCTGATTGCCGAGACCGGAGCGGGCCAGCACGGTGTCGCGACAGCCATTGCGGGTGCCGTGCTTGACCTCCCGGTGGAGGTGTATATGGGAGAGACGGACTGCAGACGCCAGCAGCTCAATGTATTCCGGATGGAACTCTTAGGGGCGAAGGTCATTCCGGTTACGGGGGGGACGGCGACCCTGAAGGATGCGGTCAATGAGGCGATGCGGGAATGGGCGGCCAGCAGTGAGGATTCGGCCTATATCCTCGGGTCGGTCGTCGGCCCGCACCCGTACCCGGAGATGGTCCGGGATTTCCAGACGGTTATCGGAAAAGAGGCCCGTGCACAGGTGCTTGAACGGGAGGGCTGCCTCCCCGATGAGATTATCGCCTGCGTGGGCGGCGGATCCAATGCCATCGGCATGTTCCATCCCTTCCTGAAGGACAATGTGGCACTCACCGGTGTGGAAGCCGGTGGCAGAGGGAATGAACCCGGCGAACACGGCGCATCGCTTGAAGCGGGGCGGCCGGGGATTTTGCACGGCGCCCTCTCCTACCTGCTTCAGGATGATGACGGGCAGGTCATTGACACATACTCGGTTGCGGCGGGCCTTGACTACCCGGCAGTCGGGCCGGAGCACAGCATGCTCAAAGATACCGGCCGGGTGCGGTATGAGAGCGTTCGTGACGATGCTGTTCTGCGGGCTTTCCGCTACCTCTCACGCAGGGAGGGTATCGTGCCGGCCCTTGAGTCGTCGCATGCGGTGGCCTATCTCATGAGAGAGCAGGGCCGGTTCGAAAAAGACGATATTGTCATCGTCAACCTCTCGGGGAGGGGTGACAAGGATATCTCACGGGAGGTAGTGCATGAACAGATTTGAAGAAACCTTTAAACAGCCGGCGTTCATCGCCTTTGCGGTGGCAGGCGATCCTGACGTGGAAACCTCGCATGCGGTGGCAAAGACCCTCATCCGGGCCGGGGCAGACATCCTTGAGCTGGGTATCCCGTTCTCTGATCCGGTGGGTGACGGTCCGGTTATCCAGCGGGCCGATGAACGGGCGCTTGCTGCCGGTGCAACGACCGATGCGGCCTTTGCACTGGTGCGGGACGTCCGGAAGGAATCGGATGTGCCTGTTGTCCTGCTGGTCTACTGCAACACGGTCTGTTCCCGTGGGCCCGCACGCTTCTATCGGGAAGCAAAAGAGGCCGGCGTAGACGGGATTTTGATCGTTGATATGCCGGTGGAAGAGGCGGATCTGGTGATGGAGCATGCAAAAGAGACCGGGATTGCACCGATATTTACCGTGACGCCGACCACTCCCTCTGAGCGGGTGAAACGGATTGCAGATATGGCCGGCGGCTTTCTGTATCTGGTCTCCCTCTCGGGGGTGACCGGGAAACGGACCACGCTCTCGGATACCGCCCTTCCCCTGATACAGGGGGTCCGGGAAGAGACCACGATGCCGCTTGCCCTCGGCTTTGGTATCGCGACAGAAACGCACGCCCGGCAGGCAGTGGCGGCCGGGGTGGACGGGGTAATTGTCGGCAGCGCCATTGTGGAAATAATCGAGAGGCACGCCGGTGATGCTGAGGGGATGCAAGAGGCACTCTCGGACTACATCGCCCGCATGAAGGCAGCGGTGGTGGATGCCGGCCGTGTCCGGTAGCCCTCCTCCTCGCCCTCTCCCCGCTGTTTTTTTTTTGCCCCCTTACCGGACACCGGATACCCGCCGGGAATCAGGACCGTTCCTGCCCGGCATGGGGGCAATTATTCTCTGCAGGTACGGTTTTTCACGTGGTCTGCTCCCTCGGCAGAACCGGAGTTCTGTTGTCCGGATAGCAGGATATCATGGTGGTTCTGCCCGTCTCCCGGTCATGTACAAACACATCGGCATATCCGTTCTCATCGCCCTCCACCAGACTGGATGCCTCAGATACAAAGACCACATGGCGGCCGTCACGGGAGAGGTCAGGGGCATTTGAGTTCCCGTTCCCGGGTGACCCGTCAGAAGCGACCGATATAAGTGTTGTCTGTCCGGTCTTGGTGTCACAGACGAAGACATCCTCCATCCGGTTCGTGTCTCCCGCAGCCAGGGTTTCGGCAGCAGATTCAAATGCTGCATACCGCCCATCCCCGGAGAGCGGAGGTGAACGTGACCACCCCAGCTCAAAGGTGCCGGGTGTTGCATCCCTCACACGGGTGGTCTCGTTTGTGAGGCAGTCGTGCACAAAGACATCATCCACGCCGTTGGTGTCGCCCTCCGCCAGATTGGAGGCCCATGACCGGAATGAGACAAATCTGCCGTCTGTTGAAATATCCGGGCTGACAGAGGAGCCGTTTCCCTCCGTGCCGTCTGAAGAGACAGAAACACGGACGGTGACACCTGTCAGGCGGTTGTACGTGAAGATATCGGTCTCGCCATTGGTGTCGCCCTGCACCAGGTCAGATGCCGTGGACGCGAGGACAACCACACGTCCGTCGCCGGAGATGGAGGACGGGCCGGAAAGTCCGTCTCCTCCGGTGATGCAGGTGGTCTCTCCTGTCTGCCGGTCGTGAACGAAGACATCCGCGACGGCATTCGTATCATTCTCCACCAGATTGGTTGCCCATGAGGAGAAGGTGACATAGCGGCCGTCGTCTGAGATGACGGGGTGTTCCGACCGGGCATTTCCCTGGGTGCCGTCGGAGGCCACCGAGACACAGGCGGTTTCCCCGGTCTGTGCGTCGAAGACAAAGATCCCGTAGAGGCCGGTTTTTCCTGAGACGTAATCTGATTGTGAGATGCGGGATGCTGTTTCAAAGGCACAGTATCTGCCATCACCGGAGAGCGAGGGATAGGTGAATATGGCGTATTTCTCCGGGAGTGCCGCAGCCTCTTTGACGCTGATGAGTTGGCCTGTCTCCTGACTGCGTATTCGGATGTCTGCCGGATACTGCATGAACGGCCGCTCCGGGTCGTCGGCACCGGTGACAAAGGCGACCATACTTCCGTCGCCGGAGATGGACGGGTACTGCGACCAGCCGGAAAACTGTGTCCCGTTCACGGCATCTTTTGGCATCTGTGCCCCGCGGTCTTCTGTGATGCATCCGGCGCAGAATATCAATGAAAGAATAAGGCAGAATGCTGCGACGCCCTTCATCCGGTTGCGGATCAGTGCTCCCGCTTTCACAAAGATGGCGGACGTATCGCATCCCCGGATCCTGTGGCCCATAGACAGGGATTTTCCTGTCCGGTATGGTAAAGGTTGGGATGCATCGGAGAGACGGGTACTCCCGGCAAACCTTCATGGCGGAGAAGATGAAATCCCTCTCCCATGAGAGAGCGGTATGACCAGATGAGTCCTGAAAGAAAAAACGTTCTTCTGGTCCTCTACCTTCTCGGCTTTGCGATTCTCACCGCTGCACTGTATGTGTACCCGGTTCTCGCTGTCATTATGCTCTTCGGGTATCCCTCAGGAGCCATGCTGTTCGGGTATCTGACCGGTGATGCAATCCGGGCATTCCTTGCAGGCACTTTCTCATACGTGTTTTTGCTTCTCCTGATTCTTTTCTCTCCGGGCTTTGCAACGTATCCCATGGATATGGCATATCTGCTCAGGTTTTCAGGGTATCATCTGATCCTGCCTCTCTGTCTCGGGCTGATCGGATGGATGGCTTCAAAAAAGGAGAGCCTTCCGCGGATTCTGGCTCTGCCTCTTGCTGCCCTGTGGATTCTGCTGTTTCTCTCCGGGATCTCATGAGGGGGAGGAGACGGCGATGAGATATCCGCCGTCTGCTGTTCCGATGCCCCGGAGAGAGTAGGGATTCGCCTGTATGTCGTATTCCTCTGTCCAGATTACCTGTCCCCCCGTATCATATGCGGTGCCGGTGATGGTGGTCTCCCCGGTGTCAGGGGAGAGGTATCCTCCGGATGGTGACGGGATCACATCTCCGCCGGTATCCGGGACTTCCTGCAATCCGGTTACGGCTCCATCGTCACTCAGGCTGATGAGGTGACTGGTGTATGCCTGCACAACGTTGCCCCAGAGATCTTTTGGGAATGTGGTGGTACGATAGAGGATAGTATGTCCGTTTTCGTTCTGCCAGGTGCCCAAAACGGTGTCGGTGTTCCCGTTGCCGAAGGATTTTTCCCACTGAATGGTACCGTCTGCATCGAGGCGGACAGCAACCGGATAAACCGTATATTGATTATCGGCCTTGATGTGCTTCCCTTCCGTGCAGACCAGAACGCCGCCATTATCAGCCTCCGTAAGGACGGCGAAGGATGGTCCGCTCCCTATTGTGTCGGGGGATACATCCCAGAGGATGGTCCCGTTTGCATCCAGACAGGCGGTCCGGTTTGTCCACGCGGCAACGAAGGTGCCGTCATCACGGGCCAGAAGGGAGACAGGTCCCTGTCCCTGGCTTCCGGTTGAAAGTGGTCTCGTCCAGAGGACTTCTCCCGTGGTCGTGATGTGCATGATCTCCGGCGTTTCTGTTGCAAGGAGAAATCCGCCGTCCGGTGTGGGGACGATGGATGTGACCGGGCTAAATCCGGATTGGATAGCAGACAAACGGGTGTGGTTGCCATCCCCGTCCAGCCGGATCAGATGAATGGTGTTGTATTCCTGGCTGTATTCTGTTGCCGTCAGGAGATATCCGTCCGGAAATTCGGCGAGGGCATCTGGCCCGTCATAGGTGCTGATGTCCACCGTCTCCTCCCACTCCGGACTGCCGTCAGGGGAGAGTTTCAGTAACCGCAGGTCGGTCGATTGCCCCGGTGAACCGCCGGTATAGGGGGCCGGGGAGATGATGGCCGTATATACGCCTGCAGCGGCAAGAAGCGGCGGAAGGACGATCACTGCGATAATTGCAACTGCTACCGGAACCAGGGATGCAGTTTTTCCCTCCTCCTCCCTCCTGATAGCTGAGGCAACACATCCGCCGGAGGCGGAGACAAGCATTCCGCAGGCAAGGATTACGAACAGTTGCGGCATTGTTGAGAGAAGCGACGAGAGAATGTATACAGGCTTTCCGATGAACGGCAGGACGCGGGCCACGCCTGCTGCGATGATGCCGGTCAGGGCGGCATGCAGGATGATCGGTTGCCGGGCATCCGTATGAAGCACGAAGGGAATCATGCATCCGGCAAAGAAGAGCACCAGCAGAAGAGATGCATACATATGGATGATTCCCATCCCGAGGAGGGTCTGGTTATATGAGGAAAGGTGCATCCATCCTTCCGGGAAGAGATGGATGAGCCCGGTGATGACGATTCCGGCACCGATACCGATTGCGGCGTCCCTGAGGACGGGGCTTCTGTCAGTCATATTTCACCTGCAGAGTGCCGTTTCATACTGAGAGTACAGCGCAGTTCACGAAATAGTTACTCGTACGACGGATATTTTCGCATCATTCATCTTCGTTCACCGGGTCCGGTGCCCGAATCGGAACCGGTATCGATTTCGCTATCCGATTCCGGCTATCCCCTGATATAACGTGAAACCGCAGGTGAAAGCACATATCCCTTCAGGAGAAAAATATCCTCTGATATGACGCTTCCCCCCGGCCGTCCGGCACCCGCCTTTGACCTCTTCAATGTCTATTTTGAGCGCATCTATGACCCGACGATGCACCTTGTCTTTGCGTTTGACGGGCACCTCGACGAAACGGTTCTGCAGACAGCCACCATGCGCCTGCTTGAAGCGAACCCGTATCTCCGGTCACGGTTTGCGGAAGAAAACGGGATGCCCCGCTGGGAGGAGATTTCCGAAGGGGAGTGGGGGCGGGCCTTTGAATGTCCGCCGCCCGGAAACGGTGATGTCACTCCGATGCCTCCGGAGTGTCCTCCGGCACCTCTTGACGTCCGGAACGGGCCGCAGCTGCGGGTAAGCCTGTCACGTGAGATGGGGGGCGATCGGGTCACGGTCACCTGCCATCACGGCTTCTCTGACGCAGGCGGCCTCCGGGATCTGGCACGCCAGCTTTTCCGGGTATATGGCGAGCTCGAACAGGACCCGGACTTCCGGCCCGCCCCCGCCGGGTGGTATGACCGGACTACTGGTCCGGTTCTTGCCCGGTTCACCGCAGAGGAGATGCAGGCGGCCCGCGATAGCGAGGAGCCCTTTGTGGATCGGTGGCGGTTCCCCGCCGAACGAACGGGGAGGGGGACGCCCAGGATTTCGTCCCGGACCCTTTCACCTGAGCGTCTCGGGCGGGCCAAGGCATTCGGGAAACGGCACGGCGCGACAATAAACGACATCATGATCGGTGCCTTCTTCCTCGCATTCCAAAAAGTCCGGAACAACCCCGCTGACCCTGACCAGCCCCGGTCCCTTCTGACCTCAGCGGATCTTCGCCGCCCGCTTGCTCTGTCAGGTGCTGCAGGCTGTCCGGCCGCTGCATACGCCGCCGATGAAACCGGAGCCAGTCTGCCCATGAACCTCTCGGTCGCCTATGAGGTCACCGTCACCGCCGGAGAAGACGCACGGCTGGAGGATGCCATCTGTCAGGTGACGGCGGTGACGAAGAAACGGAAGGCGGAGGGCCTTGCAATGGGGCTTGGGTGCATCCTCTTCTACGAGGAGATCTGTGCGGGCGGGATGCCTGCGGTCCGGCAGTTTTTTGATGCGATGATGCAGGGATATGAAACGACCGGGCAGAAGAACCCGGTATTCTCAAATATTGGAATATTCAGGGAGGAGGACTTCCTCCCGCCTGAAGGAATCAACGGGCACCCCCTCCGTCTCCGGGATGTCTGCCTCCTCCCCTGTGTCTGCTGGCCATACGGATTTCTCATGGCCCTCTCCACCTTCCGTGATGCGATGACGATTGTCACGGCCTATGAAGAGGGGCCGTATTCACGGGAGACGGTTGAGGAGTTTCTGGCGTTGGTGGAGTGGTATTTGCCGTAAGACGACTGAATCGAATGGATTATTCCTGGCAGAATTACAGGAACTGAAGATTGGGATGGTCTGAATATTCGTGATAGAGTGGTATACTCCCTGGAAACGGCGCAAAACAAAGAATGTATATCGCTATTCGCTTTTCATACAGAGTCGGAGGATACCGGATGCTCTCCTGAGCAAAAATGAGTATCAGGATCTTATTTTCGCCAAACCCTGACCGACTCAGCATGTGCATGCAGTCCTTCCGCGTCGGCGAGCGTCTCGACAATATCGCCGATCGCTTCCAGCCCTTCCCGGTCAATCATCTGGATGGTCGACGTCTTGCAGAAGGGGTCCACAATGATCCCTGAGTACATCCGGGCATATCCTGCTGTGGTGAAGGGGCCGGCGAAGATGGAGCCTGCATTCTCGATTTTTGAAAGAATGGCAAAGCTGTCCGCCACCTGTCATATCCGGGATGGACGATTGAGCTCTCTTTAAGTTCCCGTTACTTCTTTCCTTTGAGCAGTTCGTTGAACGCTTCTACTGTAAGGCCCGCGTCTTTGATGAGTTCACGTTCAGTCCCTTTTGATATTGGATTGTGATCCGGGATGACAAGGATTTCATCGCCACGGCTCATGATGATATGACTGCCACGTTTGCGTTCAACCTGAAATCCGATTTTTGAAAAAACCCGAACCATATCTTTTCCGGATATCGGAAGAAGGCGCTTTGTATTCATACTGCGAGATCAACGAGGATTGAACCCGGCTGTGATGTTACCTGACGGGAGGCGAGATCATGGGCGACTTCAAGATACAGTTCTATAGCTTCCTGCATATTTTCCAGCGCTTCTTCCCGTGTCCTGCCCTGAGAATGGCATCCCTTGAGGGCCGGACAGTGGGCGGAGTACCCACCGTCTTCTTCCTTTTCAAGAACGATATCAAGTTTCATATATATTCGGTCCCTGTATTGGTAGTCTGGTATTGGTTGTGTATGTATTAGCTTTTTGTGAGGATGCCTTTGTATGGATTATTGGCAGTCGTTATGGGGGTTGGGTAATCCCGTTTTCATATTCTGAGATCACTCAACAGATTCCAAAAATAGGTTGATATTCTTATTTCCGCCGAACCCTGACCGATTCAGCATGGGCATGCAATCCTTCCGCATCGGCAAGCGTCTCGACAATATCGCCAATCGCTTCCAGCCCTTCCCGGTCAATCATCTGAATGGTCGACGTCTTGCAGAAGTGGTCCACGTTAAGTCCTGAGTACATCCGGGCATACCCGGCTGTCGGGAGGACATGGTTGGTGCCGGAGGCATAGTCCCCGCAGGCAACCGCAGTGAAGGGGCCTGCGAAGATGGAGCCTGCATTCTCGATTTTTGAAAGGACGGCAAAGGTGTCTGCCACCTGGATGGAGAGGTGCTCGGGCGCAATCCCGTTCATCATGCTGATGGCCTCGTCCAGTGTCTCTGCGATGATGTAGCCGGAGTTCGCCAGTGCCTTTTCGATAATCTCTTTTCGTGGGCTCTGTTCAAACATCCGGGCCACTTCCGCTGATGCCGCCTCGGCAATGGCGGGGTCGGTCGTGACAAGGATGCAGGCGGCCTTCGGGTCATGCTCGGCCTGTGCCATGATGTCTGCTGCGATATACTCAGGTATCGCGGTGCTGTCTGCGATGATGCCAATCTCCGAGGGGCCTGCGGGGAAGTCAATCTCCGCATGGTCGCGGAGCATCATCTTTGCCGCTGTCACAAAGATGTTCCCCGGACCGACGATCTTCTGCACCGGTGCGACTGTCTCCGTCCCGAGGGCCATTGCAGCGATGGCCTGCGCCCCGCCGAGACGGTAGATCTCAGACACGCCAGCAATATCGAGGGCGACAAGCGTCAGGGGGTGGATGGGGGGTGGTGTGCAGCAGCAGATCTCTTTAACGCCTGCCACGCGTGCGGGAACTGCAGTCATCAGGGCGGTGGACGGGTATGCGGCCCTCCCGCCGGGCACGTAGGCGCCGATACGGGAGAGCGGCGTCGTCTTTACCCCGAGGGTGATGCCGGGCTCTGTCTCCTGCAGCCACATGCCGGTGCGTTTCTGCAGCTCATGGAACTGGGTGATTCGCGCCTCTGCCTCGATAAGGCGCTCAGCAATTTCGGGGGAAATATCATCGTATGCCGCCTCTATCTCCTCTTCTGTGACACGGAAGTCCTCTATCTCGATTCCGTCAAACCGGGCCGTCAGGTCACGCAGGGCGGCGTCCTTCCCCTCCCGCACCTGGCGTATGATTGCCTCAACCGGCTCCCGTACATCATCAAGGTCAGACCGGCGTGACTGCACCCACGCCTCGACCTGCAGCGGTTTCAACATATGGAGATGCGTTCGTTTCAAAATGGCATAATGGTACGTCTGGCAGGCGTTCCTTTCTGATATACATCCGGCGGGAAGGGAAGGGCATGGTAAATAAATATTGTTGACATTTGAGCAAATGTAAAGAGTTATATTCAGAAAAACCCGATGCTCTGTGAGGATATCTGAACCGGATGCCGAATACCCTGCGGAAGGGACTTCGTGTGGCAGGTACGACGGCATAGCACCATACCTCATGATCTTTCGTACCTCCTGCAGACACCCGACAAATGTGACCTTCAAAGGAATTCTCGCCCAAAGCTCATTTCCGAGCATTCCCTCACTCTGCCTGGCCGTTTGTCTGGTCGTCCTCCTCCCTTCCGCCCTGCACGAACCTGTGATCCCCTGCACCCTTCAATCACTGTGGAATCATCAACCCCTCCCAAACGGGAGCAGAACCAATCTCATGGACCCGGGCTCACACCCAGTGGCCGTATCACATAGCCCGACCCTCGTACGCCTGCCCCTCACCGGAAGGAATACAAGGATCATATACCGCTCCAGTAACACCATGCTTCCCACAACCCTGTGAGCGGCCCTGACGGTTCGTGCACTCAGGCAGAATCTTCCTCTCAGTCTGAACCGGCACACGCATCCGGCACACTGTCCTTGGATGGGGGCCTTTCGTCGCACCGGGTGCATATGACATACTGCACCCACCCGGCGGAACGCTTTAGCCCTCTGTTTTATTCTTCGGATTGTTCTTGTGGAGTATTCGTCTCTCCGGCACCTGCTTTGCGCCCTTTGCGTTTCCGGTACCCGATTCGTCCCCATGCAAGAACCATGCCGACAATGAATGCAATCGTGATGGTGCCTGCGAGGGAGAGCACTGCCATGACGCCGGTCACCACGGGAGAGTCGGTTTTGGTCGCATGAATCCCCAGCTCGATTGCCACAAACAGCAGGAGGGCACCGAATATGCCGGTGGGAATGATGGAGAGCACGCCTGCTGAGGCGAAGAAAATGGCAAAGGCGAGCAGGATGATGCCTGCGATGATATTTGCCCCGCCGGTGCGTGCGCCGAAGCGGTACTGTCCCGCCATGCCACCTGCGCCGTGGCACATGGGAAATCCGCCGAAGGGAACCGAGACCAGGTTCATCACCCCGATGGTTGCAGAGAGGCGGTCCGGTTTTATTTCGTGGCGGAAGAGGTCAATGGTCAGAAGAGACGTGGCCAGAATGGCATTGGTGATGGTGAGCGGCACCTGCGGGAGGACAAGGTCGGTGAATGCCGGGACAAACACCCCCGGTGAGGGCAGAAAGAGGGTTGGAAGGGCAGGAAGGGCAAACTCCGGCATCCCGGAGATGAGTATCCCTGCTCCCACACCTCCGAAGACCACGATAAGGGCGGAGATATCCGGCAGCCGGGTATACTTCGCACCGACCCAGAAGAGTCCGATGACAAGGGTTGCCACGGCAAACGGAATGATGTCCCCCGTCGCAAATCCAAAGGCTGAACGGAGGAGCAGGAGTGCAAGGCCCGCCTGAACGCCCCGGATGACATTCTGCGGGATGTAGCGCTTCAGCGTCTCCATCCATCGCATCAGACCTGCCAGAAGAAAGAAGATCCCGACGATGATGCCGGATGCAGCAATGATATCCTGCGTCAGTGAACCGGCTATTACCACTGCCCCGATGGCCTTCATGGGCTCGATGGGTACCGGCAGGCGGTAGTAATACCCGGAAATGATGAACCAGACCGCGAAAAAAAAGAGAATATGGCTGATGTGCATGTCTGACACGAGGGCCACCCCGAAGACAATCGGCAGAATCGTTCCGAAATCACCCACCGATCCGGCAGCCTCCCGCAGGGTAAATGCGGGTTTCGGCAGGTCCTCTTTGTTATATGGATGTTCTGTCAGCAGGTCCATGTCATCTCTCCGGTTTATTCCGGTCAAATCAGGATAGTATCATTATTTCTGACGATAGGTATTGCTATTCCTCTCTCTTTCCGGTGTCCGGGAGTACTATTGAATTTATGGCGCAGATGCCGCAGAAGAATGCAGCGCTGCAAGTGCGGCAATGGTCCCCTCCCCTAAAAGAGCGGCTGCCTCATCGGGCATTGAACCCCGGATGACGTCCAGAAAGAGCATGGTGCCCGCACCTGTTGTGGATATCCCGACCCGTTCTTCCCGTCTGACCAGATGCTTCTCCTCCATCATGCTGAACACAGGGAGGACATAGTAATGGGGCACATCAAGATACCGGGCAAGGCGGCGGGTGGTGGGAAACCGTATTCTCGCTTCTCCTGCGGAATATTCAACTGAAATGCGCTGGTCTTCCCGGATAAGGATCTCAGCTGCTGCATGAAAGAGCGCAGGAATGTCAAGTGATGCCATAGAAGTATGCGGTATTGGGCAGGAAAGGAAAAAAAGGCTGGTGGTTAGGTTTTGCCTTTTCCTGATTCGGTCGCGGACGGTTCGAGCATCACGATCTCTGCACCGACATCGGCGGCAATCGTCTCCAGCTCCTTTTTCCGGAAATGGCCTGCTTCCATTTTCAGTTTCTCCTCACCCTTTCCGGTGACAGCAACAACCTTGAACATTGGCTGATGCGCCCCCTCTCCGACTTTCTGTCGCGGACGTACGTATATTTTCATGCTGTTCCCCTCTTTTCCGCTTTGCGGACAACCCAAAATCGGTGGTATAGTATTTAGTCCTTCTTACCGCCGGCACCAGTGCCGCCGGCCGGCTTCAGGTAGACCAGTGTAGCACCGGTATCCTCTGCAATCTGCTCAAGCTCGGATTTGCGGAGGTGCTTTGACTGGAATTTGATCTGCTCCGTTCTATCGCCGGTGGTGGCGACGACCTTGAACTGCGGCTGGTGGACGCCTTCGCCGACTTTTGTGCGTGGTCTTACATAGATCTTCATTTTGCTCACATCCTCCAGCTGCTATGCAGGTGCTATATCAGCTGATATATGCATACATGCCCGTTGGATGTATATATCTGTTTGTACTACGGCAACGGGGTTGGGGTGTTTTCGGGTGTGCCGGACATGACCTGCCAGGGTAACCGAAAACAGGAAACCTTTACTGGTATAAAATATATCTCTGGTCAGTGATTTGATGAAAACACGCCGGGAGATTAAAAACAAATTCCAGGGGGAGACCCTGGTACGCAGATCTCTGGAGTATGGAGAGCATCAGGACCGGACCGTACGCATTGCACCCAATCTGAACGTGGTTAAAATCGGCGGGCACGGGACGGTGGACTTTGGGTCTACGGTGCTTTTGCCCCTCCTTGATGAAATCCGTCTCTTAAAAGAACAGTATGAGATGCTTGTCGTGGTGGGCGGCGGTGTCCGTGTCCGTCATGTGATGGACGTGGGTATCGACCTCGGTATGCCGACCGGAATTCTCGCAGAACTCTCCGGTGACGTGAGTTCACAGAATGCAAAGATGGTTGCGGCCCTGCTCTCAGAAGACGGGGGCATCCGCATCCCGGCGGATGACATCATGGACATTCCCATGCTGGTACGGATGGGCCTTCTGCCGGTGATGGCAGGCACACCGCCATACAGCTACTTCGAAGAACCCTCGCCCGGATCCTACATCCCGCAGCACCGGACTGATACCGGTGCCTTCCTCGCAGCAGAGGTCATCGGGGCAAAGACCTGCACCCTGCTGAAGAATGTGGACGGTCTCTTCACGGAAAATCCGTTTGTCAATCCTGAGGCAGACCTCATCAAAGAGATCACAGCAGGAGAACTGCTCAGCCTTGATATGGACGATCTCGTGCTGGAGCGCAAGGTCGTTGAGCTCCTGATGCATGCAAAAAATATCCGGGAAATCCGTATCATAAACGGCCATGAGCGCGGCACCCTCGAGCGTGCCCTTAAAGGTGAAAACCCCGGCACGCTGATCACGGCGGATTAGGTCCCCGTTTCTCTTTTTCTCTCTCCGGGCCGTTTCAGGCGTCTGCCAGCGGATGGCGGGAACTTTTCAGCCCGCGTGCGCTTCATCCGGTGCTGGTCAACAGGATGCCCAAAAACAGACAACCGGATATGTGTGGCGGGATGTGTGCAGAGAGGTGACTTTTACCATCTGCGGAGGACAACATATTGGCAATGAAGGTAACCGTCCTTGCGAGCGGCAGCAAAGGGAACAGCATCTATATCGAAGGGAACGGGGGTGCCCTTCTGGTGGATGCGGGCATCAGCAGCCGGCGTATCCGCTCATCTGTTGCGGCCTGCGGGGGCGATATATCCCGGGTGGAAGGACTTTGCATCACCCACGAGCACTCTGACCATATCCGGGGCATTGATGTCTTTACCCGCCAGTGCCCGATGCCCGTCTTCGGCACCGGGGGGACGCTCGCCGGGGTGAAAGAGACCCTGAAATCTTCAGGAGCGGCTGCCCTGCACCGGGTTATGCCGGGAGAGGCGTTTGATACGGGTACGTTCTCGGTGACGCCGTTCTCCACATCCCACGATGCGGCGGACCCGACCGGATTCTGCATATCAGACGGCGAGGTGACGGTAGGTGTCTGCACCGATACCGGGATGGTTACCACCGCGATGATGGGATTTCTCGCCCGGTGTGACGGCCTCGTTCTTGAAAGCAATCACTGCCCGGTGATGCTGGAGAACGGGCCCTACCCCGTCTTTCTGAAACGGCGTATTGCAGACAAAAACCGGGGGCACCTCTCGAACCGGGCGGCGTCCAATGTGCTGAGTGAACTCTGTTCTGACCTCTCTGTCGCAGTCCTTGCCCATCTGTCCGAAGAGAACAATACGCAGGAAAAGGCGCTTGCGACCGCCAGGGAGACACTCGCGCTCTTCTCTCATGATGTGGAACTGGAAGTCGGCTTGCAGCACGTGGTGACCCGGACGATTGAGGTGTGAGATGCAGATGGATTTTCTTGCATTTTCCCGTATATGTGAGTCGCTGGAGAATACCAACGGCAGGCTGGATATGACTGCCATCGTCCGGGACGCCCTTTCGTCACTCGATGAAGCGGATCTCCCGCTTTTCATCCGCTACCTGATGGGGCGGACCTTCCCTGACTGGAGCCAGGAGAAGATCGGCATCGGCCCGAACAGTGTCTATGACGCGGTGGCCTATGTGGCAGGCAGGGACCGCCGGGCGGTCGTCAGCACCGTCAACCGCAGCGGGGACCCCGGCAGGGCGGTTGAGTCACTGCTCGCGAAAAAAGAGCAGATGTCGTTTTTCTCCGAGTCCCTGACACTCGGTGACATCGGGCATGACTTCACGCTCCTTGCCGCAACCGGGGGGAGCAAATCCCAGAAAGAGAAGGACCGGGTACTGCGACGGCTCTTTGGCAACGCCTCACCTCTTGAAGGCCGGTATCTGGCCCGTCTGCTTTTAGGGGAGCTCAGGATAGGCATCGGCGAAGGGACAATGCGGGATGCCATTGCAGGGGCCTTTTCGGTCAGCCCTGCCGCCGTGGAGCATGCCTATCAGGCGGCAAATGATCTGGGCGAGGTGGCCCTCATCGCACACCGGGGCGAGGATGCCCTGTATGCAGTTCATATCGAGCCGTTCAGGCCGGTAAAGATGATGCTTGCCAAACAGGGCACGGTGACCGAGATGCTCAGCGAGGCAGGCGTGCTTGCGGCAGAATACAAATACGACGGAACCCGGTTTCAGTTTCATAAGGCAGGGGGCATCTGCCGGATGTACTCCCGGAAGCTCGAGGAGGTGACCCATGCCATCCCCGATGTCGTGGAGATGCTCGATGCAGCCACACCGCATGACATCATCCTTGACGGCGAGGTCATCGCTGTCCGTGACGGCCGCCCCCTGCCCTTCCAGTATGTGCTCCGCCGGTTCCGGCGCAAGCATGACGTCGCTTCTCATATTGAGGAAATTACTCTCAGACCAAATGTCTTTGACATTCTCTGGATCGACGGTGAGACGCTCATTGACCTTCCCTTTGCACAGCGCAGGGAGCGTCTGGATGCGGCTGTTTCGGACGCATATGTGGCACCCCAGCTGGTAAGCGGGGATGAAGAAGAGATTGACCTCCTCTACCGCACTGCCCTTGACGACGGGCATGAGGGCATCATGATCAAGAACCCCCGCTCGCCCTATACGCCGGGTGTCCGCGGCAAACTCTGGGTGAAAATCAAGCCGGCGGTGGACACCATTGATCTGGTGATCACCGCTGCGGAGTGGGGGGAGGGGAAACGGGCGCATATCTTCGGGTCGTTCCTGCTCTCCTGTCTGGGTGATGACGGTTCGTTTATCCCGCTCTCCAAGGTGGCGACCGGTTTTTCGGATGAGGCGCTGCAGGAGATGTATGCCGCCCTCTCCGGGAATATCCTCTCAGAAGAAGGGAAGATGGTCCATGTTGAACCGGAGATTGTCGTGGAAGTGGGGTATGCAGAGATTCAGCGGAGTCCGAATTATACCGGCGGGTTTGCCCTCCGGTTCCCCCGGTTTATCCGTCTGCGGGAAGATAAAAGCCCGGAGGAGATTGAAACCCTCCGGATGATTGAAGAACGGTTTGCGG
Organism: Methanogenium sp. S4BF; assembly: GCF_029633965.1. Classification (NCBI taxonomy): domain Archaea; kingdom Methanobacteriati; phylum Methanobacteriota; class Methanomicrobia; order Methanomicrobiales; family Methanomicrobiaceae; genus Methanogenium; species Methanogenium sp. S4BF. The sequence goes on along the minus strand of NZ_CP091277.1, from coordinate 1,560,336 downwards.
CACAGTCGGCTAGGTGAGGGTGATAAGGCGGTATTCCTGCCGCTCCCGGTCACCTTCGACATATGCATAGTAGTCATCTTCCCTGCCGCGGAGTTTGCCGAAGTCCACCTCTCCGGTGTAATCAGTATACTTGATCATCATCAGGGTGCCATCTTTCGTCTCCAGGCGGATTTTACCGTCTGAGAGGGGCTCTCCGGTGTCCCATTCTGAGACCTGGTATACAAGTTTGGTGTACTCCACTTTACCCGTGCTCACATCCGGGTCTACTTCAGAAGAGGCCTGGATATGATATTTCTCATCAGTTTTGGCTATTTTGACTGAATCCCGGACAAAGACCAGGATATAGAAGCCGACCAGATAGAGCAGAAGGCCTGCTGCACCGACGATGATGATGCCAAAGACCATTTCAGGGAAGTAATACTGGAATGTCTGGACAACATAGGTGAATGCATTTGTCGCCGCATATGGTTCGATGAGCACAATAAAATCAATGATCAGGAGAAATGTCCCGACAATAAGGTAGAGGATGGCAAGAATCATGGCCAGATTTTTGGTGACCGGGTTCACGTTTGTCCGGCGTGAGTGTTTCTTACCGATGATGTAGAATATGGCGATGAATACTGTTACCATGACAAGCGTTGCAATCATGATCTGCAGATACTGATTTGTACTGAGGCCTTCGTAGACATGCTGTGTATCTGCGGCCTGTACGGGAATCGCAAGTGCTGCCAACAGTCCGGAACATAGGGGTGCAGCCAGCCGTAAATTCATATGAATTATGCTTCTGGTTAGAGGTATTTAACCATCGTGGTTTCTTCAGAAGGAATCAAAAAGGGTTTTCTGAGCAGGTATCTCCCGGAGGAGGGTGCTGTGACGTACCCAGTCATCGGCTCCCAGGAGGGCGGTGGCATACCCCTGTGCCCCGGTGAGGTCTTCAAAGGAGACGGGCGGCTGTGCCATCGCCTGTCGTGCTGCCTCCCGGATGACCCAGGTCCCAAGGGGAGCCCAGTATGAATTGGCGATGCTCCGGATAACGATGGCCCGCGCTGATCTGCCGGTGGTGCGGAGATAGTCAAGGACGGCGAGGCGAGCGGAGTAGTAGGCCCCTGCAATGGGGGAGTACCCGGATTTTTGTTTCCTGCTCTCTTTGTCCGTCATAATGGCCCCGCCGGCACCTCCCCACATGCTGCCGGCCTGCCAGTGCTCGATCATCTCAAAGCGGAAATCACCGGGGGTGAGGATACAGACGATGGTGTTCCCGTGCAGGGTGGAAGCAAAGACGAGTACCTCATCCAGTGCGGTGTTGCGGGAGATGGCCGCCCTGCCCGCCTTTCCCAGCATGTCATCAACTGCGGTGATGCTCCACCGGGTCGGCACCACCTTCCGCTGCCGGCCAAGAAGGCCCGCACTCAGCAGCTGGGATACCTGATGGACACCCACTCCGTCCCGGTAGAGGTCCCAGACTGCATCGGCCGCCTTCAGGTCGGTGTCGCCCACTGCTTTTTCGACCGGGCGGGGTGTTTTGGCATTGTCCAGGACATCGATTCTTCTCATGTCGCCTGAGAGGCCGACCGGGGTAATCGTCCCGTCAAACCGGAGGTCAAATGCCACCGGCCGGGTGAAGGCGACCTCCACATCAAGAGGCACTGCTGAAAGGGCAATTTCCTGCATTGCATCCGCCCCGCGGGAGGCGGCAGCGGTGTTCCCCCGGATGGTCCGTGACCGGACGCCGACGATATCATCAATGGTGTATGCCTTCTCGACCCAGACCTCCGGGTTGTCGCTCTCACCGATGAGGAGCGGGCCGCCTGCCATCTTCGGGTAGCCGTGTGTCCCGACAAAGACCGACGGTGCCCCGCCCATATAGGAGTCGGAGGGCTTCACCCGGACGGAGGCATGAAACCGCTCCATCACGGGGCAGCGGGGCAGGCCGCACATCCCTTTGCCCTTGCACTGTGAGCAGAGCTGGCCGGGCTTCACCGGGCATCCCTCACGATGCGGATGTCGGTGCGGGTGCGGAGGGTGGCAGCTACCCACTGATCCCAGTGGCAGGGTGCGGCAGGGACTGTCTCTGCAATCTCCAGCCCTTTTTCATCATCCCTGCCCTCGGTCACCTCTACAATCACCGAGCCAGCACAGCAGGAGTGGTCAATCACGGTGTCTGCATCGCCGTCGGTCACCCCGAAGATGGGGATGCCCAGATGGGCACAGATATGCCCGCAGACAGCGGTGGTGTCATCACCGATGGAGACCACGCCGCAGGTGGTGATGTCCACCATGCTATAGATGTCGCAGGCGGCATGGTCGATGACGGCGATGCGTCCGGAGGGGGTGCGCCGGTCTGCCACCTGTGCGGTCTGTGAGCGGACCGGTCCTGACTTGCACCATGCCCGTGACAGGTCTACCGGCCCTCCCCTGAGCAGTTTCTCTGTGCCGTGGGGTTTGAGGGTGATGCCGGATACTGCCCGTACCCCTCCGTTCTCCGGTGCAATGATGGCTGTCTCTGCCGTGGCATGGCCAACGACGATGCCGTTTACAAAGACGGGCTCACCAGGGATGCACCCGCGAATTTCCCGGACGCAGGTGTCTGGTGCCCGTGTGTCTGCAGTCAGGAGTACTGTGGCATATCCGAGGCGGCGTGCTGCCTCTCCGGTGCGGCGGGGGTCTGCCCCGTTCCACCCGTAGATTGTCCGGCTGCTGCATTCAATATGGTATACCGGCCGGTCGCACCGTGATGCGACAATCCGTCCGAACTCCTCGCCGGAAGCGGGTGTTTTGCCCCGGTTTAAGAGCCACGCCTCTGTTCCTGAAGGGAGGTGTCGGAACACAAGCGACGGCGGGCGGGTATTGAACCGGCAGGGAAACCCGGACTCCTCTGCTGCGGTCCGGGCCATCACGCCTGCCACGACAATCTCCTTTGGAAGAAGTGCAGCGCTTACCGTATCAATGTCGCCTGCATCAAAGACCTCCGGCCCGTGGGCAACGATGGTGCATCCGTCAGGCATTGTGTTCTCTCCTTGTAGCATGTGCCGCTGTTACCGGTATTGCAGTCATGGGGGTCAGAGAAAGGGCTCCCGTGTCTTCATTCCGATATCAAACCGTGAATGGCACTCGGGGCAGATGTATATAATATCGTAGCCGGTGCCGTCAGCCGATCTCAGAAGCGCGGTATGGAAGGCATCGGTGTATCCGCAGACGGGGCAGATGCAGAATGCGTCCCCTGCCTCAACCCGCTGAATGTCTGTGCGGTTCATACACCAGCGTTGGTTGACGCAGAAAAAAATGGTTATGGTGCCGGCTGTTTTTTTTTCAGATGAGAGAATATTTGCCGATGGCGACAGTGAGCGTGCCGTCTGCTGTCTGCCACCCGCCACCATGAATGCCCCCTGCAAGGGTGAGGGTGTCTCTGAGATGGTTTCCGGAGAGGACGGGGTATCTCCAGGTGTTGGCGCCGTCCAGATGCACCGTGATACCCATTCCCTCCCCCTCGGGCATCTCATAGACGGCGTAGATGGGTGCGGTATAATATGTCACCCCGTCCTCCTCTCTCCTGTTTTCTTTCGGGCGCAGCAGACAGGTCTCTCCGGCAGGGTCTGCGGTATTAATGAGGCAGGAGGCGGATGTCACCGTCCCGAAGGTGATTGGGCCGCCGGCAAAGGAGAGGGATGGTGCGGTGATTTTCAGGAATACGGCATCTCCTGCCCCCACCTCCTCCACGGTCCAGTCGGCCGGGATTCGCTCTGCATGGCCGCTCACCATGGCATCTCCGACGGGCGAGTCCCCGCCTGCGGACGGCAGGGGGATCATGAGGGTCACATTCTCTGCGGTTCCCGTTCCGGTGAGGGTCACATCATACCGGTAAACACTCGTGATCTGAATACCTGCGAGGGCAAATCCGTCCGGATAATTCATCCCTGCCGCGAGAATCAGGCCATTGACGCCGATACAGAACACAAGAGTGATTGCAATGAGTGTCTTCCATCCCTTATCCATGATCTATTCCGTCTGTCTGTTTCACTGCGTATACCGTAAGGTTTCCTGAATCTCTTTCCAGAGATGCATCCTTCCGTTCTCCCGGGTGTAGTGTGCGGAGAGGTCAGGCACCGCAAGCCGGCGCGCCTCTTCAATGGCCGCCTCCAGCCGGTCTGTGTCTGCCTCGTCCCCCCGGATCATCACCCCTGCCCCCATCTCGGTGATCGCACGGGCATTGTTGCCCTGTTCGGGGTGGTGCGGGTCAATCACCATCACCACCGGTTTTTGGAAAAAGAGTGCCTCGTGCAGGGTGGTGAGCCCGCCGTGGAGGATGGCGACTTCGGCACAGCAGAGATGGGCCAGAAGGTCCGGCACATATCCGTGGGTTCGGAAGTTCTCTGTCGCATCCGGCAGACCCGGCACCTGGGCAAAGACCTCGAAAGCGAGGTCGCTGCGCCGTCCGGCAATCTCTGCCAGGTGCCGGTAGAGGGGTATCTTGAACGGTTCGCCGCCGAATGATGCAAAGATGGTCTTCTCTGCACAAGGGTACTGCTCCCGGGAGATGTCGATTAAGGGGCCGATGAACCGGTACTGGCTCTCACGTTCGGGTGGTATCTCGATATTATATCTGCTCACCGTCGCCGGCGGGGCGAAGTCGGGGATGATGACCTGGTCCGGCAGGGTGAGGTACCAGGATATCAGGCGGCCCAGAGCTGCCCACCCGTTCTCTCCGCCGCCCGCGAGGGTGGAGAAGCTGTTCTGGTTGGTGATAAAGAGCACCGGCACATCATCACGCCGGGCCGCCTCAACCGGTGCATACATCGTATCTGCGATGACGATGTCGGGCTGTATCTGTGCTATCAGGTCACGCGCCTGCCGGTATGACCGGGCGAGATCGCGGGGCACCCCTTTTGAGTTCCAGAGGGTCTTTCTGATGCAGAAAAGCCCCATGTTTCCTGCGAGGGTCACTTCCCGCGGGGTGGTGTGCAGGCGCGGCCATCCCGCTTTGGTCAGGAAGATGTGTGACTGTCCGTAGGCGGCGAGATGGCAGACTGCGCCCTGTGCCTCACAGTATTGCGCCGCCTTCAGGCAGCGTGAGGTGTGACCCAGCCCCTCGCCGCAGATGAAAAAGAGGATGACCGGGTAGCCGGATTTGCCGGCCGGGATTTGCAGATCATAAGGATGGGATATCTCTGCCATGCGCAACGCTTCGCTCCTGTATAAACAATGGACAAAGAAACACAAAAAGAAGAATGGTATGGGCCCGCTGAGATTCGAACTCAGGACCTCCGCCATGTCAAGGCGACGTCATAACCAGCTAGACCACGAGCCCCTGTGCCTACATACCTTAGCTGTGGGATTATAAAAATTATTTGTTTTGTTTCCGGTATTTGCGGGTATCCGGGGGCCGGATGCCGGAATTCTAAGCCATTCCTTATATCTGTGCGTAGCGCGCGGTGGAGACGCCGTCGATTTTGACGATCTCGTCCATCGCTTCCTGCGGGACTGCCGCATCCACGTTCAGGACCATAATGGCTTCCTGTCCGGGTTGGTTGCGGCCGACCTGCATGCCTGCGATATTGACATCATGCCGGCCGATGATGGTTGCAAACTGGCCGATGACACCGGGGACGTCACGGTGGCGTGAAATGACCACGTCGCCGCCGGGTGTCATGTCGGTCATGTACTCGCCGATGGCAACGATGCGAATCTTGTCTGCCGAAGAGACATTGCCGGAGACAGACTCTTCCATCGTATCGGTCTTCACCGTGATGGTCATGATGTTGGTGAATCCCTTTGACTCGGTGGTGATGCTCTCGCTCACACGGATGCCGCGTTCCGTTGCGGCAAACTCTGCATTCACGATGTTGACCGGCTCCTGCAGAATCGGGTCAAGCATGCCCTTGAGTGCAAGGCGGGTGATGTATTTGGTATTCCGGCCGAAATCTGCCGCCTTGCCGCCGTACTCGATTTCAATGGACTCTATTCTGCCGTCTGTCAGCTGAATCAGGAGTTTTCCCATCTTCTGTGCCAGCCGTGCATACGGCTCGATTCTCTCCTGCTGGTCAGCAGGCACCATCGGCGCGTTCACCACGAAGCGTCCTGAGCCGCCTTCAAGCACCTCAATGCACTGTTTTGCGACAGAAACCGCCACGTTCTGCTGTGCCTCGACTGTGGAAGCGCCGAGGTGCGGGGTGGTGATGACCTGCGGGAGCGTGATGATGCGCTGGCCCTCGGGTGGTTCGTTCTCGTAGACATCGAGCGCTGCGCCTGCAACCTTTCCCGCTTCGATGGCATCTGCGAGTGCTTCTTCATCAATGATGCCGCCACGGGCACAGTTGATGATGCGCACGCCGGTCTTCATCTGCGCGATCGTATCTGCGTTGATGAGGTGGCGCGTCTCTTTGACGAGCGGTGTGTGGACGGTGATGAAATCTGCCTGAGGGAAGAGTTCTTCCAGGGTGCAGACCTCAACACCGAGCTTTTTTGCCCGCTCACGGTTGATGTACGGGTCGTAGGCGAGACAGCGCATCTCAAGAGCATTTGCCCGTGTTGCCAGTTCCTGCCCGATTCTTCCGAATCCGACAATGCCAAGCACCTTGTTGTTGAGCTCGACACCCATGAACTGTGAGCGTTTCCACTCTCCTGCCTTGACCGATGCGGTCGCCTGCGGAATGTTGCGCGAGAGTGACATCATCATGGCAAGGGTGTGCTCACAGGCGGCAAGGGTATTGCCGGAAGGTGCGTTTGCGACGATGATGCCCTTCTCCGTTGCTGCATCAAGGTCAATATTGTCGACACCTGCACCGGCCCGTCCGATGAACTTCAGCCGGTGTGCTGCTGCAATCACGCTTGCGGTGACCTGCGTCCCGCTGCGCACGAGCAGTCCGTCATACGCCCCGATGATCTCAATCAGCTCTTCTTCGGTGAGGCCCGTCTTCACATCGACATTGCAATATTCACGAAGGATGTCGACGCCTTCGTCCGCCAGCGGGTCACTGACCAGTACTGTAAAATCTGTCACTATTGTTCCCTGGTACTTGTTATTCTCTGCTGATATTCATGGTTTGCCCGCATCCTCCCGGTGACCTGAGTGATAGGGTCTGTGATCTGCGTTACCCGGGGAAAACACGCAGTACTATTGTGCACATGCGGACCTTGTCAGGGACTCTAGTCGTTAACTTGAATATCTCTCCGGGGGGACACATATTCAATCATCGTGGTGGTTCTCCACAGTGGTAGAAAAAAGATTCAGGTGACCCATGAGCATGACAAAAGTCCCCAATATTCTGTGGCTTGCTGAAATTCAGAAAGAGGATATCCCTTCCGTCGGTGGAAAGGGCGCATCTCTTGGAGAAATGACCTCAGTTGGCCTGCCGGTCCCAAACGCATTTGTGGTGACCGCACAGGCATTCCGCCGCTATATCGAGAATGCAGAGATTGACAAAGAGATATTCTCACGCCTTTCAGGTCTTGACGTCGAGAACTCGGACCTCCTGGAAAAGACGGCAACAGAGGTAAAAGGCATCGTCATGAAGACACCGGTGCCGGACGAAATCAGGGAGGATATCATCCGTTCATACGTGCAGATGGGTGATGATGTCGTCGTTGCTGTCCGTTCCAGTGCAACCGCAGAGGATCTGCCTGACGCGAGCTTTGCCGGCCAGCAGGATACCTACCTGAACATTAAGGGTGTCGATGCACTCATTGAAGCGGTTCAGATGTGCTGGGCATCCCTCTATGGTGCACGCGCGATTTACTACCGTGCCAAACAGGGATTTGACGATTCCATCGTTGACATCGCTGTCGTTGTGCAGGAACTGGTTCGTTCAGAGAAGGCCGGTGTGCTCTTCTCGTCCCATCCGGTCACCGGTGAACCGACATCTATCATCGAAGGTTCATGGGGTCTGGGAGAAGCGGTCGTTTCAGGATCTGTCTCGCCTGACAACTATGTCTTTGACCAGCGGTCCGGGCGGGTTGTCGACCGCTATATTGCGACCAAGAAGATTGAAATCCTGCCGGACGGCGAGCACGGGACAAAGGAAGTGCCTGTCTCCCCGGAGCGGCAGAACGCCCCCGTCCTCTCGGATGCCGAGATCGCCGCTCTTGCAAAGTTCGGCAAGGTCTCTGAACTGCACTATGGTGTCCCGCAGGATGTGGAGTGGAGCATTGTCGGCGGCACCATCTATATTCTCCAGTCCCGGCCTATCACCACGATCGCCGGAAATGCCGGTGTTGCCAAGGGGATCGAAACCAGCAGTGGAAATATTATCCTCGAGGGGCAGGGTGCATCACCCGGGGTTGCAACAGGGCGTGTTGTCATTGTCAGTAGCGTAAAAGACCTGGGGCGGATCAATGACGGTGACATCATGGTCGCAAAGATGACCAATCCCGACATGGTGCCGGGCATGCGCAAGGTAAGTGCCATCATCACCGATGAAGGCGGCATGACCTGCCACGCGGCGATTGTCTCCCGTGAACTGGGCACCCCTGCTGTCGTCGGAACAAAGGAAGCCACCCGTGTCCTCAAAGAAGGGGACATTGTGACGGTGGACGGCGAGAAAGGGCTCGTGTATGAGGGCGCTGTCAAAACTGCAGAGGAGGCCGCCCCGGCCGTTGCCATGCCAGCATATGCTGCAGCGCCCATCATCACCGCGACCTCCATCAAGGTGAACGTCTCCCTTGCAGAGGCTGCCGCACGGGCTGCGGCTACCGGAGCAGATGGTGTGGGCCTGCTGAGAATTGAGCACATGATTCTCGGCCTCGGCAAAACACCCGGATGGTATATCCGCAACAATAAGGAAGAGGAGTTCATCACCGAGCTCTACGATGGCATCAAGGTCGTGCTGGACGCATTCCCCGGAAAGCCGGTCTGGGTCCGCACTCTGGATGCCCCGACAGACGAGTTCAGGAACATGCAGGGCGGAGAGGATGAGCCCGAAGAGCACAACCCGATGCTTGGATGGCGTGGCATCCGCCGTGACCTGCAGCAGACCGAACAGTTCCGCCTGCAGGTTGAGGTGTTCAAGCGCCTCTGGGCACAGGGCTACAGCAACATGGGCCTGATGTTCCCGCTTGTGGGTCACCCGGATGAGTTTATCCGTGCAAAGCAGATGCTTGCGGACTGGGGCGTGGATGTGAATAACACCACCCTCGGTATTATGATTGAGATTCCGTCCAGTGCACTGATGATTGACGAATTCATTGCTGCGGGCATCAACTTTGCCTCATTCGGCACCAATGATCTCATCCAGTACACGCTCGCAATCGACCGCAACAACCAGAATGTGGCGGACATGTACTTCCCGAAGCACCCCGCTGTCCTGAAACTCATTGAGTATGCCATCGGCAGGTGCCGTGAGGGCGGTGTCGAGTGCTCCATCTGTGGGCAGGCAGGATCTGACCCCGAGATGGTTGAATGGCTCATTAAAACCGGCATCACCAGTGTCTCTGCAAATATTGATGCAGTGCCGAAGATCCGCGAAACGGCTGCACGGACCGAGCAGCGGATGATCCTTGATATGGCGAGACGATAGATGCGCAGCAACGGTCTGGCAGAAGACGAACTCTTCTCTTTTCTTTTATCGGTCAAAGAGGATGACCGGGGGTACCGGCGTGTGCTCAGTTCGATGTGTACACTGCCCCACCCGGTGGCTGTGCGGGCCATGAACCTGTTTATCGAGTCGAATCTCGGTGACCCCGGGCTTTTTGAAGGGACGGCATCCCTTGAGGCGCTCCTTGTTGAACGGGTGGGCTCCCTCATGCATCTCCCGGAGGCCTGCGGGTATGCAACCTCGGGCGGCACAGAATCAAACCTGCAGGCACTCAGGATGGCACGCAGGAATGCAGATGTGCGCTCCCCCAATGTCGTTGTGCCGGAGTCTGCACACTTCTCATTTGAGAAGGCATGTGAAATTCTCTCCCTTGAGATGCGGGTTGCGCCATCGGACGGCAGGTACCGGATGGATGCAGATGCAGCGGCCGACCTTATGGACAAAAATACCATTGCTCTTGTCGGGGTGGCCGGGACCACGGAGTACGGTGTGGTCGATCCGATTGCAGCTCTGTCGGACATCGCGTTCGACCGGGATACCGCGTTTCATGTCGATGCCGCATTTGGCGGGCTGGTCCTGCCGTTTCTGCGGGATGCCCCTCTCTTTGACTTCCGGCTGGAGGGCGTCACCAGCATCTCGGTTGACCCCCATAAGATGGGGATGTCGACGATTCCGGTCGGCTGCCTTCTGACACGGGACCCCTCGATGCTCTGCTCACTGAACGTAGACACGCCGTACCTGACGGTAAAACAGGAGTTTACGCTTGCAGGCACCCGGTCCGGCGGGGCGGTGGCCGGTGCCCTCGCGGTCATTGAACATCTGGGGCATGACGGGTTTACCGCCGTTGTGGCGGAGTGCATGGCAAATCATCACCGTCTCATCGACGGGATGGCGGCGCTGGGGTATCCGGTCCTCGCCGAACCCGAGGTGAATGTCGCCTCGTTCGACTGCCCTGCGGCCCCGGCGGGATGGCAGGTGTCACGCACCCGTCATGGGCATATGAGAATCGTCTGTATGCCGCACATCACCACCACAATAATCGAAGAATTTCTGAAGGATTTTGGCGATATGCATGTTTAACAAACTGGTAACTTCCCTTGAATCATGTCCGATGGTACAGCGCGGCGACTACCACTACTTCATCCATCCGGTGAGCGACGGAGTCCCCCTTGTTGAACCGGCCCTCCTGCGGGAAATTGCCGTTGAGATGGTGCGGGTGCTGGACCTGACCGGGGTGAAAAAATCGTGGTGGCAGAGGCGATGGGCATCCACATCGGTGTGGCGCTCTCGCTTTTTACCGATCTCCCGCTCTGCATCGTCCGGAAACGGAATTATGATCTGCCGGGCGAGGTGGCCCTGCACCAGTCCACCGGCTACTCCAAAGGCGAACTCTATCTCAATGGCATTGAGGCAGGTGACCGGGTGGTCATCGTTGATGATGTCCTCTCCACCGGCGGAACGATGAAGGCCCTTCTCCAGGGTCTCGCGACGGCCGGTGCTGAGGTGCAGGACGTTCTTGTGGTCATTAAACGCGGCGAATGCGATGTTGGCCGGGCATATAAGGCACTCGTGGAAATCGAGGTTGATGAGTCAGGCGTGCATGTCAAAGATACTTACTTCTGAAACGTGGGAGAAGCTCCGTGCATCCGGTGCCCGGACGGTTGCCCTCCAGTTTCCGGAAGGACTGAAACGGCGGGCCCCGGAGACGGCCGCCGCCCTGAAGGAGGCGGGGTATACCGTCATTATCAGCGGAGACCCGTGCTATGGTGCCTGTGATCTCGCAACCGATGCGCTGGCCCTTGCTGATGTGCTCATTCATTTCGGCCATGCACCGGTGGATGACCGCCCCGGTGTCATCTATGAGCAGGTGACGTTTGACTTCGACCCGGAGATTGCAGAGAGAGCGATTTCCCTGTTGGATCAGGGCCGGCCGGTGGGGCTGGTCACCACCGTCCAGCATGCACATCTCACCGATGCAGTCGCAGCCGTCCTTGAAGCCCGCGGGTTTGCTGTGGTGGTGGGTGACGGCAATGCACGCACGCCCTGCCGCGGGCAGGTGCTCGGGTGCTCCTATGCATCAGCCCGCTCAGCAGGCACCAGCCAGTATCTCTATGTGGGAACGGGTGTCTTCCATGCGATTGGCGTCGGGCTTGCGACCGGGGCACGGGTGGTGGCCCTTGACCCGTATACCGGCAGGGCTGAAGAGGCGGATGCCTCCCGCCTCATGCGCCGCCGGTTTGTCCAGATTGAGAAGGCACGGCAGGCGAAGACGGTGGGCATCATACTCAGCACCAAGAGCGGCCAGCGAAGAGAGGACCTTGCCCGTCATCTGGCGTCTCTCTCGCCCGCAGCAGACATCATCTGCATGCGGGAGGTATCGCCCGATTCCCTCCTGAACCTCGGGTATGACTGTTATGTCAACACCGCCTGCCCGCGCCTTGCCTATGACGATCAGGTGCGGTTTCCGGTGCCGGTCCTCTCACCGCCGGAGTACGAGATCGTGCGGGGCATCCGTGACTGGGACGACTATATCATCGACGAGATCTGATCATGCGTATCCGTCACCTTGAGATGATGCTGGAGGACTGCGCCGGTTTTTCCAACCCGGACGCGAAGAGCGAACAATATGCCACACCTGCCGTGGTGGCCGCCCGTTTTTTGCATGAAGCCGACCATATGGGTGACATCAGGGGCATGCGGGTGATCGATCTCGGATGCGGGACCGGCATTCTTGCCTGCGGTGCGGCACTGCTTGGTGCCGGGGAGGTCATCGGGATCGACTGGGATGAGGCGGCCCTTGCGGTTGCACGGGAGAATGCGGCAGCGCTCGGTGTCACCGTCACCTTTATCGAAGCAGACATCTCCGTACCCGGTGCGAATATCCCACCTGCCGATACGGTCATCATGAACCCCCCGTTCGGTGCACAGCGGGCTCATGCGGACCGCCCGTTCATTGATGCCGGGCTTGCATCCGCAGATGTGGTGTGGGGCATCTTCAACAGCGGGTCCCGTCCGTTTCTGGAATCCTATGTCCGCCGCCGGGCGGTCATTGACACGGTGATTGAGGCAACATTTCCCATCCGCCGGACCTTTGCCCACCACACCCGAGACATAGTGTCAATTCCGGTTGATTTTATACGTCTGGTGCGTAATGGAGAGGAATACGTATGACGAATCTCCGGCCTATTCTGGGCCTCTCTGCAGCCCATGTGGTAACAGATATCTATTCTCCTGTGCTCTCTGCCATCCTGCCGCTTCTGATCCTTGAATATGGCTATTCCTATTTTCTCGCCGGACTGATCGTCACGATATGGAACCTGACCTCGTCCTTTACCCAGCCGGTCTTTGGCTGGATGAGTGACCGCCGGGGCTTCGGTGTACCGGTAAAGTACACCATTCTCATCTGTGCGTTTTTTATCTCCTGTATCGGGCTTATATCCAATTACTGGCTGACGCTCCTTTTCGCCGCCTGTGCGGCACTTGGGCATGCCCTCTTTCACCCGAGCGCCCTCTCACTGGTGTCCCGCCTTGCCTCCGGGCCGAAACGCGGTCGCCTGACCTCATTTTTCGTCGTGGGAGGCAACATCGGGTTTGCCATCGGGCCCTTAATTGCCGGAGTGCTCGTTACGCTGTGGGGGCTTCCCGGCCTTGTTTTGATGATCATTCCCGGTATCTGCATGGCAGTCATTCTGCATGTCATCATCCCGAAGGGAAGCTATGACCGGCAGGCAGGTTCTGCTTCTGCACCGACTCCTTCGTCTTCCTCCGCCGCTGCCCCGGTAAAGAGTGGTTTTGGGCAATACCATGGCATCTCGCTTCTCATTACCGGTTCAGCCCTGCGTGCGTGGGGTATCTTTGGATCCGTTGCTTTTCTCCCGGCATACCTCAGCATGATACGGGGGTTTGACCTTGCGACGGCGAACATCATCGTATCCGTGATGCTCATTGCCGGTGTGGCGGGACAGGTGATCATCGGTACCCTCTCTGACACCTATGGGAGAAAGGAGCTGGTACTGCTTTTTACCCTGCTTGCGATTCCGTTTTTCATCGCTGCCTTCACCCTGTCAGGCACGGTCTCTCTCGTCTGCCTGATTCTGTTCGGCTTCTGTCTCTGGTCCACCTTCTCCACCACGGTCGCCATGTCCCATGAGATGATGCCGGGCAATCCCGGCCTTGTCTCCGGCCTGATGCTGGGCCTTGCAGTGGGTGCGGGTGGTATGGGTGTTGCGGTGAGCGGATATATCGCTGATATGGCCGGGCTTGCAACTGCGATGCTTCTGATAACCGTCCCGGTGGCAGCCTCCCTTGTCTTCTTTGCGTTTGTTCCGTATCCGTGGAAGCGCACCTGGCGAAACCGGGACGTTGTTTAATTACATATCACCACCTATTTTCCGCTGGATGGTCACCAAGCTGCGACGCTACAGCCAGATCGCTGACGTGCTCATTACCTATGGTTTTGGGATTGCCCTGGAGCAGATGCACCCGGGCATTACCCCCCGGCGGTTTTTCCGGAAAAAAGCCCCGGTCATGCATCTCTCTGAGTATGAGCGTATCCGTCTGGCACTCGAAGAGCTTGGACCGACCTTTATTAAATTCGGCCAGATTGTAAGCACCCGCCGTGAAATGCTTCCGGAAGGGCTGATTGCAGAACTCCGGAAACTGACCGATGAGGTCCCTTCCCTGCCGTTTGCAGACGTCCGCCCCACGATTGAGATCTGTTGCGGTCCGATTGACGAAGTGTTTGAGTATCTGGAGGAAACGCCCATCGCAGCAGCTTCACTCTCACAGGTTCACCGGGGGATGCTCAGAGACGGCACCCTTGTGGCAGTCAAGGTCCGGCGCCCGGATATTGAAGCACTCATCGAAGTGGACCTCTCGATTCTGCAGTCGTTTGCAGAACGAATAGAGGTTCGGTATCCGGAGATGAAGATATACAATCCGACGGGGATGGTGACGGAATTTTCCGTCCAGATTCGGCGTGAACTGGATTTCTCCAATGACGGAAGGAATGCAGACCGCATGCGCCCGATTGTCTCAGAGGTGCCCCATGTCCGTGTCCCGGATATTTACTGGCAGTATTCCGGCAAAAAAGTCCTTGTGATGGAGTATATCTCCGGTGTCCGGGTCGATGACGTTGAGGCAATCCGTTGTATCGGCGCAAATCCCCATAATGTGGCAAACCGGGGCACACGATGCTACATCAAACAGATCCTGAAATACGGGTTCTTCCATGCTGACCCGCACGGAGGTAACCTGCTCGTAGATATGGAGGGTGATCTGGTTTTTCTTGACTTTGGCTCAGTGGCTGTGATACGGCCGGAACGAAAAGATGCGCTCGTCACCCTTCTTCTGGGCATACTTGAGGATGATGTGGATGAGATTGTGGACTCGTTCCTCCAGCTGGGAGTAAAAATCGATGACAAATCCATGGATCCGTTTAAGGACGATCTCTATGGTATATTGTCAGAATATTCCGGGC
The DNA here is from genome assembly GCF_029633965.1 of Methanogenium sp. S4BF. NCBI lineage: Archaea > Methanobacteriati > Methanobacteriota > Methanomicrobia > Methanomicrobiales > Methanomicrobiaceae > Methanogenium > Methanogenium sp. S4BF. The sequence continues at coordinate 1,545,330 of NZ_CP091277.1, read as the reverse complement.
AGAGCATCGAGGATTTTGATCTCTCCGGCCTTATGAATCAGATCCCCGGTCTCCTCAACCGCTACCGCCTGCAGGTGCCGATGAATCTGATGCTGGTCATCAAGGCGATAGCGATGGTGCTGGATACCGGGAAGCATCTGGACCCGGATTTTCATTTTTCAACAGAGGTGGGGCCATATATCAAAGAGATGGAGATTGAGCGGATATTTTCACGCAATACTCTTCGGTACGTGGCAAAAGAGACCCTCGATATTGTGGATGATATCTTCTCTGTACCGAAATCACTCAACCGGGCGCTTACCAAGGCAACAGACGGCAGCATCAAAATCGATGTGGCAGCTGCCGATCTTATGCATATGGCCCGGTCGATTGACCGTGCCTCGAACAAGATGCTGGTAGGATTTATTGTCGGAGCAATTGTCATCGGTTCGTCGCTGATGCTCTACATCTCTCCGGAAGAGACTTCTGTGGCATATAATCTTGGAATCTTCGGTTATCTCTCCGCATTTGTCATTGGCGTGTATTCCATCTACCGGATCTGGAAGATCCCCGGCTTTGAGTGAACCTTAAGATATATCAGGATAAATGGAGACTTATCGGCATTCCACAACTGAAGAGGGAGGGAGTGCATTCAGTCCCGGGGGGGAAAAGATGCTGATTCAGAAATCTGAACGAAAAAAGAGCGTGAATGCGCTGGATGAGTGGCTCCCGCCGAACACATCTGTGCAGGGCCTGTGGGAACAGACTCAGGCTGTCATCGCAGAGCCTGCTTTAATTTTTAAAGCTGATGGTACTCTATTCTGGGCAAATCCTGCCTCACTTTCATTTTTTGGGGTGGATGCAGGGGAGCTGCTGGGCCGGCACTGCTATGAGATGGTGCGCAGGTTCGGGCTGCGCTTCTCTGACTGTCCATATGAACGGATACTCAAAAGCAGACGCCGGGAATCCGGGATGATGGAGTATAACGGCACCTGGCATACCAATCGTCTGGACCCGGTGGTGGGAGCGGATGGTGATCTTCAGGGCTTTGTCTCCCGGATTCTGGATGCCGGAGACAGTGCCCGTCTTCAGGAGGCGACAGAACAGTTAAACCACCTGATGACTGCCACGGATAATGCCGTAGTGATGACCGGGCCGGATCACCGGATTCTCCGATGGAATGCCGGGGTTGAACGTGTCTTTGGCTACCGGGCAGATGATCTGGAGGGAACGGTGATTCACGACCTTATCTCTCCCACATCCCGGAAGATGTTTGCGATGTATGCGGACCGTGTCATACACGGTGGAGGTATGCAGCAGTTCCTGATGGAGAGCCTTACAAAGAGCGGGGAGGTGGTGAGTGTGGCAGTCTCCATGGCGCCCCTTCATGACCCGGGTGGCGCTGTTTCAGGCATGGTAACTCTCTCCCGTGATGTCACCGGGGAGCATGCTGTTGACATGCGCCTTGTCCGGCACATGGCTGATACTGCGGTGAAGATTACCGGGCCGCTCTCTCACATGCGCTCAAATCTGGAGGACACGGTCACTGCCCTGCAGGATGGTCTTCTCACCACAGAGGAGCTGGTGATGATTATGACGGTCCTGATGAAATCAATAGGCCATATCGAAGAGAATCTCGGAGAGATGAACAGGATTGCGATTGACGGCATAGACGGAGTTCCGGATGCAATGCGGAAATATCTCTCCCGGTGAAAGCACCGGGATTTCTGTTGAATACTTGGATACATGGCCCGGACTCCCGGTGACAGACGGGGTCACGGGCTGTTTCCCCTAAGGTGCGTCAACGTTCACCGGGCCGGGCAATACCCGGGACAGATAAAAAATGAACGTCCGGGAGCACGGGTGCAGGGCCGGTACGTGGCTGCCATTTCCCGGCACCTGCATCCGGGGTGTGAAGATGTGATGGGTGTCTTTGCACCCTGATGGTGTCCTTTTATCCGTTTCGGACGGCGTCTGCAATCCAGGCACCTGCTTCACGTGTGCCAAGTGAGCCGCCGAGGTCGACGGTGGTCTGGTTTGCAGCAATGCTCTTTTCAATGGCTGCAAGAACGCCCGCTGCCGCCTCCGGTTCACCGAGGTCATCGAGGAGCAGGGAACCTGCCCAGATGGTCGCAATAGGGTTTGCCCGGTTCATCCCCTTGTATTTCGGTGCCGACCCGTGGATGGGCTCAAAGAGTGAGGTGCCCTGCGGGTTGATGTTGCCGCCGGGGGCAAGGCCCAGGCCGCCCTGGATCATCGCGCCAAGGTCGGTGATGATGTCGCCGAACATGTTGGGGGCAACGACCACGTCAAACCATTCAGGGTTTTTCACAAACCACATGGTGATGGCGTCAACGAAGGTGAACTCGGTCGCCACCTCCGGATAGCGGGCGGCAGTCTCTGAAAAGACATCGCGCCAGAGGCCGTAGACCTCTGTCAGCACATTTGCCTTGTCGACACTGGATACCTTCTGTTTTCGGTTCATTGCCGCATCAAAGGCATACTCCATGACCCGTGATGAGCCTTCGCGTGAGATGACGCCTATCTGGTAGGCGATCTCCTCGCTGTCAGACTCGACATCGAGGCCGAATTTGATGGAGTAGATGTCACGAACAACCTCAAGGTCGCGGTGCTCTTTTCCTTTGAATCGTGAACCAATGCCGACATAGAAGTCCTCGGTATTCTCACGGACGACGAGGAAGTTGATGTCATCCGGGCCTTTCCCCGCAAGGGGGGTCTGGGTGCCCGCGAGCATGCGCACCGGGCGGAGGTTCACATACTGGTCGAAATGGAACCTGAGGCCGAGGAGGATGCCCTTCTCCAGAATGCCTGGTTTAACCCGGTCGTCGCCGATGGACCCGAAATAGATGGATTTGAATTTTCCAAGCTCCTTCAGGTCGTCTTCGGTGAGCAGGTCGCCGGTTGCAAGGTAGCGGTCTGCCCCGATATCAAAGTCTTTCCAGTCGATGTCAAATCCGTAGCGTTCTCCTGCAGCATCGAGGACTCCCTTTCCGGCGTCCACGATCTCAGGGCCGATGCCGTCTCCGCCGATGGCGGCTACTTTGTACATAATTCCAGCTCCGTGATGGTTTTTGCATATTCGACAAGTCCGCCTGCATCGATGATCTTTCGCATAAACGCAGGCACGGGCTCGACAGCGAGGGTCCGCCCTCCCGCCGTAAGGTATCCCTCATCGGGGTGGAGGGTTATTTCTTCATCCTCGGTGATGGTCTCTGCCTCGGGGCATATGACCGGCAACACGCCGGTCGCAATGCAGTTGCGGTAGAAGATTCGTGCAAAGGAGACGGCGACGACCACCTGCACGCCGGCACCACGTATTGCGATGGGGGCGTGTTCGCGTGAGGAGCCGCACCCGAAGTTTCTGCCGGCAACGATGATGTCCCCCTCTGCTGCCTCCCGGGCGAATGCGTCCCGAGTGCCTTCGAAGGCATGGGCCGCGAGCTCCTTCGGGTCATAGAGGGTGAGGTACCGGCCCGGGATGATGGCGTCCGTGTCGATGTCATCGCCGAATTTCCAGGTGTGCATGTTATGCCACCTCCCGCGGGTCGGTGATTGCCCCTTTGACGGCACTCGCCGCGGCAGTGGCGGGTGAACAGAGGTAGACCTCTGCCTCAGTGCTCCCCTGCCTGCCGCGGAAGTTGCGGTTTGAGGTGGAAAGGGAGACTTCACCCGGTGCAAGGAGGCCGAACGCCCCGCCCATGCACGGGCCGCAGCAGGGTGCCATCACAAGGCCGCCTGCCTCAACAAAGATTGAGATGAGGCCTGACCGGAGTGCCTTCATGTATTCGGTCTTTGAGGCCGGCACAATGATGACGCGGACACCGGGGGCAAATTTCCGACCCCCGAGGACGTCTGCTGCCTCGGCGAGGTCTTCAAAGCGGCCGTTGGTGCATGACCCGATGAAGACCTGGTCAATTGGCGTGCCCTCGTACTTTGTTACATCCCTCACATTGTCCACATTGTGGGGGGCGGCAATCTGCGGAACGAGGTCTGCTGCATCATACTCACGCTCCAGCACATACGCCGCGTCCTCATCTGCGGCCAGGTCAAACCAGCTTCCGTCTGTGCGCCCGCCGCAGTAAGTGCGGGTCACCTCGTCCGGTGCAACGATGCCTGCCTTGCCGCCCATCTCAATGGCCATATTGCAGCAGGTCATCCGGCCGGGGACTGACATCCGGGATATGGTGTCGCCTGCGAACTCGACTGCCCGGTAGGTGGCGCCGTCCACCGTGAGGTCGCCGATCATCGAGAGAATGAGGTCTTTCGGGCCGACGCGGTGCTGGAAGGTGCCGTTTGTGGTGAGCTTCAGGCTCTCCGGGACGCGGAAGTGGAGGGCGCCGTACTTCATCGCAAAGCCCATGTCGGTTGACCCGATGCCGGTTGCAAAGGCGCCGATGGCCCCGTAGGTGCAGGTGTGGGAGTCTCCGCCGACGACGATGTCTCCCGGACGCACCCGGCCCTTCTCGACTGCCACCTGGTGGCAGACGCCCTCGTGAATGTCGTAGTTTACAATTCCCTGTTCGGCAGCAAAATCCCGCATGAACTTCTGGTTTTCTGCTGCAGGAATGGAGTCGGCCGGGACCTGGTGGTCAAAGAGCATAATAATCTTTGAAGGGTCAAAGACCGTTGTTCCGTCCATTTCGCGGAACTTCGTGATTGCAAGCGGGCCTGTGATGTCATGGATCATGGCCGCGTCTATAGGGGCCATCATAACGTCACCTGCTGAGATCTCTTTCCCGCATCTGCGGGAGAAGATCTTCTCTGTGATTGTTGCTGCCATTGGCTAATCGTTACTACGTCTGGTATTTGAAAGTAATCAACCCTCGGTGGCAAATCAGTCTTATTTAAATATCTGGTGCATGCCTGGCATATTCTGGTGCATGTTCCGCCGGGGTGCACGGATAACCCTGTGGACTCACGGTGTCGGAAATCTCGAGCGGCATCTGCCGGGAAACACCGTCTGATTGATGTGAGGGTAGATCCAATATCTGGATGTGACCGAATGATGCACACCACTGCGGATATGCCGGGGCAGTACGGGTGACTGACATTTGGCAGCACTGTTCATGACGGGGGGTCGTTTGAATATGGTACAGGAAAGAACGCATCAAAAGGCGGCGGGAAAGCATGCCGTCTGTCTGGGTATGCTGGTATGCATGGTGGTATGTGGTGTAATGGCCGCGGGGTGCTCCTCGCTTCCCACCAACGGCACCATACCATCGCTTGAAGAGGTCATCGTGATTACGGCGGGTTCCGGAAATGTCGGGGCAAATTTTGCGTCCTATCCGGTCACGGTTGAGAATGTCGCATTTTTTACCGTGAAGGATGTGCGCCTGCAGGCAGAGCTGCTGGATGTGGCAGGCGGGAAGGAGACCGTCATTGCCACACAGGAGATTGATGCCGGTTCGTTTGCCCCCGGAGAGGTCCGGACGGTGAATGTGGAGTTTAAACTCATCAAGCTCACCGGGAAGGATGTGGAGCTCAGGGTGACGCGGGTGGAGTGAGCGTCGATGAACGGGGCCTGTCCGGTCCCTTTTGGCCCCTCCATTCCCATCTGATTCCATCCGTTTCCGGGAAACACTAAAATTGTTGCAGATGAAATACGTTCAGGCACAGAATGCAGCGCTGCTGTGTCCGTATGTACCCCCGTGGTGTAGTGGTCAATCATACCAGCCTTTGGAGCTGGTTACGGCGGTTCGAATCCGCCCGGGGGTATCCGTTCTTGTTTGAATTATTTTTACGTTGCCGATACCGCTCCTTTTCAGACGTGGGAATTCGACAACAGGTGCAGATCGGCATCACATCTCACACCACGGTTTTCCTCCTGTTATTCTGTGCCGGGCCGGGAGGACTTATTCTCTCTCCCTCTCATACCATCATTAATGTATAATGACCCGAATCTCTCCTGGTGTGAATTTAAATGATACATATCAGGCGCAGAGATGAGCTGGACTTTGGCTATGAATTGTTCATCGCCGCGGTTTCGATACTTTCGGTTTTCAATATGGTCATCTCCTATATCCCGGGAGTTGTTCTGGATGCAATCAATGTTATCTTCATCATTAACACTGTGCTTACCCTGCTCTTCATCTATGACTTCTGTTTCAGATTCGCCACAGCCCCGTCCCGGCCACACTACTTCTTCCGCAATTATGGCTGGGCTGACCTGCTGGCTGTCATACCGATGTTCCGCATCTTCCGGCTGTTCCGGATCTACAAGGCGTACCGTGTCGTCCACAAATACGGAGCCAGGTATATCGTAACGTATCTTTCGAGGAACCGGGCCCAATCGGCATTCTATATCCTGGTTTTAATGGTTATCCTGATCATCGAATCAGGGGCGTTTTTGGTCCTGCAGGCGGAGCATGCGTCACCGGATGCGAATATCATCACCGCCAGTGATGCGATATGGTGGGCATATGTTTCCATCACCACGGTCGGCTACGGGGATCGGTTTCCCGTGACGCCGGCCGGCCGGATGGTGGGAATCCTTGTGCTGACCACAGGAGTGGCAGTCTTTGCGACGTTTGCCGGCTTAATATCAAGCAAACTGCTGGCACCCCCGGAAAAAGAGGATGAATCACCGGAACAACCCACGGTGGGTGAAGATCAGGCTGCCCGGTATCTTGTGGAAATGAAGCAGCTGATCACGGAACGGGAGATGCTCGAAAGGGAGATCACCAGCCGTGTTGCTAAGCTGGAACAGCTGCTGGAAAAGGGTCAGTATCAGTCTGGAGATGATGGTGAGGATGACTGAAGGTTCCGGTCGCTTCTATCGGGAAATGGTGCCTCTCCAACCGACACATCTGTTCTCACAAACCAGACACGGGTATTTAACCGATGCCATCCATCTGATTGCTATCCGTTGCGGGGAGTGAATATATGAAACGAAAAATAATCAGCATCGATGAAGACAAATGCACGGGGTGCGGCGAGTGCATCCCGGACTGTCCGGAAGGGGCTCTTTTGCTCATCGACGGAAAGGCACGGCTGGTAAGCGATCTCTTCTGTGACGGCCTCGGGGCCTGCATCGGCACCTGCCCGGAGGGGGCTATCTCTGTTGTCGAGCGGGAAGCAGAGGCATACGATGAGCAGGCCGTGATGGCGACCATTGTGAGGCAGGGGGAGGGTGTTATTCGGGCTCATCTGGAACATCTTGCCGGCCACGGACAGACGGAGCTGTATCATCAGGCAATCGCATACCTCAAAGAGCACACTATTTCTATCCCCGATCATAATGCGGCGGAATGCGCTCCGAAACCCGGACCGGGCGGCACACATTCGTTTGCCGGGTGTCCGGGGACAGCAGCACAGAGCATTGCACGGGATATGCCTGGCGGGAACCGTGCCCCTTCCGGTGATGCGCCGTCCGAGCTGCGGCAGTGGCCGGTGCAACTCACCCTCCTGAATCCGGGGGCACCGTATTTTGACAACGCCGACCTGCTGATCTCTGCGGACTGTGTCCCCTTTGCCTACGCCGGGTTTCATGCAGAGCTCCTGCGGGACCGGATTGTGATCATCTTCTGCCCGAAACTGGATGCTGATATTGACAGATACATCACAAAACTGGCGGAGATCTTCACTCTTCACACGATCAAATCCATAACCATTGCCCGTATGGAGGTGCCGTGCTGTGGCGGTGTGCGGTATGTCGTTGACCGTGCACTGGAAAAGTCGCGAACGACGATTCCGGTAACCGAGAAGACGATTACCATACAGGGGAAAGTGGTGTAGCTTTTTTTCCATCTGATTTCGACTCATCGTCTGTGAGCTGGTCCTACGGCGGAATTCAGGATGGTGAGACAGACTTTCATCTTCCCTTCCCATGCCTCCGGGGGAGTCTGCACCCCCACACCCGGCAGATAAGAAGGATATTAGCGAGGAGGAGGATGAGAATGACGGCAATGCCTGCCGCCTGAGCGGGCGTGCCGATGAACTCTGCTCCCGGAATGATGCGTGTCCCGGAGAAATCCACGCCCGAAAGCAGACGGAAGCCGGTGGTGATGACGAGGACTGCGGGGATGACGTATTGGCAGAGGAAAATGACAGCTACGGTCAGGCGTCCGCCTGCATTGATCTCCGATTCGAGGACGCTTCTCTTCAGGAACCAGGTGAATACCACCGACATCAGGAGGGCCGCAATGGGAATGCCGAGGGTGCCGACGGTTTCGTCGAGATAATCGAGCACCCGGACGCCGGTGAAGGTGAGGTTCGCTGCACTATAGCTGAGTGCCGAAGGGAGGCCGAGTGCGAGGATGCCGGCAGTGAGGAGGATGGTGGTCCGCCTTCGTGTCCATCCCAGCGCCTCCCGGAGGGCTGCAACGTTTACCTCCAGCATGGAGACGGCCGAGGTGACCGCCGCAAAGAAGAGCACAATGAAGAAGGCGACGGCAAAGAGCTGTCCGCCTGGCATCAGCGCAAATGCCTTCGGGAGCGTGGAGAAGGCGAGTTCTGACCCGATGGCAGGGGTAAATCCGAACGAATAGACGATGGGAAAGATGACGGTGCCTGCAAGGAGTGCAACCATGAGGTCGGCTACGGTGACGATGAGAGCGGACGGGGGAATCCGCACACCCGCAGGCGCGTATGCTCCATAGGTGAGGAGGATTCCCTGCCCGACGGAGAGGGAGAAGAATGCCTGACCGAAGGCTGCACTCCATATCAGCGGATTGGTGAGTACGGAGAAGTCCGGGGTGAGGAAATAGTGCATCCCGTCCGCAAATCCGGGGAGTGTCGTCCCGATGATGGCCATCACGAGAAGGATGATGATGCAGAACGGGACCATCACGAATGATATCTTCTCAATCCCCTTTCTGACACCGATGGATACCACAATACCTGTCACGAGGGTCGCGATGATGAAGAAGACTACGGGCTCGTAACTGGTGGTGAACCGGGCAAAGGTTGTTACCGTTCCTGTTGCGGAGAAGAGGGCATACGCCAGTGTCCAGCCGGTGATCACGAGGTAGTAGCTGAGGATGATGAAGAGGATGGCGCAGAGCAGCCAGCCAATCACGGAAAATCGCGGCCGCACGCTTCTGAAGGCGGAAACCACGGTCTGCCGGAAATGGCGGCCCATCGAGATCTCGAGGATCATCAGCGGCATGGCAAAGAGAAAGACCGCGATGAGATAGGGAATAAGATAGGCACCTCCGCCGTTCTGTCCGACCACGGCGGAAAACCGCCAGATATTGCCGATGCCGACCGCTGTGCCTATCGCTGCCAGCAGAAATCCGATTTTTGACGACCATTGCTCCACAGAGTCACCCCCTGAATGGAGGATGATGCCGTTTCGGGATATAGCTATGCCCGTCGTTTGGGGTATGGGATGGTATGGGATGTCAACACGGGGCAGCGCCACTCCCTGTTCCGGCCTCAGAATCTGTGATTGTTTCTTCACGCCACTTCTTCTGCATCCAATCCTGACCGGGATCTGTTCTCCCGGAGGTTTCTCCGGATACACCGCCGCTATTTATATCTCCTGCGGTGCAGATCACTCCCTATCCACATGACCGGGAAAGAAGAGATACGTGGGACGGACAAACCAGACCCTGAAAATACCCCGATAACAGAGATCATGGAGGTGAATTTTGCCCAGGTGCATCCGGAGACGCCGGTTGCCGATATCTACCGCTCATTTACTCAAAAGGGGTGTTTTGACATCATCGTGTGCGATGAGGAATGCCGGTTTCTGGGCATCATCACCCGCATGGACCTTCTCTCCGCAATAACACCGGGTATGGGTATCCGGAGCCGGCGGAAACTGGGATGTCTGGAGTGTCTCCACAAGAGTGCGGCCCTGCATGCCAGTGAACTGATGACCCGCAGTCATGTGACGGTGCCGGACACCGCCACCATCGCAGAGACGCTTCAGGCGATGGAGAAGAACCGCCATCCTGATGTGATTGTGGTGGATACGGACGGCATTGCCCTTGGTCTGGTGGAGATGTGTGATATTATTGCGTTTCTCGTCCGGGAAGGGGAGATCTGATCGAGAACCTCCGCAGGATGGTCCCAGCAATCCACCCGTAATATCCGGATAGAAAACGTGGTTCGTATGAAAATTCGTCTGGATGTATATCAGAACGGGTGCTCCGTCCTCACCCCCCTCATCTCGTGTATTTCCCGTGTTTTCACCCTCTCGGATCCCATTTGTTATGGAAATTGGGGCGTAAACCGGGCATATTTGCCGCTTGTTTTTACTGGTGGAGAAATTCGGCTGTAATGCCTTTTATTTGTTGAAAATACCGTTTAATGCAGACTATTGAACGCACATGTTTGTCTGATATTTTTTGGGGTATACGGGTATGTCTCAGGTTGAGATCGGCCCGCTCCGGGCATCTGTGAGGGTGTGGTTTTTCTGGCTAATCCGGGTTTATATTACGATTAAGATGGTATTTATGGCTTATTTTGGGCATGTGATCTCATTATCTCTTTTATCCGGCTTCAAGGATCTCAGATGATCTTTCCCGGGCCGTTTTGTTATTGATTATCCTTTCAGGATGTGTCCTTTTCCGCAATTTTTGCCCATACAAATCCCTGTTTCATCAGAAGAGGGGTGATGATGATGGTTGCTATCACCATCACGGTCACCGCCGAAAAAAGGGCACTGTTGATAATTCCTCCCACGAGTGCCACCTTGGCGACCACGAGGGCGATCTCTCCTCGTGGCGTCATCCCGAGTCCGACAAGGAGTGCCTCTGCTTTGGTGAGGAAGTGGAAGGAGCCGATGAATCCTCCGATGATCTTTCCGCCGATGGCCACTACAATGATGGGGATGATATAGGGGGAGAGGAAGGTCTCCCACGTGAAACTGAAAAGAAGACCGACGGATGCAAAGAAGAGCGTCACAAAAAATCCGAACCCGAAGTCCATCAGGCTGTCGAAGAGCATCCGGTCTTTTCGGATCTGGTCCCCGAGGATGAGGCCCGCGATGAATGCACCGATGGAATAGTGAAGTCCTGCTGTCTGGGAGAGGTAACCGCTGCCAAGGGCGAGGATGATGGCAACCGAATAGACCATCTCATGGGTTTCGGTCTTTCGTGCCAGACTGAAGAGCCAGGGCAGTGCCCGGGGCGCGATAATGACGAAGAGCACCAGAAACCCGATGGCGATGAGCATTCCGGCTGAAAGGGAGCCTCCTGCAAGGGTGGTGCCCTGCATCGCCACCGCAGAGAGGATGCCTAACAGGAAGATGCCGATGATGTCGTCAAGGACGGCGGCGCTGACGATGGCGGTCCCGAGGACGGTGTTTAACTGCTTGTAATCGACGAGAATGCGGACCGATACCCCGATGGAGGTGATGGAGAGGGCAATTGCAAGGAAGAGCGTCTCCGCCTGTGAGAAGTTCAGCAGGTATCCCAGCAGTATTCCGCCTGCAAAGGGGACGATGACGCCCGCAACCGCGGTGGTGACCGCGACATTTCGCCGTTCCAGAAATGATTTCAGGTTCATCTCCGCACCGCTGACAAAGAGCAGTGCGATGATGCCGATATCGGCAAAGACTTCGATCGTCTCGTTTGTGGTCACCCATCCCAGAAGGGAAGGGCCAAGGAGAACGCCTGCTGCAATCTCCCCGATGAGTGCCGGGTAGCCCGCCCGCTCCAGCAGCTCGCCAAAGAGCTTTGCACAGATAAGGAGGAGGAGGAGCTGCAGGATGACGTCCATTCAATGGACTATCCGTTGTATGGGATAAAAAAGTGAGCGGGTATGAGAGTATAAGAAATGACGCGGATGCCGTATGGGTGTTCCCCTCTACGGAGAATCGTCAGTTTACCGGCTCAGGGCTCAATAGGTGGTATCACCTGAATGGTAAACGATAGCTGATTTGTTATCTCCCTCACCCCAGCCCCACATCCAGCATCATCATCACCACAAAGCCGAGCATTGCCCCGAAGGTCGCTGCATCGGCATTCCCATTATGCTGGGACTCGGGGATGACCTCTTCGACGACCACAAAGATCATCGCCCCGGCGGCGAAGGCAAGGGCATAGGGGAGGACGGGACGGGCGATGATGACTGCCGCCGCTCCGATGACGGCTGCAACCGGTTCGACCAGGCCCGAGAGCTGCCCGTACCAGAAACTTCTCAGTGTTGAAAACCCCTCCCGCCTGAGCGGCATCGAGATGGCCATCCCCTCCGGGAAGTTCTGGATGCCGATGCCGACGGCAAGAGCGACGGCCGCAGCCAGCGCCTCTGCCGGATACCCGGCGGCAAGGGCGCCGAATGCCACACCAACGGCAAGGCCCTCGGGGATGTTGTGCATCGTTATCGCAAGGACAAGGAGTGTGCTCCGGGGCCATGATGTGGAAATCCCTTCTGCATCTTCCATGGGAAATCCGATATGGAGGTGGGGGAGGATCCGGTCAATGGAAGCAAGGGCCACGCCCCCCAGGATGAAGCCGATCGCAGCGGGAAGCCATTCGGGAATACCCAGCTCCGAGGACAGTTCTATTGCCGGCAGAAGCAGGGACCAGAAACTGGCGGCGATCATCACTCCGGCGGCAAACCCCAGCATCACATCGAGAAACTTCTGGTTCACTTCCCGTGTCAGAAATACCGTCGCCGCCCCGAGTGCTGTCATCCCCCAGGTGAAGATTCCTGCGGCAAGCGCCTGTGCCACGGGACTGAGTGTCAGGAACATCTCCCACATCATGGCTCACCCTGTCTGATATTGTGCTGCGTTTTGAAGATACCAATGGCCACAAACGGGATGTCCGGATGAAAAACGGGACGTGCGTAAATCCGGATTGCCTCAGGTTTTTGGGCGTGGTTCATAAAAATGGGATGATGGGGCCTGCTCTTTTTTCTCACCGCAGGAACTTTGAAACAAACGGTGATGTCTCCCCCCGCCTGAGGAAATGCCCGGACGGCCCCTCACCGAGGAACTCTGAGAACCATGACTCGTGTTCAATCTCTTCATGCAGAATAGAGAGTGCAAGGTCATAGGTCCGGTGATCCTTTCCTGCGGTCAGGTTGCAGATGTGGGTATACTGCCGCACCGCACACTGCTCTGCCTGCAGGAGCACTTTCAGGATTGCCATCACATCGGCCGGGTCCGCCGGAAGAGGCGCCGGCGGGCAGCCGGAGATGTTGTGGAACGCTACCATGTCATCCGGAAGTTTTCCTCCCAGTTCGTAAATCCGGGGAACCAGTGCCTCGAAATGGTTCCGGTCCTCGATACGTGCGGTTTCAGCAATCTCTTTGAGATTCTCCCCGTCAAGACCAACAAGGTTGACCCGGAGAATCGTATAGTAATAGAAGGTTGTCAGCTCTGCTGCCGCATTTTTCACCAGCAGATCAACAAGGTGATCGACATCGACACCGGCATCTTCAACCATTTTTCGTGTAACTGTTGCCATTACTGTTTCACCCCCATGAAACGATGGTTACTATCTCTCAGGACTGAAAAAGGTATGGGAGGCCTCGCAGTGCGTCCCGGATGATAGATCCGGGTCAACTGTTCTGTAAGGCATCATCCGGGATTACCGTTTGTGGTGCAGAAGAAATGAGACAGGAATGACAGGAGCAGACAGCCCGTTGGCTCTTCCCGGGTGTGAACTGATAGGTGATGTCCGGTGTTCAGCCATTTCGTATTTGTTTTGTCCTTCCCGGCTCTTCAGACAGTATTTTCCATGAAATGACGCCATCCACCGGCCGGCACGGTCAGTTCAAAACAGGCCCCCTCCCCCGGCACTCCCGTTTCCCGGATGGAGATCCCCGTCAGGTCGAGAATATCCCGGACCAGGAAGAGGCCGTGGCCATGCCTCCGGTTGTATTTCGGCTGCAATATTGCCTCCTTCTTCTCTTTGGGCACACCCGATCCGTCATCTGCGATGGCAATACAGAGTTCCCCTGCCGGTGTCTCACGGGTACCGACAGATATCTTCGTCATGCCTTTGGCATGCACAAGGGCATTTCTGAAAATATTTGAGACGGCAAGTGTCAGCAGTTGGTCGGCATATATTTCGAGAGGGGAGACATCAACTTCAACACGAATTTCCTTTGGGACGTTCATCTGCTGGCAGCCCTCATCAATGACCTGTCTGACCACCTGCCACTCCGGCGGTAAGTTCCCGAGTTCCTGATATTCCTGAGTGAATTCGACCTCGCGTTCAATGCGGGTAATAGCCTCCTCCACATAGGTGAGGCAGGGTGTCACGCTTGCGGGGTAATCCGCCTCATTGAGTTCAAGGTAGCCTTTTGCGGTTAACACATCGTTCAGGATGTCATGCCGGGTAATCCTTGATAACAGGCTGAGTTTGTGGTTGGCAAGCCTGAGAGCATCATCTGCCCGCCGGCGTATCGTGACATCCTCGACAATGCCCAGAACTCCGGTCACGTCGCCGTCATTAAATAGGGGTGCAATCCGGTAGCTCAGACAGGGATCGTTTCTCCATTTGCTTACATACTTCCGCTCGCCCTCAAAAGGCCGTTTTTCCATGATCGCCGTCTGGATATCATTGCTGATCCCCGCTTCCCGGAGAAGTGGGTGACTGAGCAGATTGATTTGCTCTGTTGCCTCTCTGGATGGTGATCCAAGGATCCCGATGATCTGCTGATTGATATAGGTGATATTACCGGCGGTATCGGCCTGGATGAGACCGATGGGGATATTTTCGACCAGGGTGCGGTATCGTGCCTCATTCTCCCGGAGTGCTCCTTCTGCCTGCTTTCGTGGTGTGATATCCCTGACGACCACGATGATGGTGACTCCATTCTCCCGGAGGTTCAGCGATGCTTCAAACCATCTTGTTTCATCACCGATTGCAAGTGAATATTCATAGGTCTGTGGCTCCCCGGTTGTTCGCAGGATTGTTGTTGCAGCGCTGTGCTTCTCGTAAATGTATTGCGGCAGCACATCCCTGCAGTGTCTGCCGATGAAATCCTGCGGGAGTACGTAAAGTTTCCCCTTATTGTAATGAATGCCGACAAACCGGTCATCCGCGTCAATGATAAGGATTGGGCTGCTCAGGGAATCGAGAAGGGTCCGGTAGTTCTCCTCCTGCTCCCTGAGAGCCTCTTCCATCTGTTTTCGTTCGGTGATGTCAATAACAGAAATCAGCCCTGCCGTCCTGCCCTGGTATTCTGTCGTACTCCCCATGAGATGAACCCAGACTTCCTCTCCCGTTTTTCTCAGGATCCTGAAATCATAGGCCTTTTCGGCATCCCCTCCCTCTGCTCTCAGTCGTCCCCGTCGCTTCACCATCTCCCGGAACTCCGGCGCAACAAATCCCCAGAACTCCATGGCACATATTTCAACAGCCGAATAGCCGCACATCTCCTCAGCCGCCGGGTTTGCATAAATCCACCGGTCGTCCTGGTACAGGAGGATGGCTACTGAGGTGGAATCTGCGAGATCTCTGAATTTTGCCTCGCTCTCCTCGAGGCGACGGTTCTGTTCCTCAAGTTTTTTAACGGCCTTCTTCATCTCTGCATAGGCTGTCCGGGCTTTCTCCTCGGCCCTTCTCTTCTCCACTGCATGAATGATTTTGGACTTCAGCTCGGCAAACTGGGACTTTGGGTCCCCTCCCTTCTGGAGATAAAAGTCAGCCCCCAGATTGAGCGCCTCAATGACAACCTCTTCGCGCCCTCTGCCGGTGAGGATAATAAATGGTATGGGAATCCCCCGTTCCCGGATTTGGGAGAGCAGTGAAAGGCCGTCCATCCCCGGCATCTGGTAATCAGAGACAATGGCGTCAAAAGAGTCCGCTTCCAGTAATTCGAGAGCTCTTTCTCCTGATTGTGCTGTTTCTATGGAGAAAAGTGCTTCCCGCTCCAGAAAGAGCATTGCGATATCGAGCAGGGCCGGCTCGTCATCCACCAGGAGGATCCGGATGGGCATATATGGGAATGGGAGTGAACAGATAATAGAACTGCCGTTTTTACCTTTCCTTTTGTGATCCCTTTATTCAATACGGGCAAAATCCGGTGAATTTATCCTCTGTTCGAATCTTTTTTGTGAAGAGCTCCATTTTGCTCTGCCTCCCCCAAAGGATTATTGGCCTTCTCATACACAACGCATATCTATGAAGATTACGGCAATCTGCGGTGCAACTGCTGCCATCTGTATCCTGGCACTGGTACTGGGGGCAGGGTGTACAACTGACCGGCAGCAGGAGATTGCGCAGCCGGGTGGAACGGCCGGTGAGAATTCCTATACAACGGTTCTGGATGCGGGAGCACTTGATGCACGGCTGGAACAATATCCGGTGTCTGCTCTCTCTGCAGCAGAGGCGTTGGATATCCTCTACATGCAGGAAGAGGAGAAACTCGCCCGTGATGTCTACCGTGTATTCTCTGATGCATGGGGTATGCAGATCTTCAACAACATCGGGGATGCTGAACAGACGCATCTGGACAGTGTAACCGTTCTTATCGACCGGTACGGACTCGATGGTGCGTCAGCAACTGCCGCACCCGGTGTGTTTGATCATGCCGAACTGCAGGCACTCTATGATGATCTGACAGAAACCGGCCAGCGGTCCCCCGAAGATGCCATTCGTGCCGCCGCTCTTGTTGAAGAGACAGATATTGTGGATCTCCGGGATGCGATGAGCCGGACGGACAAAGAGGATGTCCGCTATGTCTATGACAACCTGAAGCGGGGCTCGGAAAATCACCTCCGTGCCTTTGTGAGAATTCTCGAACAGCAGGGGGGATCTTATGCACCCGTGATTCTGACACCTGCTGAATATACCGAGATTATTACTACTGCTGTTCGTCCGGGTGGGTTTACCTGATTCTTGGGCAACAGGCCGGTGCGGGGCGTCACGCTGTCTGCCATTCACCCCCCCCATCCGTATTCAGGGAGGGCCGAACGAATTACCCGGCCGGCGGAATGATCCGCCCCGCATGAAATCACCCGGCACAGAATGCATGATTCCTGCCATTCTGCTCTTTTCCGTCACTCTGCCATACATGACACTATAATTATATATTATATCGTGCAATTGTCCCCCGATGGCATTAAAGGGGGAAGTCATTGAAAAAATTGCGGCACTATTGACCGTTGCCTTTGGTCTGGTTGCTGCTCTTGCATGGAACGGAGCAATTCAGGCAATCTTTAAAGCAGTATTTGGGGAGGCGGAAAACATTCCTGCAATGCTCGTATACGCGGTCATTGTAACCATCATCGCAGTGGTTGTGACAATCTGGATTGGGAGGCTGTCCGAAAAGGCCAAAGGTGAAGAAACCGCCTGAACCGCAGGTTTCACCAGTATTCTTTTCCCCCCTCTCTTTCTCTCATTTTTCTCGCATCTGTCCCGGAATGAATGAAGGGATAATCTGCGGCGGTCTTTCGTTTGTTGAATCTGTTCAGAAAAAAAATAGTTTTTCGGGTGCAAAGGATGGAGTATGCAGATGGCTGACGAAGGGGCGGATGCACTGACGGGCCGGTTCTGCGAATCACTCGGCGCCGCCAAACTCCTGCACCCGGCCGACCTGCCCGTCACTGAGGCGCACCTTGATGCCGTGCGGGTGTGACGATGAGTTTGTGAGAATATCCTTTACAATCCCGTCTGTCAGTTTTCCGGTCCTTTGGTCTTTTTTCAGGACAATCCTGACTGTATCTCCCGGGGCGATATTCCGCCTCTGCCTGCCGTCACGTTTTTTCTCCATCTTCGATGTCTCTCCGTGTAAGATATGGTACAATCCGTGCTTATTATTTGCAGTATAAAGGGAAAAGAGTTCAGGCAGATGCAGGTGCTGCATGTGTGCCCTCTTCTCAGGGAAGGGCTCTGGGGGATAGTGCGGCCTGTCTGGCGGGTTCGTTCACGCTGCGATGGGCTTTTTAGATGAATTTAAATAGTGCTGTCGTATTTTGATATATAAATTGTATCTTGGTCAATTGCATTGCTGGGCAAAGGTTTAATATCAATGTGGGTCTAGTATGTGTGTTGACTTCACTGCCTGTCCGGGGGGGATGGCAGGGAAGTCAGTTTATCTGTTCTGATTTTGTGCATCCGGTTTCTTTGCGCAGACAATGTCCTATTCCGGTTTTTCCCGCTCCGGTTGCCTCGTATGAATCCGGAACGGGGGGTGGATTGGTGCCACATTGTGATAGTCCGGACGGGTTCAATCCTGATTCCTTTCTGAAATGCCGTCCGTTCAACAAAATATTGGATAATACTGATTATTTGGCTGTTTCGTCCGGGTTAATTATGGTATTCCGGCAGATCAAAGTATTAATACTATCCCTTCCTTAGGACTGGTGATGAAATATGAGAGCTATCAGAGTTCTCTGACCGATGCGAAGATACTGATTGTAGAGGATGAAGTCATCATCGCAATGGCTCTCGAAGATTCAGTCCATGACTTCGGGTATCTGGTTGCCGGCCGGGCAACAACGGGACCGCGGGCAATCGAACTTGCCATGGAGACGCAGCCGGATCTGGCACTTGTTGATATCCGCCTGAATGGTGATATGGATGGTGTTGAAGCAGCAGAGACGATATCAGGACGGCTAAAGATTCCGGTGATATTTCTTACTGCCTACTCGGATGAGGAGACGCTCTCACGGGCGATAAAAACAAATCCGTATGGCTACCTGATAAAACCCATCCGCCCGCGGGAACTCTATACCACCATTGAGACGTCTATCTACAAGCATCGGGCAGTTGTGGCAGAGGAGGCCCGTGTTGCCTGTCTCTCTGCTGTCACCTCAAAACTGGAGAATCCGGTGGAGCAGGTCAAAGCCAGTCTCGAAGGTCTTGTGGGGAGCATACAGAAAGGTGAGATGGACCTGGACGATGTGGACATCATCCTGCAGGCACAGGTGGATGAACTTAATCGGGTCAGAACAGATCTTCGTGAACTCAATGATACCATATTCCGTGCCTGACACATCCCTTGTGCCATGCCGGTACCCTATCTATTTTGATGCACCACAGGGAATGGTACATATACAGGTCATGAAAAAAGGAAATGACATGGCAGTGCCTCCGGCCGGATTGTATGAGCCGGTATACCCGCTGAATCTGGACGCCACACTCTCCTGCGGTCAGCTCTTCCGGTGGAAGAAGGTGGGGGATACCTGGCAGGGGGTGGCGGACGGCAGGGTCATCACCATCCGGCAGGAGGGAAACCTCCTCTGGTACACCGGCTGTTCTGAGGCATTTCTTATTTCGTATCTTCACCTCGACAGTGACCATGATGCTATTGTATCCGGATTCTGCTGTGACTCCCATATCACGGCGGCAGTCTGCCGGACCGGCGGCCTGCGCATTGTCCGGCAGGACCCATGGGAATGTCTCATATCATATCTCTGTGCCCAGAACGCGAACATCCCGTTTATCACCCGGATGATCGAAAACCTCTGCCGGGCCGCGGGGGAACCGATTCCGGCGGCAGACGGGACCGTGTGGTATGCCTTTCCCACACCCGCAGCCCTCTCTGCCCTCACTCTGGAAGAGAAACGGGGGTGCACGCTGGGATACCGGGCCCCCTATATCCACAAAACCGCAGCAGCCATCGCGGCTGACCCCGGATGGGCGGACCGCATCCGGGAGATGCCCTTTGAAGAGGCGCGGCGGGCGTTAATGGCCTATCCCGGCATCGGCCCGAAGGTGGCAGACTGTGTGCTGCTCTTCGGGTTCCAGAAATACGAATCCTTCCCGGTGGATGTCTGGATGCGCATGATCATGCACCGCCTCTATGGCATTGGCAACCCGGATCTTTCTCTTACACCGGCAGAATACGAGCGTATCCGCCGGTTTGCACAGGAGCATTTCGGGCCGTATGCCGGGTATGCACAGGAATTTCTCTTTGCCGTCCGCGAAACCTATGCAGACGGGAAATTCTGAAGGCAAAATCTCTGAAAATGCCGGGGGTGCCTTAAAAAAAAAGAGTATTTACGTGCCTGCTGTCCAGGAATGCAGGTATGTCTTCTGTTCTTCTGAGAGTTCATCGATGGTGACGCCGAGGGATGCCAGTTTGAGATGTGCGACCGTTGCATCAATCTCGTAGGGCACTTCATAGACACCGCCCTTCAGGCTGCCCCCGTTTTTATACATGTACTCCGTGCAGAGCGCCTGAAGGGCAAAAGAGAGATCCATCACTTCCACAGGGTGCCCCATGCCCTTTGTGGTGGCGAGGTTAACCAGCCGCCCTTCTGCAAGCACACTGATGCGCTTTCCGTTCACCAGATAGGTGTCGATGCTGTCCCGTCTCTCTTTTCCTTCTGCATGCTCTTCCAGCCATGGGATCTCAATCTCCACGTTGAAGTGGCCGGCGTTTGCGAGAATCGCACCGTCCTGCATCAGCGGGAAGTGTTCGCCTGTGATGATGGAGGTGTTGCCGGTCGTGGTCACAAAGATCTCACCGGTGGCCGCGGCCTCTTTCATCGTCATCACGTGGTAGCCGTCCATGTGTGCTTCAAGGGCACGGCGGGGGTCCACTTCGGTGACAATGACCTTGGCACCGAGGCCGTGTGCCATCCGTGCGAGGCCCCGTCCACAATAGCCGTATCCTGCCACCACAAACCACTTGCCGCCGATGAGGGTGTTCGTGGTGATCATGATGGAGGAGAGGGCGCTCTCCCCGGTGCCGTGGATATTGTCAAAGGACCGTTTCATCGGGGTGTCATTCACCGCGATAACCGGAAATTCCAGGGCCCCTGCATCTGCCATCGCCCGCAGGCGCTGGATGCCGGTGGTCGTCTCCTCGCACCCGCCGATGATGGTATCGAGCAGATCACGGCGGAGTGTGTGAATCCGGTGGATAAGGTCCATGCCGTCATCAATGGTGATATTCGGGGATGCGTCGAGGACCCTGTCCATTGCCGCATAATACTCGTCCACGCCGCATCCGCGGGTTGCGTAGCAGTGCACGCCCGGCACCCTGCCGAGTGCCAGTGCAACATCGTCCTGGGTAGAGAGCGGGTTGCACCCGGTGATATGCACCTCGGCCCCGCCGGCGGCCATTGTCTCGACAAGGACGGCGGTCTTTGCCTCCACGTGGAGGGCCATCCCGACAGTTGCCCCTGCAAGCGGCTGTTCCTTCTCGAACCGTTTGCGGATCTCCGCGAGGACCGGCATATACTGCCGTGCCCATCCCATCTTCAGTTCTCCTGAGTCCATGGTCATATTCACTAGTCCTGTCAATATCGTAGGTTATGGCGGTTTAAGGGACTTTTTATTATACGTATGCCGGAGGGGGGGCGTGCCTGATGATCTATCGTCAGCGGGTGGAGGTGTGGCCGGTCAGCCGCACACCGCAGGGAACTTTCTCCCGCTCCCGTCTGCAGGTGTCTGTGTCGGCCGCCTGATACACAATTATCATATGCCCCCCGTACCCACGTTGTACTACGATGGCACTCACCAAACGTATCATTCCCTGTCTGGATTTAAAGGACGGCAGGGTTGTGAAAGGGGTAAATTTTCTTGGTCTGCGGGATGCCGGTGACCCGGTGGAGCTTGCCGCCCGGTATAATGAGCAGGGTGCCGATGAGGTGGTCTTTCTGGACATCACCGCATCAAAGGAAGCCCGCGGCATCATCATCGATGTAATCGAGCGTGCGGCAGATCAGCTCTTTTTGCCGCTCACGGTCGGCGGCGGCATCCGGTCGATTGCAGACATCCGGGAGATTCTCCGGGCAGGCGCGGACAAGGTCAGTATCAATACCAGTGCGGTGCAGCATCCTGAACTGATCTCAGAAGGGGCAGTGATGTTCGGGTCACAGTGCATTGTTGTCGCAATGGATGTGCGCAGGAACCCTGAGATGCGTGAGGGTGCAACACCTATCACCATGCCGGACGGGGCAGTTGTCTGGTATGAAGTGGTCATCTACGGCGGCAGCCACCCGACAGGCATCGACGCGGTGGAATGGGCACAGGAAGTCGAGCGCCGTGGTGCGGGTGAGATTCTTCTGACATCCATGGAAACAGACGGGGTAAAACAGGGATTCGATGTGGCGGTGACGGCGGCCATATCCGATGCCGTCGGCATTCCGGTGATTGCGAGCGGCGGCGTCGGGACCCTTGAACACTTCTATGACGGGTTTGCGGTAGGCCATGCCGACGCCTGCCTTGCCGCCAGTGTCTTCCACTTCGGTGAGATGACTGTAAAAGAGGTAAAAGAATACCTCAGAGACAGGGACGTCCCTGTACGCATCTGAGATCAAATTCCATTGCGCAGACGGGTGCGTCCAGTTCAAAGGCCCGGATGGCATCCGGGGTTAATTCCCCGAATACCCCTGCTTTTTTGCCGTTCACCATGATATCAGCCCGGCGTCCGGGGATGAATGCCGGATCGTCTGACTCATCGACCTCATAAGCGATATGCATCTCCCGCATCAGGGCGTCTGCACATGCATAAATCTCTGAGAAGTCTGCTTCCGTGTGGATACTCACTGCGGCCACCTTCTGGAAGGTCTCCTTTTCCTCCACACAGTCGCCGATGGCAAAGAGGCGCTGCGGCAGTTCACGGTGGTGGTTAATCTGGAGGGTCTCAACGAGCATCGGAAGAATATCGGTGCGCATGATGGTCTGCTCCTCTGAGATCGGGCGCTGCAGCCTCAGCACCCCGGGATTTACGTCACGCTGCATCGCGGTGTAGAGCACCCGTTCGTTTGTGAGCGTGAAGGGCATCATCTCCAAAAATCCGAGACCTGCAAGAATCTCACGCACCCCGTCCAGGAGCACCATCACCGGATGGGGTTTTCCTGTGGTGAATGACTCCGGCAGGGCGGCGTCGAAGTTCTCGAAGCCGTAGGAGATTGCCACATCCTCAAAGATGTCCCAGTCGTGCATGATGTCGGCCCGGTAGCAGGGCACGGTGACCCGCACCTCCTCTTCTCCCTCGGGCTCAGCCCCAAACCGCATGGTCCGGAGATGGGCGGCCATCTCCTCTGCAGTGAGGCTGATGCCTAAGAGACGGCAGCACTCGTCGACACTGACGGTGCGGACCGAGGGGGTGAGGGAGGGCATCGGTGCGCCGTCCACTTCAACGCTCTCGATAGTGGCACCGGCATCCGCAAGAGCGGTGCAGATATTGTTGACCGCGGTCATCACGGCCTTCATATCGGTACCCGTGCAGTCCAGCAGGATATTCTTCGTTGCCGTGGTCACCTTTGTGCGTTCGCCGTTGATGATGGGCGGGAAGGAGAGGACATTGTCCTCTGCGTCCGTGATGAGGGGGAACCGCTCATAGTCACGGACGAGGTGGGCATAGTCCACACCCTTCGGGTGGCGGTCGAGGATCTCCTCCATCGTCATCTCTTCATCGAAGTCGAGGGGCACAAAGGCGCGGTCACGCGGCGCTGCCTGGTAGTAAAACGGCGGGGTGACGGTGTCCAGATCGTGCACACCGATTGCCACCTTGCCGCGGCCCCTGCCGACTGCCCAGTGCAGGGCTTCCTGCAGGCCCATGAGGCTCTCGATGGCCTCCTCAGTCAGTGAGACATTGCGGATGACCGCTGAGCCCAGGAAGGGCCGGATCTCTGCCAGACCGGGGTCAACCCGGAAAGTGATGCCGGAGGGGGTCACCGGATATTCATTGATGCCCTCTTTGAGCCCCAGAAATCCCTGCATTGCCCGGGCGACACCTTCGGTGGAGAAGAGGTCCGGCCGATCCGGGAAGAACTCCACGTCGATATGGTCCTCTTCGATACGCTCAATGTCGGCGCCGATCATCGGCACCCGGTTGATGATGGTCTCACGGTCGGTGCCGGTCAGTGTCTCCAGGTACTCATACGGCAGTCTGATGATTGGCATTAGTCTCTCCCTCCCTGCATCATGGGTGTGTCCCGTATCCAGTCCACATCACTGCGGTAGAGCTGGCGCAGGTCACGCAGCCCCATCTTCAGCATGGCCACACGGGAAACGCCGAGTCCCCATGCAAGCACCGGGTATTTGACGCCCCATGGGTCGGTGACCTCCTCGCGGAAGATGCCTGCGCCGCCGAGTTCGACCCAGCCGAGGCCGTCCACATAAACCTCGGGTTCAACCGAGGGTTCGGTGTACGGGAAGTAGGCCGGACGGAAACGGACGTTCTCGAATCCCATCCTCCCGTAGAACTCCTTTAAAAATCCCATGAGGTGGCGGAAGGAAACTCCGTCGTCCATCACAATCCCCTCCAGCTGCTCGAACTCCGGGGTATGGGTGGGGTCGATCGCTTCACGCCGGTAGACTCTCCCGATGCAGAAGGCCTTCACCGGGTCAGCGGGATGGTCCTTCAGGTACTGGATGGAGAGGCCGGTGGTGTGCGTCCGCAGCACATTGGTCTGCGCCTTGGCAGGGTCCCAGGTGCCGCCCCATCCGGCAGACGAGGTGGCGCCGCCGAATTCATGCACGTCGCGGACCGCTTCCCAGTTCTTTGGGAGCGGTGTGGTGCCGTCCAGAAAGAAGGTGTCCTGCATCTCGCGTGCCGGGTGGTCCTGTGGCTGGAAGAGGGCGTCAAAGTTCCAGAACGAACTCTGCACCACACCACCGTACATCTCGGTGAATCCCATCTCAAGGAGCACACTGCGCATCTCATTGATGAGACGCTGGTACGGGTGAATCTTGCCGGGGATGATGCGTCTGGGCAGTTTGTCCACGCTGTAGCGCCGGAGGTTCAGGCTCTTCCAGTCCCCGGAGAGGATCTGTTCGCGCGTCAGGGTGCCTGTCTCCTCTCTCAGGTCAAGACCTGCCTCGACAAGGGCTTTTCCGGTTTCGGTGATGGAAACCATGTAGGAGATGGTCTCGGTCTCTTCTGCAAGGCCGCGTTTGACGAGCTCAAGGACGCCTTCCCTGCTTGCGGCAGGGTCACGGAGCGCCGCTTCATCTGTGCCTTCCGGTGCCTCGCCGGTCTTTATGACCTGTCCCTTCTCGATGGTGACCCATCCCTTCTTCTTCATCCAGCCGATGGCAATGCGGGCGAGCGGGTGTGCCTGCATGTCCTTCATGCTGATCTCATGCCGGAATGAGGCGTAGACCTGCCGTTCGGGCAGGCCAAGGGCGGCATACTGCTGTCCTTCCGTGGTGAGGGAGTAGCTGACCGTGATGGTCCGGTCAAGGGTGGCAATGCCCTTTTCTGCACAGAGGTGGGCAAACTGGACCACCGCTTCTGCGGTTGTGTTCAGTTCGCCGGCAATTACCTCTGGTGTGGCCTCTTTTACTGTGTTTAAAACCACCATCAGGCGTTTTTCATTATATGTCAGTTCCGCCATTATCTTTCATCCACCTTGTGTTCTGCTTCATCCATCCGTTCATTGAAGTCTGAAAGGAATTCCCTGACCCGTTCGTAGGTCGCCTTCTTGCAGGTGCCGCACATCAGTTCGCCCGCCCTGCACGCCCGGCAGATCTCGGTGAGTTCATCGTCATCCTCCACCATGTGGAAGAGGTTGAGGAGATAGACCGAGCACTTCTCCGGTTCACCGCCGAGCCGCTTCTGTTCTTCAAGGGTCATCCGGCCGCCGGTGAGGGCGCCCATCACCTTCTTTTTGACTGCCTTCTCCGTGTCGCAGAAGCCGATAAAGCTCTCCGGGACACTCGATGACATCTTGCCGCCCTGCAGGCCCTGCATGAAGTAGTGGTACGTGGAAGACGGGGTGAAAAACCCGTATCCCCCGAATTCAATCTCGATGGCCCGTACTGCCGCATCCACGTCAGCGAGGCTGCAGCCTTTGATGTCCACATGCCCCTCGTATTTTTTTGAGCCGGGGAATGCGGCATGCACAGCGGCGAGTGCTCCTTCGGGTGCGTTTTTGGAACGGACACTCACATACCCCTCCCGCATCTCGACCGTGAAGAAGCGCAGTTTGTAGGCGACGTCACGGGTGAGGCGGATGTGGGGGTCCTGATCAATGCCCACCGGGACGATGGTGGGTGCGGGTCCGGCGGCAACCTGGGGGAAGAGGATGTCTGCGACCTGCGTTGCGACACTCATTGCATGCGCAAGGGCGGTCTCCTGTCCGAACCCGTATATTGCCTGCATATCGGAGAAGTTCATCTTTATGGCCGCTTCAAAGGCGAGGTCCTTGAGACGGTTATTGGTGCTCTGGTAGTAGGTCTCTCCCTCATACCCCAGTGCATAGAGGCAGGTGAGGTATTCCCTGCCGTATTCATTGCATTTGTCCCATGAGATACTGCGCACGGCATGCGCTTCACGGTCAGCGACTGCCACATATCCGTTTCCTCCCTGCTGCACGTGCCAGACCACCTCCTTCATCACCATCAGGTGCCCGAGGTGGGGATGCCCGGACGGCATAAACCCGGTCAGCACATGAAAGGGGGTGCCATTGTTCATGGCATCCACGATGGGGCGGTAGTCACGGTGCCCGATTACAATGCCCCGGCGCAGAAATGCAGGGGGATTTTTTATTTCCGGGAGCACAGGCTCAATCGGTTCGATTCCAAACTCCGTGAAGAGTTTATCCGTGTCGATGGACTGGTTTGCAGACCATGGGTTGATCTCCGACTGCATAGAAACAGATCACTCACAATTTAATTCGTGCAAATTCAATGAATTCAATACCATTTTGTTCGGTACATGCAAAAAGCATCTTCTTCCGCACGCTGTGTGCAAGCCGCACCGAACGAGAGATCACGCTCATCGGGAGGGACGCATCAGCAGGAAGGGCGTGGACCAGGAGTTCTGAGTGCTTCTTCTCTCCGGAGTAGACACGGAAGTGATGGCCGAATTTATAGGCGGTACGGGGGGTGTGGCCGCGGGTGCGCAGGTATGCATAGACCTGGGACTTCTCTTTCCATTCCGCGTCCTCTACCGGTATGTCCTTTCGGATGGCAGCCCCGTTCTCTTCTCCTGAGATGGTGAGACACCCCTCGTCAAGCAGGTACAGGGTCTCCATCGGGGAGAGCATCAGGCGGGTATTGTCAAGTTTTGTCCCAAACCACGACTGGTCGGGGAATGCGGCGGTGTCCTGGGTGATGACGGAATTTCCTGCACGAATGGCATTTATCGGGGAAATCTCCGGTGCCGGGCCTGCTTCTTTCAGGGGTTCGGTCTTCACATCATAGTAGGTGAGTTCATCCTCGTCATCGACTGCGGCAAGCACAAACTGTTTGCGCATATGCGACGCTGAGGCCACCTCATCTGCGAGTTCACGGAAAGTAATGAGATCGCGCTCGGAGAGCACACGGATGAGATAATTTGTTCTCCCGGTTCCTGGTCTCTCTCCCCGCCGGAAGACCCGGAAGTCATGGGGGCCGGGCAGAATAACATACCCGCGCTCCCGCATGTCCCGGTAGACCAGAAACCGCCGCATAAATCCGGACAGGGATGAAAATTCCGTTATCAGTGACTCAAATGTCTCACCGGTGACGATGATCTTCGTCTTCAGCACCAGGTAGAGGGCCTCTTCCGGAGATAGAATGAGCCCGTCGTCTGTCTTCCGGCCATATCCGCTCTGGTCATACAGCATATGTCCGTCTATTCCGAGCACCACCGAGGTGCCGTCCCGTATCGCCTTCACTGCCACTAAAATTGGGGATGATATCTTAAATAGTTGGGCAGGGAGGCACACCCTGAGACCGGTGTCCGGCACATATGAGCGCCGGCCATCCTCCCCTCTCTCGTGCTATTCTCCCGCTATTTTCCGGACGCAGGCAATATTGCCGTAGTCGTCCCTGCGGTCGTCTACCGGTGTCTCACAGATGAACGGGAGGTCATGCAGCGCCGGATGAGTGACCACCGACCGGATGCCTTCCACACCGATTCTGCCGAGGCCGATATGCTCGTGGCGATCACGCCTTCCGTCAAGTTCGGATATGGTGTCATTGAGATGGATGACCTTCAGGCGGGAGAGGCCGATAACGGCATCCAAATGCTTCACGACGGCGTCTGTGGCTTCTGCGGTCCTGAGATCACAGCCTGCCGCAAATGCGTGGCAGGTGTCAAAACAGACGCCGACAGGTCCCTGTCGCCCGACTCCCTCCATGAGGGCGGCGATCTCTTCAAAGGTGGTGCCGATGCTGTTCTTTGTCCCGGCCGTATTCTCAAGGAGAATCATCACCTCTCCTTCAGAGGCATCCGCTCCCCTGCCGATCGCGGTGATGGCCCGTTCCCGTGCCGCAGCAGCGTCACTGCCGAGGCTGCTGCCCAGATGGGTGACCAGATAGGGGATGCCCAGCATCCGGCAGCGCTCCACTTCTCCTTCTATCGCTGCCACCGTCTTCTCCCGCACATCTGCCCGGGGAGTGGCGGGGTTGGGGAGGTAGGGCATGTGGGCGACAACAGGGGCGATGCCGCTCTCTGCTACGGCCAGCCGGAAGGCCGCGGCGTCCTCTTCTGTAAGTGGTTTTGTCTTCCAGCCGCGGGGGTTGGAGGTAAATATCTGGAAGGTGGTGCAGGTGCGCTCCTTTGCTCGGGACACGGCCTGTGCAAGCGACCCGGCGATGGAGACGTGACATCCGATCGTGATCATGGCTGTACGGAATGGATCTGTATCCGGCGGGCAAAAAGAGGTGGCATACCGGCCGGAAGAGATCCGCCGGAGGAAGGAGGCGCCGGAAGGATATTATGGTCAACAATGGTGCACTGGCGGACTATTCCATCAGCCGGGTAAGGGCGGCGATGATCGCGGCACCTGACTCTGCGGTGGTGGCCGTTCCGCCGCTATCCCGCGTCGTGATGCCGGCTTCAGCGGTCAGCCTGATGGCCTCTTCTATATGGGCTGCCCCGGCTGTATCTCCCCGATGGGATAGCAGCATCGCTGCTGACCGGACAGCGGCGACCGGGTTTGCGATGCCCTGTCCGGCAATATCAGGGGCACTCCCGTGGACGGGCTCAAAGAGTGCATGCCGGTCTCCGATATTTGCGCTGGGGAGCATCCCCAGTCCTCCCACCAGATATGCGGCCGCATCAGAGAGGATGTCACCGAAGATGTTCGTGGTGACGATGACATCATAGCGGTCCGGGTGTATGAGGACATCGAGGGTCAGGGCGTCGATGAAGGCGGTGGTGTACGGGACGCCCTCTTCCTCTGCTGTCCGGATGCATATGTCCCGGAAGAAGGCGTCTGATTTGATGACATTTGCCTTGTTCCCGATGGTCAACCGGTTCTTCCGCTCCCGTGCAATCCTGCAGGCGGCCCGGGCAATCCGTTCGCTCCCCTTCCGGGTGATGATCCGCAGGGTGCAGGCGCGGTCTTCCTCCTGCCATTCGACGCCGGAATAGAGTCCTTCAGTGTTCTCCCGCACGACCATGATGTCCACCCCGTTTCCCTGTACCGGGCGGAGGTTGGCATAGAGGTCCAGCTCTTTTCGTATCTGCAGGACGACACTGCGGTAATCGGACGCAGGCGGGGTGGTCACCGCTCCGAAGAGGATGGCGTCTGCATCACGCAGGAGGGCGATGTCATCTGCGGTGCATGCCTCTCCGGTCTTCATCCACTTTCCATAGCCAATCTCCACAGGATAGTATTCATACTCCGGGTGGAGCAGTGCAAGGACGTCCTGTGCCACCGGGATGACCTCCTGCCCGATGCCGTCGCCCTCGGCGACTGCAATCGCGGTCATTGATTCTGTGCCTCCGTTGTCGTATTCTCCATCTCCGTTCTTCTCTTTTCCCACCCCTCACAGACAGCAAAGACCGCCTCTGCGATGGTGCGGGGGGACGCCCCCCAGTGAACAATCGAACCGTAGCAGCCGTCATGGACACCGATGCCGGTCCGTTCCATCCGGCAGCACCGGGCGATGTAGGGCTCCTGTGCCACCCGGTTGGCCGGGCAGATGTCGGTGACTCTGAACGCCGCCTTCTCTCCATAGCATTCGGCAAGCACCTGCCTGCCGGTCAGGCATCCTGCCACCGTTTCATCGCCCCGCAGCCGGTCATTGTCAATCGTGCGTGAGAATCCTGCCGCCCGGCAGGGATAGACCTCTGATGCGGTATCCCTGATGTCTGCGATATGGTAGCAGAACTGCACGCCGCATTCCTCGAAGAGACCGGTTTCTTCAAGATCGCGGATGGTATGAGCCAGATTCGGGCGGGGGGGCTCTGCGTCATAGACATGAATGGTGATGAGGTGTTCGTCTGACGGTTCACAGATAATCGTCATGTGTTCATCGAGCCCGATGAAGACCGTGCAGAATTTCCCCGTCCCGCGTGCCCGGCGGATGAGATCCGGGCGGTTATGGAGGTTGACTTTTTCAGGGTACATGCAGACATCCGCCTCTCCGGCGAGCAGGTGCGATGATTTAATGTCCCTGAGTATGCTGGTGCCCTCTTCTGTCTCCACTTCCAGCACTTCGTACCCGGTCTTTGTCTGCCGTACGAGGTATTGTGAGAGGAAATAGACCTTATCTCCGGCGGGCCTCCCCTCGGCGTATCCGACAATTTTGCATGCTTCCGGGAAGATCATCGGTTTCTCCAGTATGGAACGAGTCCGCCTGCAGCAAGAATCTCCTGCATCCTGCCGGAAAGGGGGCGGATCGGGTGACGCACGCCGTTCGCTTCAACCCATCCCTCCTCCAGTGAGATGGTGACGGTGCTGCCTTCGCCGCAGACGAGGCTGTCGCACTCGATGACCGGGAGGCCCACGTTAATTGCATTCCTAAAGAAGATCCGGGCAAACGAGGGGGCGATGACTGCGATGGCACCAGCCTCCCGTATGGCGACCGGCGCCTGTTCGCGTGATGATCCGCACCCCATATTATTGCCTGCCACGATGACTGCGCCCTTTAGCCGGGGGGCAAGCGTCGGGTCGAGGTCTTCGAAGACATGCTCCGCCCAGACCGAGGTGTCTTTCGTCCGGAGGTACCGGCCGGCGATCACAAGGTCGGTGTCGATGTCTGCTCCGATACAGACAGCATGGCCGGAGAGCGTCATATGGCGCCCTCCGGTGAGGTGATTTCACCTTTCAGCGCACTCGCCGCCGCCGTTGCCACCGACCCGAGATAATATTCTGCCCCGATGCCCATCCGGTTTTTGAAGTTGCGGTTGGCAGTCGAGAGGGCGGTTTCCCCTTCCCCGAGAACACCCATATGCATCCCGAGGCAGGGGCCGCAGCCCGGCGGGCCGACTATGCATCCGGCAGCGATGATCTCTGCGAGGATGCCGGTCTCTGCTGCCTGCTGCATGATGGCACGGGATGCCGGGACGACGATCGTGCGGCACGCCACCTGCTGTCCGCGGACGATGCGGGCAAAGCGCTCCAGATCCTCATACCGGCCGTTCGTGCAGGTGCCGACAAAGACCTGATCGAGAGGGGTACCTGCATAATCTGTCACCGGTGCCACGGTATCCACCCGGTGCGGCACTGAGAGGACGGGTTCTGCGTCGGCAAGGTCGACGGAGAGTTCACGGCAGTAGGTGCCCTCTTCCGGCTCCTGCCGTTCCACGCTGTGGCCGTACCGGGCGAGGTATTCCTGTGTTGTTTTGTCCGCATAGAAGAGGCCTGCCTTTGCACCGCACTCCACTGCCATGTTGGAGAGCGTGAGCCGGCCTGCCATCGAAAGGGCATCGGCACCGTCGCCGGTGTATTCCAGCGCACGGTAGGTGCCGCCGTCCATGCCAATTGTGCCGGTGACCGTCAGGACGATGTCTTTTGGCTCGCACCATGCGGGCAGGCAGCCGGTGAGGTTGACAGATATCGTCTCCGGGACGCGGAACCAGGTGCTCCCCTCTGCCCAGATGGCTGCCATATCGGTTGCCCCCACGCCGGTGGAGAAGGCCCCGAAGGCACCCGTCGTGCAGGAGTGGGAGTCGGCCCCCACGACTACTTCACCGGGCAGCACCCGTCCTTCGCTCATCAGCTGGTGGCAGATGCCGCCGCCGACGTCGGTGAGGGCAAACCCTTTTTCCGCGGCAAATTCCCTGAGCTCATTCTGGAGGGTGGCCGTCTGTGAGGTGTTTGCGGGGGCGATGTGATCGTAGATGATGGAGACAGTCTCCGGGCGTGCCGGTTTCGGGTTCCCCATCTGGCGGTATGCCTCCATTGCAAGCACGCCGGTACCGTCGTGGGCAAACGCCCGGTCCACAGCCCGGTCCACATAGGTGCCGGCAGGGCCGCCAAGGATGCGTTCGGAGAGTGTGCTCATGCATCCCCCTGATCCTGTGCCTCACGCAGCAGTGCCATGAGGACATCGTCGGTGATTCTGCATTTCCCTTCAGAGATATCCTTTACCTGGCAGAGCACCCAGTGCACCTGTTCCTGAGAGAGGGCGCATCCCTTTGAGGCGATCACATGTTCGATAGCCTTTTTTCCGGTGTGTTTGCCGAGGATATACTGCCGCTGCCTGCCCACCGTCTCCGGACGGAGATATTCATATGTCTCCGGATCTTCGAGCATCGCTGCGATATGGATGCCGCTTTCGTGGGAGAAGGCATTCTTCCCCACCACCGGTTTCGTGTCCATCATCGTAATGCCGCTGTAGCGTTCCACCATCGAAGAGAGTTCGGGGATACGGGTGAGATCATAGCGCTCCACGCCTCCTTTCAGCCGGAGGAGGGCGAGCACCTCTTCGAGCCGGGCGTTGCCGGTCCGCTCTCCGATGCCGTTAACCGTAGTATGCAGCTGAAATGCGCCGTATTCTGCTGCTGTGATCGTATTTGCGGTGGCACAGCCGAGGTCGTTGTGGCAGTGGACCGCGAGCTTGTTCGATATTTTACTGCCGGTATGCTCCATAAACCGCATCATTTCAACCGGTGTCAGGCACCCGAGTGTATCGGCAAATCCTGAATACTCTGCACCACGCTCCGCTCCTGCCGCATACATCTTCCGCAGAAAGGCAGGGTCCGTGCGGGAGCCGTCCTCTGCTGCGAAACGGACGGCGATCCCATGGTCATGGGCATAATCGACCATTCCGAGGGCCCGCTCCAGCATCTCATCGGCTGAACAGCGGTATTTTATCCGCATATGCAGTTCGGATGTCGCAATAAAGATGCTCACCAGCTCCACCCCGCATTCGATGGCCGCATCGATATCGCCGGGGAGGGCACGTGCCAGACAGCAGATCCGGGCGTCCAGCCCCATTCTGCAGATCTCCTTTACGCACCGGTGCTCATTCTCTGATACCACCGGAAAACCGGCTTCAATTACCTCTACTCCGGTTTCATCCAGCAGTGAGGCGATTGCCATCTTCTCTTCACAGGTAAATGACACGCCGGGTGTCTGTTCACCATCACGGAGTGTCACATCACAGATCTCAACATTCCACGGTTTCATGTTCCTCTCCCCCGGGGCACCGGCCCCGGATAATCACGCATTTCAGCTTCTCTTCCCGCACCAGTGCGGCACGGACGGCCTCACGGTCAGCGGCATTCACAATCACCGGTGCCGCCCAGCTGATATAGGGCAGGATTTCCGGCGCTGCCTGTTTCCCGGTCATACCCAGAACGCCGTTTTCCACGATCACAACAAGAACGTCCAACTCTTTCTCCCGGATGTCTGCAAGGGCGCTCAGCCCGGAGTGCATCAGTGCATAGTCCCCCATCAGTGCCACGCCGGTACTCGTTGCCGCCACCGCAGGTGCTGAACCCAGCCCGTATCCGGCAGAGCCCACCTCCCATGGCGGGTTTTTGGCAAGGAGGCCGCAGCCGATGTCGAGCACCGGATGCAGTCCTTCATCCCGCATTACCTGCAGGAGGGGGATGTACGGGCAGTTTCTGCAGAAGGTGCGGGCAAACCCGCGTGACTGCATCGTCTCGGGGGCTCCTGCCGGAGGGGCAACTGTTGAACAGGACGGCACCGGTCCCTGGTGCGGGGGATAGACGAGGGCAGGGACGGGACGCTCCTGTGCCCACCGCACCATCTCGCTGTGCCGTATCTCTGCTGCCTCAGCCCGCCCCCGCATGGTGAGTGACGAATCTGCAATGGTTCCCTTGTGGTCGGCCCGTGCCGGCGGGGTGCCGGCCGCCGCTGCTGCAAGAACGGCCGGTGTCACCCGCACCAGTGCGATGCGGGAGAATTGTTCAGAGGCCTGAAATGCCGCCTCTGCCACCACGGCAAGGTCATCTGCCGCCGGGGCGAATGTCGGGGCTTCCGCCACCCTTCCGATACAGCGGGAGTCCTGTGCATTCTGTGACCCGGAAACCTCCGTGTCATCCCCCACGACGATGACAAGCCCCGCAGAGAGGCCCTGCACGGCGGCGTTCATCAGGGGGTCCATGCAGGCGTTCAGGCCGACATTCTTCAGAATTACGCAGGCCCGGCGGCCGGAGATGGCGTCCCCGAGTGCATACTCGAGGGCGACTTTCTCGTTTACCGTGCATACCGCTCCGCAGGCCTCCGCCAGGGTGGTCACGGGGTATCCCGGCACCGTGTAGAAACGGTCTGCTGCCGCCCGGAGGGCAGCGGCGAGGCATGCCTCCCCGTTTGCGTCGTGCCGCGGGGTGTGGTTCACAAGATCCTTCCCAGGCACGAGATCACATCCGCCGCACAGGGTGCACATCGTCTTCGCCTGTGTGGGGTCAAGGCCGGCTTTTTTCAGTTCTTCTGCGGCAAATTCCGCAATCTTGAGAATGCGCTCCGCAGATGGGCGGAGAAGTCCCGGGAGGTTCGGGGAGGGATTCAGGGGGCGGATGACAGGAATCACCCCGATGTCTGTGAGGCGGCAGATGCATGCCATCATCTCTGCATCGGTCTCTCCCAGCCCGAGGATCACATTGGAGAAGACCCGGTTTCTGCCGAATACGGAAACGGATTCTTCCAGTACTGACCAGGTGCCTTCATAGTCCAGTCCGGGGCACATCTCCCGGAAGAGGGCCGGTGTTGCCGCCTCAATATTGAACTTCACTTCACAGGCCCCGGCGTCTTTGAGTCGTCGGGGGGTGCCGGGCAGGGGATAGATGGAGACGCCCACCGGAATGCCGAACCCTGCCACCGCATGCACCATGGCAACGGCCCGTTCCTCGTCATCCTCAACGGAGCCGATGACTCCGCTCGTGAGGGATATTGCATCAATTTCATCTGCCGCTGCTGCAATCATGGCGGTGACCTCCTCTGCCGTCTTGATCCGTCCCGCGAGAGCGGGCACCGCACAGTAGCGGCAGGAGAAGATGCACCCCTCTGAGAGGGTGATGTATGCCTGCCGGGGGCAGTGGTATACGGGCTCCTCGATGTATCCGGCAACGTCAATTCCCGGTCCGGTAAGGCGGGCGGCGCCGTCTGCATCCGCGGTCAGGGTAAGGGGTGAATGTTCACTGATAGTGAGCCGGATACGGCCATGAGCAGTTGTAAAAAAGACGGAACCACTGCCGCCTGCCCCCGGGCCTGCGGTAGACTGTTCCGGACAGAACCGGTAGGCCCCGGTGGGCCGCACGGTTCCGTATGCGAGAATCCGGGCTTTCAGGGCTCCCCAGTGCATATGGACAGCGCCTCTTTGTACCGGGTTGCAAACGGGATGGCCGCTGCAGCACCGATGATGCCCCGCCCGTCAAGGCGGATTTCGATATGCTCACGAATCGCATTCAGGTCATCCCGGGTGACCTCTCCGCGTTTCACCTTCCACCCATATTCAGTGAGGGGTGCAGGGGAGAAGCCGCGGAATACAGCCATGCCCGTCTCATCCGAGAGGGTATATTTCCGGAGCATCTCCTCAAATGCAGTCACCAGCTGTTCGGGTTCGGTGGTGGCGAACTCACATGCCACACCAACGCAGTTTTTGGTCCGGTAGGGCACCGGAAAGAGCTGGACAATGGTATGGGAGATATAGCGTGTCTCCGGTGTCTGCACCGCCTCAGCGATGTTATGGGCAAGCGTCCAGGTGGCCCCCTCCTCAGGGGTATCGGTGTCATCCACGCCGATGATGACGCGCTCACGCCGGGGAAGCCAGATTTGGGCACCCGCTTCACGCCCGCCGCCGCAGGGGTCGCTTGTTGAGCGGATGACGCCTGCCGCCGCTGCCCGGCAGACCGTGGCCCCCACACCGCCGCCGCCCACGCCGCGGTAGGTGATGCCTATCTCATTTTCCGTGACATCCACCCCGGCAATGCCGGCCGGGAAGTAGGAGCCTTCCAGAGCGAGGTTTGTCTCTCCTGCAGAGAGCAGGAAGCGCTGGGTGTTGCCGACCATGCGGACCGACTGCACAAGAGGGCTCTTCCGGTAATTGTGGCCTGCCCACATCGCCCCGCCGACGCATGCAAACTCTTCGATCAGTTCAACGGTGGTGCCGTCACTATCCGCGACTGCGCAGATCTCCGGATACCGGATGGAATAGGGGTCAGAGATGTTCGCCATAGAGTCCGGCCGCTTCAATGCCTTTGTTTGCCCAGAGCACTGCGCCGAGTGCCCCGATTCGCCCCTTTCCTGCACAGGTGTCGATATAGGTGATCCCAAGCCGTGCCGCCTCTGCCTCGCATTCCTCCTGATTTAAGACCTCGGTCTTTACTTTCGTCTGGTAGGGTGACTCCTCCGGAAGGCCGATGCCGCGGTAGACTGCGATACCGGTGTCATTACTGACGGCGTGCATCTGGATGAAGTCCCGCACATAGGCAAGCAGCTCCTGTGTTTTATCCGGACGCACCGCAAAGTTCAGGGCCGAACCGACACAGTTGGTCGTTTTGTTCGGGACCTTTGGGTTCAGCTGGATGAGGCGCATATTCAGGTATTGTACGCCTTCTATCGGGCATGCCTCGGCGCACTGGCTTGCAAGCACCCATGTCGCCCCTTCCTCTTTGGTATCCGTATCATCGATGCCGATGGTGACCTTCTCATATCGGGGGGTGACAATGCGGGACCGGTTGATTCGGGCACCCCCTATCTTCAGGTCATCTGCGGAATCATATTCCGTCCGAATAACCCCGGGTGCCTGCGGGAGGCATGCCGCCACACCAACACCGGCGCCGGCGATGCCTGCCCAGGACGTGACAACCTCGTCCCCGCGTATCTCCACACCCTCGAGTGCCTGACCGCCCAGTTCCTGGTCAGCCGGGCCGAAACGGGCAGGATAATGGCCAATTTTTGCCTGCATGGTCATTGATGTGCCTTCAACCGTGATGCCGGTGACAGCACCGCCGGCACGTTTCCGGTTCATTACATCCCATTCAATGGAGCCGCGGCACCGGCATTCTTCAAGGATCTCTGCCCGTCCTGCCTCTTCATCCACCATCACCAGCAGGCGCTGGGAAAAAAGGCGCCCGAACCGTTTCTGTATCTCGTCAGGTGTGAATACTTCCATAACTATTTGTCACCGAAATTTTCGTTAACAGAATTATCGGCAACAAAGGTATTTAAGGAATGCGTAGTAGAACGGAGAATAAAAAAAGGGGTTTTAGAGAATTTCAGAGAGCGGGAACTTGTATGGGCCAAGGGTGCCGCCAAAGTTTCCGGAAGTGATGCGTTTGATGCCGGGCACGGTGACTGCTGCCTCAATGCCTGCCTTGGTGGCTGCTTTGATGGCTGCCTCATCGACACCGTCGATCACAATTTCATAGATGCAGGTGACGCCCTCGGGAACCTTGGTGTCAGGCACCTGATCGCGGATGCTTGGACAGTACTTCTCATTGGTGGTAGCCACCATGAACTTGTAGGCATTTGAGCCGACCTTTGAACCTGATGCGACAACCGGGAATGAGGTGATTGAGCCTGCACAGGTCTTGATGGCGTCAACTGCCTTCTCTGCGGCCTCGAGTGCGGCTTCAACGGACTCTCCCATGATAAAGAAGTTGCCGCCTGCAATGCCCTTCACGATACCGAACTCTTCCTCGCCGATGTATTCGCCGTTCATGATGGGGATTGCCCAGCACTGGCGTCCGCCGACTTCCACCTTGTGCTCAAATTTGTCGCCGAAGAAGTGGAGTTTGACATCGATGCGTTCCTCTGCCTCAGGCATGCCGTCAAAGACTGCTGCGGTGGGTGAGGTAAGGACACACTCTGCAAGGCGCTCAACAACCTGCTCTTTCAGCTTCTTCTTGCCGCCGGCAAAGAGCATGATAGCAACGCCGGGGCGTCCGTCCGGTGTCTCTTCCGGAGTGAGAATGCGCTCGATACCTGCTTCGCAGGGGCATCCGATTGCTGATGTTGCAAAGCCGGTTGCTTCTGTTGCTGCATTCACTGCCCATTTTTCGTTGATTGCTGTGATAATGACACGGCACGCCCAGTTGGGGAATGCCTCTGCATACTCATCTTCGATAAAAACGCCGTTTAATTCCATCATTAAACCTCTCGATACGAATGAAATATTTGGTGCACCTTCTTACTATAATCTTTCTTTTTCGTAGTTATTTTTGCCCGGAACAGGGGCTGCCGTGGAAGTGCAGACAGGATGGCAGATACTGCTTATTTCGTCATATTTTGGATAAATTCAATAAAATATGTGAATATGGCCTTTATTTCGGCAAAATTTCTGTCCAACAAATGAGATAGGTTTAAATTTAGTAAGATGAAATCTCATATTATAGAGGAGATTG
The DNA here is from genome assembly GCF_029633965.1 of Methanogenium sp. S4BF. Taxonomy (NCBI): domain Archaea; kingdom Methanobacteriati; phylum Methanobacteriota; class Methanomicrobia; order Methanomicrobiales; family Methanomicrobiaceae; genus Methanogenium; species Methanogenium sp. S4BF. Next base: position 1,507,044 of record NZ_CP091277.1, on the reverse strand, counting down.
GAACATGGGCGATTCCAAAGATGTAATGAATTCATATGTTACCCGTGACCTGAGGAAGATGTTCTCACCGGGTGAGGGATGGAATATTGACCGGGAACCTGAGTGCGGCGGAGCATCATTTGCATATGTCGTCTCACGGAAACGGTTCGGAAAAAGTGCATATTATCCGGTGGATGTCTGCATGGAAGCAGCTGTTTCTGCAGAGAAGGCAGGAATGATCCAGCAGCAGTGTGATAAAGCACGTGCAGCAGGAGTTGCGCTTGAACCAATGCTGCTCTTTGTACCGACTGGTGCAGATGTTACTGCAGTGCCTGCTGATATTATGATCAAATACCTGAAAGTGCTCAAGGTTGAGGATGGACAGGTTATCTGGTGGAAGAAGGTTCTTCCCGCAGAATAATTTTTTTGCAGAATTAAAATGTTCAGGGAATTCTTCTGATTATCCCTGTTTCTTCTGTTCGGTAACCGCCCAGGCGGTGCAGTGTATCTTTGAAACTATCTGAGGACACCTGATCGAAGAGCATACGCACTTCGGGCATGGCCTCCAGAGTCGCTGTCCGTGTCACCAGTTCATAGCGTTCTGTCCCGATGGGAGTGAACGCAAGGCCAAGGGCCTTTGCCGCACTGTATACGCCGATGCCTGCTTCCGCCTCCCCTGACCGGACGGCAAGGGCTACGGCAAGATGGGTGGTTGCCTCCCGTCCGTATCCTGTGATCTCTGTCGGGTCCACCCCTCTCTGTCTGAGGAGATGGTCAAAGAGAATGCGGGTCCCCGAACCCTTCTGGCGGTTGATGATCCGTTTGCCGATGAGTTCATCGAATGTGACCGGTTCGGGTGCGATGATGCCCTGCTCCCGTTCTGCCCCGCAGATGAGGGTGAGCGGTGTTTCCGGCATATACTTTTCAAGGTACCGGATATTGTAGGTGCCGTCCTCTGCAAGAAGGTGCATCGGCGCCACATGGCAGGTGTCCTGTTTCAGCGAAAGAACGCCTCCCATACTGCCGGCATGGGTGGGATGGAGGGTTACCGCATGTTCCCGGAGCATATCAGCAAGGTAGTCAATGCACGGGTCATGGCTGCCGGTGATGAGGAGGGATTCAGCAGCAGCAGACTGCGGAACCATCAGGGTCGCCTGCACCTCCTCGCCGTTCATCACTCCTTCTTTCCGTGCGGGAATTTTCATGTAGGCATTCGCACGGACTGCACTCATCTGTACGCCGGCCCCCCGTGACTGGGGAACAGCCACCCACCGGCCGCCGACTCTGCCCACGGAGAGCAGAACAAATTCGTCCGTGCCCCCTGCCGAATCAAGCCGGGTGGAGAGGACGGCAGGGACAGTCTCAGGCGACGGCGGCTGCAGGCCGTATGCACCCATCATCGGGCTGATGAATTCACGGATGATGGTGTATGCGGCAAGCGGGTATCCGGGTGTGCCGATGACGGGTTTGCCGTCAATGGCACCGATGATCACGGGGCGGGCCGGTTTGATGGCAACACCATGGATGAACACCCTGCCAAGATCTTCGATAATGGATGCCGTGTAATCGCGGGTGCCTTTGGAGGATCCGGCGGAGATGATCAGCATATCATTCTCCCGGATGCCGCGGATGACCGCCTCACGGATCTGTTCCGGCTCATCCGGCACGATGCCGTAATGGGTGGGCGTGGCGCCGAGGTCACGCAGGCATGCTGCCGCCATCTGCATATTGCTCTCGACAACCTGGCCTGCTTCCGGGCGGGTGCCGGGAGGCACCAGTTCACTGCCGGTGGCAATGAGTCCGACACGGACGGTCCGGACCGGGACTGTTGTCACGCCGTAGGCTGCCAGTGCGCCAATCTCATGAGGGCGGATACGGTGCGATGAGGGGACAATCATCTCAGATTCGCCGATATCTTCTCCCACCGGCCGTATATGCTGCCACGGGGCCGCGGCCCTGCGGATGATATACTGTCCTGTGTCCTCCTCCTCCACGTCCTCGATCATGATGACGGCGTCATACTCTGAGGGAACGACATTGCCGGTATTCACCCGCCGGAAGTGCTGCAGGGTCACCGGACGCTGTTCAGCGGCACCGATGGTGTCTTCGCTCCGGACGGCAATCCCGTCCATCGCGGAGAGGTGTACCGGGGGAACCGACTGCCGGGTAAATACCGGTGCCGCCGTCACCCGGCCCGCTGCCTCAGAGAGGGGGGTCTCTTCCACGATGGGAATGTACGGGAATGATGAGAGTGTTGTTTTGAGGGCCTCCTCCAGGGAAACCAGTTCGAGATATCGTCGTACCATGGTCACCACAGGATCACCTCAACCTCTGCTCCCTTCTCATATCCTTCCCTGCCGTCAGGGACGCGGAGCAGTCCGCTGCTTTCGATAAGCGTATTGGTGAGGCCGGATTTCCCGAAGAGCGGGTATGCGTCCCTCCCCTCCAGCCTGACACGCACATAGTCCTCCCGTCCCCGTACTGACGGTACCGGGGCGGCACAGCGGGCCGGCACGGTTATGCGTGCGACTTCGCCTTCCGTCATCGCGGCGATGAGTACATCGCCAAGCGCTACGAGGACCACATAGGCAGACGCCGGGTGGCCGGGAAGGCCCAGTACAGGGATGCCATCAATGGTGCCGATGATGGTCGGCTTGCCCGGCGCAAGTGCGATGCCGTGAACATGGACTGTGCCGAGGTCTGCTAGAATGGCAGCACACATGTCGCGTTCCCCTTTGGAGCTGCCGCCCGAGATGCATACCAGGTCGCATTCGCTGACTGCCAGCCTGATGGCCGCCTCGAGAGGTTCGCGTTCATCGGGTATGATGCCATAGATGCGTGGGATGGCACCCCGTTCCCGTGCGTATCCGTCGCAAAGATAGGTGTTTACATCCCTGATCTCTCCGGGTCCGGGTGTCCGGTCAGGGCTGATGAGTTCATTCCCGGTGCTGATGATCCCGAGTACCGGCCGCCTGCGGACCGGCACCGTGGTGATGCCCAGCGAACCCAGAACACCGAGGTCGCGGGGTGACAGGCGTCTGCCTGCCGGAAATACCAGATCCGATCTCCGGAAATCGTCCCCCCGGAGGGTGAGGTTCTCTCCCTGTGCGACCGCACGGTAGATGAGGACATCGTTTCCGGACTCTTCAGCGTATTCAATCATCACAGCGGCATCGGCACCATCCGGTATGACCGCACCTGTTGGTACATACCTGCATTCACCGGGTCCGACTGTGCCCGCATCTCCGTCTCCCATTCCGACACGGCCGGTGATGGTAAGCATAGCAGGCAGTGCCTCACCTGCACCGATGGTATCTGCCGCACGGACGGCATACCCGTCCACCACTGTGCGGGTGAAACCGGGAATATCTTCTGCTGCGGTGACGGGCCGGGAGAGGACTCTCCCGAATGCCTCGGTGAGGGGGATCTTTTCTTCCTCCATCTGCGGAGCAATTCCCTGCAGAATCCTCTCTGCTTCGGCGACCGGTATCAGTTCAAGAAAAATGCTCATTTGAAACAGCCCAGCTGGCAGCCCCTGATTTTGATCCGGGGATCCCGGCTGTTGCAGTAGCGGGCAATCTCTGTCTTTGATACGCCGTATTTCTCAGAGATCTCAAATGCCTGTGGACAGGTGATTTCATTCTCAATTCCGAACTCTTCGAATATTTTTGTCAGTTCATCTGTTGTCATGCTAACATATGGTGGTCTTTGATTGAAATTAGGTTTACTGTACGGAAATGTCAGCGTGCGGATATTATTATTTTTTTAACAGGAAGGAAAATCTCTGAATCCTTCATTTCTGTCCGCAGAATGATGAATAAATGGGGAACCGGCATTCAAAAATGTGGTTTTCCGGGTGGGGGGCGAACTGTCTTTTTTTTGCCGTTTGTGATAAAATTTCTCGGGATTTTTCTGGTGAGTATTGGTGGAGGGCTGGTCTTATAATTAATGTATTTCTGTTTATAATGGGTCTTTGTAAATGTATACTAGCAGAATCGGTGGGTTCTGCTCTGTTTTTTTGAAAACGCTGCACTTCAATACATTTATCTATTCTTTTCAACAACTTTTCCTGTAATCGATTTGATCGATACTGGTGCGTGAAACCATGGCATTTGCATTGCATATTAACATGGAGCGGTGTACCGGTTGTAACGCATGCGTTGTTGCATGCCCCGTCGATGCGCTGGAGCTATTTACGATAGATCCGGTCACTGATGAAAAGATCTACCAGGTGAAGAATGGCAAGGCCATTGTTCTCGATGTAGATCATGAACTCTGCGCCGGGTGTGGCGTATGTGTTGAGGCATGCCCGTTTAATGTGATACGGCTGGCAGGACCGTGGGGTTCGAAATCCAAATCCCTGGCAGAAGGTATGGAGTGAGGTTTAAACATGGATACATTCTTCCCGAAATTCTCCAAAAAGAGAAGTGGCGTTAACGTCATTATGGAGCAGAAGCTCCTCAAAAACGTTAACAACCTGATTCTGAACGGACAGACATGTACCGGATGCGGAATCTGTGCAGAAGCCTGCCCAGAGGAAGCAATCAGTCTTGGACTGGTAGGTGCCGTCCGTCGTGGTGTAGTTGACTATGCAGAGCCCATTAACATTGATGAAAAGAAGTGCTCATATTGTGGCGTCTGCGTTGTGATGTGCCCGTTCAATTCCCTGACACTCAAAATTGACGGCGAGGAAGCTCTTCCGATTGTTGAGCGTGAAGGGTTCCCTGAATATGATATGGCCACAACGATTGACCAGGACAAGTGCGTCCGCTGTACCATCTGTGAGGACGTCTGTCCCCGCGATGCAATCAGCCGTGAAGTCCCTGCATTTGAGGGAACTGTTGAAGGGGCACTTGAGAGGCAGACTGTGCTCGCAGCAAAGACCACTTTCACCGTCGATGACGAGAAGTGTACCCGCTGTGGCATCTGTTCAGAACTCTGTCCGGCAATTGATGTGAAGCGCAAACCATTCTCAGCAGAGTTCGGAGCAGTCGTGGGCGATGTTGTCTGGGACGAGAAGCTCTGTGACGGCTGTCAGGTTTGTGTCGAAGCATGCCCTGAAGAGGCAATTACCGTTGAGAGGGCAGTTGAATCAGCAAAGCTCACAGGCAAGGTCGAAATCCTTGAAGAGAACTGCTGCACCTGCCGCTGGTGTGACATCAACTGTCCAACCGAGGCAATCACGGTAGAGAAGATCTTTGAGGGTGACATTGAATTTAATGCAGACAAGTGCCCTGCCGGGTGCTCCACCTGTGTTGAGGTCTGTCCCGCAAATGCAATCTACCTCCCCACCCCGAAGGCTGCAAAAGACCTGAGAGGCGAGAACGAGCCTGTTATTGCTGTCAATAAGGACTTCTGTATTCTCTGTGGCGCCTGCGTAAACGCATGCCCCGGTGAGGATATCATCACACTGAGGCGTACCGGCATCCGTGTGAAGGGCAAGGAGACTGATCTCTTCCTGAAGATAAAGGACAAGCTCTGCACTCCGCGCACCTCAATGGTAAAAGAGGCTGCAAAGGACGAGGTTGAACTCAAGATGATGGAAACCGCGTGAGGATAAGCAAATGGCAAGAGTAAAAGATTACGGCAATGCCGAACTGGAAGAGAAACTCAGAGATACGTATTTCTATACTACTGATTCCAACCCTCAGTTTCTCGAAGATGTGAAGAAAATCAGCCGTACGGCTGCCAATATGTGCTATCAGTGCGGAACATGCACAGGTTCATGTCCGTCAGCACCCCGCAGTTCGTATCGGATTCGTCTCTTCATGCGCAAGGGAGTTCTCGGGCTCGAGCAGGAAGCGCTCAATGACCCTGACCTCTGGCTCTGTACCACCTGTTATTCATGTACAGACCGCTGCCCGCGTGACCTTGCACCGACAGATGTGATCATGGCGATGAGAAACCTTGCGTTCAAATATGATATTGTGCCACGCAACTTCCTCAAGACCGTGCAGCTCATCTACACAACCGGACATGGAGTGCCGAACAACGATGTCAACCGTGCAGCCCGTGTAAAGCTTGGTCTGCCTGCAGATCCACCAACGACACACAGCTACCCTGAGTTTATGCCGGCTATTCAGAAGATCATAGACCACTATAAGATGAAAGAAAATGCAGATCGGATTCTCGCTGAGGAGGGTCAATAATGTCTGGAGATATGCATCAGTACGCATTCTTCCTGGGTTGTATTGCGCCGAACCGGTACCCCGGATGTGAGGCTGCAGCAATAAAGACCAGTGAGAAAGTTGGTATTGAACTTCTTCCACTGAAAGGTGCAAGCTGCTGTCCTGCACCAGGTGCGTTCGGAGCAATTGACCTGAACGTCTGGTATGCACTTGCAGCACGCAACCTCGTGCTTGCAGAAGAGATGAAGATGGACATTGCACTCATCTGTAACGGATGTTACAAGTCCATCTGGGAAGTCAACCACATCCTGAAGCACAACGATGAACTCCGTGACCAGGTAAACGATGTGCTCGCTGAAGTCGACATGCAGTTCAAGGGCTCCATTGATGTCTGGCACCTTGCCGAACTCTACTATGACCCGAAGATCTGTGGTGTTGACAAACTTGCAGCATCCGTTACACGCCCCCTTACCGGGACCAAGATTGGTGTCCACTACGGATGCCACCTGATGAAGCCCGCGAAAGAGCGCCATTTCGGTGACACCGAAAATGCAATGTGGATCGATGAGCTTGTCGAGGCACTCGGTGCAGAGGCAGTCCAGTACCGCAACAAGATGCAGTGCTGTGGTGCCGGCGGCGGTGTCCGTGGATATGATATCGTACACTCACTGGATATCACCAATGAGAAACTGATCAACCTGGAAGAAGTCGGTGCCGATGCACTCACAGAAGTGTGTCCGTTCTGCCAGCTTCAGTATGACAGGGGTCAGATTGAGATTCAGGAGAAATTCGGCAAGACCTATAATCTGCCTGTTCTTCACTTCAATGAACTCCTCGGCCTTGCACAGGGCATGACTCCACAGGAGCTTGCACTTGACCTGCACGGTATTGACTGTAAACCATTCCTGGAGAAGATTCTTTGAGAGGTGAAATGAATGACTGAAACTAAAGAAGAATCAAGAATTGGTGTTTTTATCTGTCACTGCGGTACAAACATCGCAGGTTCCCTCTCCATTCAGGAGGTTATGGATTACGCAAAGACACTCGATGGTGTTGTTGTCGCAGATGAATACCAGTATATGTGTTCAACTCCGGGACAATCAAAGATCATCGACGCTATCAAAGAACACAACCTGAACGGCATTGTCGTTGCAGCATGTTCTCCGCGTCTCCACGAGCCAACGTTCCGTACAGCAACACAGGAAGGCGGACTGAACAAGTTCCGGTTTGAGATGGCAAACATCCGTGACCAGAACTCCTGGGTGCACATGCACGACTGGGAAGGCGCAACCGAGAAGGCAAAGGACCAGGTCCTCATTGCGGTCGCAAAGGCCCGGATGCTTGAAGACCTCCAGCCGAAGAGTGTGCCTGTAGAGCACTCCGCACTCGTCCTTGGTGGCGGTGTCGGTGGTATGCAGGCTGCACTCGATCTTGCAAGCGCAGGCATCAAGACCTATCTCATTGAGAAGGCTCCGACTGTCGGTGGACGTATGTCCCAGCTCGACAAGACCTTCCCGACACTTGACTGCTCACAGTGTATTCTGACCCCGAAGATGGTGGATGTCGGCCGACACCCCAACATTGAGCTCAGAACCTACACCGAAGTTGAGAATGTCGAAGGCTACATCGGCAACTTCACCATCACCCTCCGGAAGAAGGCACGTGGCGTCCTCGATCCCACCGAAGCACTGGAACGCGGCATCATCGGCGGCGGCTGTAATGGCTGTGGTGACTGTGCTGAAGTCTGTCCTGTCATCAAACCAAACCCATTCGAGTTTGGCATGGCACCACGGAAGGCAATCTACATCTATCACCCGCAGGTTATGCCCCTGCAGTACACCGTCGACTTCGACGCATGTGTGAAGTGTGGTCTCTGTGTTGAGGCATGTGGTGAAGAGAAGCGTGCAATTGACCTTGACATGGTGGACACCTTTGAGAAGGTCAGAGTCGGTACCTGTATCCTCGCTATCGGATACGACTTCATCCCGATTGAACAGAAGACAGAGTGGGGATACAAGCGGTTTGACAATGTCATCACCGGTCTTGAGTTCGAGCGCCTGATCTGTGCATCCGGACCTACCGGCGGAAAGCTGATTCGTCCGTCTGACGGGCAGATCCCGAAGAAGGTCGGATTCGTTCTCTGTGCAGGCTCCCGTGACAACACCGGCGGTGTTGCAAAGGCTTACTGCTCCCGCTTCTGCTGTATGTACTCCCTGAAGCACGCTCACCAGATCATGGAAAAGATCCCCGGTGCAGTGCCCTACCTCTTCTACATGGATATCCGTTCCTTTGGAAAGATGTACGAGGAGTTCTACTATCGTATCCAGAACGAGGGTGCAAAGTTCATCCGCGGCCGTGTGGCAAACATTCTGGAAGACCCGACCACAAAGAACCTCATTGTCCACACCGAAGACACCCTTCTCGGAAGGCCTGTTGCAATGGAGATGGACATGGTCGTCCTTGCAGCGGCAATCCAGCCGAAGCCTGAAGCTGAGCGCATCCGCCAGATGTTCGGTGTCTCCAAGTCACAGGACGGCTGGCTGCTTGAGGCACACCCGAAACTCAACCCGTGTGGCACCACCACAGCAGGTATCTACCTCGCTGGTGTCTGTCAGGGACCAAAGGATATTCCTGACACCGTCGCACAGGCAGAGGGTGCAGCATCCGCAGCATCGATTCCAATCCACACCGGAGAAGTGCAGCTCGAGCCGTACTTCGCACAGTGTATGGATGAAATCTGTGCAGGCTGTGGAATGTGTGTCCCGCAGTGCCCGTATGGTGCCCTTGCTCTTATTGACAAGGAAGGCCGTACCGTGATGGAAGTTACCGAGGCAAAGTGTAAAGGCTGTGGTACCTGCGGAGGATTCTGTCCTGGCGGTGCAATCAAGATGCAGCACTTCACATCACCACAGATCTGTGCTCAAATAGATGCATTCCTTCTCAAGGGAGGGGAGTACTAATGACAGATGAGAACTGGAAACCAAAAATTATTGCAATCATCTGTAACTGGTGTTCGTACGCAGGTGCAGACCTTGCCGGTGGTGCCCGTATTCAGTATCCGCCCGATATCCGTGCCATCCGTGTGATGTGTACCGGCCGTGTTGATCCGCTCTTCATCATGAAGGCGTTCCAGGATGGTGCAGATGGAATGCTGATCTCAGGGTGCCACTTTGGTGACTGCCACTACCTTGAGGGCAACTACAAGTGTGCAAAGCGCATGTTCCTCGTAAAGAACCTCCTGAAAAACATCGGTCTTGATGACAACCGTCTGAGAATGACCTTCGTCTCCGCATCCGAGGGTGCAAAGTGGGGTATGGTCATGGAAGATGTTGTCAAAACGGTCACAGAACTTGGCCCAAGCCCGATCAAGAAGTACGAGAGATAACTGAATCGGAGATGAAGGTGTGGCAGCTATTCAGATAAACCTGATTTCAGGTAGGACGATCCAGCAGGGCGTCTCGATGGAAAACGGCAAGGAGAAACTTGCCTATCGGGATGCCTGCGGGATCCTCGAGCTCGATGACGCTGAATTTAAGCGTCTCGGGTGCTTTAAGAACACGAATGTTCGTGTTTCCAGTGAATTTGGGACTGTTGTGGTCAAGGCAATTGGCGCAACCCAGGGCCCGCACCCCGGGCTTGGGTGGATCCCTATGGGACCGTGGGCCAATGCAATTGTTGACCCCAACACCTACTCTACCGGGATGCCAACATTCAAGGGAACTCCGGTGACCGTTGAGGTCGCTGAGGATGAGAAGGTCCTTGATGCCATTGCTCTGATTACAGAGGAGTGCTTATAAGGGTGTGTGAAAGATGGCGAAAATAGTAACAGATGTCGTCTGCCCGTTCTGCGGGACGCTCTGCGATGACCTTGAGGTCGCCCTCTCCGATGACGGAGAGGAGATCCTTGAGGTGTACAATGCCTGTGCCATTGGAGCAACGAAGTTTCTCCACTCCCAGGCAAAAGATCGCTTGACCCGCCCCCAGATGAAGCAGGAAGACGGCTCCTGGAAAGAAATAACGTATGATGAGGCAGCCGATTATACTGCAAAACTGCTCGTCGATGCCAAAAAGCCGTTAATGTACGGCTGGTCCTCGACAAGCTGTACTGCACAGGGCACCGGATCAGAGATCGGTGAGGAAGTCGGCGCATGCATGGACAACACTGCAACAGTCTGTCACGGTTCAACCCTGATTGCTGTGCAGGATGTCGGTGTACCCTCAGCAACCCTTGGTGAAATTGCAAACCGTGCAGACCGTGTGGTCTTCTGGGGATGCAACCCGGCACATGCTCACCCGCGTCACATGTCGCGGTACTCGATATTCCCCCGTGGTTTCTTCACCGGCAAGGGATCAAAGTCAAGGAAGATGGTCGTAGTCGACCCGCGCAAGACTGACACAGCGAAGATGGCAGATGTCCATCTCCAGCTTGAACAGGGCCGCGATTATGAACTCCTGAGCGCAATCCGGGTTGCCATCCGTGGCGAAGCACTTCCGGATGTTGTTGCAGGCATTCCCAAAGAGCAGATCTACGAAGTTGCGGAAACGCTCAAGTCAGGTCGGTTTACGGTTATCTTCTTCGGTATGGGTGTGACCCATTCACTCGGAAAGAACCATAATATCGATATTGCAATCATGGTCACCCGTGACCTGAATGACTACACGAAAGCAGCCATCGTAGCGATGCGGGGCCACTACAATGTGACCGGCTCCGGACAGGTCTGGGGATGGCAGTTCGGGTTCCCGTTCTGTCTTGACCTGACCCGCGGATTCGCCCGGTATAACCCAGGCGATTCGTCATCCAATGATCTGCTTATCCGTGACGAGGTTGACGCAGTGTTTGTACTTGGGTCTGACCCCGGTGCACACTTCCCGGTTGGTTCCGTGAAGAAGATTGCACAGCTTCCGTCCGTCTGTATCGACCCGCATATCACCCCGACATCTGCTGTCTCAAAGGTGCATGTCCCGGTGGCATTTGTGGGCGTTGAAGTCGGCGGATGTGCGTACCGTATGGACAATGTCCCTATTGAGACCAGAAAGGTCGTTGAACCCCCTGAGGGAATGCTCACCGATGAAGAGTTCCTTCAGATGGTTCTGACCCGTGTACGGGCACTGAAGGGGGCAGCATAATCATGACAGATTACCTGATCAAAAATGGTTTTGTCTTCGACCCCGTTCAGGGGATCAACGGAGACAAAGTGGATGTCGCAATCAAAGACGGCAAGATCGTCGATGCAGGCGATGTCACAAACCCGACCGTCATCGATGCAACCGGCATGACCGTGATGGCAGCAGCTGTTGACATACACGCTCACGTCGCAGGTCCAAAGGTGAATGTCGGCCGGAACTTCCGTCCGGAAGATAAGCTCTTCAATGGAAAGGCAGGCAGTGGTATCAAGCGTATGGAGGGAGGATTCTCCGTTCCTACCGTTCTCAGAACCGCATACCTGTATGCACGCATGGGATTCGGCTTCTCTATGGAGGCAGCAATGCCGCCTCTGTATGCACGCCATACCCATGAGGAGATTCGCGACACCCCGATCATCGACCAGGGAGCACTCCCGGTCTTTGGCAACAACTGGTTTGTCCTTGAATATCTCAAGGAGAACGAGATTGAGAACACTGCAGCATACATTGCATGGCTTCTCAACCAGACCAAGGGATTCGGCGTGAAGTGTGTGAACCCCGGCGGTACAGAGTCCTGGGGATGGGGAATGAACTGTGAGACCGTCGATGACGTGGTCCCGTACTTTGACGTGACCCCCCGGCAGATTGTCTCCGGCCTCATCGCAGCAAACGAGTACCTCGGGCTTCCGCACTGTATGCACGTGCACGGGAACAGTCTTGGTGAACCCGGCAACTACGAGATCACCCTTGACACCCTGAAGATCGCAGAGGGCTACAAGCCGCAGAATGAGTTCGGCCGTGACGTTGTGCTCCACAACACCCACCTGCAGTTCCACTGCTACGGCGGTGAAAGCTATGCGTCCAAGTCCTTTGAGTCCAAGTCAAAGGAAGTTATCGACTACATCAACTCAGTTGACAACATCAGCTACGACCTTGGTGTCGTAACCCTTGACGAGACCACCACGATGACGGCAGACGGTCCGTTCGAGCACCACCTCTCCCACATGAACAACCTCAAGTGGGCAAACACGGATGTGGAGCTTGAGACCGGATCCGGTATTGTTCCGTTCATCTACAACCCGAAGACATTCATCGCCGGCGCCCAGTGGGCAGTCGGTCTTGAGTGTGGTCTCTTCATCAAAGACCCGATGCGGGCATACATCACCACCGATGCACCCAATGCAGGGCCGCTCTCACGCTACCCCCGTGTCTACAAGTGGCTCATGAGTGCACAGGCACGTGAGGACATGCTCAACAACACGCTCAAATACGGTGACTCTATCCGTGAGCGCTGTTACATCGGTGAAATCGACCGTGAAATCTCGCTCTACGAACTTGCCATGATGACCCGTGCAGGACCGGCAAAGACCCTTGGTCTTTCCCACATGTTCGGTTCACTCAAGGTCGGTCTTGAGGGTGATGTCGCAGTCTATCCGTACAACCCTGAGACTGACACTGATGACCCTGAGAAGATTGAGTACGCATTCGGTAATGCAGCTTATCTCATTAAGGGCGGCAGAATGATCGTGAAGGAAGGCGAGATCGTTGACATGGGCAACAAGCGCACCTTCTGGGTCAATGCCAAAGTCAATGACAACCCGATGGTTGAGCGTGACATCTCAGAGAAGTTCCGCCGGTATTACACCGTGACGCAGAACAACTACACGGTTGAGGGACACCACTTTGTGCCGAATCCGTATGTCATCGAGGTCGATGCAACAAAGTGAGGTGACGGAGATATGGCAAAAGTAATTCTTACCCCAACCCAGACCCCCACACTCTTCCTTGAGGCAGAGAACATCACACCCGATGTCTTTGCAGGGAAGACTGCAGCGGAGATTGCAGCACTGCACGGATTTGTCGGCAAAACGACTGTCACCCTTGGTGACTACTTCAAGGTTGAAGGTGCAGGCGGGCAGACAGCAGCCGACACCACCATTGTTATCAATGGTGATGTCAGCCGTGTGAAGTACATCGGTATGAAGATGACCGCAGGTGAGATTGTCGTCAATGGCAGTGCAGACATGTATGTCGGCGGCTGGATGATCGGCGGCAAAATCACCGTTAACGGTAACATCGATGCATTTGCAGGGCTTGGCATGACCGGCGGCGAAATTATCGTCAACGGCAATGCAGGCAATTATCTCGGTGCAGCATACCGCGGCGACTGGCGTGGTATGCAGGGCGGAGTAATTCGCGTCAGCGGCAATGCCGGCAGTGATGTCGGTACATTCATGCGTGGCGGCACGATCATCGTCGGCGGCAACATCGACGTGCACGTCGGTACACACATGGAAGGCGGCACCATCATCGTCAAAGGCAACGCAAAGAGTCGCGTTGGCGGACAGATGGTGAAAGGAACGATTTACGTCTATGGTGACATTGACGTAATGATGCCAGGGTTCCAGTATCGCAATGATGTTGACCTTGAAGTCGATGGCCAGAGCGGCAAGTTTGCCCTGTATGAGGGAGACATGGGCGAACGTCACCCCAAGCAGAAGGGTGAGGTCATCTACGGTCAGCTTTATATGAAATACTAAATCCTTTTTTTTCGCGTATCCCTGTTCCACAGTTTCCCCGGATGCTGCACCGGAAAAACTGCATGTTTTATTGCGTATTCTCTCCATTTTTCCTGTACGAATTACCAGAATTTCGGATCCCGGCTCTTCTGGGCTGGTGAGGCAGGTGTGTGGACGAGGGATTTTTGTGTGGAAACTCTTCAGGTCAGAATATAACCGTGTTATTGCGATTGCTGTTGGTATTGGTGTAATCTCCGGTTTCAGCGCCCTTTTCTTCTTTGAGGCAATGCAGTTTGCCGCATCACTTCTTCTGGGGATGGTAGGCGGCATCACCCTTCCTGCCGCAGGCGCCACGGTTGGTGAGATCGGCGCATGGCAGCATCCTTCATCCCTGCTGATGCTCCTGCCGGTCATCTGTCTGGGTGCCTTTCTCTCTGCCATCATCGTATACCGGTTTGCGCCTGAGTGTGAAGGGGCCGGCACCGATGCCGCCATCGCTGCCTATCATGGGGATGGGAGAATCCGCTGGCGGGTGCCGCTGGTGAAGGCTGTCAGTTCCGTCCTTGTGATTGGTTCCGGCGGGAGTGCAGGGAGACTGGGGCCGATGGCACAGATATCTGCAGGATTTGGCTCGATTTTTGCAGATATCTTCCACCTTGATGAACGGGAACGCAGAATTGTGCTCGCAACCGGTATTGGTGCGGGGATTGCTACCATTTTCAAGGCTCCGCTGGGCGGTGCCATTCTCTGTGCAGAGATCATGTACCGCGGCGATTTTGAATCAGATGTCATTGTCCCCTCATTTCTCGCCTCTGTGGTCGGGTATGCAATATTCGGGTATTTTGAAGGGTATGACCCGGTCTTCAGTCTGGCATCCACGGCATGGACATATGCCCAGATTCCGCTCTTTCTTATTCTGGGAGTGGTGGCGGGTCTTTTTGGCCTGCTCTATATCTGGTCATACAAATCAGGAAGGAAGATGTTTTCCTCATTTTTTGCAGCACATGGTGCTCCCATTTACCTGAAACCGGTATGTGGTGCATTCGGGGTCGGCCTCTTTGCGATTCTCGTCTCACAGATCTCTCCCGATGCGATGCTGGTCGGGCTTGCAAGCCTCGGGACCGGCTATGGGGTGATGCAGGTGGCAATGTACGGGCTGCTTCCCTTCTCTGTGCTGCTCTTTATCCCGTTTGCAAAGATATTCACGACCTCCCTCACGGTGGGCTCCGGCGGCTCCGGCGGTCTCTTCGGGCCTGCGCTTGTCATCGGTGCCGGTGCAGGCGGCGCCCTCGGCACCGGGCTTCACATGCTCGTTCCGCAGCTGGTCCCGCTGGCATCAGTCCCCGCGTTTGTCGTTGTCGGGATGATCGCGCTCTTTGGGGGGATCTCAAATGCGCCGGTTTCCGTTCTGATTATGATCGTCGAGATGACCGGGAATTTCTCTCTCCTCGTGCCTGCCATGGGCGCTGTTGCGATCTCCTTTCTCATGACCTCCGGTGAGACCATTTTTGATGCGCAGGTGAAAAACCGTGCATACTCTCCTGCCCACAGGAGGGAATACCGGGTGGATATTCTGGAGGATATTCCGGTGAGTGATGCGATGGTGCCGCGGGATGAGGTGATAACCGTTGCACCTGACTGCACCATCTCCTCCCTGTATGATAAATTCCGCTCGACCCACCACACCGGCTTTCCGGTAGTGGAGAATGGGCGGCTCTGCGGTGTGATCACGATCACCGATGTCCGTGCCGCGGACGGTAATGCGGAAACGATGTATGTGAAAGACTTCATGACGACTGACCTGGTGACCGTGACCGGGCATACATCGCTGGAGCAGGCAGTGACGACCATGGCAGAGTCACACATCCGGCATATTCCGGTTGTCTATGAGGCAAAACATGATTCTCTTGCGGGGTTTCTGACTTCGGCTGATGTGATGCGCTTATATATGCAGCATCTGAAATAATCACCGTCCCCATTGCGGAGGATGAAAGCTTTATGGCTGTTTCGCGTGTCAAAAAAGGGATATTTTTGGATTTTTGAGAGTTTCCGCGGTGTTTTTCGGGAGATGTGGTGTTGTAGTTGAGGGGACGGGTTTCAGGGAGGGCTGGTACCTCTGCCTTATTGAGGTGGTCTCTGCATCCGGGTTATTACGCAAAGATATTGAAGATCTGATCGTCTCCGGTATCAGACAGGCGCTTTCGTTCTGCCGGTTCTTCAACAAGGGAGAGGATGGGCAGGTCCATATTGACACCGGGCACAAATCCGAACATCTTCTCCATCTCCACCTGCAGTGCATGCATGAAGAGTGAATTCGGGATGTCCATGGCACA
This sequence comes from Methanogenium sp. S4BF, assembly GCF_029633965.1. Taxonomy (NCBI): domain Archaea; kingdom Methanobacteriati; phylum Methanobacteriota; class Methanomicrobia; order Methanomicrobiales; family Methanomicrobiaceae; genus Methanogenium; species Methanogenium sp. S4BF. The sequence continues at coordinate 1,490,961 of NZ_CP091277.1, read as the reverse complement.
GAGCTCTTCGCACTGCCCGCAGTTGATGCAGGAATCAGAGATGTGGCTGAACCGGATGAGGTGGAACATGAAGGGCGGGTTCACTTCACCGGGTGTGACCAGGTGCGGCTTTTTCGTGGAGCATTCCACACAGTAGCAGATCGGGCAGTTGTCGATGCACTGATAGCATTTAATGCAGCGTGATGTCTTATTGATGATAGATTTCAGGCGCTCCTCACTGTCACCGAGTTTTCCAAACTGTTCTGCACGGCATTTATCACCGAGTCTGAGCATGGCACTCTCCACCTTTCCGCGGATGGCAAGGCCCTGCGGGACAGGTGCACATGTGGCAAGCGCACCGCTCTTCGCGGCGGCATCGAGCAGGGCTGCGCCCTTCTCACTTCCCACCTCGACAAAGGTGGCTTTTCCTGCCCGCTCTCCGAGGACTCCCCAGTTTCCGCATGCAAGGTCGCATTGGCGGGGTATCTTTGTCTTGCAGCGCTGGCAGTTTGGCCGGCGCCCGTATCCCTCTTCTTCCAGATCATCGATTTTGATGCCCTTGTGTTCGTGATCTTCGGTGACAATGATGAACTGTCCCTTATCGATCTCTTCTTTGATGACCGTGTCAGGATCGGTCTCAAACTTCTCAGCGATCATCTTCCGTGCCTCTACCGGGCTCACGGAACCGCCGCAGTTGAGGCCGATCATGTAGATGTTATCGAGGTTTATCTGGTTGCGTTTGGCCAGTTCATACATCGCCTTTGCATCACAGCCCTTCAGGGTCACGGCAATCTTTGTGTCTTTTGCACCGCCGCAGTACTTTTTGATGAGTTTGGGGAGCAGCAGGGTGCCGCAGTGAAGCGATCCGGCCGTCTCATCGACCTCTGCCGGGTCAGTGATGAGTGCAGGAACTGCGTCATAGAGGTCGACACCCTTCTTTACGGCAAGCACGGCGTCAACCATCCCGCTCTCCAGTGCATATTTCAGCAGTGCTGACACCGCACCTCCGCACTCTCCTCTCTCTGCCATGCCGGCATCCGATGCCCATGCGTATACAAAATCTCCTTTTGCTGACATATTCAGTCCACCTCCTCAATACGGACTGCACAGTTTTTCCGTCCGCCGGTTACCGCACAGGCACAGATATCCCCCATGCGCATGGCAGGAATGACTGCGGTCCCTGCGGTGATGCCTTCCATGACTTTTACGGCCGCTGTCATCTCTCCGGTATCAGAGGTGATGGTGACATTCCTGCCGTCCGTTACCGCATATTTCTCTGCATCTTCGGAGCTGATTCCAATCCGGATGCCCGGAGATTCCCGCACCAGTGTCGGGCAGTTCTTTGAGAATGTACCTGCCGTGCCAAACCCATGCCAGATATCCGGGACCATCGAGAGCACAAGCGGAAACTCATCACTGGTTTTCACCGGCAGCGGCGGGAGCCCGACAGCGACAGAAGCCTTTCGGGGGGGAATGAGGCATCCGTCTTTTTCAAGTGCTTCATAGGTAAGACCATCATATCCCCTGATATTCGCGGTGAGGTCTGCAAAGATTGCCTCCGGTGTTTCATATCCGAGAGGTGTTCCGAGGGCCGCTGCGACGTCAGCCACAATTTTCCAGTGCGGCTTCGTGCCTCCGGCGGGCTCCTGTGCCTGATGAAGGCGCTGGACACGGCGTTCTGCATTGGTGGCCGTACCTTCGGTTTCTGCGAAGACTGCTGCCGGTAAAACGACATCTGCGTTCTGTGCGGTCACGGTGAGGAAGGCATCCTGAACGACGACAAAGTCTGCTGAAACGGGCCCCATCTCTTCTCCCATAATATAGCAGCATTTGATCTTTTCATCCGCGAGGACTGCTTTAACGGGTGTGGATGCGCCCATGTCAAGTGCACCACGGCCGTTGCTCTGTGCCGGGAATGCAAAGAATACGGCTTTTTTTTCTTCGGCAATGTTCAGTGCTGCTGCGGCGGCTGATGCCTCTGCGTCCCCTGCACTGACGCCGAAGAGGACGTATGCGTTCTCTCCTTCGATGCATTCGGCAGCTTTTGCAATCGCTTCAGACTCATTGCCCGGAACAGCCCGGATAAATATGTCAGCCAGTCTGGCGGTGGGGCTGAGGTAGGTGTCCACAACCGTTACCTTTGCCCCCCGGTCCTTTGCATTTGCAACCCTGCGTGCAGCAAGGGGGTGAGAAAGGGCGAGGTTTCCGACCACAACGACAGAGTCTGCATTGGCAATGTCAGAGATACTGCCTGCAGCGGCATCGATGCCCACCGCAGCGGGTGATGTGAAATTATCGGTTCCCAGGATTTCTGCAAGGCGTTTTAGCGCATAAATGTCCTCATTTGTAGCATGCGCCGATGCAATCACGGCAATCTCGGGGCCTGCATATTCTTTGCATTGTGTGGTGACACGGGCAAGTGCTTCTTCCCAGCTGCATTCTGTCAGTACACCATCCTTACGAATAAGAGGTGTGTAAATGCGTTCTGAACCGGTGGTCATCTCGTATGCATAATGCCCTTTCGGGCATGTCTTCCCGTCATTGACAGGAGAGCGGTGATAAGGGGCTCCAGCCACCACTGCCCCGTCCTGGACTGCCAGATTGAATGAACATCCTGTCGAGCAGAACGGACATAGTGTAGAAACATATCTGAATGACATAACTTTCAATTAATTTATTCAAAATGTCAACTATTTTAATTCTGTCCTGTGCGGAGACTCGGTTGATTATTTATGGTGGATAGAGGGCAGATAGTCAATTGAATTAACATAACTCTCTGTTCCGGACGCAAATGCATGCTGGTGCAAAAACTGTCTGCCCCGGGCGTGAAAACTAATATGCTGGAGGAAACATGGTACAGGTAATGAAGCAGTTGTTTGACCCTGACTCCCAGAGCGGGGTAATTGTGGAGGATGGGGTGGAGGCATATACTGTCCGGCTTCGTATCCCTGCAGGAATTGTAACCTCGGATCAGCTGCGGTGCATTGCCGAAGCTGCAGAGAAGTATGGTACGAAAAGCGTCCATCTTACGACACGCCAGACGATTGAAATTCCGCATGTTCCTGAAGAGAATCTGGAGGCACTCGGCGTGGCTCTTATGGAGAACGGGACACCGTTTGGTGCAGAACACCTGAATGTGGTCAATGTGACGGCATGCCCGGGGAATGAACGGTGCCGGCTTGCAAATATTGATTCCATTCCGTTTGCCCTCAATATTGACAAAAAGTACTTCGGGCGTGAGATGCCGGTCAAAACCCGTATCGGAATCTCTGCATGTCCAAATTCCTGTGTGAGCGAACGCCTCTGCGAAGTGGGGGTGACCGGGCATGTCAAACCTGTCCGTCATCCGGAACGGTGCACCGGGTGTGGTGCCTGCGTTGATTACTGCAAAGAAGATGCACTTGAGGTGAAAAACGGTGTTATTGTGCTGGATGATGAGCTCTGTATCCGCTGTGGTGCCTGTGTACATACCTGTCCATACGGGGTGATAACGGCAGAGGATCCGGTGTACGAGATCACCTTTGGCGGCAGACGCGGCCGTCACCCGAAGGTTGGCCGTCGTCTGGTGCTGGTAAATTCCCTGAAGGCAGCAGAGATGGCAGTTGATGAGGCAATGTACCGTATCTATCGTCAGGCGGTGGGCACCCACCTTCTGGCAGACCAGCTGGATGAGATTGGGTTTGACCTGATTGTGAAGTCTGTCCTGACCAAACTTCCGGAAGATTCCGTTGTAAAAAATCTGTGAGTACCGGTTTGGATGGGGGGGGTAATTCTGATTACTCTTCCATTCACTATATATTAAGTGTAGTTTAGGGCTAAATGCGCGTTTTTTTTTGAAAAAAAAGCTCAAAAGAAGCGCATCATACTAATGATAAAAAAATTCAATCTTTGTTGCATCTTGTGCTACGATCAGGTATGTTTCGTAATACCGTTTATGAATCTTAACTGATCTGAGGGTTGATTTGCCTATCTCTCACATTTTAGGTTTTATTTTTTTAAGATTATATTGTTTGGGATTAGGAATACTTATATTCTGACATTGTGTATATCTTCCTTGTCCCATGCGGGGACGTGCAGTAGTTACTATCATCGATTTCCGTCAGGATTTTTTATCCTGTCTTTGTTCAGAAAATGAAACGCATTGCACAAAAAGGGTAATTGGAGGAAAATAAATGGCAAAATATTCCGACACTATCGATCTCTATTCAGATGACGGAAAACTTCTGAAGAGTGGCGTTGCTCTCGACAAGATCAGCCCGCTCGTCAACCCGGCATCACGGAAGATCATCGACCTCACCAAGAGGTCAATCGCAGTCAACCTCGGCGGCATTCAGGGCGGCCTCAAAGCCGGTAAACTCGGCAAGGGTGTCATCCTCGGTCGTGAACTTGACCTGCCGATTATGGACAACAAAGACGCAATCATCGCAAAGATCAAAGAGATGGTTGACGTTGAGGGCGGCGACACAGTCGTTCACGAGTACAAGGGTGGAAACCTCCTTCTCGTCGAGGTCCCATCAGCACGCCTTGATGCAGCTGGAACCTATGATGCAGCTATCTCAGCTGTAGCAGCAGCAACCACCTACGCAATTGTTGACCAGTTCAACATTGATGCATTCAATGCATCCACCGTTAAGGCAGCAGCCTGGGGCGGATACCCCCACACAATGGACATGCCAGGCGCAGGCGTAAGCTCTGTTCTCAGCATTCCACAGAACAATGAGGGTATCGGCTTTGCACTTCGTAACATCGGTGTCAACCACTTCGTTATGATGACCGGACGGAATGCAATGCAGGGTGCAGCACTCGCTTCAACCCTCGAGACCGCAGGAGAGTTCGAGATGGGAGGCGCAATCGGCCCATTCGAGCGCCACATGCTTCTGCAGTACGCATACCAGGGCCTCAATGCAAACAACCTCGTCTACGACCTCACCAAAGAGAACGGCCAGACCGGTACCATCGGTACAGTTGTCCAGTCCCTTGTTGAGCGTGCAATCGAAGACAAGGTCATCGTTGCAGGCAAGAAGGGCAGCTACTTCCAGTTCTATGACACCAAAGACCCCATGATGTGGAACGCATATGCAGCAGCAGGTACCATGGCAGCAACCATGGTGAACTGTGGTGCAGGACGTTTCGCACAGGCAGTCTCCTCGACTCTCCTGTACTTCAACGATCTGCTTGAGCACGAGACCGGTCTCCCCGGCACCGACTTCGGTCGTGTAATGGGAACCGCTGTCGGTTTCTCATTCTTCAGCCACTCCATCTATGGTGGCGGTGGTCCTGGTATCTTTAACGGTAACCACGTCGTAACACGCCACGCAAATGGCTGTGCAATTCCGTGTGTCGTTGCAGCATGTGCACTTGATGCAGGTACACAGATGTTCACCCCAGAGGGCACTTCCGCTATCATGGGCGAGACATACGGCCAGATTGACGTGTTCAACAAACCGATCCAGAATATCGCAGACGGTGTCTGAACAGAGAACTGATTTGAATGACTGAAGCTGTCGTTGATTACCCCCAGTGCCGGATCACACCCCTCCGCATGCTCAAACCGGATTCCGCGGAGTTGCTGCTCAATGAGTTGGTGACTATCCCCGGAATACTCCGGATGATGATAAATGGTCCGAATCTCCCGCGTACGGTCCCCTACGGACCTGCACGGGGGAAACCCAACCCCAATACCAACCGAAGGGTCATCTCGGTTAAGGGGTCTGAATTTGAACTCCGTGTTCAGTTAGGGACTATTATCCTTGAGGTGCGGGATGACAGTGTAATTGAAGAAATCCGGGCACTATGTGACAGGTTTTTCACGAAATTTCCGTATCAGCTCCAGACCGGGAAGAAGTACATGAGAACCCAGGCAACGGTTGCAGACTATGCCAAATACGGTCCGAACGTTGATCCAAGCCTTTTAGGCCTCACGGATCCGCGCAACAAAGAAGGGCCGGTAATTATTCAGGGAAGATAAGGTTCACATGCCGATTGGTCGCATAACCCAGGTTGTTGACTGCCGCGAGTCCATGGGGATGGGGAAAGGCGGAGGCCTTGCCCAGCGGGGCACGATTTCAGAGTGCCGCCATCCTGATGTGATTGTCGTCGGTATGTCCCCGGGGAGGCGCCATGTGACGAAGCCGGTGTGCGATATCACGTCCGCCCTGAGGAGGGAGGGTGTGGAATTTTCCGTAAGCACCCTGGTGCTCAACGCCGGAAGCGGCGTTCCTTCCGATGCTCCGAAGATTGCCGGTTCTGTCCTGGGGGCATATTTCGGCCTTTCAGGAAAAGAGGTATCGCAGATTGAGCAGCATAAAGTGGCAGTTCTGCACCACGGGAATGTACGTTCCCATGTGGTGGAGAAGGTGCGTTTTATTCTCTCACAGGCAAATGTCCGCGCTGTTGTTGTCTCACAGGCACCAATAGACTATGAAGATCTCGCAAAAGTCGGTGTCAAAACCGCATTTGTCATGCCGCCACCGGAGCGCATCCGGACAAAGGGTGAGGTGGCTGCAATTGTCAGCGGTGTGACCAGAGGTCAGACCCCGCCGCGGGATAAATTGGCTGAAGTTGTTCAGGCAGTATTGAAAGAAATGAAAACTCCAACTTGAGGTGAAAATAATATGGCATACACACCACAGTATGGTCCGGGTACCTCTATCGTCGCCGAAAACAGGCGCCGTCAGATGAACCCGAACGTCGAACTTGACAAAGTTCGCGATGTAACTGATGAAGATGTTGTGCTGGTCCTCGGTCACCGTGCACCGGGTTCCGCATATCCAACTGCACACCCACCACTTGCAGAGCAGCAGGAACCTGACTGCCCAATCCGCAAGATTGTGGAACCAACCGAGGGTGCAAAGGCAGGAGACCGTGTCCGCTACATTCAGTTTGTTGACTCAATGTTCAACGGTCCTTCCCAGCCGTACCAGCGTACCTACGTTGAATCATACCGCTTCCGTGGCATCGACCCCGGTACACTCTCCGGTCGTCAGATCGTCGAGTGCCGTGAGCGTGACCTCGAAGCATACTCCAAGTGGCTCCTCGAGACCGAAATGTTCGAGCCCGCTCTCACCAGCATCCGTGGCGCAACTGTGCACGGACACTCACTCCGTCTTGCAGAAGACGGCCTGATGTTCGACATGCTCCAGAGGTGCGTCCTTGGTGACGATGGTGTCGTTATCTACGTGAAAGACCAGATCGGAGAACCCCTGGACCGTGCAGTCTCAGTCGGCAAGCCACTCGACGACGCATGGGTCAAGGCACACTCGACCATCTTCCACTCACTCGTCGGTACATCATACCGTGATGACGAGGAGTACATTGAATACATCGTCCGTGTCCACTCACTGAGAACCAAATACGGCTTCATGCCGGTTGAGGAGTGATTTTAATGGCAAAAATAGAGAGATCACAGAAGCTTTTCCTTGACGCACTCAAAGAGAAGTTCCAGGGCCAGGATCCTGAGTCCGTAAAGACCACGTTCTACAACTTCAACGGTGTCCGCCAGTCTCCCCGTAAGCGGGAATTCATGAAGGCTGCAAAGGGCATCGAGATGGAGCGCGGTATCTCCATGTATGATCCAGAGCACTGCCACCTTGGTGGTATGCCAATGGGTCAGAGACAGCTCATGACCTACGAAGTCTCCAACACCGGTGTCTTCGTAGAGGGTGATGACCTCCACTTCGTCAACAACGCTGCAATGCAGCAGATGTGGGATGACATCCGCCGTACTGTCGTTGTCGGCATGGATCTTGCACACGCAACCCTCCAGAAGCGTCTCGGTAAGGAAGTTACCCCTGAGACCATCAACGAATACCTCCACATCCTCAATCACGCAATGCCTGGTGCAGCAGTGGTTCAGGAACACATGGTCGAGACCCACCCGGGCCTTGTCGATGACTGTTACTGTAAGGTATTCACTGGCGACGACGCAATGGCAGATGACATTGAGCCACAGTTCCTGATCAACATCGAGAAGCTCTTCCCATCCGAACAGGCAGAAGTCCTGAAGGCACAGGTTGGCAAGTCGATGTACCAGGCAATCCACATCCCGACCATTGTCTCACGTACCTGTGATGGTGGAACCACCTCCAGATGGTCCGCTATGCAGATCGGTATGTCCTTCATCGCAGCATACAGAATGTGTGCAGGTGAAGCAGCAGTCGCTGACCTTTCATTCGCCGCAAAGCACGCCGGTGTCTCACAGATGGCATCCATCCTTCCGGCACGCCGTGCACGTGGTCCAAACGAGCCCGGTGGTATCAAATTCGGTGTCTTCTCCGATATTGTCCAGGCAAACCGGAAATACCCGAACGACCCCGCCCGTGCAGCTCTTGAGGTTGTCGGTGCAGGTACCATGCTCTTCGACCAGATCTGGCTCGGTTCCTACATGTCCGGTGGTGTCGGTTTCACACAGTATGCAACTGCAGCATACACCGACAACATCCTCGACGAGTACACCTACTACGGTATGGACTACCTGAAGGACAAGTACGGCTTCGACTACACCAACCCAGACCCCGCAGCAACCATCACTCCAACCCAGGAGATCGTCAACGATCTTACAACCGAGGTCAACCTCAACGGTATGGAGCAGTACGAGCAGTACCCAACCGCAATGGAAGACCACTTCGGTGGTTCACAGCGTGCTGGTGTCCTTGCAGCAGCTTGTGGTCTGACCTGTTCCATCGGTACCGGAAACTCCAATGCCGGTCTGAACGGATGGTACCTTTCCATGCTTATGCACAAGGAAGGCTGGTCACGTCTTGGTTTCTTCGGCTACGATCTTCAGGACCAGTGTGGTTCAGCAAACTCCCTTTCAATGGAGCCTGACCGCGGTCTGATGGGCGAACTCCGTGGACCAAACTATCCAAACTACGCAATGAATGTCGGTCACCAGGGAGAATACGCAGCTATCGTCGGTGGTGCGCACTACGGACGCGGCGACGCATTCTGCTTCGACCCACTGATCAAGATCTGTTTCGCAGATCCGTCACTCACATTCGACTTCTCCGAACCCCGCCGCGAATTCGCAAAGGGTGCAATCCGCGAGTTCAAGCCAGCAGGCGAGCGCTCACTGATCATACCGGCACGGTAAGATCAACCCAATTTTTTTTTCATTAACAAAAGCAAGCAGGTGCTAATTTTGCAACGTAGCCTGCATTCCGTTTCTATCGTAAAATAGTGATTCTCTTTTTTTCGAAACCTTTAATAAAATCCCTATCGAGGTTTAATTGAACCAAAAAGGGTTTGTGTAACGTGTTACTCTGGTGCTTTGGCACACAGGAGGATGCCTGAATGGAAGAAATACTATTTGGCATCGGTATCAGCGCTTTAGCCGGCGCTCTTGCTACTGTGGCTGGCGCTGCGGAGGACACTGAATCTGATATCGGATCACAGGGTGACCCGAACTCACAGGTTCAGCTGGCTCCGCAGATGGGGTATATTCACAGGATCTACAACAAAGCAGTATCCGGTGAACCCCCTGCGTACGGTCTATGGGTGGCATTAGCTGCTGGAATTGCCTGGGCGTTGATGGCGATTCAGTACAATGCGATTCTTGCTCTCATCATTGGTTCTGCGGTCGCAGTCTTTGTGCAGGGCGTGTACGCCACGACTGCATATCTCGGTCGTACGGCAAGTCTCGCAAAATTTGAACAGCCAGTTTATATCGATATATTAAAATCGGTTACAACTGTGACTATGGCCCACGCATTCGTTGCGGTCTTCACCACTGTTACTATGTGTTTCCTCATCATCGAGGCACTGGGACATCCGTTCCCCCTGCCATTGATGGGTATCGTATGGGGTATCGCACTGGGAGCAGCAGGGTCTGCAACTGGTAACCCGTTCTATGGAAAAGAACGTCAGTACCAGAAGTATGCCTTCGGAGCTGGGTTACCTATCTCCGCATCCGGTGACATTGTCCGGTATGCAGAGGCAGGACAGAGAAGTTCACTTGACAATGGATGGTTCACATCCAAGGGAGCAGGTCCCGCATCCGGTATCTGTTTCGGTCTTATTGTGTTCTTCGAATTATGGCGTACCATTCTCTTCGAGCCATTCGCAGCAGGCTGGGGAGCAGTGATCGCCGGTGCCGTAATCATCATCGTCTTCATGGTCATCGACCGCTTTGTCGAGACATGGGCACGCAAGACCTACGGCCCGTATACAACAGAAACTGAAGAGGAGGCAACAGCATGAGTGCATTAGGCGGCGGTTCAGCTGGCGGAGAGGGTATTAACCCGACTGCATCTGTAATCGCACTTGTAATCGTACTTGTATCAGTGGGCATCATCTATGCTCTCTATCCTGCAGCACTCATCCCTCTCATCGGCGTCATCATCGGCGGCGTGCTCATCTCCTTTGGTGTGCACTTTGTGCCGGTTGGTGGTGCACCAGCAGCAATGGGCCAGGCACCCGGTATCGCTACCGGTGTGGCAATGCTCGCTGCCGGTGGTGGCCTTGCAGGTCTCTTCGGAGGCGCATGGGCAGCTGAGCTGGGCATCTGGGTTGCACTCGGTGCAGGCGCAATGGGCGGCGGTCTCCTGATGGCAATTACCTGTCTGATGGTGAACGTTGTCTATGTCTATGCAATGGGTATCCCCGCTGCATCAGGTAAAATAGACAAAGACCCCATCACCGGTGACACCTTCCCTGCATACAAATCTCAGGGAACAGAGGGTCACGGACTGCCGTTCATCTCCTACGTTGGTGGTGTACTCGGTGGTATCTTCGGTGGTATGGGCGGTACGCTCATCTATCTCGAACTTCTCTCCGTCTATGAGGAAGCACTTCCGTCATTCCTTGGCATGACCCCTGAGGGCATGACCACACTTGCAGTATCCCTTGCAGGTATCTTTGCGGTTGGTATGTTCCTTGTAGCAGCAGTGCTTACCGCGTACAACATTACCGGTACAATCGAAGGTCCTCACGACCCGAAGTTCAAGAGATGGCCCCGTGCAGTAATCGGATCGTCTGCAGCATGTGCAGCATGCGGTCTTGTTGCTATTCTTCTGGTGGTAATCTGAGGTGTTAGAGAATGTCAGTTAAAATTGAAGCATCAGAAGGCGGAATGGACCACAATACCATGCTTGGTATCGGGCTCATTGGCGCACTGGTCTGTATCTATCTGGTCTACCTCAACACCCTGATGTCAACCGAAGTATTCGCCTTCTTTGGCGGACTTGCAGCTGTCATCGCACTCTGGTGGGGTACAGACTCAATTAAGAACCTCTGCAGCTATGGTCTTGGTACCGGTGTGCCATCCGCGGGTATGATCGCGCTTGGTTCCGGTGTCGTTGCCATGCTCTTTGCAACAAAACTCGCCGGAATCAGTCCACTTCTTGTGCCTGTCGGCTGTGTCATCGTTGCAGCAATCCTCGGAGCAATCCTCGGATTCATCTCAGACAAGGTTCTCAACATGAACATCCCGGTCATGACCCGCATGATTGCAGAGCTTACCGTTGTCGGTTCACTGACAATGCTCGGCTTCACCGCAATGGTTGCAGGTACGTTCTCCTTCGGAGACCTCATCACCGGTGCAACATCAGTCTTTGGTGTTGAAATTGCAAGCTACGCAGCATCTGTTATCGGTGGATGTGTGCTCGCAACAATCTTCATGCTCGGCGCAATTGCTATCCAGCACCCGTTCAATGCATGTCTCGGCCCCAACGAATCATGGGACCGCACACAGATGTGCGCACTTGAGTGCGGATTTTTGAGCATGATCGGCGTTTCAGTCATGTCACTCGCCTTCCTCTCACTTCCCGCAGTTGTCATCTCATTTGCTATCTCAATCATCCTCTGGGGATGGTCCTACAGTGAGTTGATTAAGCTCTCGAAGCGTGACGCATTTGCATGGCTTGACGCACAGCCTATCCGTGAAGTCGGAGGTGAACAGTAATGGGATATATCCAGGTACTGCCTGAGTATGGTCTCGTCGCTGACCCCATGATCGGTCTTGTGACCACTGCAGGGGCATCCCTCGGTCCGGTGGTTGAGCGTGTCGAGAAACTCGACAAGGTTGCTGATGACATCGTTAACATGCTCTCCGGAGAGGGTGACTTCCTTGCATCCTTCCCTGGCAGAGGTACAGCCCTGCTCTATGCAGGTGGTGTCACGGCAATGTGGTATGGATTTGCGGTCGGACTTTTCATCGCGGGGATAGTCGCGTTTGGATTCTTATGAGGTGATAGAATATGGCAAATAAGAAATCACCGGCCTCAGGCTGGCCAGTTATCCAGGGCGATTACCACTCCGGCAATGCAGAAAGCTGTGTTGCAGTCTGTACGTTCGGGTCTCACCTTGACGAACAGGGTATCTGCAATGCAGGCGCTGCCATCTGTGGTTCCTGTAAGACCGAGAACCTTGGTCTTGAGAAGCTGATTGCAAACACCATCTCGAATCCGAACATCCGTTTCGTCGTTTTCTGCGGAACCGAAGTAAAGGGTCACCTTTCGGCCCAGTCACTGAAGGCCCTGCACGAAAATGGTGTCGAGGGCGGTAAGATCGTCGGTTCCAAGGGTGCTATCGCATTCATCGAGAATCTTGACGCAGCCGCAATCGAGCGCTTCCAGCAGCAGGTCGAAATTATCGACATCATGGAAAGCGAAGACATGGGCGCGATCACCGCTAAGATCAACGAGTGTGCAGGGAAAGACCCCGGTGCATTCGACGCAGACCCGATGCTTGTCGAGGTCAGCGGTGATGAAGGCGGTGCAGGAGACGGTGCAGAAGGCGTCGAAGCTGAGATGTCCTCTGAACTTGCCCTGATCCACGCCCGGATGAAAATCATCCAGATGATGGTCACCGACATGGGATACCGCAACCGCTATGCAGCGGGTGTGTATTCCGGTAAAGTCGAGGGAGTAATGATCGGACTGATCATATCGTTTGTCCTTTTGGGCTTCCTTCTGATGGGGTGAAATAAGTGACAGATGAAAAACAACCCACAACAATCCGTACTGCAGCGATTGATGACATTATGTCAGAAATCACGTACAAAGGGCAGATTCTTGCACGTACCAACAAGCTTGACTCTGCAATTAGTGCCAGCGGTATCATGGGCTTTGCAGTCGGTCTGATTGTTTCCGTCGTCCTTGTGATGGTCCCTGTACTGCTGATGGGAGGTATCTGAAATGGCAGATAAGAAATCCCCGGCATCAGGCTGGCCAGTTATCCAGGGTGACTATCACTCCGGCAATGCAGAGAGCTGTGTTGCAGTCTGTACGTTCGGGTCTCACCTTGACGAACAGGGTATCTGTGACGCAGGCGCTGCGATCTGTGGTTCCTGTAAGACAGAGAACCTCGGGCTTGAGAAGCTGATTGCAAACACCATCTCGAATCCGAACATCCGTTTCGTCGTTTTCTGCGGAACCGAAGTGAAGGGTCACCTTTCGGCCCAGTCACTGAAGGCCCTGCACGAAAATGGTGTCGAGGGCGGTAAGATCGTCGGTTCCAAGGGTGCTATCGCATTCATCGAGAACCTTGACGCAGCCGCAATCGAGCGCTTCCAGCAGCAGGTCGAAATTATCGACATCATGGAAAGCGAAGACATGGGCGCGATCACCGCAAAGATCAACGAGTGCGCAGGGAAAGACCCCGGTGCATTCGGTGCAGACCCGATGATTGTCGAGGTCAGCGGTGATGAAGGCGGTGCCGGCGGTGCCGTCTCTGCAACAGCAAACCCACAGTTCCTTGAGATTGAGGCAAAACTCAATGCTATCGAGACGAAACTGGAGTTCGCAGATGCAGAACTTGCTCAGCGCTATGGCCGTAAGGTCGGCCGCGACATCGGCATTCTCTATGGCCTTGTCGCTGGTCTGATTGTATTCATGATGTTACTGGTATTACTCCCCAAGTTAGGCGGATTTATCTGAGGAGGGGGAAAAAATGTTCAAATTCGAGAAAGAACAGGCGGTATTCGATTTCAACGGTACCAAGATTGGCGGGCAGCCCGGAGAATATCCCCGGGTTCTCGGTGCGTCTATCTTCTATAACAAGCACGAGACTGTTATTGACGATGAAAAGGGCGTAATTGACAAGGATCGCGCAGAGGCGCTCTGGAACAGGTGTCAGGAACTTTCTGACCAGACTGGTGTAAAACACTTCATCCAGATCATCTCTGAATCAGGAGAGGCTTTTGAGAGCTACTTCTCATGGTTTGACTCCATTGACAACAAGACGGCATTCCTTATGGACTCGTCCATGCCTCCGGCACTTGCTCACGCATGTGAGTACGTAACCGAGGTCGGACTGGCAGACCGTGCCATCTACAACTCAATCAATGGTTCAATCCTTCCGGAGAACATTGAGGCACTCAAGAACAGTGACGTCAACGCAGCAATTGTGCTGGCATTCAACCCCGGCGACCCAACCGTAAAGGGCCGTGAGGCAGTGCTTTCCGAGGGTGGCGTCGCTGGTCAGGCAAAGTCCATGCTTGCAATCGCAGAAGAGTGCGGCATTACCCGGCCTATCCTCGACACCGCAGCAACACCGCTCGGTCTCGGGTCAGGCGGTTCATTCCGTGAGATTCTTGCATGCAAGGCAATCCATGGTCTCCCAACCGGTGGTGCATACCACAACATGACCGTCTCCTGGACATGGTTAAAGCGCTGGAGAAAGAGCGTTCTTGCAAGCCAGTACGAGGGCAAGGACCTTCTTCTTGAGCAGATGGCACATCACCACTTTGGTGGCATTGAAGGTATCCGGCAGGCCGCATGGTCCGCTCCTGATATCGGATGTAACATCATGGCAGCAACCCTTGGTGCAGACCTTATCATGTACGGACCTATCGAGAACTGTGAAGCAGCATCCACTGCAATCGCATTCACCGATATTGTCCTTGCTGAAGCAGCAAAAGAGCTTGGCGTGGATGTCGCAACAGAGGACCACCCGCTCTTCAAGCTGGTCTAACCCAATACTTTTTTTTGTTCGTTGTCGTGTGTGCCGTCCTGGACGATACAGCGGCGCAAAGCTTCTGACAATGCGTCTGTGAATCTTCATCTTCCGCTGTATGTGTTCTGTCGCCCGGCATCATGACCGGAGATTTGTGATCCGGGTCTGTTCAGCATCGGTATGAATACACCGCCCGACAGAGTCCCGGACGCTGAGTACATGTGAAAAACGGAAAAATGCAGGAAAAATAACGTTTTAGAAAATTCGGACCGTGTTCACGGCACCCTTTACTTCAAGAGAAAGATCAATGTTTTTTACCGTATGGGTAAGGCTTCCCATGCTGATGGTATCAATTCCGAGCACGGCATAGGACTCGAGGGTTTCCGGCGTGATGTTGCCGGAAACTTCGATAATCACCCGTTCGCGCAGGGTATGTTCGGTGAGGAGGTCAAGTGCGCCCTGCACCTCCCGCGGGAGCATATTGTCAAGGAGGATGATGTCTGCCCCTGACTGTGCGGCGATGAGTGCATCTTCTGCCGTCTCCACCTCCACCTCCACGTTGACATACCTGCTGTATGCCCGTGCCTTTCGGACTGCCTCTTTGAGGGGCACCAGTGCCAGGTGATTGTCCTTGATGAGGATCATGTCAGAGAGGCTCATGCGGTGCGGGTCAGCGCCGCCGGTAATTAACGCCTGCTTGTCGCAGAGGCGCAGGCCGGGTGCGGTCTTGCGGGTGCCTGCAATACGGATCGCAGGATTTGCCGCTGCTGCTGCCAGCACCGCCCGCCGGGTTGCCGTCGCAATTCCGCTCATCCTGCTCATCAGGTTGAGGATGGTGCGCTCCACCATCAGGACTGCTGATGCCGTCCCTTCGAGTTCGGCAATCACGGCACCCGGCTGAATCTCTGCACCTTCAGAAACCCTTCGGGTGAAGGTGATGCCGCAGTAGGTGCAGATGGCCTCTGCTTCGGCAAGGCCGGATATAACGGCGTTTTCTTTGCCGGTGATGCGGGCCATGCACCTGCGGTCCGGGATCACTGCCCGCGATGTGACGTCACCGTACGGAATATCTTCATTCAGGTATCTGAGGAGGTCTTCCCGAAGTGCCATGATTCTGTTATTTCCGCCGGAGTGCCATCATCCTTTCTATGGGGACGCGTGCCCGGTCCATCAGATCGGTGGGGAGCTGTACTGCATACTCACCGGTGATGAGGGAGCGCTCCAGCAAATCGAGGGTTATCTTTTTCATGTCGGCACAGACTGCGTCTTCCCGGACGAGGAATGTCTTCTCCGGGTAGAGTTTTTCAAGCCGGTATGCAATCCCTTTTTCGGTGAGCAGCATCCATGAATCTGCATTTTGTGCCATTTTCACCATGCCGCCGGTTGATGCCACCACATCGGCGCCTCTCCTGACCTCACGGCGGCACTCCGGGTGGCAGATCGTCATACAGCCCTGCTCTGCTGCTGCGATGACGTCATCACAGGTGAAAAGTGCATGGACATAGCAGTGTCCGCCTTTCGGCAGCGGTATGATCTCCTTCTCAGGCACCTGTGATGCGACATAATCTGCCAGATTTGAATCCGGGCCGAAGAGAATGGTCGTCTCTTTGAGTGAACGCACCACATCTACTGCGTTTGCTGAGGTGCAGACAATATCCGCCTCTGCCTTTGCTGCGGTGTCACTGTTTACGTAGAGAACGACTGCTGCCCCCGGGTGGGCGAGGCGCGCCTCCCGCACCATCTCCGGAGTGAGGAAGTCTGCAAGGGGACATCCTGCATCAGCTGCAGGGAGGATGACGGTCTTCTCCGGGTTGAGCACTTTTGCGGTCTCTGCCATAAACCGGACCCCGCAGAGGACGATGGTGTCCTCTGTGACTTCACGGGCCTTCACAGCCAGTTCCAGGCTGTCGCCGATGATATCCGCTGCATCCTGTATCTCCGGGGGCTGGTAGTTATGGGCAAGTATGATCGCGTTGTTTTCCTTTTTGAGTTGTTCAATACGTTTTAACTGGTCAGTGTACATGGTTCTAGGTCCCTATCTGAATGGGGTTGTCGAGGTTGCGTAACAATGACAGTATGGAAAGGGCGGCAAGATAACTGGTTGCCGGGTTCTCAGGACTGGGGCGATTGCTCACCGTGATGGTAATATCGCCGAATTCGCCCTCGACAAACAGTTCATGGGTATTGCGGTCAGTGTTGGGGTCTGCCCAGAGTTCAACCTCTGCTTCATGGCCTGAAGCAAGTTCAATGGCAACAGCGACATTGATATTCTTCGGATACCGGCGAATACAGTCGCGTGCGGTTCCCTTGAAGAGGAGCATCGGTTTGTCTGCCTCAATGCCCAGTGACCGGGGATTTTTTGTGGTCCGCAAAAGGATTTTACTTACCTCTGCAATCTGGCAGACCTTCAGGTTGTCAAGTCCGGTGATAGCACCGCTGGGGATGTATATTTTTTTGCCTGTCTTTGCTGCACATGCCTTCAGGTGGTCCCTGAACGGTTCATCCGTGAGGGCTCCGACGCTGAGGATTACCAGGTCCTTTCCTGCGAGAAGAATTGCTTCTGCATGGGCCTGAACCGCGGCGACGGATGCGGCCTCCACAACAATATCGATATCCTGTGCAAGGAATTCATCAAATGACTCATACGCCGGAGCCCCGCACAGATCCTGTACGGCAACTGCCCGGGCATAGACTGCGTCATGGAGGGCTGCAATAACAAATCCCTCATGTTTGTGTGCGATGATTTCGCCGACATTACCGCACCCCAGTAATCCAATCCTGCGCATCTGTACCCCAAAAATAGGTTTTAATTGTTTATCTTCTTTGCCGGGGATGGCGGTGGTGCAAATAAAGATTCTGATCCCTCTCTGCCTCTCACAAATCTTTATATCTGAGATGTGTCCAATATTCCCCCAATGTGTGGTGAATGCGTATTGCCCGTTATGGCTTCCGGCCTTAGCACTGGCTTTTTGCACTCCGCATATCGTTATTATCAGTTCTTTTGGCCCTACTGCGAAGTGAGCGCAATCTTTAACCGGTTTGCGTTTACTCTCTGAAGGTAGGTGCGTTTTATTCTGTTCGGCAGCAACTGCCGGGAGATACTTACCATGAGAGGAAAACAAATCCGACTGGAAAGAATTATGAACCGTGACACGGGCACGACGGTAATAGTCCCCATGGATCACGGGGTATCGAGCGGACCGATTGCAGGGGTTATCGATCTGGATGAAAGCGTAAATCTGGTGGCACAGGGAGGTGCCAATGCGGTCATCGGCCACATCGGACTCGCCCTGCATGGGCACCGGAAAGGCGGGCCTGATATCGGCCTGATTCTCCATCTCTCTGCAAGCACTGACATGGGTCCGGACCCGAATAACAAGGTCATCGTAAACACCGTTACCAATGCCCTGAAGATGGGGGCGGACGGTGTCTCGGTGCACTGCAATATCGGTGCCGACTCTGAGGCACGAATGCTTGAGGATCTCGGCAGAATCGCTGTCGAGTGTATGGAATGGGGGATGCCGCTTCTGGCGATGATGTACCCGCGTGGGCCGAATGTGCTCAATGAGAAGGGGGTCGATGAGGTCAAGCATGCGGCACGGGTGGCTTCAGAACTGGGAGCCGATATTGTGAAGACGCCCTACACGGGTGACCCGGACTCATTCCGTGAGGTCACTGCAGGCTGCCATGTCCCGGTGGTGGTCGCCGGCGGAGCACGCGGGGATGACTTTGCGACCCTGCAGATGATCGAAGGGGCGATGGAAGGCGGCGCAGCAGGGATTTCCATCGGCAGAAATGCATTCCAGCACCCGCACCCGGACCTCTTTGTCCGTGCGATGGCACAGGTGGTCCATGAACACCGCAGTGCAGAGGAGGCAGCAGAGATTCTCCGGGCAGGAAGGGGCATATGATTGGAAAGGCCATCCGTCTGGAGCGGATCATGAACCGGAATACCGGACGGTCGGTGATCATACCGATGGACCACGGCTTCTCGCTCGGGCAGATCTACGGGCTGCACGATATGCCGCAGGTCATCTCGGCGGTGAGTGAGGGCGGTGCGAATGCGATCGTACTCCACAAGGGCATGGTGCGCCACGGCCACCGGAAGGCGGGGCCTGACATCGGCCTCATCGTCCATCTCTCGGCGAGCACCTCCCTGAACCCTGACCCGAATGACAAGGTCTCGGTCTGTTCGGTGGAGGAGGCCATCTCTCTCGGTGCAGACTGCGTCTCCATTCACATCAATCTGGGGGCCCCCAATGAGTCAAAGATGATCGAGGAGGCAGGAGTCATCTCCCGGCAGTGCACCCGCTGGGGCATGCCGCTCCTTGTCATGATCTACCCCCGCGGTGAGGGCATCAACCCCACTGACCCGGCGGCAATCGGCCTTTGTGTGCGGGTGGCAGAAGAGCTTGGCGCTGATATCATCAAGACCAGCTACACCGGTGACCCGGAGAGTTTTGCGGCCATTACCGGTGCCTGTGCGGTGCCGGTGCTGGTTGCAGGCGGCGAGAAAGGCGGCGATCTGGAGACTCTCAGGATGATTCGGGAGGCAGTGGGCGCCGGTGCGGCGGGGGTCGCGATGGGACGAAATGCCTTCCAGCGTGACGACCCGGCCCGGTTCATCCGCGCCATCACGCATGTGGTTCACCAGGGCGTATCCCCTGAAGACGCACTGGAGAGCGGCGTATGAAGACATTCTGGGTGGATGTCCGCTCCTGCGGCAAGGACTGTGCGACGACTGCCATCGAGCAGGGGGCAGATGCGCTGGTGGCGACAGAGGCTGCCCCGCTGCATGCACTCGGGAGGGTGACGGTCATCGCACCGGACGGCGATCTGGTCCCGGGAACGGATGTGCATGAAGTCTGTATCGACGGCAAGGCCGGCGAGGAAGAGGCTCTCCGTCTGGCAGAGAAAGCGCCGGTGATTGTCACCACCACTGACTGGTCGGTGATCCCGCTGGAGAATCTGGTCTCGCAGTCCGGCCGCATCATTGCCGCCGTGCGCACCGCAGAAGAGGCACAGATGGCCCTGACCGTTCTTGAACGCGGCACGGCGGGCATCTGCCTCGTCACAGATGATCCGGCAGAGATCATCCGGACCGCTGCCTGCGTCCGTGCCATCACCCCCCACTATGATCTGGTGCCGTTTACGGTGACTGCCATATCTCCGGGCATTATGGGTGACCGGGTCTGTGTGGATACCTGCTCCCTGATGCAGGAAGGGGAAGGGATGCTCATCGGCAATACCTCGTCTGCCTTCCTTTTGGTGCAGGCCGAGACACTGGAGAACCCGTATGTCGCCCCCCGGCCCTTCCGGGTGAACGCAGGTGCGGTGCATGCCTACGTCCTGATGGCGGACGGAAAGACCAAATACCTCTCTGAAGTGACGGCAGGGGACCGGGTGCTGGTGGCCCGCGAGGACGGGTCCACCACGGTTGCTATGGTCGGCAGGGTGAAGACCGAACGGCGGCCGATGGTCCTTGTCGAAGTGGAGCATGCCGGGATGAAATCGTCCCTTGTGCTGCAGAACGCAGAGACCGTGCGTCTGGTGGGCGCCAAAGGCATCGCCATCTCGGTTGCCGCCCTCAGACCCGGTGACATTGTCCTCGGCCACCGGCAGCAGGGAGGCCGTCATTTCGGGGTAGCTGTTGAGGAGACGATACGTGAAACCTGACGACAATACCGTGGGCATCATCGGCGGCCGGGGTGAGATGGGGCGGTTCTTCCGGGATGTCTTCGAGAAAGAAGGCTACCGGGTAATTGTCTCGGGGCGCACCACTGCGCTGTCTGCCCGCGATCTTGCACAACAGGCACGGATCGTGGTGGTCTCGGTTCCAATCCGGGATACGGTGGCAGTTATTGATGATATTGCACCCTTTCTCTCGGGGGGACAGCTCCTCTGTGATCTCACTTCAATAAAGCAGGGCGCGATGGAGGCGATGCTTGCCACCCCTGCGCAGGTCCTTGGCCTGCACCCGATGTTCGGGCCGGGGGTGTCGTCCCTTGAGGGCCAGACGGTGATTGCGGTGCCTGCCCGGTGCATGCCTGCCACTGGCGATGAGATAATGGGTATCCTCTCCCGGCAGGGGGCACGGGTGACGGTTGCAACGGCAGCAGAGCATGACCGGATGATGGCAGTCATTCAGGGCCTGATGCATTTCTCCACGCTTGTTGTCGCAGAGACAATGCGGGAGGTCGGGGCTTCACCGGAAGCACTGCTCCGCTACCAGAGTCCGATTTATCAGATTGAGACCGGGATCATCGGGAGAATCCTCGGACAGGATGCGGCACTTTATGGGCCCATTCTGCAGGACAATCCTGCGGTGCGTGAGGTGGTGACGGCGTTCTCTGCCGCCGCAGCACGCCTGCAGGAGATTGTCTGCACCCGTGATACGGAGGGGTTTGCAGCGTTCTTTGAGGAGAATGCTGCATTCTTTGCACCGGTCATCCCCGCGTCCATGGAGACGACAAACCGCCTGATACAGGGGCTGGTGGAGAGATGACGCTCTGCTGTCTGGGCCCGGAGGGGACATTCAGCCATGAAATGGCGCGTGCCCTTACGGATGATGAAATCATTCTTCTTCCGACCGTTACTGATGTTTTCCGGGCGGTAACTGAAGAAAGGTGCGACGGCATCGTGCCGGTGGAGAACAGTGACGCCGGTGCGGTGGGGCCGGTGATGGACTGTCTCTCCCGTGCTCCGGTGGTGATCACCGGGGAGGCCTATCTCCCGGTTGCCCACCATTTTGCCGCCACTGTTCCGGCTGGAGAGATCACCGCTCTCTATGCCCACCCGCAGGCCCATGACCAGTGCCTGCGGTTTATTGATACTCTCGGTGTCCCGGTCATCCACACCGAGAGCAATAGTGCAAGCGCTCTGCAGGCCGCTTCCCATCCCGGCACCGGTGCCATCACAACAGAGGCCGCCGCAAGTATGGCCGGGTTGCCCCTGCAGCAGCGCAGTGTCCAGAACACGCAGAACAATACCACGCGGTTTCTTCGCATATCGGCGCAGCGTCCTGAAACACGGCCTGAAATGGGGAAGTGTTCTTTGATCATCGATCCCGATGCAGATCGTCCGGGGCTTCTGTATGATCTCCTGAGAGAATTTAACCGGGCCGGGCTGAACCTCACCCGTATCGAGTCACGCCCGTCCAAACGGGGCATGGGGAACTACATCTTCTTCCTGGATGTGGAGATTGCCCCCGGTCTCCCGGAGGCACTGGATGCGGTCGGGACACTGGCGACGGTCAAAGATCTCGGCTGGTATGGCCGGCTGGAGGGCAGGAGATGAGCCTCCGCCTGTCGGCCGTCTCCGGAATTGACGCCCGTATCAGAGCACCGGCCTCAAAGAGCTATACGCACCGGGCGCTCATCGCGGCCGCATGTGCAGATGGCAGGTCTGTTGTCCGCAGCCCCCTGCAGTCAGAGGATACCGGGGTGACCATCACCGCCCTCCGGCAGCTCGGGGCAGCGATTACGGACACCGGTGACCTGGTGGTGGGGGGTACGGGAGGGAACTTCTCCGCATCCCCGGGATGCACTATCGACTGCCGCAGCTCCGGGACGTCCATGCGGATGCTCGTGTCCCTTGCACTTCTGGCAGATGCACCGGTACGCCTGACGGGGAGTACCCGGATGCAGCAGCGGCCGGTTGCACCCCTGGTGGATGCGCTGAATACCATCGGGGGGAGGATCCGGTACCTGAAGGAGCCCGGGTTTCCACCGGTCTGCGTGGATGGGGTATTCCGGGGAGGAAAAATGGAGATTGATGCCTCCGCAAGCAGCCAGTTCCTCTCGTCTGCCCTGATGGCGGCGCCGTGCGGTGCCACAGAGTCTGTGATCACCACTCCTCTGGAACCGGCGTCACGGGCGTATCTTGATATCACCGCGGAGGTGATGGCCACCTTCGGGGCTCCGGTAAAGAGGGAGGGATACCGCTGTTTCTCCGTATCTCCGGACGGGTATGCACCCGCATCGTATACGGTGGAGGGAGACTACTCCTCTGCCTCGTACTTCTTTGCCATGGCGGCCGTCTGCACCGGAACGGTGGAGGTCACCCACCTGAATCCCGCTTCCTGCCAGGGTGACCGGGTGTTTCTCAGTCTGCTTGAACAGATGGGGTGCCGGGTCACATCAGGTGCCGACTCTGTCACGGTCACATCAGACGGCAGGCTCCGGGGCATCACGACCGCCATGGGTGACGCGCCGGACGTGGTCCTGACGCTTGCCGCCGTGGCACCCTTTGCAGACGGGCCGACCACCATCACCGGCATCCGGAATCTGCGTGTCAAGGAGAGTGACCGGCTTGCGGCTGTGGTGCGTATTGCGGCCCTCGGCGGTGCGGCAGCGAATGTGTCGGACAATGCCGTCACCATTACCCCCGGCAGGCTGCCGGGCGGCGGCATCATCGATCCGGAGGATGATCACCGGACTGCAATGAGTGCTGCGGTGGTTGCCCTGAAGCGGGGTGATGTGGGGATCCTGCATCCGGGATGTGTGCAGAAGTCCTACCCCGGATTCTGGGACGCACTCCGGGAAGGGGGCATCCTGTGAGAGTTGTTCTCATCGGCCCCCGGGGCAGCGGGAAGACGACCATCGGTGCCCTCCTCGCAGAGGCCATGGGCTATCGGTTCTGTGACACCGATGCGATGGTGGAGGCGGCAGAAGGGATGTCTATCCCCGCCATCTTTGCAGAGCGGGGTGAATCTGCATTCCGAACGGCAGAGACTGCGGCCATCCGATCACTGCCGCCGGACGGTGTGGTGGCTGCAACGGGCGGCGGTGCGGTCCTTTCGGGCGGCAATGTGCAGGCACTCCGCGCCGGGAGTCTCACCGTATTTCTGGATGCAGATGCAGCTGTCCTTGCGGCCCGGACATACAGAAGCACCCGTCCTCCGTTAACCGGTCTGTCCCACACCGAAGAGGTCATTGCTGTCAGGAACGCCCGGCTGCCGCTGTACCGGGGGGCGGCAGATTTCTGCATTGATACCGGTGCGCTCTCCCATGCTGAAGCCGTCAGCCGGATTCAGGCATTTGTGAAAGAGCGTGAGTCAGGTGCGGCGTGCAGGGCACTTGTCGCATTCCTGCAGCAGACGCGGATGGACAGGAATGAATGGGAGATGACCGGAGAGCGCCTCTGCAGAGTGGAGGGCATGCCCCTGCACGGTCTTTTTGCGGTTATCGGCAGCCCCTGTCTGCACAGCAGGAGCCCTGAGCTCTTCACCGCACTCTTTGCCGCCTGCGGGGTGGATGGTGTCTATACCCGTATTGACTGGCCCGACCTGGGTGCCATCATGGCGGCGGTCCGGGCGGCCGGAGTGAAAGGGCTTTCCGTGACCATTCCGTTCAAATCAGATGTTATGCAATACTGTGATGAGATCACAGCAGACGCCTGTGCGATCGGTGCGGTGAATACGATGGTGCGGTGCGGTGACGGGTGGACCGGCGCAAATACCGACTGGACCGGAATCCGCCAGCCGCTTGCAGGCACCCCGCCAGGTGATGCGGTGGTATTCGGCGCCGGGGGTGCCGCCCGTGCGGCAGTTTATGCCCTGCAGGACCTTGGGATGGCGGTCACTGTGCTGAACCGGTCGCCGGACCGGGCCCGCAGCATTGCCCGCTCTTTCGGGTGTGAATACGGTGCGCATGACGCGTATAACCCTGAGAGGACGGATGTGATTGTGAACGCAACGCCGGTGGGCATGGAGGGGCGCGGCGGCAGTCTGCTTGCGGCAGGTGATCTGCGGGCGCACCATACGGTCTTTGATCTGGTCTATACGCCGCCGGAGACCCTGCTGCTGAGGAATGCACGGGCCGTGGGCTGCCGGTGTATCCGTGGCACAGAGATGTTTGTGTATCAGGCACAGGAACAGATGCGCCTGTTTACCGGCATCGGCGCAGACGCTGATATGATACGGGAGATACTGGGATGAATACGTTTGGACGATATTTCCGCTGCACGATGTTTGGCGAGAGTCACGGGCCGGCGCTGGGCGTGGTTGTTGACGGGTGCCCCCCGCAGGTGCCCTTTGGCACTGAAGACCTGCAGCCACTGATGGAACGGCGGCGGCCGGGGCAAAGTCCCCTGACCTCGCCCCGGCAGGAGCCGGATGAGGTCGAGATCCTCTCGGGGGTCTTTGAAGGCGAGACGACGGGTATGCCGGTGGCGATGATCGTGCGCAACCGGGATGCACAGAGCAGTGCATATGACACCCTCCGTGATACGGCCCGGCCGGGGCATGCCGACCTTGCCTATCACCAGAAGTACGGGTGCAGGGATCACCGGGGCGGCGGCCGGAGTTCCGGCCGGGAGACCGTTGCACGGGTGATGGCCGGAGCGCTTGCGATGCAGGTGCTTCTCCGGCGGGGCATCTGCATCGAAAGCAGGATCTGTGAGATCGGCGGTGAGTCCTCACCGGACCGCTTTGAGGCGACCATCCTCCGTGCGAAAGAGGAGCATGACTCGGTGGGCGGGATTCTGGAAGTGACCGCCAGCGGGTGCCCGCCGGGGCTTGGTGCTCCTGCGGCCGGAAAACTGGATGCGGAGATTGCCCATGCTATGTTCTCCATCGGTGCGGTAAAGGGCGTAGAGATTGGCTCCGGGTTTGCCGCGGCCCGTATGCGGGGGTCGGCCCATAATGATGCCATAACCTCTGCCGGATATCTGTCCAACCATGCAGGCGGTATCCTCGGCGGGATCTCGACCGGTGCGCCGGTGGTTGTGCGGATTGCGGTGAAACCGACCCCTTCCATCGCACAACCGCAGCAGACGGTCACTCTTGATCTGAAGGACACTACCGTCACGGTGCAGGGCCGGCATGACCCCTGTATCGTTCCGCGGATAGGAGTTGTTGCAGAGAGCATGCTTGCTCTTGTTCTTGCAGACGCGCTCTGTGAACAGGATGTCATTCTGGCATCCCGGCCACAGTGAGGATGAGGATACGATGACAGAAGACTCCGGTATCATCATCCGGCGGTATACCGATGACGACTTTGCCGCCGCCTGCGCCCTGAACGGGATGGGGAGAAACGAACCCTATGCAGGTGCGGTATTTATCCGGCAGGCAGGGGCCCTGTACGGGTCAACGTTTCTCTGTGCCGTCTGTGAGGGTCAGGTATGCGGCTACACCATCGGTGCGCCTGTCACCGGCGGCAGTACGGCGGCATGGGTCCTTCGGCTCGGGGTGCTGCCCTCCCATCGCGGGCGGGGAGTGGGCCGCGCCCTGATGCAGGCCCTGCTTATGCGGGTTGAGGCGGCCGGTATCCCGGAACTGTTCCTCTCGGTACACCCGGAAAACCGGCCTGCCCGCTCCCTGTATGACTCCCTTGGTTTTATCGTCACAGAGACTGTTTGCGGGTATTTTGGGGAAGGGGAAGACCGTCTGATTATGAAAAAGATCCTGAATACTGCCCAAACCTCATCATTATCACCCTGCCGGTGAAACGGTATTTCTGCAAAAACGGAGCACTTATGGATACCCTGCGAGACAAGACCATCCACGTCGAATCATACGGCTGTACGTTCAATCATGCCGATACGGAGAAGATTATTGCTCTTGCGGAACGGCAGGGGTGTGTCAGGGTGCCTGCTGAGGAGGCGGAGTGCATCATCCTCAACACCTGCACGGTTGTCGGGGCAACCGAACGGGCGATGCTGCGCCGTATCCGGGCATATGCCGGAAAGGAGATTGTGGTCACCGGGTGCATGCCGGTGGTCCAGCGTGAAATACTTCTGGAAACATTCCCTGATCTGCACCTGATTCTGCCGGAGGAGATGTATATGACATGTCCTGAAGTGGGGGCGATGACGGATCCCCACACCGGTGTGGTCCAGACCGGCACCGGCTGTCTCGGTGCATGCAGCTACTGCATCACCCGTGCGGCCCGCGGCCCGCTGAAGAGTTTTTCAGCGGATGCAATCGTTGCTGAGGTAGAACGGCTCGCGGCCGGAGGCGCCTATGAAATTCAGCTCACCGGACAGGATGTAAGTGCCTGGGGGATGGATCTGGGAACAGACCTTGCCGATCTGCTGGAGCGGATTGCCGGTGCAAAGGGTGATTTCCGTCTCCGGGTCGGCATGATGAACCCGGCGACCGCCGGACGGATCATCGACCGTCTCGCACCTGCCTTTGCCCATGAAAAGATCTTCGGGTTTGTGCATCTGCCGGTGCAGTCGGGTTCAGATGCCGTCCTTGCCTCTATGAACCGCGGGTATACGGCAGCGGAGTTCGAAACGGTAGTGGCGGCGTTTCGTGCGGAAATTCCTGATGTGCGGGTTTCAACAGACATCATTGCAGGGTTTCCCACGGAAGGATGCCGTGAGTTTGATGAAACACTGGAGATGCTTGGCCGGGTGCGCCCGACCAAGGTAAATATCACCCGTTTTTCGGTCCGGGAGGGAACGCCGGCCGCTCAGTATCACGACCATCCCGACTGGGTCAAAAAGGAGCGGTCCCGTGCCCTTACCCATCTCACGGAACGCATCTATGATGAAGAGAACCTCCGCTGGATCGGACGGGAGCTTTCGGTGCTTGTCACCGAGCAGAAGAAGAACGGGACGGTCATCGCACGGGATGCCACCTACCAGAATATTGTCATACCACAGGAGATCCCGCTGGGCACCCGGCTTCGGGTGAAGGTTACCGGGCACCGCCGTCATTACCTGATGGCAGCACCTGTCTGAATTTCCTTCCCGCCTTATCTTTTGTCTTCTGCGTGACCTCGTACCGGTTCACTATTTGCGAAGGGTTAATACCTCTTTTTGTATAACGATCCACACATGCAGGGTTCATGCGATATAGAGAAGATTGAAGAGGGATTTCAGGCAGCAGTTGCCTGTGCAAAGAAGAGCACAGAAGGGGTGGATGCCCTCTCTCCTGAGATTCATGCGAAAGTTGAGAGCCTGATCTCGCGTCTTGCGGCAGATGCCGCGGCACTTGTCCCGAAAGCGGGCCTCTCGATGATGCTCAGGGGGAAGAAGGACGGAAAGGGCGAACTCTATGATACGGTGTATTTTGACCAGAAGATGCTGATTCTCGGCAAGACGGATCCGCTGCCCTACCGGCCGGATGACACCACAAAAAAGGTGGACAACCAGTATCTCGTACTGGATGCAGAAGGTGTATTCTCTGAACTGATGTACAGCAGTGACGGGTTTTTAATCGATGTGTATAAAAAAGACCTCTCTACGGAGGACGCGATTGCCCTGTACGGGTTTGAGCCGGCAGTGATGCTCTACAAGGCGATGCAGCAGTACGCAAAGGATGAATCCGGCCTGTATGAAGCAATGGGCAAGGTCCTTGAGTTCCTTCTTGCAGAAGAGAAAGACGCCGCGAACTGATGCTGGTTTAAGCATCGGTTATTCGCTGCTGGTATGAATGCGGGGCGGATGTATGGAACCATCCGGTTCCATACCAGAACTGTTCCCGCTGTATAGTTTTATTGGCCGTCCTGCCGTACTTCTTCTCATCTGCATCTTCCTATAGCGGTAGTCATGGAGGAGATGTCGGGGATATCGCCTGTGTCTCTGAATGTGCCTGCTGTGTCTGGTACATGCAGGCGAAAAACGACGGATGAATCCCGGTCGTATTCCTATCCGGAAACGGGGCCGGTGCTGAATTGGCGCCTGACACGGTGTTTTTGTCCTGTATATCAGGGTCAGATGCCGGGTGCACGGGAGGCGGCAGGGCACCCGGGAAGACCGTATACTGGAGGTATCAATGATGGATATTGTTACAGGTGCTGGTATACAGGTATATGACAGAGTCCGGGAAGTGAGGTGACGGAATGCAGAACAACGATCCGATGAACGAGACGGTGGTGGCGGCAGATGATCCGGAATACTATGCTGACCTGTCTGAATACCTGAATGCGCTCTCAAATCCCACGCGACTGAAGATTCTGAAGGTGCTGGAAGCAGGGCCGATGGAACTCAGGGAGATTGCCGGTCATATCCGGACAAGCTATGAAAATACGAAAAAGCACATGGTCAAACTCCTGAATACCGGTGTGGTACAGAAAAAGGCAGGCATCGGGCGGTGTACGTCCAAAGGTGCCCTTCCGGTCTGGAAATATTCGCTGGTCTCAGGCGGGATGGAATCAGTCATCAGAAACCTTGGCTTCTTCAGCAACATTGATGTGAGAATCACCGGCGGCGCCTTTGCTGAGAAGGCGGAGGAGACGCGCCGGATGGTGGCCGCTGAGTATGCGGGTGACTCCCCGGTCCTCGTGATGCCGGAAGAGACCGATGAGGCGGTTGTCTTTCCCCTTACTGATGTGAGAGTGCATATCGGCAGGGCCGATGCGTCGGGCAGCGGGGTTGCACCTGCAGACGGGCCGGATGCCCCTGCCCGGTATATTCCTGCCTCGCCTGCCCGCCCGGATGCAGAGATTGTTCTTTCCCGGCGTTATGAGGCAGTAACCCGTGTCTCCAGGCCCCACGGGGTCATCAGGAAAGGTGAATCCGGGTGGACGTATGAGGACTGCAGAAGCACCAGCGGTTCATATATCAATGATCTGCAGGTTCATCCGGGTGCAGCGCATCCGCTGAAAGACGGGGATGTACTTGAACTGGCACGGGGCATGAAGGGGGCACGGTTTCTCTTCATTCAGGGGGATGCATCAGGTGGAGAGGTAACTGAGAATTGATACTGTCTGAGAGGGGTAGTTTCCGGTTCTGGTTCATGCTGCTCTGTGCCGGCATACTTGCCGCCGCACTCTGCACGGGTGCCGGTGCTGCTGCGATGGGTGAGGCGCCTGATGGGCGGGGATATGATGCCGGGGAAAATCTGACGGCGATCAGCTCCGCACAGACCGGGGAAGTGGTGCTTCAGCCTGAGGCAACCCACCGTATGACGCCGGGTTCAAACAACCGGACATCTGATGCGGGTCCGATGGATGCAATGCGGCGCGGCCTTCTTTCCGGTAATGCTACGGAGGTTCTGCCGTATGACACAGACGATGTGCAGGGGTCCCTGCCTGTTCTGTTCCCGCCGGCTGAAACAACCCGGGCCGTCCAGACAAATCAGACGAACCTGACCGTTCGGGAGGACGGTGGGCCTGCACAGATGACTCAGGCACCTCAGGGGTCATCCCGTGCGAATGAAGGGGCCGGTCTGATTCAGTATCTGAACCGGTACGGGGTCGACCCGGTGCTGCTGTTCGTTGTTGTCGGCATTCTTGCAGCTGCCGGTGGTGCATTGCTGTACCGGCTTATTGCAGGGAAACGGCAGATGGCGGATGGCCCCCGGAATGAAGGGGCGGCCGGATCAGCTGATGAGACTGTTGCCGTGACATCGTCGTGGTCTTCCCGGTCCTTTTCCGATGAAGCAGCCGTGATGAACAGCTCACCGGGCTCAACGTATTTCCCGTTGCCGCTCAACGAACGCTACCAGAATGTCAGGTTTATCGGCAAAGGAGGTATTGCACGGGTTTTCAGTGCAAAACGGCGTTGTGACGGAGAGGAAGTGGCGGTGAAAGTTCCGATCAGTTTTGATGAGGTGACCGGGAAGATGTTTTTAAAAGAGATGCGCATCTGGGAACATCTCTCCCACACGAATATTGTGACCCTCTTCTCGGTGAACATCCTGCCGGTTCCCTTTGTCGAGATGGAGTATCTGCCGGGATCGCTTGCCGCCCGCCCCCTCCCGCTGGACCCTGCAGAGGCAGTGGCTGTTATCCGCGGCATTACGGAGGGCATCGCGTATGCGCATGCAAACGGCATCATCCACCGGGACATCAAACCGCAGAATATTCTTATCACCGCTGAGGGAATGGCGAAGATTACCGACTGGGGGCTGGGGACCGTGCTCACCGAAGGGCATGAAACAACTCCCCCTGGTTTCTCACTGAACTACGCGGCCCCGGAGCAGATTGCCCCTACCCGGTTCGGGTCGCCGGATAAACGGACCGACATCTACGGGGTGGGTGTGGTATTCTATGAATGTGTGACCGGTGTCCGCCCGTTCTCCGAAACCGGTGTGGGCGAGATGACGGCTGCCATCCTGGAGCATAAACCGCAGCCTCCCTCTTCCCATAATCCGTCCCTGAAGCCGCTGGATGCACTTATTCTGCGGTGCCTGGAGAAGAATCCCGCTGACCGTTTTCCGTCGGCAGATGAACTGCTGAAGGCACTGGATGCGGCAGGGACGGCATATCCGGCGGATGCCTGAGTTCTGTCCCGGCTCGTCTTCTCTCTATTTTTTTTTTGAAACGGCATGGCTGCATGTATGGAACTATCCGGTTCTGCGGTGGGAGTGTTCCTATTTTGTTCATTTATACCTGAGCAGAAGGGATGTATGTTCAGGGAGCGGGGGGCGCCTGAGGCTGTCTGTCCTGCACCTGTCAGATATTGAAATGGAAGTGATCAAAATGAAAATACGTTCAAAGACACTATTGGCAGGCCTTGTCGTGGGTCTCTGCCTCTGTGCATTCATCATCTCTCCGGTGAGTGCATCCGGGATGGGCAAAGGTGCCGGCAATGGCGCAGGCAATGGTTCTGCTGCAGAAAGCACAGGGATGTGTGCCGGTGACTGCGATAAGACGCGCGACCAGACCTGCACCCAGACCTGTGATCAGACCTGTAACCAGACCTGTAACCAGACATGTGACCGGATTATGGGTGGGCGGACTGCCATGCCGGATGCGGGGGGCATTGGGATGACCGAAATCCGTGCCGCCCTTGCATCGGGTGACATGGAAACGATTGGTGCCATGCTGGGAGAACTGCGTGGTGCGTGCATGCAGAATGGAATCCTGAACTGCTTTACAAATGGGTTCGGACCGGGTTATGGGTCCGGAGCCGAATCCTCAGGCATGGCTTCATCTGAGTGACCGATTCAAAATTAGGGTGTGTCCGCAGATCGGGGGAGTGATTCTCCCTTTTCTTCCCGGAAATGCCTTGTGAAAGTACCTGATGCATATACTGCACCTATCACAAACGAACCATACTATCCACCACAAAATGGGTATTCCCTGACCGCCAGAAATGGTTTGGTATGAGAATCAGCCCCGCCATCCATAATCGGGGAAACTCTTCCGTTCCTTTTTTGACACGTGTTCAGTCCTGACACAGATAATCCGTCTGAAAACGGATGGCTGATATATTTGCAGATAGTGGTTTGCCTTCAGGCATCTCTCCCGATTCACCAGTGGGAGGTATTCTTTCGGATTTGCAGGATACAACCGTCCGGTTCTGCTATGAAATCACGGCTATTTTGTTCATTTATCCCTGAACAGGGGGATCTATATTCAGGGACCGGGGTTCCGGAGATATATGCCCGGCCCCTTGAGCACCCGGCAATGAAAAAAAGGAAATGAATCCATATGATAACCCATTCAAAGATACTGCTGGCGGGTTTTGCAGTGACTCTCTGTCTCTTTGCACTTGTCATCTTCCCTGTGAGTGCGGACCCCGGCCGGCAGATGGTGGACAGTCCTGCTCTTCTTGAAGAGCAGGGCATTGATGTAACAGAAATCCGCGTCGCCTTTGAGTCAGGTGACATGGACACGGTTCATGCGCAGCCGGCAGAACTTCGTGATAAGGGACCTGTCAGTACCGATGAAGACCATGAGATACGGTCAGAAGGAGCTGAATGCGGCCGGGACCGGATTGGAGAGGTAAAGCGTGAAGATCAGATTGCAGGACATATTGCCACTATTGAAGAACAGGGCATCGATGTGACAGAAATCCGCACCGCCTTTGCATTGGGGGACATGGACATGGTTCATGCGCTGATAAAGAAGCTTTCTGAAGAGGGGCCTTCCGGTGATGGTGAAGAATTGAGCAGATGATCGGGAATCGCCTGACGGAACGAAACCTTCTGAATCCGTACAAAAAAGTGCTGAATAATTGATCCGGGAACGGGGCATGCTGCAGTGATGTATGCCCGTTCACTTCTCCTGAAGATACCCTGATGCTGGTGATATCTGCCGCGTCCGCCAGAATATCCCGGTATTGCCTGTTTGATCACTTTTTGATATCAAACATCGGAAACATGGGTTTGAGCAGGTCATCCTCTCCTTTACCCAGTGCCGAGATGGGGCTCTCATGGCTGAACGCATGGCCCTCGTGGTCTTTCCATGTGATGTATGCCTTTCCTTCACTGATCATACGTTCAACAGCGTACGTGTGTTCCATATCAGGAGAGACTTCTGCAACATCATATTCAATATCAAGAGGGACAACCGCGACATGAATCTGCACGGCGCTGGTGTTCCCTGAGTTTCTGATGATGATCTTCTTTGCGTCCGGACTGAGCCTTGCCGTCAGCTCAGGAACATTACTGAGTGTTTTCCCAAGCATGGTCATATAGGCGGTCATCCCGATTATCAGTAAGAGCATGACGACGATGCTTGCTGCAAACTGGCCGGTGATTGAGAGATATGCGAAGACGGCAATACCTGCGATGAAGACAGCTGCGACCTGTCGTGTGTCCATACAGTGTATTGTGGGCCTCTCCTTATTAAGGAAATGAAATGAAACGGATGACTCTCATCATCAGAAAAATATGAAAAGGATGGGCCCGGTGCGACTCGAACGCACGACCTCCCGGTTATCAGCCGGGTGCACCACCGACTATGCTACGGGCCCTGTCTTAGAATTACCTAATTAGATGGGATTGCCGGGTAATTAACAGTTTTGATTTTGTCCGGGGGTTTTGTTCCTGTGCGTCTGATGTGTTCGGCAGCGCAATGGATCAGAATAGTATAAACCCTTTTTTCTCATACCTTTTGTCAGGTATGAATACTCGATATATGCTGGGGAATGAGGTGATCGCCCATGCGTGCCTGGAAGCAGAGATTGACTTTGCGAGCGGGTACCCGGGGACTCCTTCATCAGAAGTGATTGATTACCTCCGCCACCAGAAAGACCGCGATTTCTACGTTGAATGGTCCGTTAATGAGAAGGTTGCCTTTGAAAATGCCCTTGCTGCGGCATGGACCGGCATCCGTTCTCTGGTGACCATGAAGCATGTGGGGCTCAATGTGGCAGCGGATCCGCTGCTTACCAGTGCCTACACCGGTGTCACCGGCGGGTTTGTGATTCTCTCTGCCGATGACCCGTATGCCCACAGTTCACAGAATGAACAGGACAGCAGGCGCTATGCCCTCTTTGCAAAGATCCCGTGCCTGGACCCTGCAAGTGTCCGTGAAGCGCATTCGATGATGAAGGCAGCCTTTGCAATCTCTGAAAAGGTGGGTCTGCCGGTGCTCTTCCGGCCGACAACGCGCATATGCCACTCTAAAAGTGACGCTGAGCCGGGCGAGCCCGGCACCGGGCACCGGAAGGGTGCATTTGTACGCAACCCTCAGCAGTATGTAGTCATCCCGAAACATACGCGGGTGCTGCACAAAATACTCAACGAAAAACAGCCGGGCCTTGCGAAGATGCTTGTTGATGAAGGGTTCAACACCGCAGAGGTGCGCGGGAAGACAGCCATCATCAGCGGCGGTATTGCCGCATCCTACGCCGAAGAGCTGATTTCAGGTGATGTCTCGTTTGCAAAGATTGGTGCCTACCCGATTGACGCCGCATGGCTCAAAGCGTTTGTTGACCAGCATGAGACGGTCCTTGTCATCGAAGAACTCTCGCCGGTTATCGAAGAGGCGGTTCGCATGGCCGCGACAACGACCGTCGTGCACGGGAAGATGGACGGTCATCTGCCGATGGAAGGTGAACTCTCCCCCGCTGCCGTGGCAGAGGCGATGCTCTCGGCCGGGTTCACTCCGACAAAGACCTACCCTGCCGTCGAGCCGGAGGCCGGCATCCCGGCCCGCCCGCCGCTTCTCTGTGCCGGATGCGGCCACCGTGCGGTCTTCTATGCGATGAAGAAGGTGTTTAAGGACGGCATCTTCCCGAGTGACATCGGCTGTTATACTCTGGGCATCCAGCTCGGCATGGTGGACACCACCATCTGTATGGGTGCGTCTGTCACGGTCGGAAGCGGCATTGCGCAGTCCGGTGAAACCCGGCCGGTGGTCTGCACCATCGGTGACTCGACCTTCCTGCACACCGGCATTCAGGGTCTTTTGAATGCGGTCTATAATGGCGCCAATATGACAGTGGTCATTCTCGATAACCGCATCACCGCGATGACCGGCCACCAGCCCAACCCGAATACCGGCGTGACTGCCGCCGGTGTCGCCTCTCCTCCTGTTTCCCTTGAGGCAATCTGCCGGTCATGCGGCGCGCCCTGGGTCGAGACGATCAGCTCCTATGATCTCACCGGTCTTCTTCAGGCACTGCAGACGGCAAAAGAGCGCGACGGCGTAAAGGTGATCGTGGCCCGGCAGCCATGTGTGATTGCGGCACGCCGTGAGGGCGTCCGCCGGAAACCGTATGTGGTGGACCCGGAGGTCTGCACCGGCTGCGGTCTCTGTGTGAAGTTCGGGTGCCCGGCAATCGAATTCCACAACGAAAAGGCGGTTATAACAAGCCTCTGCAGCGGCTGTTCGGTCTGTGCTGACATCTGTCCTGCGGGTGCAATTCATAAGGGAGGTTCGAAATGAGCCAATCCTTTGATGTGCTGATTGTCGGCGTCGGCGGACAGGGCACTATTCTCGCCTCAAACATTCTCGGCGAGGCATGCCTGATTGCGGGTCTGCCGGTCCGCGGTGCAGAGACCCACGGTATGGCACAACGGGGTGGGTCTGTGGAGACCCATATCAGGATTGGCGGAATCTACGGCCCTCTCATCTCGCCGGGTACCGCTGACATCATCATCTCGTTTGACCTGCTGGAAGCCCTCCGCTACCGCCACTTCCTCAAACCCGGCGGCAGCATCGTGACCAGTGATGCCGTCATTATCCCGACATCGGCCTTCACCGCCGGTGCGGAGGTGCCGACGCAGGCTGAGATTCTGGAGCGCCTCGCAGATATCTCCTGCACCGCGATTGACGCGGCAGGGCTTGCAACGGAGGCAGGCACCATTCTCGCGCAGAATGTGGTGATGCTGGGTGCGGCGTCACACGCACTGCCGCTGAGTGTTGAGGCGCTCAGGGAGGCCATCTCCCGGTCTGTGCCGCCGAAGACGGTGGAGACCAATCTCCGGGCCTTTGAACTGGGCCGGGCGTGCCTACAGAAATAATCCTGATTCCTCCCATTTTCCACGTTTTTATACTGATGCTGCCTGTTTCACCAGCCTCACCAGCCGGCCTTACCGCGAATCAGCGATGATGAGAAAAGGTGCCGCACGCATCTTTGGTGGCTTTGCGGTTTCATGCCCGTATAAACGCACCTTCCGCGCAGCATCCGGTATCATACATATCTCACGACACCTCTTCTCCGTTCTGCTGCTCCGTCTGTTCCTCAGAATGACGGGATGAGTGGGTTGGGTGGTGTGGTATCGTTTTCACCATCATTTATATATTGTTCCGGTGTTATTCAGGGACGTATGAGAAGAGGTGTATTGACCGTGGGGGCGTGTATCCTTGTCTTAGCCGTATCCTTCTGTTGTGGATGTACGGAGGAGCCGGAGGAGATTACAGGGGGGGAACTGACCGGTCCAGTCTGGTTGCTTGAGACATATGTGGGTGTGGATGGGGCAATGACCGCAGCGATTGCCGAAGCTCCCGTCACTGCAGAGTTTGTCGGGGGATCTGTCTCAGGTTTGTCCGGGTGCAACAGGTATCATGCGGCATATCTCACGGACGGGCAGTCACTTACCCTGGATCTCCCCGTGGTGACGCTGATGTACTGTGACAGGGCGGATGTCATGAATCAGGAAGCGCAGTACCTGGCCCTTCTTGGGACCGTTGCCGGGTACACGATATCCGGTGACCGGCTTACGTTCACAGATCCATCAGGACAGGCGATTCTCATCTTCCGGATGGTGGATCAGAATCTGGCAGGGACGAAATGGGAGCTTACCGGCTACAATAACGGAGCGGGAGGTTTTGTCTCAGTTGTCACCGGAAGTTCTGTCACGGCCATGTTCGGTGAAGACGGGCAGATGTCAGGAAATGCGGGATGCAACAGCTATTCCGGTTCATATGTCGTGAGCGGAAAAAGCATTTCCATCGGGCCTCTTGCCATGACTGAGATGTACTGCATGGACCCGGATGGCGTGATGGATCAGGAGAGTGCATATTTTGCAGCTGTGCAGGCTGCCGCCTCATACCGCGTCGGGGCAGGTGAATTGTCCCTCGTGAGTGCAGATGGCCGTCAGATGGCAGTGTTCGGACCCTATACTCCCAACCCACAAGGGGTGACCTGGGAACTGTCCGGATATAACAACGGGCAGGGCGGGGTGGTTTCACCACGGGCTGGCACTATCGTCACTGCGGTCTTTGGTGCAGACGGTCAGGTGACCGGCAGTGCCGGGTGCAACGATTATCTTGCGCCCTATACGGTGAGCGGGATGGAAATGACCATCGGGCCTGTCGGCTCAACAAGGATGTACTGCGATTCACCTGACGGGGTGATGGAGCAGGAAGCGCGGTATCTGGTCCTTCTTGGTGATGCAGGCATGATTGACCGGACACCGGACACGCTCACGGTGCGTGATGCAGACGGAATCACTCTTTTAACTTATACTCTCGAACGGGCGAATCCTCTGGCAGGTGACTGGCTGACGGTTTCATACCGGGATGCGGACGGGAATCTGGTATCCGTACTGGAGGGCACAGAGCTGACAGCGGTATTTGGGACTGACTGGCAGGTAACCGGGCGTGCAGGCTGCAATAGTTATTTTGGCTCATATACGACGGATGGACAGAAGTTTTCCGTTGGTCCGCTGGGTCTCTCCATGATGTACTGCAAATCCCCGGAAGGGGTGATGGAGCAGGAAAGCGGCTATCTGACAGCACTGGAGGATGCCGCCTCCTATAAGATCCGGGAAAATGACCTGACCTTATACGACAAAGAAAGCAACCCGTGCGTCCGGTATATGCCGGCACCCTGACCTCTCCCTCTTTCCCTGTTTTTTGTCTGTTTGCCTGTGAGGTTCCGCCGTTCTCTCTTAATGGAGCTTTACGGGAGTCCATTTTTCAGATTGATTTCCTGCGCCCCTGTATCCGCCGCTGCAGGGGGAGCGCTCCGAAATACACACATGCACTCACGATCACAATCGTCGCACCGGACGGGATGTCAAAGGCATAGGAGAGCCAGATGCCTGCAGTGGTGAAGACGATGCCGAGGAGCGATGCACCGACAATAAGCCCTTTCATGCTGCGGGAAAAGAGGCGGGCGGTTGCCGCAGGGAGTGTCAGGAGGGCAATCACCAGTATGATGCCCACGATCTGGATGAGCATCACCACGGTGAGGCCGGTCAGAAGCAGGAGGATGACCATGATTCGGTCGGGGTGGAGGTCCATCACCGAGGCATACTCCTCATCAAAGGTGACTGCCACAAGGCGGGGGTAGAGGATGGCCACAATGCCGCAGATGCCTGCAGTGAGAATGGCCATGGAATAGAGCGTGCCACGGGGGACCAGGAGAATATTTCCGAAGAGGTAGCTGAAAAGGTCAGGCGCAAATCCGGGAGTGATGTAGATAAAAAGGATGCCTGCCGCCATGCCGGTGGCCCACACCGCACCCACGAGTGTGTCGAGATGCTGGTGCGCCTTCATCCGTATCCATGCGGTGGCAGCAGAGGTGCCGAGGGCGACTGCCGCGGCGCCTGCAAGCGGGTCGATACCCAGAAAATACCCTAGGCCGATCCCCCCGAAGGCCGCATGGGAGATGCCGCCTGCGAGGGACGCCATGCGTTTGACGACCACGAAACTGCCGATGACGCCGCAGGCAATGCTTGCGAGGAGTCCCGCGATGAGTGCATTGCGGAAGAATTCAAACCCCAGCGCCTCGATCATTTCCTGCCCCCGAAGACCCGGTTCTCATGGTCGGGAATAACCCGGTGGGGGACGCCGTGAGCGATGAGATCCACCGGGCAGGGATAGGCGCCCTGGATCATATCATCGGTGATCTGATTGTCATGGTGCGTGAAGAGGCGGCGGTTGACACAGGAGATGTGGGTGACATCCGGTGAGAGGGCGCTGATGTCATGGGTGACAAGGACGATGGTCATCGATTCCCGCAGCCGGCTGAGAATATCATAGAAGCGCACTGCTGTCGGGCTGTCGACATAGACGGTTGGCTCATCGAGGAGCAGAACCGAAGGTCTTCCGGCGAGGGCACGGGCAATGATCGCCCGCTGACGCTCACCGCCCGAGATGTCATGGATGGGGCGGTCTTTCAGGTGGGTAATCTGCATCGTCTCCATCGCCTCGTCTGCCGCGTCCTCATCTTCACGGGTGAACCGCTGGAAGGGGCCTGCCAGATGGCCGAGGCGTCCGGATGCGACCATGTCCTGCACGGATATCGGGAACTGAAAGTCAAATGTACGGAACTGGGGCACATACCCGAGATGCACCCGCATCTCATGGGGAGTGCCGCCCAATACCCTGACTGTGCCTGAATCCGGCCGGATGAGGCCGAGGATCACTTTCAGGAGTGTGGTCTTTCCGCCGCCGTTGGGGCCGATGATGGCGTGAAATTCATGTTCCCGGACCGTGAGGCTGATATCCTCCAGCATCACCTGGCCGTTCTGGCCGAGGCTTACGTGCTCCACTTCGATCACCGGCGGTTTCATGCTCACACCGCCCATGTCCGGAAGGCCCCGGTGACCTGCATCAGGTTTTCGGTGTAGTTCTCTGCAAGGGGACTGATATAGACGACACTGCCGCCGATCTCATCTGCAATGGCCTGTGCATTGCGGGTCGGGGATTCCGGGGAGGCAAATATGACCGGGATGCCTTTCTCTTCTGCGGCGGTGATGATTGTTTTGAGTGTGGCCGGTGAGGGCTCTTTCCCGTCCGCTTCAACCGATGTCATGGAAAGCCCGTAGCGGTCGGCATAATATCCCCACGCGGGGTGATAGACAAGCACGGTTTTCTCTCCCGCATCGGCGAAGACTTCTGTAATCTCTTCGTCGAGGCGTGCGAGGTATGCATCATAGGCGGCATACCGTGCCTCAAAATATGCGGCATCGTCAGGTGATTCCGTGATATAGGCATCGGCAATGTTCCGTGCGATGATACGAACATTTACCGGCGATAGCCAGACATGGGGGTCATAGCGAATACTGCCATCCGTGATGGGGATGCCCCCGGCATCCGTGGATACCAGGGTAATGCCTGCCGATGTGTCCACGACCTGCATGCCGGGGTTCACCGAGGTCAGCCTCTTCATCCAGGCATCCTCAAATTCGATGCCGGTGCCCACTGCCAGATAGAGCGGTGTTTCTGAGAGTGCCTTCAGCTGTCCGGGTGTGGGTTCGTAGGTGTGCGGGCTGGCGCCGGGAGGCACCATAACCATGACCGTTACCCGGTCACCCCCGACGGCTTCGGCAAACTCCCGGTACGGCGGGATGGTGACTGCGACGGGGAGTGGTGCTGTGTGGTTCATCTCTCCGGATGAAGGCGCCACGGGTGTTATATCATTTATACATCCGCAGCCGAATACAGCAGATGCCATGACAATCACCATGGTGAGTATGGCTCTCTGGCGCAGGCCCTTTGGCCGGGCAGAATCTGCTGTTCGGTGTATATGTGGTTTCTGCGTGGGAATGCCCTCCCTGTCTTTCTATTCCCGGTTTTGATTCATAAATGGTTTGGTGGTGAGAATGGAGATTTTTCTCACATCGCTGAAATAACCGGCGATAAAACCCGGGAGGGTATCTGCCGCCGTTCCGGAGAGGATGGGGGCCGGATTGTGGCGGGATTGAGAGGCAAAAGCGCGCATGGTACAGGGAGTTGTTTGCCCGACACAGGGGCAATGCCGGGGTCTTATTCCGGTTTCACCGCATCCGGAAGGGATTGTTCTGTTGCCCGGACAAGGCTTGTTCTCACTCGATTTGTTCCCTGAAGATGAGCCTGATTGGAGGAATCAACAGTGAATTCGTCCGGATTTTGTGTCGTCCGGACAGTGTTGCTGTACGACCCATTGGTTGATTATCGATGGCGCAGGAACACTCATTCATGGAACCGGTCATCTCCCTCTCTGGCGGCAGCAGACGGAAGGCCTATGCCATTATCCTTCTCTTTGGCATTGTCTCCCTTTTCGGGGATATGATCTACGAAGGGGCACGGGGTGTGGCGGGCCCGTACATCTACCTCCTCGGCGGAAGTGCATTTGTGGTCGCATTTGTAGCCGGTTTTGGGGAGTTTGTCGGGTATGGCCTGCGCCTGGTGTCGGGATATGTCGCCGACTCCACCCGTCATTACTGGGCACTGACATTTATGGGGTACGGCATGCTCATTGCAGTCCCGTTTCTTGCTCTTGCCGGATCATGGGAGATTGCCGCCGTCCTCTATATCATTGAACGGATGGGGAAGGGCATCCGGGCACCGGCCAAGGATGCCATCCTCTCGAATGTGACGGCTCCTGTCGGAAGAGGGTGGGGATTTGCCATCCACGAGGCGATGGATCAGGTGGGGGCCATCGCGGGGCCGCTCATATTCTCTGCCGCATTTCTGGTGCAGGGTGACTACCGGGGCGGGTTTGTCCTGCTCCTCATTCCCTTTGTACTGATGATGGCCGCACTGTTCATCACCCGGATGAAGGCGCCGGTGCCGGAGGAGATGGAGGTGGCATCGGGCATCTCCGGGAAGAAGCTCTCAACGCGGGCACTGGTGCCCTATGGCGTGTTCACTGCGCTGACCATGGCAGGGTTTGCCGTATTTCCCCTCATCGCCTTTCACTATTCATCTGCCGGCATCGTCCCGTATGAGCAGATCCCGCTCTTCTATGCGATTGCAATGGGGGCAGATGCGGTGGTGGCACTGATCGCCGGGCGGCTGTACGACCGGCACGGACTCATCATTCTCGGTGCAGCACCGGTTATCAGCCTTGTGATTCCCTTCTTCGCATTTGCCGGTTCATATTCTTCAGCCCTTCCGGCAGCCCTGCTCTGGGGCTCTGTGATGGGCATACAGGAGACGATCCTCAGGGCAGCGGTCGCTGACTATACTGCCGTTTCCAAACGGGGACTGGCCTACGGCATCTTCAATACGGTGTACGGGGCGTCATGGTTCGGGGGGAGCCTGATTCTCGGATGGGCCTATGGCGTCTCCATCACGCTTGTTATCGGCTTTATGGCAGTGATGCAGTGCATCGCCCTTCCGGTCTTCTTCTATGCACGGTCTGTCATGGAGAAGGGTGAGGGAGGAGTGGCGGTATGATCTGCCGCCTCACACACCGGATGGTGCGGACACCGGTGGCTGAAGGCTTGTTTCCATATTGAGGAAGCCATTTACGCCTCGTTTTTGTGCCGGAAAAATGATGGGGACGTAGAATTTCTGTCTATTGCAGATTGAGACCCGCAAGAGGTATGTATGGTATTTTCGAGAGCAGATCGCTTTTGATGGTGTCCATGCCGACCCGTTCCACGAAACGGGCGGTCCTTTCACCGGGGTTTGCGGTATCCCGGTAATACACAAGGAGGCGTTTTACCAGGTCTTTTACCTCATCTGCCGAGAGTTCTTTTGCAATCACATCTCCGATGCGTGGCCGTCCGCCGGAATTGCCGCCGAAAATGACGGTCCAGCCTTTCCCGGTGCCCAGCACACCGATATCTCTCAGGTGACTCTCACCACAGCACCGTGGGCAGCCGGAGACGCCCATCTTCAGCTTTGCCGGCAGATGCATGTCCTGGTACATCTCTTCAAGTTCAAGTCCGAGACCAAGTGAATCCTGCAGCCCGTATTTGCAGACCACGGTGCCGGGGCATGCCTGCACATAATGCACACAGGGTGCGGTGGCTTCACCGACAGTCATGCCCAGTTCATTCCATATCTTCTCCACATCGTCTTCTTTGATGCCAACAAGCACCATCCGCTGTCCGGATGTTATTTTTATCACCGGGATCTCATAGCGCCGGACAACCTTGATGATATTCTCCAGATCTTCCGGGCTGACAATCCCTGCGGGTGTACGGGGGACGATTGCATAGGATTGTTTATCACGCTGGAGGATTGCTCCTCGGGGACCGTCTTCCATTTTTTATTACCTCAGTTCCGGCGCTCTTTGCTGCCGTAAATGATCCCGCAATACGGTGGCGGGGTATATAAATATGGCGGGCTGCCGGAGGCCGGGTCGGGGAAAAAGAATGGGTACGGACTATCCGGAAGGCCGGTTAT
Source organism: Methanogenium sp. S4BF (assembly GCF_029633965.1). Lineage (NCBI taxonomy): Archaea > Methanobacteriati > Methanobacteriota > Methanomicrobia > Methanomicrobiales > Methanomicrobiaceae > Methanogenium > Methanogenium sp. S4BF. The sequence continues at coordinate 1,447,951 of NZ_CP091277.1, read as the reverse complement.
CTGACCGGCACCGGCAGAAGTCCGGGGTGGGTGCCGGTGATGCACCGTCCCCCTGCAGGGGTGACGATAAAGGTGTTCTCGATTCCCACCATCCCGACACCGGGGATACCTTTCTTGGGTTCAAGGGCGAATGCCATCCCTTCTGTGACGGGTTCGTCAAAGCCACGGGCTATAACCGGCAGTTCATCGATGAGAAGACCCACGCCATGGCCGAGGAAGTTCACCCGCCGGTCACCGAACCCCATGAAATTCTCCAGAAATGCGGGGGAGAGGGAGTCTGTGATGGTCCGGTACATTTCTGAGGGGATAGCGCCGGGCCTGAGCATGGCAGCCATCCTGTCCTGGATTTCGACACACTGGCGGTGTGCGAGGATGGCTTCTGCCGGAAGGCCCTTCCCGAAGACATAGGTCATGGTCTTGTCGGTATGATAGCCCTCCACGCCGCAGCCGATGTCCACGAAGACCAGATCGCCGTCTTTGAGGGTCCGCTTCCTGCTCCCCAGGAGCGGGACTGCCGGACAGAGGCCAAGGCAGCCCCCCGGCCCGTTGAATGCGGTGGGGTAAAGGCTGCTCTCTCCGAATCCTATTTGTCCCATGACAATCTCGGTGTCAAACATGCCGAACCGGACGATGCCATGGTGCCCTTCCTCGATGAGGACCGGATAAAGGAGGGAGGCAAACTCCGCTTCACTCATACCTGTCCTGAGCAGTTCCGGGACCCGTTCTTCGAGCACTCTCTGGTGAATCCGGCCCGCCTCTTCCATCAGGCTGAGTTCATACGGGCTTTTCACCGCCCGGACAGCGGCAAGATGGGTGTCTGCCGCATAAATTGTTTTGACCGGGAAGTGTCTGCGGAAACGCTCAAGCAGGGCAAGCGGCACCACCTCAGTCTCCATGTGGACGGTGGCAGGCATGACCGGCAGATCACCTGCCGCATCACGGAAACTCCGCATTGGTGCAATCCGGGGGAATGCCGATTCGTGACAGGCCCGTTCATAGCTGCGTCTGACCCGGAAAATCGGTTCACCGCTGCGGGGGATGAGGAGCATGCCATCCTGCCGGGTGCCGGTGAAGTAGTAGAGGCTGATATTGCTGAATATCACCACACACTCCCAGTCCGGCTCTCTTGTATCCATTCGATCCCGGAATCGTCTCATTCTCTGCTGCAGTTCAGTGAGGGGGACGGGTGCAGTCATGGCTACAGGTATGCACTCCCCGGTGATAACGGGTGTGATGGTTTTGTATGCCGGATTTCTGCCGGAACTCAGCACGCCACCAAACAGATATATGCTCTGCCGGGAATGTCAGATTCATGAACCAGTATAGATGCAAAAAATGCGGCTATGTCTATCTTCCGGAGAGCGGTGACCACACGCAGGGCATCCCGGCGAACACCCCGTTTGAAGACCTGCCCGCCACCTGGGTCTGCCCGCGGTGCGGTGCGGAGAAGAAGAGTTTTGTGATGATTGTGTGATGAGGGGGCAGCCTCCTGCCCGCCACCCTCCCGGATGCCTGTTCTCTCATCCTCCTGTGAGGGAATGTGCCGGTTGCTATCCGGTGACCTTTCGGGTTTCATTATGGGCAGGCTTTCCTTTCCGTGGCGGATGTATGTCCGGATTTTCCCCCCTTCTCATTTGAACCCGGACAGTCGGCGCAGGTATATCTTGGGACGCGGTTTGGTATGCCGGCTTTATGACCGGCAACACTATTTCCATGTCGGCTTCAGGTGATATTCTTTGTTCTGCAGATGATCCGTTATTTCTCTATTATTCCGGCCTTTTATCTCCGAATATGAGGAAAACATTTTCATAATGGAAAACAGAGCCTTTTGTATTGCGTATGTGCCGGATGATGAGACCAGAGATCGATAGGCAGCGGGGTGTCTGGCTTTCAAAGAGGCAGCAGACCTCTGCAGGTTTTTGGTGGATGTGATGCCTGCAGTATCACCGCTCATTTTTGAAGCTCTCGTCGGTTTCTGTCTCGTTTCGGCACTTATCACCTATAGTCTGGGGATCTTTGTCTATGCGCAAAAACCCGGGTCAACGATTCATCGCCTCTTTTTGGCACTGATGCTCGCCGCGACGTACTGGGCCCTCGGGGAGTTTTTCATCTGGCAGGCTGCCGACTATGCCGGCTTCCTCTTCTGGCTGAAGGCGAGCTCTGTCTGGACCATCGTGTTCGCAATTTCTGTCCATTTTATCATTGCATTCACTGATGCCATCCCCTCAAAAGGCATGCAACGAGCATTTACCCTGGGTACGGGCCTCTATCTGCCTGCTGTCCTGTTCGCCCTGATAGGGATATCCACCGACTGGGTCTATGCCATTACCTACGAACCGGGTTTTGGCTATGTCTACCTGCCGGTGCTGACAAATCCCGTCTGCCAGATAATTACCTGCTATTACTTTCTTCTCATGGTCTGGGCATTCTACGCTATTTACCTCTCATGGCAGCGGGCACCCTCCGGGAGGATCCGGCATCAGAATCGCCTTGTCTGTGTCGGTGTTGCAACGGTCATCGTCTTTGGGTCCCTCTCGGGTGCGATTCTCCCGCTCTTTGGCATTCATACCCCGAATCTGGTCTTCATCGGGATTGTCATCTTCTCTGTGCTCATCGTTTATGCCATTCGGAAGTACGGCCTCTTTGTGCTGAGCCCGGAGACGGCGGTCGCCGAGATCCTCCGGACCATGCCTGATGGGATGGTCCTGACAGATTTGGATGGGCAGATCATCGCGGTGAACCAGTCCGCGACAGAGATCTTTTGTGCTACGGAGGCAGGTCTTATCAGCAGATCCGTCAGTTCGATCATCCCCGATGAGGCATATGGGGCCATCAGGCAGACGTTCCGAGGGGAGGTGAGGGTCTCGGACTTCGAGCTAATCCTCCCCCATGAGGTACCCCGTGTTGTCAGTATTGCGGGGTCGATGGTCATGGACCGGGACGGGAAGCCTGCCGGCATCGTCCTTATCATTCGTGATATCACGGAGAGGAAGGCATCGGAGACCGCTCTTCGGATTGCAAATGAAAAAATATCCCTGCTCTCGCAACTGACCCGGCACGACATCAGCAATCTTGTCACCGCTCTCTCCGGCTATCTGGCCATTCTTGAAGATGACCCTCATGGCGGGGAGAGCGGGCAGTATCTCTCACTTTCCGTTGGGATTGTCGATAAGATTATTCAGCACCTCCGTTTCTCCCGCGAGTATCAGGAGATCGGTTCGAAAACACCCGTATGGCAGGGGCTTGGAACAATGATTGAACATGCGGTACAGGGTCTCCCTCATGAGGGTGTTGACATACAGGTACGGATCATTCCGGTGGAGATGTTTGCTGACCCCCTTTCTGAAAAGGTGATGTATAATCTGCTCGAAAACGCGATTCGTCACGGCGAAACGGTAAAATGCGTTCGTATCACCACCGAAGAGCAGGCCGACGGCACACTGGTGCTTCTTTTCGAAGACGACGGCACGGGTGTAAGTGAGGATGAGAAGGAGAAGATATTCCGGTTCGGGTACGGAAAGAATACCGGGTTCGGACTGTCGTTCTCCCGTGAGATTCTCTCCGTTACCGATATTGGCATCTCTGAGACGGGAACCGAAGGAGAAGGGGCCCGTTTTGAGATCCGCATCCCTCCCCGGGCATGGAGATATCCGGAATAAATTCGGTTCTGTTTTTTTTTCAACAGAGGGGATGTCAGATGCCCGCTGGGTGGCAGAACCTCGTTTACGTGCGGGGAGAGATCATCTGATCTTCCTTCAGGTGCATGCAACATACTGAAAAGCACGTGATGCCGGACTGGTTCTGACATCGAAAGGGGCGATGATGATGGCGGTCAGTATTCACTGATGTGAATGAAATAGAGAACTGCAGCTGAATAGTGGCGACAAAAAAATAACAAGCGCTGAGGGGGAGATTTGAACTCCCGAGGGGCCAACGCCCCACAGGCTTTCCAGGCCTGCGCCCTACCAGACTAGACTACCTCAGCACAGCATGCTGCTGCCCTACTATATTCGGGACTGCATTTCTTAATGCTATGGGTTTTCGAATGACGGATTGCTGCCGAAACGGGCCGTCGAGACGGGTTCCCTGTGGCTCACCGGCCGGGTGCGCAGATAATTGCGGGATTATTGGTGCGGACGAGTATCTGCGGTGTACGTGAGATGCGTTTTTGGTGTGCGGTTGCATACGGCGGTAGCGGGTGGCGGGAATGCTGACCGGACCATGGAAGAAATCCGATGAACCGGCGCTAAAAAAAGAATGGGTGAATACCTGATCTCAGCGGTTTCCCTTCTTGCGCTGGATTGATTTGTTTCCGGCATATGTGGTCTGGCCCTTCCTCTCCCCTTTGGATTTGGATGGTTTCTCCCCCGTACCACGGCGTCTGCCGTTTTTGCTGGTGCTCAGGTATTTTTTACTGTCATCGGGACGTTTTTTTGGTCCGGGGCGCAGTGATTGCCGCTTGTCGGATGTGGTTCCCTTTTTCCCTGCCTTCTCTCCCCTCTCCTCTGTCCGGGGTGCGGGTTCAGGTTTTTTCTCCGGTCGTGGTGCAGGCGGCTTTGTCACCCAGCCTTTGGGATAGGTGCCTGCCTCCATAATCACCATCTTCGGCCGGATGACGATGCCCGGTGCGCCGGGTACAATTGCGTCGGAAGGGGCCAGCGCCGTGCCGATGCAGACCAGTTCGCCCTGTGCGGTCATCACCGCGACGTCCGTGTCCTTTTTGAAGGAATCTGCGGCGGTGATGCCAACGCCTGCAAGGGATGCGCCGTGGCAGAGTGCATCAACCGCGGTGTCACGGATAGTGACCGTAGGGATGCCCTCCAGCACCGATTCCGGCGGGCGGATGTATGAGAGCAGTTCTTCCCGGTCTCCTTCCTTTGCCCGCTCCACGGCATCCCGCAGGGTGTGCAGGGTGCAGCACATCGTTTCGTCATATCCTCCGGACCGTATCCGCCGGAGTTCGACCATCTGGCCGCCGGTCCCGATGGCAAACCCGATATGGCGGCAGAGGGACCGGATGTAGGTGCCTGCCTCACAGCGGACACGGAGAAGCACGTCCCGGCCGTCGATGCCGAGCACATCGATCTCGTACATCGTCCGGATACGGAGTGCCCGGGCGACCGCACTTCTGAGGGGCGGGCGCTGGTAGTTCTTTCCGATAAATTCCCATGCCGTTTCCCGGATCTGCTCTTCCGTCGCATCCCCGTGAAGCCGGAGCAGGGCAATGTACTCCTTTTCGTGACTGAGAATCACCGGCGCCAGCCGGGCGGCCCTGCCCACCATGACGAGGAGAACACCGGAGACATCGGGGTCCAGTGTCCCGCCGTGACCGCAGGGCATCCCCAGCATGTCACGGACCCATGCGGCCACCTCGTGGCTGGACGGTCCCCGGGGTTTGTCCACCGCAATGATGCCTCCGCGTGGCATATCAAGATTCAGTCCCGCAGCTGCGTCCCCGTTCTCTTCCAGGTAGTGGTTCAGTGCCGCAAGGGTTCCCATGAGGGTTCCGTTTCCAACAACAACCGGCTCTGTTCCGTCCGCTCTCATCCGCTCTGCGGTAATCTCACCGATTGCCATGGGGAGAAGTCCGTCTTTCCGGTATTGTGCATAGGTGTAGGAATTGGCGCTTGTGAAGAGGATTGCCTCCGCATCCCCTGTCTCAAGCAGGGTATTTGTCGGCTCCAGCGCATAGACCGGCACCTCACAGGCCTCTGCCCCGGCTTCTGCTATGGCCGCCATAAGCTCAGGGTTCGGGACATCTGCACGGGGGATGCCTATTTTCTTTCCCTGTATCCAGTCCCCGAGATAGGGTACAAAGTCACGGGAGTAATGGGACGGCAGGGTCTCTGCGGTGACGCCTCCCTCTTCCAGATATTCTGCTGTCTGCGGGCCTATTGCGATGATGCGTGCCGCAGTCTTCAGGAGTGGCCCGATGAGACGGGCGGGAAGGGCACTCGTGAAGAAGATGCAGTCATAGGTCTCCTCATTTGCGGCAGCGGCAAAGGCCTGCACGGCATCCTCGTAGACCTGTGCCTGCATCGGGGAGACAATACGGCATTCGTGGCCGAATTCCCGGCAGAGCGGCTGGTCGGAGCCTGCCTTTTCCGGAAGCCTGGTGATTGCAATCTTCATGTTACTGTATATATGCACCCTGAGGTATCATTGCTTTTTGCGTATCGGATGTTTTTTCCCTCACTGCATGCCACAGATTATTTGTGGCAGCGGAGATCATTGCAGGCATTCTCATCGGCACCATTCTCGGCACCATAAGCGGTCTTGTCCCCGGTATCCATGCCAATACGATGGCAGGCATGCTGGTGGCAGCCGAAAGCGGACTTCTCGCCATTCTTGGTGCGCCGGCGGTGGGAGTTGCCCTTTTTAGTGCCCTTGTTGTGCATACCTTCACCGACTGTGTCCCGAGCACCTTCTTCGGTGTCCCGGATGCGGATACTGCTATCACTGTGCTCCCGGCGCATGCCCTCTGCATGCAGGGCAGGGGCGAGGAGGCCGTCCGTCTCTCTGCGTTGGGGAGTGCAGTCTCGGTGGTGATGGTGATGCCGCTTTTTGCCGTCTTCATGCTCTTTCTGCCGGGTCTGCAGCCCTTTATCGACTGGTGGCTGGGCATCATTCTCATCCTTGTTGCCGGTCTTATGATCCTCGGTTCCGAATCGCCAGAATGGTCTGCTGTGGTCTTTCTTCTCTCAGGCATTCTGGGCGTCTTTGCCTTCCGCTATGCGTGGCTGATCTCCCATACATCAGGTGTCTCTTCTGTGCTGATGCCGCTTCTGACCGGACTCTTCGGCATCTCGGTCCTGCTCCGTGCCTCCGGCGGGAAGATGCCGGAGCAGGTGCGGGGTGGTATATCTGCCGCGGGCACAGGTATTGTCCGGCACGCGGGCATGGGCACCATAGCGGGTGCTGTCGTCGGGTGGCTGCCGGGCCTCTCCAATGCGACAGCCAACGCCCTTCTCTCGCCGCTCTTTCAGGCTGGCAGCGAGGGGAAAGGGTATATCATCGCCACCAGTGCGGCCAACACGGCGAATGCCTTCCTCGGTCTTGCCGCACTCGTTGCACTGGGGCGGATGCGAAACGGTGTGATGGTTGTCCTCGACACCATCGGCATGCCCTCACCCCTGCTGATATTGGCCGGCGGAGTGGCCGCTGCACTCTGCGGGTTTGTGATCACGCTTCTTTGCGGGCGGGGTGCCCGGTTTCTGGGGGGCATCCCGGTGCGGGCGATGAGCTATGCGGTGATAGGAGTGGTCACACTGCTGGCATTTCTGTTGACCGGGCTTTTTGGCTTGGTGATTCTCGTGTGTGCCACCCTTGTCGGGCTTATCCCGTCGCTTGTCAATGTCCGGCGGGTCACCTGTATGGGTGCGGTGATGGTGCCGGTGATTCTGTTCTCGCTTACTATTCTCTAAAAAGACGGAGGCGAACCGGACGGCGGTGAACTGGCATGCACGGAAAATGGGGTGTGTGATCCGGGTGTGCTCAGAACCCGATATAGAGGGCTGTCATATAGGCGAAGTATGCCACCACGAGAAGTGAGGCCCATGCCCTGATGATGCGGGGCTTCCCTTTGACAACCGGGATGACGGCAAGGGAGAAGAGCACGACAACAATGACATCGGTATATGCCGGAATGGGTATCGGACGAAGAAGTGCGCCGGTGCCGAGAACAAAGAGGAGGTTGAAGATGTTGCTTCCCATCAGGTTGCCTGCGGAGATGCCGAGGTCACCCCGCAGGATTGCAACGAGGGAGGTGGCAAGCTCCGGGAGCGAGGTGCCGACTGCGACGATGGTCATGCCGATGACAAACTCCGGGATGCCGAATGCCTCGGCGATGGTGATGGCGCCGTCAAGCACCAGCTGGGACCCGATGATAACGGCAATCAGGCCGCCTGCGGTCAGTACCCAGTCCATTCTGCCGTGTATTTCAATACGCTCCACCGGTTCGGCGCCGAGTTTCTTTACGGTGATGTAGAGGATGATGCAGAACACGATGAGCATCAGCACACCGGAAAGCCGGGTGAGTTCGCCGGTGATGGCCAGCACGGCAAAAAAGAGGGTGGCTGCGATCATCAGGATGGTCTCATTCTCCACCCGGCCCTTCCCGGACGGCCCGGCCATGAACATGGCGGGGCTGATGATTGCACACAGGGCGAGGACAAGGGCGATATTTGCGATATTGCTGCCCAGTGCATTGCCGAGCGCCACGCCGGAGTTGCCGGAGATGACAGCATTGACACTCACCACAAACTCCGGCAGTGAGGTGCCGAATGCGATTACCGTAAACCCGATGGTGGCTGAGGATACACCGTAGCGGGCAGCAAGGCCGCCGCCGCCTTTTACAAAATAGTCGGCCCCTTTGACAAGAAGCCCCATACCAAACACAAATAACAGTACTGCAGCAGCGATCATGGGTATTCTCTTGTGGAACACCATTTGCTCTTCTGCCTTAAGCTGGTTTGCGTCCTGAAATCCCCTTCTCCAACCACTTTATTAGTGCTGATATGCAATGGTAGGGTAGATGCGCAGTTACTGGTTCGGTGACATTGACGGCAGTGTTTGCACTCCTGCCCAGGGCGATGAAGACAGGATCCTGGAACGGTGCGAAACGATACGGGGGAAAGTGGATTCCGGATTTGTTCCGGTCTCCGTGGATGAGGCATGCGCCTGTGGTTTTTTTGCGGATCGTGCGGAGTATCTGGTACGGCTGCGCAATGTGACTATCCGGGATGCACGGCGTAAGATTACCGCAGCGTTCAGTGAAGGTGATGCTGAACTGATGCAGATGGTCCGGATGCTGGATGAGATTGATGAAGTGGTCAATCTTCTGACCGAGAAGGCCGTTGAGTGGTACCTGGTCAGGAATCCGGGATTCTCCCGCAAGTACAAGGCGATGAGTGCGAAACGGATGATTGGGGTGATGAAGAAGGAGAAGGGCCCTCTCGGGCGTATCTGTGCAGAGATTGATGCCCTCTCCGACCAGCGCACCACCCTGATGCGGGATATATCAACGCGGACGGATACGGTGATGCCCAACTGCAGTACTCTTGTGGGCGGTCTCGTGGCCGCCCGGCTGATGGAACGTGCCGGGGGTCTTGCAGTCCTTGCCGGTATGCCGGCATCGACTATTCAGGTGCTGGGTGCGGAAGGGGCACTCTTTACCCATCTCAGGGGTGGCAGTCCGCCGCCCAAGCATGGGATCATCTTCCAGCACCGCCGGGTGCACAATGCCCCCCGCGATGTGCGGGGGAAGGTGTCGCGTGCGGTTGCGGGAAAACTGGCGATTGCGGCAAAGATTGATTATTATCGCGGTGAGGCAGACCCGGGCTTCCTTGAACAGGCCCAGCAGAGGATTGATGCCGTGGGTGGTGAGAAGAAATGAAGGTCATTCGCGGGACGATTGTATCCGTCGGGGAAGGCGGTGTCTATGGCGAGCGGATGCTGAACGGGTGCCGGGTATGGGACCCGCACCGCAGCAAACTGCCTGCGGCCATTCTGAACGGTGCTCCGCTGGATCTGACACCGGATATGCGGGTGCTCTATCTGGGGGCGGCAAACGGTACGACGGTTTCCCACGTGGCAGATTACGTAGAGACAGTATATGCCGTTGAATTTGCTCCCCGTCCGATGCAGGACCTGATTGAGGTGGCACGCCGCAGACTGAATATTGTGCCCATCATGGCGGACGTAAACCGCCCAGAGGTTTATGGATGCTTTGTGGAGGCGGTGGATATGATCTACCAGGATGTGGCACAGCCAAATCAGGCTGACATCCTCAGAAAGAATCTGCCGTTCCTCAAAACCGGCGGAATCGCGGTCCTGATGCTGAAGGCACGGAGTGTGGATGTCCGCAAAAGCTCGGAGGAGATTGCAGAAGAGACCCGTACAGCACTGCGTGAGATGGGCCTCACCATCGTCTGGACCGGCACACTGAATCCGTATCACCGTGATCATACGGCGATGATCTGCACAAAGGGGGCATAAGGGCCGGGGGCATCAGGAGAATGAGGCAGTATTATTTCAATCCGTTCTCCTTTCTGCTCATATTAGTATTGATCGTGCTCCTTCTGGTCTTTCTTCCCCTGCTCTTCCTTGGAGTGATCGGCGGGGCATTCAGGAGCCTTGGATTCTCCGGCTGGGAGGTTTTCTTTTTAATTCTGGCATCGATTATCGGGAGTTTCATCAACATCCCCGTGACCCGGATTGAAGGTGCACGAAACCGTGCATATCAGTTCAGAGATCGGTTTGGCAGGGTGTATGCGGTGCATGAGGGTCCTGACACCACCGTTGCCGTGAATGTGGGCGGCGTTGTTGTCCCGCTTTTCGTCACGCTCTATCTGGTATACTATGTACTCTCTTCGCCTGCACTTTTCCCGGCACCATTGTCTGTTATTATGGGGGGCTGTGCGGGAATTCTTCTGGTGGCGGGTATAACGCACAGTGCGGCAAAGGTGGTTCCCGGCATGGGCATTGCGACCCCAATCTTTCTTCCGCCGCTCTGTGCGCTTATGTGCGGTATTCTCTTCTCGTTCGGAGATCCGCTGGCGGCTCCGCCGATTGCGTTTGCAGGCGGAACGATGGGGACATTAATCGGTGCTGATCTCTTAAACTGGCGTCATCTGGATAAAATCGGGGCCCCGATGGTAAGTATCGGCGGGGCAGGCACGTTTGACGGGATCTTCCTCAGCGGCATTCTGGCAGCATTTCTTGCCTGAACGGCCGGCAGGTGGGCCGGGACAATTTTTGAGCCGGGGACGGCCTGGAACGAAGGTGTCCGGGGTGATCTCCTGCTCCCCGGCGTACAGATGCCCGTCTGGCGGGGTGTGGTGCGTTGGGTGAGACTCTCTGTCGTGTCTGCGTTGTGCTGCCTGTGGTGATGTGGTTGGGTTTGGGTGTGTCCGGTATGGGGTGCGGCAGGGGGTGGGGCTTACTGATGCGTAAAGGGCGGGTCTGTTCTGTTCTGATTTTGGAAGAGATTTCAAATGGGTCTTAAAATCGGTATTGGCTCTGATTTGGCTCTTTAAGCTACTGTCTGTGCATTTCATCTGAAATGCTGTCTGCGCTGCTCATTGTTCAAAGAATGCTGAAAAGAAGGGTTATAGTCCGGAGCAGATTCGAACTGCTGTCGCAAGATCCAGAGTCTCACATGATTGACCGCTACACTACCGGACTGTGCAATGCAAAGTATTGCGCTACTATGTTATTGCTGGCAGGTAATTAATCTGACGATATGGTCCTCAGGTATGCGGCGGTCCGGTGGCTGGTCTTTATGCATGGTGTTTATCCTGTCTGCGGGGCGCGTATTCCCGACGGTTTTCGACCATCAATGACATCGGCCGTATCCGTCTCTCCCGATGTGTCGGGGGGTGGGTGCATTGTGCTTCCCTGCTTATTGGTAGTGAAATAACCCTGATATTCGAGTTTTGGCGGACTATTTCGCCGTCTCATCCGTCGATCAAAATCTGCTCAACCACAAAGGATATATTAAGTGTTTGTCAAATATTGTGGTATATTCCGTCGTTCGGAGTATGGAGCAAAGTGAATCGTTTTTCGTCATCTGACGAAATCTGGTAGCTGTTCCTCAACTTAATCGTATGGAGGCTAGAATGAAAGCAAAAATTAGCATTGCACTCCTTGCCCTTGTGGCAGTGGCATTTCTCGCAGTTGCACCAGCATCTGCAGATCTGACCGTTGTCCCTCTGGGTGGAGTAGTATTCGTTGGTGAGGAAGGCCTCACCTTTACAAGTGTTGCACCCACCCTTGAGTGGTTTGCAGCAGGTGACGACCCAACAACCGCTTCACCATCAGCAACCTATACCACACAGGGTGCTGGTAATGAAGTGATTGACCCCGCAACGTTCCAGACCCGCACAGGTAACTGGTACGAAGCTGGTGGTCTTGGTGTCGTAGCAATCAACGTCCAGATGCCATCAATTGATGTGAAGGTATACAACACCGTCACTGGCGAGGACATGACCAATGAGCGTGTCGTTAAGACCGGTACTACAATGGCTTTCCGTCTTGACAGCAACCTGTACCAGGTCGTTAACCAGCGCCCTGCCCTTGCGGGACAGAGCACTGCGATTAAGGTCGTAGTTGTTGACTCAGAAGGTACCACCTACACAGGACTTGTCGAGGATGCAGCAACAGGCTTTGTCAGTTCACTCACAGGTCTTGCTCCAACCAACTCACAGTACTATCTGCCCGACTCACTCGGCGCTAGTGGTATTGGTGTTCCTAACTGGGACCTTGAATCAAGCCAGTACAAGGCTGGTGTCTACACATTCTATGCAGAAGTCAACCTGAACAATGCAAAGGACAACGTAGGAACCGTCACTGGTGTCACCAAGTCCGCAGTTAAGACACTCGAAGTCGGCAAAGATGACGTAAAGATCGAAGCAAACAAGGACACTGTTGTCCGCAACAACGACTTTGCAGTCACCATTACCGGTCGGCCAAACGAACAGTATGTTCTCTGGGTAAAGGGCACAAGCAGCATCTCTGCACCTGACACAGTTCCATACATCAAAGACAACCAGAACAGTGTTTCCGTTAACAACGCTCTCGCTGGTGCATATGTATTCTCCGGCGTAGCTGGTGGAACAAATGTTCTTACCGATGTTTCCGGAAGTGCACCTGCATCCGGTGGATACTATGCAATGGTCACACTCTCCAGCTCAGGAACCCGTACTGTTGGTTTCGGCACTGACGACACCACAAAGGACCAGACATACACTCTCCGGACTGATTACTATCAGGCTGTTTTCCCATTCAGCCCAACCTATGACACTGTCAAGGTAAAGGTCGAGAAGGGAGCAGTCACAGTTACCGCATCCGGTGACAGTTCATACTACATCGGTGAGGAGATTGTTATCTCCGGAACAAACACAGACAGTGACGACACCTGGCTCTTCATCACAGGTCCAAACCTGAAGACCAAGGGAGCTCCAATCACCGATCCAAAGGATGGAGTTGTCACTGGCGGTACAACCGACAACAACCCAATAGCAGGATCCTGGGCACCAGTCACTGTTGAGACTGATGACACCTGGGAATACAAGTGGAGCACTGCAGGTGTTAACCTCGATGCAGGTACCTACACCATCTACTCAGTCACCACACCAACCAACAAGGACGACCTTGGTGCAAACAATGCAATCTATGCAACTGCATCAATCGTTATCAAGAAGCCATTCGTTACAGCAACCACTTCCTCAGCAACCGTTGCACGGGGAGATGACCTGTACATTACCGGTAATGCAGAGGGTGACCCCACACCTGGTGTCGCAATCTGGATTCTGGGTAAGAACTTCAATGACATCCAGACCGAGACTGTAGAAGATAACGGAGCATTCAGCTACAAGTTCACAGGCACTGACACCCTTGCAGCAGGCCAGTACTTTGTTGTTGTTCAGCACCCGATGTACAATGACCAGTTCGACCTTGCTACAAGAGCAAACTGCCCGGCCGCAGGCCAGACTTGTGTCGACCGCCCAATTCTTAACCCATTTGTGCCTGTCTTCATCATTGAGGGACCAGGCAGTCTCCAGGGATCAGATGCAGCAACCGCACTTGTCAATGCAATGGACAGCCCTGACATTGATGATACCTACTACAAGCTCACCTTCATGATTGAGGAACCCTGGATCATGATCGATGCAATCGGCGACAAGTATGTCGGCGAGACCTTCACCATCACCGGTACCACCAACCTCGCAGTTGGCGACAGCCTGATTGTTGAAGCAACCTCAGCCTCATTCAAGCCAACCGAGAAGACCCAGAGCGGTTCATTCTCCGGTGCATCCGGCACTGTCCTTGTTACCGCAGGTGACAAAGATGGCGTGAACGTTTGGGAATTCGCAGTTGACGCATCTTCATTCACTCCTGACGAGTACATCGTTACCGTTGAGGGAATCGAAGCACAGCAGACTGCAACCCAGACCTTCAATGTCCTGAAGGCAGAAGCAACTGCACAGCCAACCGCTACTGCAGTCCCAACTGCACAGCCAACCGCTACTGCAGTCCCAACTACAGCAGCAACCCCTGAGCCAACCGCAACACCTGGATTTGGTGTTCTTGTTGCACTCATTGGCCTTGGCGCTGTAGCAGCACTCATTGTCCGCAAGGACTAAATTAACCCAACTTTTTTTTTGGATCACATTCCATGTGGTCGTGTTTTTATCTGTTTCACAAACTGCATCCGGATTTCAGGATGGTTAAATCTCTGCTCTAATCAGGTAGCCTTATAGTCCTGTCCTCTCAATTCTCTGTATGTGGCAGAGAAGCTTTTCTGCCAGGTGAACTGTATGCAGCTTGTAGTACAACGTGTCGATATCGCTGGCCGTGGTGCGGTAATCCATCAGGAGGATGCACGCCGCCTCGGAGTCTTTGACGGTGACCGTCTCCGTGTTATCCATCAGGAAACCGGAAAATCTGCCCCCATAGTCGTTGACATTACGACCTCAATCCTGACTCCCGGAACCATTGCACTCTATAATGTGACATGCTCTGATCTGGGTCTCAGTGACGGGGATGCCGTTGAGGTGCATACGGCGATTCCCCCCGCATCGATTAAATTCATCCGCAAGAAGATGGACAAGGGCCATCTCACCGCTGAAGAGATGATGACGATTGTCCGTGATATGGTGAATGAGAACCTGTCCCTCAATGAGATCACCGCCTTTGTCACTGCAAGCTACATCAACGGGATGGACCTCGATGAGGTGGAGTGGCTCACCCGTGCAATGGTGGATACGGGGGAAAAGATTGAGTTCGGCAGCCATCCGGTGGTGGACAAACACTCCATCGGGGGTGTGCCGGGCAACAAGATCACTCTCATCGTGGTGCCCATAATCGCTGCTGCAGGTCTCACCATACCGAAGACCAGTTCCCGTGCCATTACCGGTGCGGGCGGAACAGCAGACCTGATGGAGGTCCTTGCCCCCGTCAATTTCACTGCAACCGAAGTGCAGACGATGACCGAGCGGACAGGCGGCGTGATTGTCTGGGGCGGGTCGACAAATATCGCACCGGCAGACGATCTCATCATCCGGGTGGAGTATCCCTTCAAGATAGACGAACGCGGCCAGATGATTGCCAGTGTCATGGCGAAGAAATTTGCCGTCGGTGCCGAGATGGTGGTGATTGACATCCCGGTCGGACCCACCACCAAGGTGCATACCATGCAGGATGCCCGCCGGCTGGCACAGGACTTCATCGAGATCGGAAGCAGGCTGGGGATGCAGGTGGAGTGCGCCGTCACCTACGGAGACTCGCCGGTAGGGCGTGCCATCGGGCCGAATCTTGAGGTTTCAGAGGCGCTTTCCGTTCTCGAAGGGGCGGAGAAGCCAAATTCACTGATTGAAAAGAGCGTGGCAATTGCAGGCATTCTGCTTGAGATGGCAGGCAAGGCGCAACGCGGCGGCGGGGAAGAGATGGCCCGCTCGCTTCTTGCCTCCGGTGCGGCGCTGGAGAAATTCCGTGAAATTATCGCGGTGCAGGGAGGTAAACCGGATGTCCGTTCATCAGATATTCTTCCGGGTGAATTTAAGGCGGCTATTCCGGCACCGGTATCCGGCTATGTGGTCAGCCTCAATAATACCGGTTTGATTACTGTTGCCCGTACTGCAGGTGCCCCGCACGATAAGGGGGCAGGCATTTACTGTAATGCGAAGATTGGCACGCAGGTGAGGAAAGGGGAGACCATCTATACGATTTATGCGGACCGCAAGGAGCATCTGGACCGGGCCCTTGAAGAAGCCCGCCGCCTGTATCCGGTAGTGGTGGAGGGGATGCTCCTCGACAGAATCCCCCAGGATTCCATTGAGCTGGACCGAATGGACTAAATTATAGTAATATAATATTTTCTTTTATGAACTGGTTCCGCACCGTTTCTGTATTAATTTTATTTGGTATACTCTGCGGTTGTGGGCAGGCTGTCGTTCTGACAGTTACCGCGGTTGATGATACCTCTGGCAGTCCGATATCCGGTGCCAGAATCTATATAAATGGTCTGTATGAGGGGGAGACAAATTCGGCCGGTCAGTATATCTATGAACATGGCCTCAGCGAATCATTCAGGCTTGGGCTGGAGAAGACGGGGTATGTGCCCTGGCAGTCCCTGCTCTCTGAAACGCAGAGCAGTATCCGTGCCGAGATGTCCCGGCAGTCGGCATCCCTTACGGTAACGGTCTATGATGCAGACTCTCTCGAGACTGTCCCCGGTGCACTGGTGAAAGTGACGGGGGAGGAGTATGTCAATACGGTCACCACAGGGAATGGGGGAGTGGCTCAATTCGCTGTCAGAGCAGGCTCTATCTACAATGTGGAAGTCCGTGCGACCAATTATGATCCCCTGTACAAGACGGTAGAGGTGGAGAATGCCGGCAAGGCGGTTGACTATCGCCTGATACGAAATGATGTATTCATCGTTGAAGTTGACGATAAAGAGACGGGTTTTCCTCTCTCCGGTGCAGATGTCTATATTGACGGTATCTTCTTTGGTGAAACGGGTGCGGAGGGAAAGGTCACCTCATTTGTGGAACGGGAACGGTCCCATACCATCCGCATCACCACAGGTGAATACCTTGCCTATTCAGATGAAGTGTATATTGCAAGTGATATGCTGGTATACCGTGCAGAGCTTTCAAAGACCCTCTACCCGGTGACGGTCTCTGTGTACGACGTCAAAAAGATGCCTGTGGGCAAAGCAACGGTTCTCATTGACGGTAAGAATACCAATACGACCAATGACTATGGCAGAACGGGCATTGTCTACCTTGAGGCCGGTCTGCATGAGGTGCAGGCAGCAAAAGACGGATTTACCACAGTCACAAAAAGCGTCACCGCCGATGACTCCCTGCAGGATGTCATCATTGAACTGGATTATGCAGATACTGCCGTTACCATCACCGTGCATGACCGCGACTATAAGGGGGTTGCCGGGGCGAGTGTTTCTGTCAATGATATATATTACGGTATAACAAAGGCGGATGGCACATATGCAGCAGCGTTGCAGAGCAATGTCGTATATCGTATTTCGGTCCGTAAAGATGGGTATACACCGGTAGACACCACCCGGGAGATACCTCTGGGTGCCACCGAAATGGCGGTTGATATTGAGATGAATACGGAATTCAACCCTATTTATTTCGTTATTATTGTGGCTGTTATCCTTGTTGGAGCAGTGTTTTACCTGAAACGGGGGATGATTTCTCTGAAACGGCGCGGCAAACGTCCCCCCAAATCCCGGCATCTCTGACTCCGGATTATCCCTTTTTTCAAAAGTACCAATTTCTCTATATTTAAATATGTCGGGCGATTAAAGATTAATTAGACCATGGGGCGGGCCGTTGATGTGCCCGCTTATTTTTGAAAAAAACAGTACAGTTGGGGGGATAACAGATGTGGAATTCATTACGGATTCTGCTGATCGTGGGGGTTATTGTTGGTGTACTTCCGTTCATCGTATCAGCAGATCCAATTAGCGATGCAGATCTATCCATCGATCTCATCATCAATGACGGCAATCCTGCAGATTTGCATGACAATAACGGGTGGCTTGTCGCAGGGAGCGGCATCACGTCGACGATTACCGTCGCCTATACCGGCAGCGGGTCGCCGGATATCCATTTTGTAAGGTTCACCTCGGTTGAGAAGGATACATATGGTGATATTTTGGGAGGCTATGTTACCGGTGCCCCCTACGGGGCCATCTTCTCTGCGTCAAAGAACCGGGCCGGAAATGCACCAATCCGGGTGGAGATCAATTACACCGCAGATGAGGTTGGGTATGACTATGAGACGATCGTCTATCAGCCGATTGACCACAATACTCCCATGAAGATCCAGGACATTGCATTTGAGAGTGAAGTCACGCTTGATGAAGTGACCGGGATCATGCTGACGATGGAGGATGCTTATGGCAATACGGTAACTTCCGTCTATGAGGATGCTACCGGGGGTACGCCGGAGGGTGTGACATTTGAAACCACCCGGTATGCCGGTTCGGGATTTTTTGATGGTGCCGGATATGATGGCGAATCGGTGGATGCAGCGGTCGATGCGGATGGGTCTGTCGGTGTGTCTTTCAGGGTCGGCACCGAGGCAGGTCCGAAGTACCTTATTCATGTCGTGCCGGATGCAGCCCTGACGGATAAATGGCTGACGATTGATGCCCTTGCAGATGGTGCACCGTATACGATAGCAGTCTCTGTGCATCCGAATGTGGGCACCCCGCCGTATATTCAGGCGGATGGTGAATCCAAATTTTATCTGACATACAACCTGTTTGACAAGTATGGCAATCCGTCCGGAAACCAGACTGTCTATTTCACGGATGATATCATAGGCGATGCGTTTACCCAGCGGACGAACAGTGACGGCCAGATCATGTTCACCTTCGGTCCCTTTGACTGGATGGGCACCTACACCATCCATGCGCATGCGGTGGAGAATGAGTCTGTGGCCGTTGAACAGGTGGTCCGTTTCACCAACACATCTCCTGCGGAGATACTTCTGACGGCAAATCCGCAGTCCATGCCGTCTGCTGATGTGATAACCGCAACAGGTGCGGATGTCATGGCAAAAGTAACCGATGAGAACGGAAACGGCGTTGCAGGAGAGGAGGTCACATTCTTCATCTTAGCCCCGCCTTCAGGATATTCTTCGGCACAGACCGCTGCCCCGTTCCTTCCCGAACCTGCAACAGCACTTACCGATGCGGATGGCATTGCCACGATCCATTTTACGCCCGGGGCTTTTACCACTGACATCAGTGATGTGAATTACAGTTCGACCGCTTCAGATTCATGTACGGTTGTGGCCATGTGGAGTACAAAGACACGGATGATTGATCTCGAATGGAAGAACTATCCCTATCTCCGGGTAGAGACTGAAGTAGACCCGGCAACCGTTGAGGTGGGGGATCCTGTGGATGTGACCATCCGGCTGGTTGGTGACGGTTGGGCACTCTACCCCGACCCGATAGATGTGATGCTCGCTGTGGACCGTTCCGGCAGTATGCTGAAAGATAATCCGGACCGGATGGTCTCCCTGATGGGTGCCCTCGAAATCTTTAACGGAGAGATGACCGAGGGCAGGGATGCGGTCGGGATGACGTCGTTTGGGGTCAAAGGCGCTGCAAATATTCTTACCTACTACTATGACTACTGGGCAGGCAGCGACAGTACGTCGTACGATGATAATTCCTATATCAGCACGCATTATACCGGCAACGGGAAATCCTATGCAGATTATGCCACGCTTGACCTCTCGCTCTCAACGAACCGTGATGCGGTGGAAAGCACTATTGCTGACCTGGTACCGATGTCCGGCACCCCGATGCGGGGCGGCCTGTATCTCGCATTGAAGCAGATCATTGAAAACGGCCGTGAGAATGCAGTTCAGGCTGTGATCCTGCTCTCAGACGGTGATTACAACTATTATGGCGATCCTCTTGCCCGTGGTTCCGGGTACTCCTACTATGACCCCGATGACTTTGGCACCGGGACATACAATTATTACCGGTTCAGCGACCTTTCAGAGCAGAACCTGGCGCTGTATGCCGCCAATAATAATGTCACCATCTACTCAATCGCGTTTGGAGACGGGCTCTCCAGTGGCGGGGTGACGACTCTCAGGACGCTTGCTGAAACGACGGGCGGAACCTACTATTATGCACCCACCGGCGATGACCTCGCAGGTATTTATTCAGACATCGCAGGTGATCTGAAGACCGAGGCCGGTGTCAATACAGAGATGGATGTGATGTTCAGTAATATTGAACTGAACAATGTATCACAGTTCAACGATCCCGATGATCCGATACTGGAATATGAATACGAATATGGTGCATCAACCCTTGTGAAGAGCTGGAATGCCACCGGTTCAGAAGCGTCCCCCAACATCATTGGCCCCCTGACTCTTGATCAGACTGATGACTGGGATGACAACCGGGGCCTGAGTTTTGACTCAGGTGAAATCGGCACCATCCGTCTGGGGCAGACCTGGCAGGCGGTGTTCCGCATGAATGTGTCGAAGCCGGGCAATATCAACATCTTCGGAGAGGGGTCTTCAATCTTCTTTAATGATGGCGCCGATGCTCTGGCCCTGCCTAAGACCTACATCACCGCTGTTGCCAACCTGACTGCTACCGGCATCAATTTCAGTGGTCTGCGGGTCTATGATCTGGTTTGTCCCGAGGCAGAGAATGGTGACGTGATCGAAAACTACCTGACGATGGACTGGAACCTGAATTACTCCGGGACCCAGACTGCTACGCAGTATCTGTATTACCAGAATGTGAATGACGGCATCTGGTCCACCTTTGGTGAACTGCCGGTGACAGGGCCGGTGGGTGCGCTTTCCCATACCCGCCAGCTCTATGTAGCCGATTTCCCGTCAGGTGAGTATAAACTCAGGGTGCGTGCCATCGCACCGGATGCGCCGGATTCCGTCATTGAGACGCCATATACCATAATTATCGGCCAGGGCGGGCAGTACTTCATCCGCCTTGAATAACTCTTTTTTTCATCGGACGAATCCGCCGGGAATTGCCTGAGCGCCTGGTTTCAGCTTACCGGGTGTGCGAAAAAAAATAGGTGGTGGGTCGGCAGATTCCGGTTTTTGTGACTGCTGTTTTTTGCCAATGACAGATTTACTATGCACTATCGTATGCATAAAGTGGAAGGCACATTTGCATTGCTTTTCCTGTGCACCTGGTTGCGGAATTCTGTTCCTGTAAAGGTGTTAATTTTGATATTATTTTTAATTAAATGCCCAATATTATGGAATTTAGTCTATTACAATGAAAAATACGAATGAATAAAGTTTATATGCTATTATCAATCGTTTTTCAGATGCAATTTTTCAGATTGTGAATCCTTTTTAGTCGTTAATCTGGGCTTTTTATCCTGAAATAATCGACAAATGCTCTTTATTCGATGTTGCTCATGCATATGTCGAATATTTTTTCCTTTGTTCCCGTTTGAATAAATTATATATAATCAAAAATTAACCTGTTTTATAATAGTTAGTGTGAATGATGTACGCAGTGTCTTTTGCACAACAATTTGCATGCCAATAGGGTGGCGGAGATTATCATATGAACAATTTATTACGGATTTTGATGGTGGCGGCTGTAATAACGGGTGTGTTTCCCATCATGGTGTCAGCAGCAGATCCAATTGCCGATGCGGATGTTGCCATCAGTTTCATCATCGATGATGGGAATCCTGCAGATCTGCATGATGAAAACGGCTGGCTTGTCGCAGGGAATGGCATCTCTTCGACGATCCATGTGGACTATACCGGCAGCATGTCGCCGGATATCCATTATGTGAGGTTTACCTCGGTTGAGAAGGATACATACGGTGATGTTTCAAAGGGTTATGTCGCCGCTGCGCCCTATGAAACCGTCTTCTCTGCATCAGAGAATGCGGCAGGGAATGCACCGATACTGGTGCAGATCAATTACACCGCAGATGGCGTTGGGTATGACTATTACCGGACTGTGTATCAGCCGATTGATCATAACGCCCCGATGAAGATCCGGGACCTTGCATTTGAAAGTGAAGTCTCTCTCGGAGAGGCAACAGACATCATCATGACGATGGAGGATGTATACGGCAATGCTATAACGAGTCTCTATGAGGATGCAACGGGGGGCACCCCTGAGTATGCGACCTTCTCCACCACATCGCATAGCAGGTCAGGATTGTATAATGGCACTTCGTATGATGCAGAATCAGTCACTATACCGGTCAGTGCAGACGGGCTGGTGAGTGCGACATTTAAGGTAGGCACCGAGGCGGGGCCGATGTACCTGATACATCTGATGCCGGGCATGGGCCTGGATGATAAATGGCTGACCATCACCGCTCTTGCAGATGGTGAACCGAATACGATTGTGGTCTCTGTCGTCCCGAATTTTGCCACCCCTCCCTGTCTGCCTGCCGATGGCGAATCCAGATTTTACCTGATATATCACCTGTTTGATCGATATGGCAATCCGTCCGGCAACCAGGCCCTGTCCTTTAGTGATGATGTCACCGGTGATGTATTCACCCGGTGGACAGACAGTGACGGCGACGTGAAGATCTCCTTCGGTCCCTTTGATTCCGCCGCCACATACACGATTCATGCCGAAGCGGTTGCAAATCCCTTTGTTTCTGTTGATCAGAAGCTCCGTTTCATCAGTACCGCTCCTGAAGGGATGTATCTGACGGCAAATCCCCAGTCTATGCCGTCTGCTGATGTGGCACCTGAAATGAATGCGCAGATTCTTGTGAAGGTGACGGATGAAAGCGGGAACGGGGTGCCGGGAGAGACTGTCCGGTTCTTTATCATCCCGCCGGGCCTGTGGCATGATGCGCATCTGTCAGATCCCTATCTTGACGATACCATCGGTGTTGCTGATGCAACGGTCACGACAAATGAGGGCGGTATTGCTATGGTAAACTTTACCCCTGGTGCCTTTGCGTGCAGTGGTGATGAAACTTACAGCGCGACTGCATCAGAATCATGTGATGTTCTGGCAATGTGGGACACGAAGTCGCAAACGATCGCTCTCACATGGAGAAACTATCCTTATCTCCGCGTGGAAACTGAGGTCAGTCCATCAATCGTTGAGGTGGGGGATACGGTTGATGCGACCATCCGGCTGACAGGAGATGGGTGGGGGCTCTATCCTGCTCCAATTGATGTGATGCTCTGTGCGGACCGTTCGGGAAGTATGCTCGAGGATAATCCTGACAGGATGGTTTCAGCGATGGATGCCATGAATGCTTTTAACGGGAAGATGGCAAAGGGCACGGACCGGGTCGGGCTGGCATCCTTTGGAGCAAAGGGCTGTGCAGATATCTATGATTACTGGGCTTATTACTGGCCGGGGGATGACAGCAAGGAGAATTATACGTATTATGTGCTGGATGAGTCAGAATATGGCCATGGTCATCATGGTCAGAGTTATGGCTACGGTTATGGCTATGGCTACACGTACGGCTACGGCTACGGCTACAACTATAGTTATGGGTATGGCCCGGGGTATGGTCCGGGTTATGAATATGATGCGTGTTATAATTCATCCGAAGATACTGCCTACATCAATGCCCATTACCCGGGCAACGGGAAATCCTATGCAGACTATGCCACACTGGATAGCGGCCTTACCGAAGAAATCGATACGGTGACCCGGATGGTTGGTCAGTTGGTTCCGATGGACGGCACACCGATGAGACACGGGCTGTACCTTGCGATAACCGAACTCATTGAAAATGGGGATTCAGATGCGGTTCAGGCGGTCATTCTCTTATCTGACGGGGATTACAACACGGGTGGTGATCCGCTTGCCCGTGGTCTCCTGTTTTCCGATGGTAATCGTTATCGCCATCGTAATGGCAATTGCAACGGTAACTGTTACGGGTGGTCGTGCGGCAGTGAATATCCATATGATTATTACTACTACGATGATCTTTCACCCGAACAGCAGAACCTGAGTGTGTATGCCAACGATCATGACATCGCCATCTACTCAATTGCGTTTGGGGATGGACTTACAGAAGATGGCATTGACACCCTCGAGACCCTTGCTGCAAGTACTGGTGGATTGTACTATCATGCACCCACGGGTGATAACCTCACGGCCATTTATCTCGCTATTGCAGGTGAACTGAGAATTGAGGCCGGTGTGAATACGACTATGGATCTGATGTTCACCGATATTGAACTGAACAATGTGACACAGGTGAATGGCCCGGATAATCGCATACTCGAGTATACATATGCGGAAAATTTATCGACCCTGATAAAAAGCTGGAGGACCGCGTTGTCTCCTCACTGGTCCGAAGATTCAGACAATGTGGTGCGTCCCCTGACGCTTATTGACCAGACTGGTGACTGGGTTGATGATAATCAGAAACTGACATTTGATGCCGCTGAAATCGGCACCATCCATCTGGGGCAGGTCTGGCAGACAAAATTCCGGCTGAATGTCTCGAAGCCGGGTAATATCAACATCTTCGGAGCAGGGTCACTTGTCACCTTCAACAATGGTGAAGAGACTCTGCCCCTTCCAAAGACATATGTCACTGCCGTGATGAATGCTACTGGTCTAAACTTCACCGGACTGCAGGTATCTGATCTTGTCTGTGTTGAGGCCCTGAATGGTGATGTGATCAGCAATTATCTGACTTTGGAATGGAACCTGAGTTATTCCGGTACAAATACGGTCACCCAGTATTTGTATTACCAGAATGTGGATGACGGCATATGGACGACATTTAATGAATTGACTGTGCCCGGGCCGGTGGCTGACAGTCTCCAGGCGGGTCAGCTCTATGTGGCTGATTTCCCGCCGGGCGAGTATAAAATCAGGGTGCGTGCTACGGCAGATGATGCGCCTGACTCGGTCAGTGAGACCACAGATGCCATTGTGATCGGCCAGGGTGGACATTACTTCATCCGCATTGGATAATTTTTCACCCTCTGTTTTTTTTATCGTGCACGGTTTTTAAGGGGAATCGAATCAGCATCCCGGGTTTTGAATGTGGGGATGTCATCTTTTCTGTATGCTCCACCCGTTTCACGGGATACATGGGGATTAATCATTCGGGGCCTCCCTTCTCCCGGATGTCATATGTGGTGGTATGCGATATTGTCCGGCAAAACCGGGGTGTATATATGGACAACTATTGCATGGCAATAGGGTGAACATTATTTCCATCCGGATATGTGGGGTGGGTGTCATGGTGCCTCACCCGTGGATAGCCATTTTGTGAAATGAGTATTTTGGGGTATTTTGGGATGAATTATGATGGATTCTGATATTTTCGTTTAATTTTGTGAGGGTATTTTTTCAGATTACTGTATTTTTCCGGAAAACAGTGCTCTGATTATCTGAAAAAAGGGGGGTCATTGATCGCAAGAATCCGGGATTCAAATCTTTGGTTCATCATTTTCTTTCCTATTGTCATATTGTAATAATAGTTAAATATTCCGTAGTGTTATAGACAAGTATAAATGGTATGATTGGCCGGTGTGCCTGGTGGTTTCTGTGAAAAATATACTGGGGGGTATAAATGTATTTGAGGAATTCTTTATGGATTCTGCTGGTGTTGGGGGTTGTGGGTGTGCTTCCCATCGCAGTATCGGCAGAATTGATTACAGATGCTGATGTCTCCATCGATTTCATCATTGACGACGGGGATCCTGCAGATTTGCATGATGAAAACGGGTGGCTCGTTGCAGGCAGCGGCGTCTCTTCAACGATCCGGGTGGACAATGTTGGCGAATATATCGGCGCGATGCCGCCGGATATCCATTTTGTGAGGGTTACCTCGCTTGATGAGGATACGTATGGCAAGGTTAAGGGGGGGGATGCCACCGGTCTGCCCTGCGAGATTGTCTTCCCTGCATCGAAGAAGACGGCCGGATATGCACCGATACAGGTGCATATCAATTACTCTGCAGATGGTGTCGGATATGACTATTACCGGACTGTGTATCAGCCGATTGACCATAATGTCCCGAAAAACATCCAGAACATCGTCTTTGAAAGTGAAGTCACTCTTGACAGGCTGGTGAATATCACAATGATGATGGAGGATGCGTATGGCAATACGGTAACAAGCCTCTATGAGGATGTAGCCGGCGGCGCACAGGAATGTGTAACATTCGAAACCACATCGTATGCGGGTTCCGGATTCTATGATGGCATAGGATATGACGCAGAGGTGGTGATCATACCGGTCAATGCAGAAGGTTCAGTGGTTGCGACCTTTAAGGCAGGCATCGAGGCAGGGCCGAATTACCTGATTCATATCAAACCGGATATGAATATCCATGACAAATGGCTGACTGTCACGGCCCTTGCAAATGGGGTGCCATATTTTATTGCGGTGTCTGTCGCTCCGAATGTGGACACTCCGCCCTACATTCCGGCAGATGGCGAATCCAAATTTTACCTGACGTACGATCTGACTGACAAGTATGGAAATCCGTCCGCAGATCAGATTGTGAATTTCACATATGATGATGCCATCGGGGATGTGTTCAGTCAACGGACGAACAGTGACGGCCAGATCATGTTCACCTTCGGCCCTTTTGATACTGCCACAACATTTACCATCAGTGCGGAAGCCGCGGAGAATGCCTCTGTTACTGTTGATCAGGTGGTGCGTTTCACCAATACCTCTCCTGAAGATATGATTCTGACAGCAAATCCTCAGTCGATGCCATCTGCTGATGTGCCAAACGCAGGGGGTGCGGATGTTCTTGCAAAGGTGATGGATGAGCATGGAAACGGGGTTCCGCTTGAAGTTGTCAGTTTTTTCGTTGTGTCTCCGGTTGGGGGGTATTGCGCAGAACAGAAAACGGATCCTTCCATCGTTGCTACAGCGCTTACTGATGTGGATGGTATTGCGAGGGCGCACTTTACGCCTGGATCTTTTATAACGAATGATACGGATGCAGATTACAATGCGACTGCAACAGAATCATGTACCGTACTGGCCACATGGGGTGCAAAGACACGGACGATCGATCTCGAGTGGAAAAATTATCCATATCTCCGGGTGGAGACTGATGTCAACCCGGAAACAGTTAAAGTCGGGGAGCCGGTTGATGTGACCATCCGGCTGATTGGGGATGGCTGGGCGCTTTATTCCGAACCGATTGATGTGATGATTTCAGCGGACCGGTCATGGAGTATGCTCTCTGATTATCCTGACCGGATGGTCTCACTGATGGATGCCCTCACAACCTTTAATGCACTGATGACAGATGGCTGGGACGGAGTCGGTCTGACGTCGTTTGGGAACAGCGGCAAAGCGGATCTTGATGTGTCTCCTTTATCGATAAAGTTCAATCCGGGTGTGGACGGTGATTCGACGGATTTCAGCAACTATATACTGGATCATTATCCTGGCAACAAGAGAACGTATTCAGACTATGCCACGCTGGACCTTTCCCTCTCCCGGAACAGGAGTGTGGTGGAAGATGCGATTGAACAGCTGGTCCCGTTTGGGTATACGCCGATGCGTCCCGGGTTGTATCTTGCGATAAAGGAGATCATTGAAAATGGGCGTGAAGATGCGGTGAAGGCAGTGATTCTTCTTTCGGATGGGGATTATAATTCTTTTGGAGACCCGCTTGCCCGTGGGGCTGAGTGTTATTCAGATCCGACGGACATGAGCTATTTTGGTTTTACCACTGAATACTACTACCCGATAGGCGATCTTTCGCCTGCAGAACAGAATCTGAGCGTGTATGCCAACAATAATAATATCACCATCTACTCAATTGCACTTGGTGACGGGCTTTCACTTAACGGAATCGGGACTCTTCGTACTCTTGCTGAGAGTACCGGGGGAACATTTTTCTATGCACCGACCGGCGATGACCTTGCGGGGATCTATATTGATATCGCAGGTGTGCTGAAGACAGAAGCCGGGGTCAACACAGAGATGGATGTACTATTTACTTCCACTGAAGTGAACAATGAAACACTGCCGAACGACCCCTTTGACCCGATACTGGAATATGAATATGAAGATGGCGTATCAACTCTTGTGAAGAGCTGGAATGCCTCGGGGTCAGAAGGGCTGCCCAATATCAGGGGTCCCCTTCCGCTTGACCAGCGTGATGACTGGGCGGCGAACCGGAGTCTGAATTTTGAGTCTGATGAAATCGGCACGATTCAGCTGGGACAGACCTGGCAGGCGGAATTCAGGCTGAATGTGTCGAAGCCGGGCAATATCAACATCTTCGGAGACAGTTCAATCATATTCTTCAACAATGGCACCGATTCTCTGACTCTTCCGAAGACCTATGTCACGGCAGTGCCGGACCTGAATGCCACCGGCATTAACTTCACCGGCCTGCAGGTCTATGGTCTGGTCTGTGCTGAGGCAGATGGTGTGATTGAAAATTACCTGACGATGGACTGGAATCTGGATTATTCCGGTAACCTAACAGCCACCCAGTGCCTGTATTACCAGCGGATAGATGATGGTGTCTGGTTCAACTTTGGTTATGTGCCGGTGACAGGGCCTGTGAGTGCTCTTGCCCATACCCGCCAGCTCTATGTTGCTGATTTCCCGCCGGGTGAGTATAGGCTCAGGGTGCGTGCGGTGGCTGATGATGCGCCGGACTCTGTGATTGAGACATCAGCGATAGTAATCGGCCAGGGTGGAAATTATTTCATCCGGCTTGAATAATCCCATTGAGATACAATAAGGTAAAATTGGACGGTTTCCGTGCGAATCGAACCCCCGTGGGTGCAGATCCCCTGGGAATGTCCTCTTTCCCCTCTGGGATTCCCCACCTCCCCACAATATCCTTCTCCCTACGACCCTCCTCCGTCCCCCTACAATGTCCTCTCTCCCTACGTATTCCTCCATCCTTCCGCTTCCCTCAATCTCTCTAGCAGTGAATCGCTGTTTTGGTGATACGAAAGGTACCTTTAATGTGATAGCCCTCATGGAGTCATCAAGGTGTGATGGAATTAAGCATGTGTGGCGGAAAACCCTGCTGGAAAAAAATAGTTTCAGATCATTGGCAGGATTTCCGTATACCGCAGTGAATCGCCCCTCATCGTTTGTCTTTTGACCTTGCGTTTATCAGATGCTTAACTCTTCAGTACGTGTGAAGGGTGCACATGTGCTGCCCATCCTGTGAACGGGCTGAACTCCTCGCTGATGGTGTGGCACTCCTTACATGTGGTGTTCATCATTTATCGGGCGTGGTGCGTTCATGGTAATGGGTTTGTGGTGCCTTTTTTCCGGGTGGGCGTTTCGGAATTAAATATATAACCTTTATGTTTTCCCAAAACGGGTTGGGGATGTGGATCCACTTTGCAGAACAAGGGGGGTGTATTATTTTCATTCGGACGGATGGTTCTGCGCATGTTTTTCTCATCCCTGAAATATATCTGTGAATATCTGGAATAAATGCATAATATCGGCTTAATGGAACTATAAATCCCAAATGTGAATTTACAATTTTTCGTGTCCTTCTTGCTGATGCGGAATTATGTCTGAAATAGGGCATGTTTTTCTGAGAACTGTTGAGCGAATAGTATCCAAAAATCTGATGTCTCACTATTTGATGTCTAAATTTTTGTTTTGAATCCCCTGGTACAAATTATTAAATATTTCGGATTGATATAGGGGCCTATAAATCTGATGACCGGCTGGGGGGCCGGTTGTCGTTTGTGAAACGGTATGTTGGGGGAATAATACATGAGGAATTCTTTATGGATTCTGTTCGTGTTGGGGGTACTGTTGGGTGTACTTCCGGGCACGGTATCGGCAGATCCAATTACGGATGATGATATCACAATCGATCTCATCATCAATGACGGCAATCCTGCAGATTTGCATGATGAAAACGGGTGGCTTATCGCAGGCAGCGGCGTCTCCTCTGTTATCCGGGTCGGTTATACCGGCAGCATCCCGCTGGATATCAGTTATGTACGGTTTGTCTCGGTTGAAAAGGATATATATGGCGATGTCGCGGGGGAGTATGCGACCAGTCTGCCCTGTGAGACGGTCTTCTCCGCATCGAAGAATCGTGCGGGGAATGCATCGATTCTGGTGCAGATCAATTACTCGGTAGACGGGACGGAGTACAGCTATAACCGGAAGGAGTATCAGCCGATTGACCATGCTACTCCCATGACTATGCAGAGCATCGTGTTTGAGAGTGAAGTCAGTATTGGCGAGGGGATGGACATCACCATGGTGATGGTGGATGCCTGTGGCAATACGGTAAACAGCCTATATGAGGATGCAACCGGTGATGGCATGCCAGAGACCGTAACATTCGAAACCACCCGGTATGCCGGTTCGGGCCTCTCAAATGTCACCGTATCCGGGGCACAATCGGTGCGGGTGCCGGTCGGTGCAGACGGCTCGGTGAATGCCGGATTTATGGTGGGCACCGATGCGGGCCCGAAGTACCTGATACATATCGTGCCGCCTGAAGCCGTGGATGATAAATGGCTGACCATCACCGCTCTTGCGGATGCTGAACCGTATGCGATACGGGTTTCTGTTGTTCCGGATGTGGGCACTCCGCCCTCCATCCCGGCAGATGGTGCATCAAAATTCCACCTGATGTATACTCTGTCTGACCGGTATGGGAATCCGTCCGGAAATCAGGCAATTAACTTCACGAGTAAACCCAGTGGTGATGATTTTACCTGGCGGACGAACAGTGACGGTCAGGTTAAGTTTACCTTCGGTCCTTTTGATGATGTTGCCACATTTAATATCAGTGCTACAGCGGTGGCGAATACCTCTGTTTCTATTAATCAGGAAATCCGTTTCGCAAGCACCTCTCCTGATGATATGCTTCTGACGGCAAGTCCTCAGTCCATGCCGTCTGCTGATGTGGCAAATGCAACGGGTGCGGATATCTATGCGAAGGTAACAGATGAGTGCGGAAATGGCGTCCCGGATGAAAAGGTAGAGTTCAGTATCTGTTATGTTTCATGGGATGGTGCGCATGTGAAGGATCCCATTCTTGACCCTGAATATGCACTTACTGATGAGGATGGGATTGCCACGGTGCACTTTACCCCTGGCGCCTTTGAAACGAATGTGAGTGATGTAGATTACTATGCGAATGCATCGGAGTCCTGTACGGTTGTGGCAAGGTGGGGCGCCCCAACCAAAAAGACGGGATCCATTGATCTCGAATGGAAGAACTATCCCTATCTCCGGGTGGAAACAGAGGTCGACCGGGAAACTGTCGAAGTGGGAGAGCCGGTGAATGTGACCGTTCGTCTGATTGGGGATGGCTGGAAGCTCTCCTCCAAGCCGATTGATGTGATGCTCTGTGCGGACCGATCCGGAAGTATGAACGAATCCGGGAAGATGGATAAACTAAAGGTTGCCCTGAATGCCTTTAATGAAAATATGACAGATGACACGAACAGGGTTGGGATGATCTCGTTTGGGAGCAATGCCACATGGGATCTAAATTTCACAACGGACAGGAATGAGGTGAAAAGCGCAATTGATAAACTTCATGCGGATGGATGGACGTCGATGCGACAAGGACTCTATCTGGCATTAGGGGAAAATATTAAACATGGTAGTGCTGGTGTGCTTCAGGCAGTAATTCTTCTCTCAGATGGGGATTATAACTATTATGGGGATCCCCTTGCCCGCGGAAACAAACATACTACCGATCCGGAAGGTTCTCCCTTTAATATTTATAATAAATTGACTGAAGACTATTACTGGTTTGACGGCCTTTCAGAAGGTGATGACGATAGTAATCAGAATCTGAGCTATTATGCCGCCACTAAAAATATTCCCGTCTATTCAATTGCGCTTGGAAATAAGCTAACGAAAGGGGGAAATGATACCCTCAAGAAACTTGCAAAATATACTGGTGGAACTTACTATTATGCACCAACCGGGGATCAGCTTGTGGGGATTTATACAAGTATCGCCGGTGAACTGAAGACTGCGGCGGGAGTCAACACAAAGATGGACTTGAATCTGTCGAACATTGAGTTAAACAATGTCTCACAGCCGAATAGCAAATCTGATCCGATACTGGAATATGAATATGTGGAAGGCGCATCCACTCTAATAAAGAGCTGGATCGGCTCAGAAGGCTCGCCCAATATTGGACCTGAACGGACGCTTAACCAGACTGACGGCTGGGATACGAAACGATGCCTGAATTTTGATTCAACTCAAATCGGCACCATTCAGCTGGGGCAGACCTGGCAGGCAGTATTCAGGCTGATTCCAATGAAGCCGGGCAATATCAACATTTTCGGTGAAGGATCATCCATTTTCTTCAACGATGGCGCGGATTCTCTGAACCTGCCGAAGACCTACATCACCGCAGAACCTGACCTCAATGCCACCGGCATCAACTTTGGCCGCCTTCGGGTCTATGATCTGGAGTGTGCTGAGGCAGGGAGTGGTGCCGTGATTGATACCTATCTGACGATGGACTGGAACCTGAATTATTCCGGTATCGACACGGTAACCCAGTGTCTGTATTATCAGAATGTAGACGACGGTTTCTGGACCAAATTCTGCATGTTTGATGTGGCCGGGCCATTGAGTGACATTCCCGATCCATCCTATACCAAAAAGCTCTACGTTGGCGACTTCCCGCCGGGTGAGTATAAACTCAGGGTCCATGCCATGGCTGCCGATGCGGCGGACTCAGTCGTTGAGACGCCCGCGATAGTAATTGGCATGGGTGTACGTAACTACATCCGCCTTGAATAAACCGGTCAGAATGACTCTCTCAAAAAAGTCCACGGATCCAGCGGGAATCGAACCCGCGTCCTTGGGTTCGAAGCCCAAGAGGATATCCTCTACCCTATGGATCCACCCATCTTATTCGCGATACAGGAAGATAATCATTCTGGATTAGGACCTTATCTCCCTGCTTTCCATTCCCTGTCCTTCACCGGCAACAGCAGTTTTCCCCTCTGAAAGATAACCTTCCTATGATGATTCTCTCAGAGTCAGATATCGGTGAAAAAATAGCGTCGGGCAGTCTGGTGATTACGCCATACAGCGAAGAATCGCAGCAGCCGGCGTCCTACGACCTGCGCTCCGCAGAAGAGTATCTCCTCCGGCGGGGGGAATGCACCCTTGTTGCCTCCCTCGAACGGGTGGAGCTCCCTGCTGACGTTGCAGCAACTCTCATGTGCCGTTCGTCATTCGGCAGGCGCGGCGTGCTCATCGGCGGCGGGTTCGTGGACCCCGGTTTCCGGGGACAGCTGACGCTCTGCCTCGTAAACACCGGCCCGGAGGATATCACCCTCTCTGCGGGTGAGCGGGTGGTCCAGATCATCATGCATGAAGTAAAAGCAGGAAAAAGGGAGTATGAAGGACGGTACCAGGACAGCAATGGCGCCGTTTCATGCCGGTAATTTATTTAATCCAGAAGAGGTCGTCACCCGTGTCGTCCTCTTCCGGCTCCGTCTTCTTCTCGTAGGCGCCTGAAATTGTCCCTTTTTTGTAAGAAGGCTCTTTTTCAGGCTCTTTTGCTGCTTCCTGTGTCCTGCTCATCCGGCGCTCCGCACGGGTCAGCAGGTCATCTTTGGGGGCAGGCGTCCGTGCAGACATCTTTACATCCCCGTTGAGAATCTCCTTTGTCCTGGGAGCGCCGCGGGACAGGCGCACGGAATCTCCGGTGAATGTACTATCATTGGGGCGTATGCCGGATGACCTGACCGAGATCGATTTTCCCATGAGCGCACTGTCATTCGCCTTTGGTGAAGAAGAGACCGAAACTGAACGCCCCATATAGGCCGAATCGTTCGGGCCTTTGACAAAGGAGACGCTGATCTCTTTCCCGCCAAATGAGGTGTCATTCGGGCGTTTATCCTGTTTGCCGATACTGATTGTCTCACCGACAAGTGCGGTATCGCGGGGCCCTTTGCTACTGGATGACGGGATGTCTTTGAGGCCGAATATGGTGTCTTTTGGCGCCTGGTTCTCTCCCCCGCTTGTCATACGCGTCATGTCGGCGACCGTTCGCTCCTGCCGGGCAGGCATGGGGACTTTCGTATCAATACCTTTTTTTTCCGACTTCATCCCAAGGGAGATCTGATCGTCCTTGCCCTGCCCTTTTCGTTTTTCACTGCGTGCGACACCACCAAGGGTGATCATTCCGTCATTCAGCACCTGTCTGCCGTCTTCTGCTGCCATGGTCATCTCCCGGCCTGTTTGCGCCTGCAGATACTCTCCTCTTTCAGAAGAGGGTTCTGATGGGTATTCCTCCTCCTCCTGCCAGGTGTGGGGCTGCTCTTCCTCCTGCCAGGCGGGGGTAGTATTGTCTTTCCATTCCGGTTCGGCTTCCCGGTCCCGGATGAATGTATGGTCGTCTGCCGTTTCATCCTCGAAGAGGTCGGTGATGTCGAGGTCCGTCTCCCCTTCATCTCCCGTACCGCCCTCGGGCTGAACGGGCACCGGGCTTAATGCAGCCTCTGCCTCTTTCCAGCTGGCGGTCTCTTTCTCCTGCAGGGTGAACTGCTCTTCCAGCTGCTTTTTGAAACGCTCTTCTTCAACAGCGTGCTCCTGATCATCCAGATATTCACGCCGGATTTCAATGAGTTCTGTCACCCGGGGGATATTGGTAATCCCGGCGAGGACGATAATGATACCCACAAACCGGGTATTCATCACCGGATAGTCGCCTGACCGCATCTCAAGACCCGAGATGCTCCGGTCAATCCATTTGCGCACCGTCTGAAACCCTTTCATCGAAAGCTCCTGTGACGGGCCTGCGATAAGGACGAGTGCCTTCTCTGCACTCGTGATATCACAGGGGATGGATATCTCCTCATAGACTGCACGCTTGGCGAGGGTGACGATTCGCGTCGCCCGTTTATGGGATGTCTCTGAGAAGTAGGTGTCTGATCGCCACTGGTTGAACCGGTCGATAAATGAATTCTGGAGAGGTTCTGTGGCATACCCGATTGCAACAAGGTCGTTCCCTTTCAGGGTGTTTAGGACCTCACCTGCATCAAGGACAATCTCTGCTGCCTCCACTCCCGTTTCGCTGAATTCACCCGCGCGGAGAAGAAGGCCCATCTGGCGTGCAATCTTCTCATTCAGGATGGCATAGATGTCACGTGGATTGTCCGGGAACGCCTTGCGCCGGTATCCGCTGATGCCGGTGGTGTCCCTGTCCACGCTATACTCGCTGTACTCGGCCTTCAGGCGTTCATGCCATGTCTCGTTATCAAAGAGAATTATTGCATCAAGGACGCTTTGTATCCGTTCAATGTCGTCAGCGGCTTTTGATGAGCGGCGTTTTCCTTCATTCCTCATCGGAAGCACACAGACGCCGAATATCGGTTCTATGTAGGACTTGCGCAGTTCTTCTGTGAGCTGAGGTATTGCATCAATTACACTCCCTCCCAGACCGGCAAAGATCATAATGGAGTCAATCTCAAAGTGATCCATCTTCTGGATGAGGGTGATCACCTCCTCGATATTGATGGTGGATGCTACATCAAAATGGATCTCGGGATCGATGGCAGGGAAGTGCATTCGCGCATTATCCGGGACATGAGAGAGCTGGCGCAGGCTGTTCCCGTCCATATCCACAGCAATCGCTGAAACGCATCCCACTCTGCTTTTCATGTCGTGGCTATAGAGCAGGTCGACAATCCGTGTACCTGCCCCCCCGAGCCCGATTGCAAGTATTCTCATTATTTCTCCATATTTTGTACCCGGACCGGACCTCTGTGGGTTATCGTGGAGGCCCACTGGTCTTTGTGTACACTCCTTTTGATGTATGATCCGTTCCTGTAAATAATAAAATCTCTTGATGATCTTTTCAAATAGGCCGGAATCCGGCGGTCAGGCTGAAATTTAAACCGATATTTCGGGTTTTGCCGGATGAATACCGGAAAATACCTGATATATTCCCAGTTAAATGATAACGTATATTAATCTCGGTGTGGTATATGAAGTTGAGGTGAAAGACCTATGAGTTATGGTATCGAATTTGTGCCAGGAAATATCACTGTGAAACAGGTGGTAAACTACTGTAAACTTGCAGAACAGAAAGATATTGACTTTGCCTGGATTACTAATCACTACAACAACCGTCACTGCTACCCAACCCTTGCCGCTATCGCAGAGGCAACGGACTCCATCAAGATGGGCCCGGGTATCATGAACACATTTACTGACACACCGGCAGCAATTGCTTCCTTCATGTGTACCTTAAATGAGATCTCTGAAGGCCGTGCAGTCCTTGGTATCGGACCTGGCGACCTTTCCACACTCCCAAAGCTTGCAATTGAGGCAACAAAGCCTGTTGCACGTCTTGCAGAGGGTGTCCAGCAGATTAAAGCTCTCTGTGCAGGAGAGGAAGTCAAGAAGACCGGCAACATGGAATTCTTCGACTACGACGGTGCAAAGCTTACCGGCGTTACCCTGCCTGCAAAGAAGAAGCAGATCCCAACCTACATTGGTGCACAGGGCCCCAAGATGCTCGCTCTTGCCGGTGAAATCGGTGAGGGTGCACTGATCAACGCATCCAACCCCAAGGACTTTGCAATTGCAATTCCACTGATTAAATCAGCATGTGATGCAGTTGACGAGAAGAAGTTCAAGAAGTTCGATGTTGGTGCATACACTGCTATGTCCATCGACCAGAACGAGAAGAAGGCACGCAACGCAGCAAAGATCGTTGCAGCATTCATCGCAGCAGGTTCACCGCCTGCACTTCTTGAGCGCCACGGCCTTGACCTCGCCAATGTCGGCAAGATCAAAGAAGCACTTGCCCGCTTTGACTTCGGTGCAGTCGGCGGTCTTGTCGGCGACGCAGAGATCGATGCATTCACCATTGCAGGTACCCCTGAAATGGTTAAGGAGAAGTGTGAAGACCTGACCGCATCTGGTGTTACCCAGATCATCTTCGGATCTCCACTTGGTCCAGACATGACCAACTCCATCCGCCTCCTCGGCAAATACATTATCTGAGGCTGCGGACCAATATCCAAAAATTTTTCTTTTCCTTTGACGTTCTATCGATTAATCCCTGATTAGCGGTGGCGGTGTCACATTTTGGTGTTCTGGTGATGAGTGTGCGCCCGAACGGCTGTCAGCAGGTGCTACAGGGTGGAGTAAATGAATGAATTATTTCTGGTTACGGAATGCGGCCCAAAAAACAGGCGGGTGCAGTACCGCAGGGATCACTTAACCGGTCTGCAGTGCCGGATTGCACCGGACAGGGTTCGCCGCAGTATTAATGTCGCGCACAGACCTGACGCTCCGGAGGATGAGGTTCCCTGTGTATTCTGTCCGGAACGGATTCATTCAGAAACGCCGGTGTTTCCCGACGGCAGGCGTATCGCTGTGGGGGAGAGTGTCACGTTCCCGAACCTCTATCCGTTTGCACAGCGGCATGTAGTGACGGTTATGACAGAGGCGCATAACCCGGCAGTGATTACGGCAGGTCAGATCGAAGATGCCCTGCGTGGGCAGATTGCTGCCTTTTGCACCGATGACGGCTATGTCTCCTGCAACTGGAACTATCTGCCGTCGGCCGGCGCCAGTATGCTCCATCCGCATATGCAGGGAGTCGCGGATGAGGCTCCGACATACTATGCCGGATTGGCGATTGACCAGTCGGCGGCCTTCTGCCGCAGGACCGGCAGAACGTATCGGGATTTTCTCATTGACCGGGAGATGGGGGGGCCGCGCCATCTCTTCGGTGATGAACTGCCGTTTTTTGCCCACGCGGTCCCGCTGGGGGAAAAAGAGGTGCGTGCCTATCTTCCGGTCCGGTGCATTGATGAGCTCGAACCCTGGTGCGGCCTTCTTGCAGAAGGCATTGAACGGGTTGAGTCTCTCTACCGGGGGGCCGGTCATTATGCGTATAATATGGCACTCGTCTGTGATGCGGCCGGGAAGCCTGATGGGGGGTTCCGTGCCTTCTGTTCTCTTATTGCCCGGATAAATCCCGGTGCCACGGGAATGAGCGACTCTGCGTTCATGGAGCGCATGCACCTTGAGCCGATTGTGCTGACGCTTCCCGAAGATCTCGCCGGTCTTTTGCCCTGACGTCCTGTCCGGCCGGGGGTTGGTGCTGACGGGCGCCGCGCACTTTTTTTGGTGTATTGACGACTATGTGGGTTCTGGCCGCTTATCTGCAGGAATCCCTGCCGTATGCAGAAGAGGTGTTGTGGTGCATGCAGTAAGTACGGTACTGGGTGCTGTATGTGCAAGGTCAGCTGCTTATAGTGACTGCACTTCGTCGATGGTTTTGAACCGGCCTGCTGCCCGAATATGCCCTGCGGAATACGCC
This sequence comes from Methanogenium sp. S4BF, assembly GCF_029633965.1. Classification (NCBI taxonomy): domain Archaea; kingdom Methanobacteriati; phylum Methanobacteriota; class Methanomicrobia; order Methanomicrobiales; family Methanomicrobiaceae; genus Methanogenium; species Methanogenium sp. S4BF. The sequence goes on along the minus strand of NZ_CP091277.1, from coordinate 1,410,130 downwards.
TGACCGTATGCAGATGCTATCAAACTGAAAATTATTCACGAACTGTCGGGAACCGGGGAAAAAAAGGGTATTTGGGTTTACTCCGGCTTGGAGATGAGTGCGGTCTTGGAGACGATGGTGCCGTCATTCTTGTGTGGCATACGGACAACGCCATCACAGCCCTTCTCAATCTCACGTGCTTCTTCACAGAGGATCATTGCAGCGCGCATCATTTCGTGTGCGGATGCAACGATTGGGACGTAGTTCTCGAATCCCTTGGTCATGAAACAGCCCTTCACGTTGACCATTGCGACTGCTGCTGCAATCTCAAATGCTGCACGTGCCTTTGCATATGCGTATGGGTTGGTGAACTCGTCTTTGACTGCCTTGTCTGCGGTCATGACGATCTTTGGGAGTTCAAGATCTGCGCCGGACTTGCCTGCCTTGACCTGGTCGATGACTGCATCGAGAGCGATCTGCATCTTGCGGAATGCTCCGGTGACGGTGAGGACCTTTACCAGGTTGCCGTTGTAGTCGGACATCTCGGTTGGGTCGAGGAATTCACGGCGTGCACCAATCATGGAGTCAGCCTTCTGGATGATGTATCCGAAGTCGCTCTCCTTGAGGTCTGCCCATTCTTTCTTGGTGGTGACGTCGTCGGTGATGACGACAACAGGGATGCCTGCTGCTTTCAGTGCTTCACGTGCACCGGTGGGCCCTGGAAGGACGCCGTTTGGTGAGACAACAATTGCGAAGTCTGGCTTGTATGCGATCAGGTTGCTGACGACACGGTCGACATCCTCGACTTCGAGCTTTGTTCCGCTCGTTGCCATGAAGGTCTGCATGTCCTGACGGTCTGCACGCTCGTCGAGCAGAAGCTCGACCATAACGCCGCTTGCGATGTTGCCCAGTTTTGCAACTCCAACTTTAACTACCATAACTAAACCTCTCAAATTTGAGAACATTCTACTATCAGAATGGTCAGTAATAAACATTGTGAAATCCTTTGTCCGGATTGGTCTCTGATCGATTGTTAACGGAAAATGTTTAAATTATGGGATTATATATTGAAGTTAATGAAACAAGGTCTTCTCACCGGGCGTCAGAAGGAGGTGCTCAGGTACCGCAAACAGGGCCTGACTCAGCAGCAGATTGCCGATATCATCCGTACGTCCAAGGCGAATGTGTGTACCATTGAAAAAGCAGCATATGAGAATATTGACAAGGCAAAGGAAACGCTTGAATTTCTTTATACGCTTGATGCGACTCATTTGTGTACGATTAAGACCGGGACGGATCTGTTCGATGCTGTCGGTGAGATCTACGGGGAGGCAGAGAAACTGCGTATAAAAGTTCGCTATGATTCTATTAATCTTATCAACCGCCTGAAGGAGGCGAACCCCGGAAAGTTCAAGGGCCGGTTTGTGCGCGAGGACGTTGATGTTTATATCAACGACGACGGAGAGCTCTGTTTCGGGTAAATTCCTCGGTCCGGTTTTTTCATTTCTTCAATACTTTTATATCCCCTTCGCAGAAACATTTAGGAAACATATATGGTGGTTCTCCTGACTGGTCTGGCAGTTTGTCTGCTTCCTTTCCGGAGAACCACCACTATATGGTGACTTTCCCTGCGGCATGCTGCAGGGAAGGGTACCGGGATATGGTTGTGTTCATACACACCAGGGTGAAAGACGTAGGATCTGATGGAACCGTACGGGTGGACGTTTTGTGGAACGAGCCCATATCTGGCGCATAATTGGGTGCGCGCAGAAACGGAATCCGTCAGGATCAATTTGAGAGAATGAGTCTTTCCGGTCCACGCCGGAAGAATCTTTCAGATATGTGAAGGACCCGATGCCTGAGGCGTGCGATGAGGATTTTAAGGAATCCGTACTGCAGGTTCAGGCATGTTTTAATCGGTCCATCCGCCACAGCGTCAGCTCAGACCTGAGTTGAAGACCAATTCATTCTCGGAATGTGTTCTGTACCGGACTCTCCGGTGCAGGATGAAGCATCAACTGAAAATCAAGATTTAGGATTGATACATCAATGTCCGAGATACACAGACCTCGCAGAGGTTCACTTGCATACAGTCCCCGCAAGCGTGCAAAAAGCCAGGTGCCGAAATACCACTCCTGGCCACAGCACAACGGGGAGCCCGTGTTGCAGGGTTTTGCCGGTTACAAGGTGGGCATGACTCATATGGTCATGGTCGACGACCACAAGAAAAGCCCGTCAGAGGGCAAGGATATCATGGTCCCTGTCACCATCGTTGAGATTCCGGCGATGGTTGTAATTGGCATCCGCCTGTATAGAAAGGACACCTTCGGTAAGCGTGCATATGTTGAAGCCTGGTCAGAAGAAGGCCTCGCAGGGCTCACAGAAGCAGCAGCATCCGGTAAGGTGACCGATGTCTTTGCTATCACAAAGACTCAGCCCGCTGTACTCACTGGTGTGCCAAAGAAGTCCGGCGACATCATGGAGATGCGTGTTGCAGGTGGCAGCATTGAAGAGCGCGTTGCATATGCAGTATCACTTTTTGGCACCGAAATTGAGCTTGACTCTGTTCTCAAAACAGGCCAGTTCCTCGATGTAACTGCAATTACCACCGGAAAGGGAACAAATGGCCCGGTAAAGCGCTGGGGCATTCAGACCCGTAAGGGAAAACACTCCCGCGGCGGTAAGAAGCGTCATATCGGTAACCTTGGTCCATGGTTCCCTCACCACGTCAGGTGGCAGGTTCCACAGATGGGTCAGATGGGATACCAGCAGAGAACTGAGTTCAACAAGCGTCTCTTAAAGATCGGCGAATCCGGTGAGGAAATCAACCCCGCAGGCGGATTTACCAACTATGGTCTCGTCAGGGGCAGATATGTTGCAATTAAGGGCTCAGTCCCCGGTCCATGCAAGCGTCTTATCAGAATGCGGCCTGCAATCAGGCAGAGTGAACATGTTGAGCGCATACCGGCAATCCAGTACATTAGTGTTGCCAGCAAACAGGGGTGAACTGAATGAAGGCACAGATTTCAACAATTGACGGTGGTTCAGCAGGAGAGATTGAGCTCCCTGCAGTCTTTGGAGAGACCTACCGTCCGGACCTCATCAAAAACGCGGTTCTGGCACTTCAGAGTGAGCGTTACCAGCCGCACGGCACCGATCCACGGGCAGGGATGCGCACATCCGCTGTCTCCTGGGGCAGTGGCCGTGGTGTTGCACAGGTCCCGCGCCTGAAGAACGGATCACGTGTTGCACGTATCCCGCAGGCAGTTGGTGGACGCGCAGCACACCCTCCAAAAGTGGAGAAGAAGCTGGTCCGTAAGATCAATAAACAGGAGAAGCGCCTTGCCATTCGGTCTGCTATTGCAGCAACCATGAACGAGGAGCTGATCTCCGCACGCGGCCATCTCTTTGAAGGTACCGTCCCCGTCATCTTTGAAGATGCATTCGAGGGTCTGACCACCGCAAAGGATGTCGTAGCAGCACTCTCTGTCGCAGGCGTATACGCCGATGTAGAGCGCTCTGCAGCAAGCAAAAAGGTACGTGCAGGCCGTGGCAAGATGCGTGGCCGCCGGTACAAGCAGCGCAAGAGCCTGCTGATTGTCACCAGCGAAGCACCCCTGCGTGCAGCAGTCAACCTTGCAGGTGTGGATGCTGTCGCTGTGGGCGAACTGAACGCTGAACTGCTCGCACCAGGCACACAGGCCGGGCGCCTGACTGTCTGGACTGCAGGTGCACTGAAGAAACTGGAGATGATGTGAGATGATAATTAAGACTCCCTATGTCTCAGAAAAGGCATCCATGATGCTCGACACTGACGGCAAACTTCAGTTCATTGTCCGCCGTGACGCAGACAAAAACAAGATCGCACGTGCAGTCGAGGAGATGTTTGCTCACAAAGTAGCATCTGTTACGACTCTGATGACAATGAAAGGCCAGAAGAAAGCCATTGTCACATTTGAAGACAAGAAAGCTGGTGAAGAGATACTTTCACGGCTGGGAATCCTCTGAGGTGGTTTGAATGGGTAAACGCATTATATCCCAGAACCGTGGTCGTGGAGGCCCGACATACCGTGCACCTTCACACAAATACAAGGCTGAACTCAAGCACCCCGGTACGATCGGTGAGACCGTCAGCGGTGTTGTGATCGATATCGAGCACGACCCTGCCCGGCACACGCCCATTGCCAAGGTCGAGCTTGACGGCAGCAAAAAGAAGATGTTCATGCTCATTACCGAAGGTGTGGGCATTGGCGACAAGATCGTATGGGGCCCTGAAGCTCCGGTGAAGAACGGAAACACACTCACCCTTGCTGCAGTCCCTGTCGGTGCCTACGTCTGTAATGTCGAGGCACGGCCAAATGACGGCGGCAAGTTCATTCGTGCATCCGGTGTGCAGGCACAGGTTATCGGCAAGGACGAAGGCCGCGTCGGTATCAAGATGCCCTCCGGCAAGCACAAATGGTTCAACGCAGACTGTCGTGCCACCATCGGCATTGTCGCCGGTGGCGGACGCAGTGAGAAGCCGTTTGTCAAGGCAGGAAAGAAATTCCACAAGATGAAATCCCAGGCACAGAAATGGCCGCGTTCCAAGGCTGTCTGTATGAATGTCATTGACCACCCGTTCGGTGGCGGTGGACACCAGCATGTCGGCAGGCCAAAGAGCAGTGCCCGTGGCACATCACCTGGACGAAAAGTCGGACATATCGCCTCGAAGAGGACCGGAAGGAAATAGTCGGGAGTGATCAGATATGGCAAAAAAGACACAGAGAAGGTTGCCGAGGCGGAAAGAGGAATTCACCTACCACGGCTACAAAATTGAAGATCTGCAGCAGATGGGCATGAGCGAACTCCTGCCCATTATGCCTGCACGGATTCGCCGCCGGATCAACCGCGGCCTTTCCCCGGGACACGAGAGCCTGTTGCATGATATCAGAGGTGGCAAGGAACGTATCCGGACTCACCTCCGTGATATGATCATTCTCCCCGAGATGGTTGGACAAACTATTGAAATCCACAATGGCAAGAATTTCATGCCGGTGGAGATTCAGCCCGAGGCTGTCTTCCATTATCTGGGAGAGTTTGCGCCAACCCGCGGACGTGTGAACCACGGCAGTGCCGGTATCGGAGCAACCCGGTCGAGTAAATTCGTACCCCTGAAGTGATGGAAATGGCAAGAACAGCATATTCTATTAAACCAGAGGGCGAATCTGCCCGCGCAAAGGCAAACGAACTTCCGATTTCCCCGAAGCATTCAATTGAGATTGCCCGTGAAGTCAGAGGGATGAAGACCAAAGACGCAATTGAATACCTTGAGGATGTTGTTGCACTGAAGCGTGCAGTACCATTCCGCCGGTTCAACAGAGATGTTGCACACAAGCGTGGCCTGAAGGGCTGGGATGCCGGCCGGTACCCCGTCAAGGCATCCTCATACTTCATCAAACTGATCAGATCAGTTGAGAAGAACGCGGAATACATTGGTCTTGACACAGAAAACCTCGTAATTTATCAGATATCTGCAAACCGTGGCCGCAGAACACGGGGCATCTTCCCCCGTGCAATGGGACGCGCCACACCGAAATTCGCAGAGTCTGTCAACATCGAGATTGCAGTGAAGGAGGCCTGAAAATATGGGAATCGAGAAGAGATTTGTAGCGGATGGTGTCCGCGCAGCACGTGTCCAGAACTACCTTGAAAAGGAGCTGAAACGTGCAGGCTACGGCGGCATGGAGATTGTCCGGACCCCTCTCGGCACTCAGATCACCATCTTTGCCGAAAAGCCAGGTATTGTCATCGGAAAGGGCGGCAAGGTTGTCCGTCAGCTGACCACCGACCTCCAGAATGACTATGGTATCGAGTCCCCGCAGATTGAAGTCCAGCAGGTGGACGAGCCAAGTTTCAACGCCCAGATTATGGCAGAGAGACTTGCAAATTCACTCGAGCGCGGCTGGTATTTCCGCAAGGCAGGGAACAGTGTTCTCCGCCGTGTAATGGATTCCGGTGCACTCGGCTGTGAGGTCGTTCTTTCAGGGAAACTGACCGGCGCCCGTTCACGTGTCCAGAAGTTCACCGAGGGCTATGTAAAGCACTCCGGTGAGCCATCTGTGACCATCGTCGATCACGGGTTTGCCCTTGCAATCAAGAAGCTTGGAACCATCGGTGTTCAGGTCAAGATCATCCCGCCGGGAGCACGTCTGCCTGATACCTTTGAGGTGCTCGAGCCCCAGGCCGTCGCTCCTGAAGAGCCGGTATATGAGGCCGCAGACATCGAAGAAGACATCATTGGTGCAGAGATTGACGCTGAACTCGAAGCAGCTGAGGATGTTCCCGTACAGGAGGAATTCTGATTATGGCAATCTTTCGTGCAGCAGAAGTCGCTGATTTCAGTGATGTTGAACTCCAGGAGCAGCTTGCAAAGCTCAGGCTTGAACTGGTTGAGAATAACGGAAAAGTGAGTGCAGGAGGCGCACCGGAGAACCCCGGACGCATCCGTGAAATCCGGAGAACAATCGCCCGGATCAGCACTGAGCAGAACAAGCGCCGCAACGCCTGATTCTCTCTTCAGGCCATAAGGAAACACACACATGATCACCGCACAGAACGTCTGCCGGCATGAACTCATCGGGCTTCCGATACGGGTTCATGCTTCATCAAACCCCACCCAGACCGGTATTTCCGGTGTGGTCTGCGGCGAGTCCAGGCAGATGATTGAGATCTGTGCCGGTGACCGCACCCTCCGGGTTGCAAAGAAATGTGCGACCTTTGACCTGCACCTTCCCGATGATACCCACGTACGGGTTGATGGGTCGGTGCTGGTTATGCGGCCTGAAAGAAGAATCAGCATGCGAATCAGAAACTGAGGTAAATAATGGCTAAAAACACAGGATTGAACGTCCCCATTCCCGAAAAGGAATGTAATGACGTGAACTGTCCATTTCACGGCACTTTACCGGTGCGCGGCCAGGTGATTACCGGTAAGGTCGTGAGTGACCGGATGCAGGGATCAGTAGTAGTCTCCCGTGACTACCTGCATTATGTGAAGAAATACAAGCGTTATGAAAAACGCAGTTCACATATCCATGCCCATCACTCTCCCTGCATTGATCTCAGAGTAGGCGACATGGTAAAGATTGCCGAATGCCGCCCACTCTCAAAGACCAAGAAATTTGTCGTCGTTGAGGTGATGACAGAATGAAAGCAAAACAATCCCGTACACCCCGTGCACTCGCAACAGGCAGCCGCCTTGTCTGCGTTGACAACACCGGTGCACGCCAGGTAGAGATTGTTTCTGTAGACCGGTACCACGGCGTACGCCGCCGCCAGCCCAAACTGGGTCTGGGGGATATTGCAACGGTCACGGTCAAAAAAGGCACTCCCGACATGCGTAAGAAGCTCGTGAAGGCAGTCGTCATCAGGCAGAAGAAGGAGATCAGGAGAGTTTCCGGCCTTCGTCTGTCGTTTGAGGACAACGCAATGGTAGTAGTGAACGAACGCGGAGAACCCAAGGGAACCGAGATTAAAGGCCCTGTCGCACGTGAAGTGGCAGAGCGTTTCCCCAAGATCGGTTCAATGGCGACCATTATCGTCTGAGGTGAAGGAAATATGGTACGTATTGCAAGCACACAACCGCGCAAACAGCGCAAATACCGCTACAATGCACCCCTTCATGCCAGGGGTCGTTTCCTGAATGCTCCGCTTTCAAAGGAACTCCGGGAACAGTACAGCCGCAGAAATGTGCGTGTTGTAACCGGTGACACCGTCCGTGTCATTCGTGGAGACTTTGCCGGCGATGAAGGTATTGTTGACATGGTTGATCTCGAGACGTCGCGGATCATTGTCCACGGTGTTGCATCAACCCGTGCAGACGGAACTGAGGTTCCGCGCCCGGTAGATGCATCCAATGTATGCATCGTGAAACTGAATCTGAAAGACAAACGTCGTGAGGAGAAGCTGGAGGCGAAGAAGTAATGTCGAACCACTTAAAGAGGCTCAACAGCCCTGGTTCATGGCGTATTGCCAAGAAGACGAACACATTTGTGACAAAGACCGCACCCGGTCCTCACAATGCAAGCGCAATGCCAATGGCAGTGTGGCTGCGTGACCACATGGGAATCGCACTCACAATGAGCGAGGTCAAGCGTGTCCTCAAGAGCCGTGCAGTGCTTGTGAACGGTGCTGTCTGCACTGACCCAAAGATGGGTATCGGTGTATTTGACATCATCGCTCTTCCGTCTGTGGACAAGTACTTCCGTATTCTCCGTGCAAAGCGCGGCGATATTGTCTCCGTTCCCATCTCCGCAGAAGCAGCACAGAGCCGCCTCTGCAAGATTGCAGACAAGACAATCGTGAAGGGCGGAAAGATTCAGCTGAATCTCCGCTACGGTGCAAACATCATCGTCGACACACAGGACTACAAACCAAAAGACTCTGTTGTCGTCTCCATGAATCCGGAGAACAAATTCGAAGTCACTGACCACTTTGCCTTTAAAGAGGGCAACACAGCAATGGTCATTGGTGGACGCCACTCCGGAAAGATCGGCAAAATAACCCAGATTGACGTACTTCCCGGAAGTATTCCAAACCGTGTCATTCTTGCAGAGGACGGCACCGGTGAGGCATTCGAGACGATTGAGAACTACGTCTTTATGATCGGACGCGAGGAGTCTGTAATCAGCGAATGGGGGATTGAACAGTGAACCCAATGCAGGGACTCTATGTCGATAAAGTCATCGTGCACATGGGTGTCGGTGAAGCCGGTGACAAACTCGTCAAAGGAGAGAACATTATCACCGCTATTACCGGACAGACTCCAATTCGTGCCTATGCGAAGAGGACCCAGCCTGCATTCGGTATCCGGAAGGGACAGCCGCTTGGATGCCGCGTCACCCTCCGTGGTGCCCGTGCAGAGGAATTTGTGCGCACTGCCCTTGAAATTGTAGAAAATACACTTTCAGCTTCCCAGTTCGATGCAACCGGCAACTTCTCATTCGGTATTGAGGAACACACTGACTTCCCGGGCCAGAGCTACGATCCGATGATCGGTATCTATGGAATGGATGTCAACGTTGTTCTTGAGCGCAAGGGCATTCGCATTGTGCGCAGATCAATTCAGAAGAAAAAGCTCCCGACAAAACAGCGTGTCACCAAAGCAGACGCTGTGGCGTACATGAATGAAGCATTCAATGTAGAGGTAATCTAATGGCAGAACAGGGGAATAAATCCGGTGCATCACCGAAGAAATTCGGTCGTGGTGCAAATGAGTGCCAGATGTGCGGAAGAAAGCAGGGGCTTGTCCGCCGGCACAATATTATGCTCTGCCGTCAGTGCTTCCGGGACAATGCCGCTAAAATCGGCTTTAAGAAGATGAACTAGGAGGCAGAGGATAATGGCACGATTAAATCCGATTGCAGATGCAATGAGCACCATCAAGAACGCCTCCGATGTCGGCAAGACGAGCTGTATCGTTGAACCGGCAGGCAGGCTTCTCGGTTCAATGCTCGGCATCATGAAAGAGAAGGGCTATATTGCAGAATTTGAACTCATTGAAGATGGCCGTGGCGGTCAGTTCAATGTGAAACTGAACGGAAACATCAACAAATGCGGTGTTATCTCACCGCGGTACTCCGTGAAGTTGGCAGAGCTTGAAGAATGGGAGACACAGTACCTTCCGGCCAAGAATTTTGGTCTTCTGCTGATGTCCACGTCAAAGGGCGTGGTGTCACATGAGCAGGCCAGAAAAGCAGGCGTCGGCGGGGAACTGCTCGGGTATGTATACTAAAGGTGTGTTAAATGCTGAGTGAACGTACTGTTGAGATTCCCGCGGGTGTCACCGCAACGATGGATGGGACGACCCTCATCGTTGAGGGACCCAAAGGAAAACTCACACGGAATATGCGCTACCCGGGCATAGATGTCTCCTGCGATGGCACGGTTTTTACCGTTTCAACTGCATCGACACGGAAGAAAATTCTTGCAATGATCGGGACCTATGCAGCCCTTGCACGCAATATGTGCGCCGGGGTTACAGAAGGGTATGAATATAAGATGAAAGTGGTTTACAGTCACTTCCCTATCCAGCTCAAGAAGACTGAGACAGCTCTTGAGATTATCAATTTCCTCGGCGAGAAGCAGCCGCGGGTTGCACGGATTTCAGAGGGAGTGACCGTTTCAACCGGAAACGACGAACTCACTATCTCAGGCATCGATAAAGAACTCGTAGGCACCACAGCCGCCCGTATTGAGCGGGCTACGCATGTGCGCAACCGTGATCCCCGTGTGTTCCAGGATGGAATATACATCATTGAGAAGGCGTGATTAGGATGGCTGACGAAAAGATGAGACTTATCCGTGCACGCACCGGAAAGCGGGTAACATTTAAACGCCAGTGTCTTTCCCAAAAGAAGAAGCTGGATGATGTATGGAGACGCCCACGTGGTCTTCAGAGTAAGCAGCGCATGCATAAGCGTGCAAAGGGCAGACACCCAAAACCCGGGTTCGGAAGCCCTGTCGCTGTTCGTGGACTTCACCCCAGCGGATATGAAGAAATTCTCGTGTTCGCACCTGCAGACCTTGAAGGGCTCAGCCCCGAGATGCATGCAGTCCGTGTTGGAGGCACCGTAGGCAACCGGAAGCGCGAAGTCATTCAGGACAAGGCGCTTGCACTTGGTCTTAAGGTTATCAACCTGAAGGACGCATCCATGCAGGCTGCAGAAGAGCCTGAGGTTGTGGAAGAGGACGTTGAGGAAGAGGTGGCTTCTGATGAGTGATCTCAAAAATCAGCGTCGTATCGCAGCAGCTGTTCTGAAGTGCGGTGTCAACCGTGTCTGGCTGGACAGCGAGCGTGAAGATGAGATTGAAAATGCAATCTCACGTGAGGATATCCGCGGTCTTATTGAAGAGGGCGCAATCCGTGCAAAGCCGGTAAAAGGTGTCAGCCGTGGCCGTGCCCGTCTTCTCACCGCAAAGCGTGCATATGGCCACTGTAAGGGTCATGGACGCAGGAAAGGAGCCGCTAATGCACGGACACCGTCGAAGCGGGTCTGGATCAAGAAGATCCGTGCAATTCGGCGTGAACTCCGGATACTGCGTGACGACGGCAGCATTGATGCTACGCTGTACCGCAGAATATACCGGAAGGCAGCAGGCGGTCAGTACCGCAGTGTGGCACATATGAAAGCACAGCTTGAGCAGATTCAGGGGAGGATGAACTAATGGCAACCGGACCACGGTATTTTGTCCCGTTCAGAAGGAGACACGAGGGCAAGACCGATTATTACTCCCGGATGCGGCTTCTCCTCTCCGAGAAACCGCGTATGGTCGTACGCAAGACCAACCGGCAGATCATCATCCAGCTGGTAGAAGCTACCCTTGAGGGTGACCGGACACTTGTTGCGGCATACTCAAACGATTTGGAAGCATTCGGGTTTACCGGTGCTACCGGAAACACACCTGCAGCATATCTGACCGGCATGCTCTTTGCAGTCCGTGCACAGAATGCAGGCTATGAAGAAGCCATCCTCGACATTGGTCTGATTCGTTCAACCCCTGGCGGGAAGGTGTTTGGGGCACTGAAAGGCGCTGTAGATGGCGGCCTGAATGTCCCTCACGGTGAATCGATTCTTCCGGATGAGGACAGGCTGAAGGGCGCACACATTGCAGCATATGCACCTGAGCGTGCAGCAGATCTTGTTGCAAATGTGGAACAGGCAGCAGAAGCAATCATGAAGGAGCTGAAGTAATATGGCCTATGAACAGGAAGAATGGGTTCCTATCACAGGCCTCGGAAGACAGGTTGCTGCCGGCGAGTTTACAAGCCTGAAAGAAGTGCTTGACATCGGCAGACCTATTAAAGAGCCAGGTATTGTCGATTATTTCCTCCCTGACCTTGAGGATGAAGTACTTGACATCAACATGGTTCAGAGAATGACCGACAGTGGCCGGCGTGTCAAATTCCGTGCTGTCGTCGTTGTGGGAAACCGTGACGGCTACATCGGCTACGGACAGGCAAAGGACGCACAGGTCGGCAATGCCATCAAGAAGGCAATTGCAAATGCAAAAATCAATGTCATCTGCGTAAAGCGCGGATGCGGCAGCTGGGAATGTGGCTGCGGTGAAGGACACTCCATTCCAATGCGTGTCCAGGGGAAGGCAGGCAGTGTGACCATCACACTGATTCCGGCACCCCAGGGTATCGGTCTTGTGACCGGTGACATTGGAAAGAAGGTTCTTGTACTTGCAGGCGTCACCGATATCTGGACCTCCTCATTCGGACAGACCCGGACAACCATCAACTTTGCAAAGGCTACCTTTGATGCACTGAAGAATTCAAACCTCGTCAGAACAGGAGTGATGGAGTAATGTATGTGGTAGTACAGGTACGCGGTGTCGTAAACTGCAGCAGGGAGATTAAAGATACCCTGAAGATGCTCCGTCTTCACCACATCAACCACTGTGTCCTTATTCCGGACACCCCGGCATACCTCGGTATGATCCGGAAGGTTAAGGATTACGTCGCATACGGCGAGGCTGATCCTGAGATCCTCGGGACTGTCCTCTCCACCCGCGGCAGGCTGACCGGAAACATCCGCCTGACCGATGAGTATGTGAAGGAGAACTCAACGTTTGGGGACATCAATGCATTCGCAGCTGCACTCTGTGCAGGTGAAGCGTCAATGACTGATGTGCCTGAACTCAAGCCAGTACTCCGGCTCCACCCTCCGCGCAAGGGATTCAAGTCCATTAAGCGGACCTTCCAGCAGGGCGGTGCACTCGGAAACTACGGAAGTGAGATTAATTCACTTCTCTACAGGATGCGGTGAGTCAGATGCCAGTAAACAAACGCTCAAAATATCGCGGATCACGGACATGCGGCGGTGGAACGCACAAGAACCGTCGTGGCGCCGGAAACCGTGGTGGCAGAGGCCGTGCAGGTCACCGTGACCACCGGTTCTCCCATTTCCTCGTTAACAATGATGTCCACAACGGAAAGCACGGGTTTGTGAACAAGAACCCGTCTGCTGTTGACGCTGTTGACATCGGGGATATCGACCAGATGGCAGATGCCCTTGTGGCATCAGGAAACGCAGAGATGGATGGAGATACCATCGTCATTGATGCAGGCCAAATCGGTATTGATAAAATACTTGGAGGCGGACAAGTTACCAAGAAGATGAACATCTCTGCTGTGTCATTTACTGACAGAGCCCGACAAAAGATTGAAGAGAACGGTGGCCAGGCACTGGACGCCTGATTCTCTTTTTTTCTGGTGAATTGTACTATGGGAGCGATGCTGGATCGATTAGAACCGCTGCTGGCAGCAATGCCTGCAGTGAGAAGTCCGGAAGGGCATGTCCACTTTAAAAACAAGTTAATCTGGACTGCTGCTATTCTGATTTTGTATTTTGTACTGACCAATATTCCGGTTTTTGGGCTTGATCCGAGTTCACAGGATATTTTCTCGTTCTACCGTGCCCTCTTAGCCGGTGCGAGCGGCTCAATCGCCCATCTGGGTATCGGGCCGATTGTCACTGCATCCATCGTGCTTCAGCTCCTCAAGGGTGCTGATCTGTTGGATTTGGATACCAGTGATGCACGCGGACAGGTCATGTACATGGGCTTACAGAAGCTCCTGATCTTTGTCATGATCGTACTTGAGGCACTGCCGAACGTTATCGGTGGATTCCTGTCCCCTGACCCGGTCGTTGCAAATGCATTATTTGGCGGAAATCTCGGTGCTGTGACGTTTCTTATCTTCCTGCAGATCTGTATCGGTGGGGTACTGATCTTCTTCATGGATGAGGTCGTTACCAAATGGGGAGTCGGCTCCGGCGTCGGTCTCTTTATCATTGCTGGTGTTTCCCAGGGTCTTGTCAACGGGTTCCTTAACTGGAATGCGGTGCAGGACGCTTACCCTGTCGGGTTCTTCCCGCGGCTCTTTGCGGTCATCATGGATGGTGCGCCATTCCTTGAGTACTTCGGCACTGATATGCTCGCTTTGATTACGACTGTTGCGATATTCCTTGTGATTGTCTATGTGGAATCGACACGGATTGAAATTCCGCTTGCACATGCGTCTGTACGTGGTGCACGCGGGCGTTTCCCGGTGAAACTCATCTACGCCAGTGTGCTGCCGATGATTCTTGTCCGTGTCCTGCAGGCCAACATCCAGATGCTCGGCCTGTTCCTGAACAATCTTGGGATCACTATCCTGGGAACGTTCCAGGGCAACACACCGATAAACGGCATCATGTACTTCCTTGCACCTATCAACGGTCCGTCCGACTGGATGTGGTGGGCATATGATGTCGGTCACCCGATCTGGGAGATTATCATCAGAATGGGTCTCGACCTCTTCGTGATGGTGGTCGGCGGCGCAATCTTTGCACTCTTCTGGGTGAAGACAGCGGGCCTTGACTCGTCCCATGTCGCACGGCAGATCCAGATGAGCGGTATGTCGATCCCCGGGTACCGGAGATCAGAGCAGGTCCTTGTCAAATATCTGGACCGCTACATCCCGCGTGTCACCGTCATTGGTGGTGTCTTTGTGGGTCTCCTCAGTGTGGTTGCCAACTACTTTGGTGTCATCGGAATGGTTGGAGGAACGGGTCTCCTGCTGACAGTCAGTATTGTATACCGGCTGTATGAGGAGGTCGCAAGTGAACAGATCATGGAGATGTACCCGTTCATGCGCGGGTTCTTCGGCAAGGAGTGAAGTGGAGAATGGGTAAAAAAGTAGTAATTACCGGTGTACCGGGAGTCGGCAAGACAACCGTCATCAATCAGACAATTTCTGAACTCGCATCCGAGGGTGTCGAGTATCAGAATATTAATTTTGGATCGTGCATGTTCGATGTCGCATCCAATCAGGGCCTCGTGCAGAGCCGTGATGAGATGCGGAAACTCGAACAGGCAAAACAGCGTGAACTGCAGCGCAATGCAGCTCAGTTCATCGCTAAGACAGAAGGCAATGTCATCATCGATACGCACTGTACGGTGAAGACACCGAAGGGATATCTTGCAGGACTTCCCGAATGGGTGCTCAAAGAGCTGATGCCTGATATCGTTGTCCTTGTCGAGACCGATGAGGATCAGATCCTGATGCGGCGGATGGGCGATGAAACCCGTATCCGTGATGCAGAAGGCTACCGTGCTCTCTGTGAGCACCAGCAGTTTAACCGTGCAATGGCAGCCTCATATGCGATGCTGACCGGATGTACGGTGAAAGTTGTGGTCAATGCTGACAATCTGCTTGAGAAATCGGTGGAAGAGCTCAAAGAGATTCTGAGGTGAGGCATATCGCAACATCCGGCAAATCAGCAGGAAAAAGTGCCATGGGAGGCATGACATCATTTTTCATTGTCATGCTTATCGCGATGGGGGCATATTCCATACCCCCGGTTCGTGATGCTATCGGGTATGGTGCGAACTTTATCTTCGGGCCCATGGCAACGGTCATCGGTGTTACTGAAAATCCCAATCTCTGGGTTATTTTGATCCTCATTCTTGCATCGATTACCGGATGTTATTCATCCCTTCTCCAGAAGTATACGATAGACTATGAGAAGATGCAGGCAGTGCAGGCAAAGATGAAGGAATTCCAGAAGATTTACCGTGAAGCCCAGCTTGCAGGCGATGAGAAGAAACTCAAAAAGCTCAATGACAAGCGGGCACGGATGATGGAAGAACAGATGCAGATGTCTCAGGAGCAGTTCAAGCCGATGAAATGGATTCTGCTGGTGACGGTTCCCATCTTTATCTGGATGCTCTGGACGATTTCAAATGTTCAGGCTTCCTTTGATGCCGGAATCATCACGGAGATGCCGACCATTGTCTTCCCGTATCTGGGGGAGATCGGGATCAATGATGTCGCGTTCTTCCTCCCGGCATGGATTCTCTGGTATATGATCTGCTCCATCTGCCTCTCGCAGGTGATCCGTAAGGCACTGAATATCGGAGGCCTCTGATGCGGATCACGGTGAGCGGCCCGCCGGGAAGCGGAACAACGTCACTTGCCAAATATTTGGTGAATAAACATAATTTCAGTCTGATATCTGCAGGGGAGGTTTTCCGCGGCCTTGCTGCAGAACGTAATATGAATCTGGCCGACTTCGGACGGCTGGCAGAGGAAGATGAATCTGTGGACCTGATGATCGATGCCCGCCAGAAGGAGATTGGCGAGGCACGCGATAATATCATCATTGAGGGACGACTTGCAGGACACATGATTGATAACGCTGATATCCGCATCTGGGTGGCGGCGTCTGTTGAATGCCGATCTGTGCGCATCTCTGACAGGGAAGAGATCGACCCGCAGACAGCAGTTGAACTCACCATCGAACGTGAGGACTGCGAGGCTGGCAGATACCGGAAATACTACGATATTGATATCAATGATCTCACGCCCTACGACCTCGTTATAAATTCTGAGGTATGGGGGGTCGATGAGATTGGCGCCATTGTTGATGCGGCCATTGCGGGCATCAAAAAATAATTCTTCTTCTCTTTTTCTCTGATTTTGTATTTGGTGGTATCCGTTCCCCGTGTGCACTGATGGTCATTCTTATCCTCTGCAAAAGCCCACGGGTAGCAGTATCCTGAAAGAAAATGGTTGGCACTACAGCGATCAAAACTACCGTTACACGTTATGCAGTCCTGCTCACGGGATTATTTTTCATGGGCCTTGGAATAAGCCTGATCACCAAATCATACCTCGGGACATCTCCGATTTCAAGTGTCCCCTATGTTCTCTGTCTGGTATTTCCGGTTACCTTTGGAGAATTTGCATTTTTGCTGGGTGTTTTCTTTCTTTGTATAGAGATTCTGATACTGGGGAGAAATTTCCCCCGAATCCAGTATCTTCAGGTTTTTGTCGGCCTTATTCTTGGATTTTTTATTGATCTGGGTATGCTGCTGTTCGCTTCTGTGAATCCGGGTTTTTATGCCGCGGAAATCATCACGTTATTACTGGGCTGCATCCTGCTGGCTTTTGGGGTTTACCTGGAAGTTTCATCCAATACGTTTGTCTATCCCGGTGATGCCGTGGTAAAAATAATTGCAAACAAAGCCGGAAAAAAATTTGGAACGGTAAAGGTGGCATTTGATATGACACTCTGCTGTTCTGCAGGTATAATCTCGTTTTTCTCATTCGGGACGATAAAGGGTCTGGGAGAGGGGACCCTCATTTCCGCTTTGCTTGTAGGATATATTATAACGGCAATTAGCACGCTGTTTCTGTATTTTAATGTGGGAGGCAGTCTGTTCCATCCGGGGCGCTGATTCCGTCATCGAATGGGAAACCGGCGGGGGCGGCAGGTCCCGCATCCCTGTTTTGATTCTGCTGTTCCCGCCACCGGTGGCCCTGCTCTACATTCAGGGGTTCGGAATGTCAGGGTGAACGGCGCTGGTTTCGAACGCCAATCTCAGCCGGTAATTTCGTCATCTTCCGTTTGCACCGGTTTGGTACAACCCGTGTCTGTCCTGCAGTTTTCATGATGCGCATGTATTTCACAGGTGTACCGGATGACCCCGGCTGGTATTTTGAGAAGAGGAGATATGGTTAAGGAATACTCTGTGGATCACCCCTGCCTACATACTCTCCAGGATGTCCTGGTAACTGTTCACCGTCTTTTCATAACTGCCCATGATCTTGGCTGCAACTGCCGGATATACGAGAGGGTCAATTTCGACTGCCTTCTGGTATGCATCAACCGCCTTTCTGTGAGCCTCGAACGATGAGCTGGTCATCTTCTGCACGGATGAATCCCTCTCCGGGGGTGCTTTTCCCAGGTCAGCGTAGAGATCTGCTAACTGGCCCTGATCATAGAGGGATTGAAAGAGGTATGCATCCCCCAGACCAATCCATGCCGAGGCATCAGACGGGTTCATATCGACTGCCGACTGGTAGCAGGCGATGGCTTCGTCATATCGCTGGAGTTTAATGAGTATCGCCCCTTTTTCACAGGTGAGTCTCTGGTAACTGTCTGGTTCCCCCGATGCGGCTCCGCCTCCGGCGTATGGAGTATCATACATGAAGAGCACCGTCTCATAGGCATCCACACAGGATTCGATATTACCTGCCTTTGCGTTCAGTCCGGCAAGTTTGTTCCAGTCGTCCAGGGTCGCCCCGGCTCCCTTGTCTGTCACAACGGACTGCTGAATTGCTGCAGCCTCTTCATACTGTTCAAGGCTGGCCAGTGCATCAGCCTTTTTTTCCCGTGCCCCGATGTCGGACGGATTTGTCTCCAGAACCCATTCAGCCGATGCAACTGCCATGTCATACTTTTTTTGTTCAAGAAATACTTCAGAAAGGCCATTCCCGATGCCTGACCGTAATTCGGTGTTTTCTGATATCATGGGCGGAATTATCACACCGGCAATTGCTAGTATTAAAATTATGCCTAAGAGGGTCTTAATCTTCATTTGATATGCAATAGATCTAAGATTATCGATATTTAATCGTGTTTAATTTGGATTTGCCGAATCTATCCTTAACAAGGCTAAATGCCATGTTGCACTTCTTTAAAACACCAATGGCAAGCAACAAAAACGGGTTTTTTTTTTTATGTATCTGCTCGCTGTTGTCTCACTATTTTGGACTTACTACCCGCAGCTATTCAGAGCAGGAGGGTGCCCTCCGGTCTCTCATATACTCTCTCATATGCCCTGTCTCTCTCACACAGATGCCGGGCATTTTTGGATAAAACTGAGGTATTCTCTGATGTCAGGGACGAGCCTGATAATGAGTGTGGGGGCTTTCTTCCCAACCCATCCGCATTCCTGACCCATATCTCTTTTCCGAGACTATTAAACGCCAGTAATGGAAAACAATTAAGTATAATTATGAAAATTGGTGCATTACTTATATCTGTCCTCGTTGTTGCCATGCTGGTGATTCCCGCAGCAGCAGCCGGGGCTGAACCGGTTGCGACCGAAGAGCCGATCAGTGGCGGGGTGACTCTGACACCCACCCCGGTACCCACAACCGTAGCGACAACGGCAGCCACCCCGGTACCTACTACCGTACCCACAACCGTAGCGACAACGGCAGCCACTCCGGTACCAACAACCGTGCCCACAACCGTAGCGACAACGGCAGCCACTCCGGTACCAACAACCGTGCCCACAACCGTTGCGACAACAGTCCCCACCACGGTACCCGCAACAGAAAAACCGGTGCCGCAGGTTGGATGGCTGACGATTCTGTCCTCGCCTTCCGGAGCAGAGGTCACTATTGACGGGAAAGCGGCCGGAGTAACTCCCATCAACGGCAGGGAATTGGGATCCGGCTCTCACACCATTGTGGTCACGATGACAGGCTATGAGCGATACACTACCGAAAAGGATCTCCGTGCCGGTGAGCAGGCTGCCATCGATGCAACGCTGAAACTGATACCGGTAACGCCAGTACCGACCACCGTCCCGACCACGCCGGCAACAGCAGTGCCGACACCTGTGCCGACGACTCAGGCAACGCCGGTGCCCACGACTCATGCACCCGTCGGCTCTGAGAAGGGATGGCTGCGGGTGAACTGCAACGTGAACGGCGCTGCGGTTATCTTTGACACATCCATGCCGGGAGGCACCATTGTCCAGGGATTCTCCGATACCGGGGTCGTGACGACCGGCACGCCATACCAGACGTTTACCGTCCGGAAATCCGGCTACACGACCTTCACCGGGCCGGTGACGGCGTGGCCTGCAAACGGACAGACGGTGAACCTGTATGCAACCCTGAACCCGACCCCCTCACCGACGTATGGGTCCATAACGGTTGTCTCCCACCCCTCCGGCGCGATTGCCACCATTGACGGCAGCACATGGCAGCGTACGCCTGCCACCTTTACATCCGTGCGTGCGGGAACCAGCCATAACGTTCAGATTACGATGAACGGCTACCAGTCATACATGACGTCAGTGTATGTGACCGCTGGCCAGACCGTCACGGTGAATGCATACCTGACGCCCAATCCCCCGCAGACGGGCTCCCTGAATGTCAATACCGCACCCCAGGGGGCGGATATCTATGTGGACGGGAGCTTCATCGCCGAAAGCCCGAATGTCGTCACCAACCTTGCACCCGGTTTGCACACCCTCCGGCTGCACAAGGGAGGGTATAATGAGTACGTCACGACTGTCACCGTGAGTGCTGGGCAGCAGACGCCCGTCACCGTGACGTTCACCCCTCAGCATCCGACCCTGGGGTCTGTTGAAGTGGGGTCCACACCGGGTGGTTCAGCCGTATTCCTTGACGGGACCTATATGGGCCAGACCCCGGTCAACAGCTATTTCGACCTGACAAGTGTGTTGCAGGGCTCGCACACCATCCGTATTACGCATCCGGATTTCGAGGACTACAGCCAGACGATGTACGTAAAAGGCGGGTCTGTCATGACCGTGAATGCGCAGCTTACACCGAATGCGCCGTCGCCCACGCCTGACACGACCGGACAGCTCATCGTCTCCTCAACTCCGACCGGTGCGGAAGTGTACCTTGATAATGCGTTCCGGGGCATCACCCCGGTGACCCTCCCGGACATCCCCGCCGGCTCGCATACCGTGACCGTGAAACAGACCGGATATACCGATGCCTCCCAGACAGTGACTGTCACCGGCGGCCAGAGCACGCCGGTTGCGCTTGGTCTCGTGGCCGTTCCCCCGACCACTCAGGGCCCTGCACCTGTTCTCCCTGTAATGGCGGCCTTTGCCATTATCGGTGCGGTCCTTGCCCTCGTGGGCAGGAAAGAATAAAAAAATCTTTTTTTTAAGAGTTCACCCGGAACAAACCGTGTGTAGCAGGATTCGAATCTTCCTTTAATCGATATTTACGCAGAGCAAGGGGGGGGTGCCCCCCTCCCTGCAGACCCACCCCCCGTGTGTGATGGGTCATATACGGGAGGGACAGTCAGTTCGTATCTTCTGTTCTGCGTATTTTCGGGATATCTCAGGATGACGGCATCTTGCTGTCCTCCTTCCTCTCTCCGCCTGCCGCATCCCGGAGTGCATATCCCACCGTCACGGCCATAATGGGTATCACGAGGTATCTGAGCCCGATCTCCGCGAACCACGAGCTGGCCGGGGAGCCTGAGAGCGGCAAAAGGATGGCGATATCGAGTGCCCAGTTCATGATGAGCCAGAGGATGCCAACCGTTATACCCTCCCTGAGGTGGTTTTCATGCACTCCCCTGAACCAGAGAACAAGCAGGGCTGCCCCGACGGCTGCGCCCACGACAATCATGATGCTCTTGAAGAGGAAAATGTCGGTTTGGGAGTAGAGCGGGATGGAAATGGCAAAGGGGACAAGCCAGGTGAGGAGGCCGAATCCCAACAGTGTCGCCGTTCTGTTCTGCATATGATGATTCAGGGTTGATGAAAGGATAGTGCTTTTGGTTTCCGGTGCCTGTCTGAACAGAGATGCCGGTCTGCCACGTCAGTTTCTGTATGGCCTGATGCGGCGTAAGAATGGAATGAATGAAAAATGGAGTGATTGGAAATAATGGAAATATTCACCCCAGAATCATCGCAGCCCCGGCAATGACAAGAACCACAGTGAGCACCGCCAGCAGGTAATCCGGTGTGCCGAAGGGGCGGTCGAGGCCGGGTGTGCGGGACATCGTTCGCAGTCCCCGGAGGTCAATCGTGAGACCGAGGACATTGGCCTTGCCGAGGGCGTTTGAAACGAGCGGGATGATGATGGGGGTCAGCTCCTTTATTTTGCCTTTGACCCCTGCACCGGGGTTGTATGCCCGTGCCCGCTGTGCCTCCTGGATACGCTTGCCTTCCAGCTGCAGGCTCGGGATGAACCGGATGGCTATCAGGAGCATCAGCGAGTAGTCCACCGGGAGGTGCATCCTCTGCAGGGCGGTGATCAGGTCACGCGGCTGGGTGGAGATGATCATCAGCTGGAATGCAAAGAGCATCACAAAGAACCGCAGGGAGAGGATGGCGGCGAAGTTCAGCGCCCCGGTGGTGATGGGGATGTGGCCGCCGATGACCGGCACGGCGGTTGGAATCAGGTATCCGATCACTTCTCCGCTCTGCATGGTGAGCACAGTCAAAAGCAGAAGCCCCGCACTCAGGAAGATGAGCATCGGCACCTGTGCGAGCAGTTCACGGCCAAAGCGTCCGGCCACGGCAAGCATGAGTATCAGAAGGATGATACTGGCGAGCACCACCGGGTTGGTGGAGAGGATGGCAAGCACGATGACCACCAGCAAAAAGCAGATCTTCGTGAGTGCGTTCATCCGGTGGAATACCCCGTCAATTCGTTTATACTGAAGAATTTCTGCCATTATGCTGCACCTCCGCCGATGCGTGTGCTGTCTGATGTGATTGTTCCGCTGTCCATCCGGATGATGCGCTGTGCATGCCGTGCGACCATGGACATGTCGTGGCTGACCATCAGAACGGTGTGGCCCGCCTCAGAGAGCGACCGGAGAATGTGCATGATGCGGTCGGCTTCCTCCGGGTCAAGGCCGGTGGTCGGCTCGTCAAGGATGATGACGTCCGGTTTCATCGCGACCACACAGGCAATCGCGAGGCGCTGGCGCTCCCCTCTGCTCATCGCACGGGGGAACTGGGAGAGGCGGCCGCCCAGCCCCACCATCTTCAGTACTTCGGCGATGCGCTCCTGTGATGCGGCCGGGTCGATGCCGATGTTCTTCATCCCGAACTGCATCTCCTTTTCAACGGTGTCTTCAAAGAGCATGGTGTCGGGGTTCTGGAAGACCAGCCCCGCCTTCCCTGCGAGGCGGGTGACCCGCTCATCTGCCGCATTCATGCCGCAGACCGTCACCGTGCCGGATGTCGGGCGTAAAAGCCCGTTGAGGTGCTTGACAAGGGTCGTCTTCCCCGAGCCGTTCTCACCGATGATGGCCACCAGTTCGCCGGGGCAGATCTCCATGCTGACACCTGCGAGGGCCTTGTGCGTCCCGTAGGCGTGCACCAGATTGTGCACCGCAATCCGGGGTTCGCACGGCCGTGCGACAGATGCGGTATCCACCAGTTCCCCGCTGACCTGCTGTTCATCGGTATAGGTGGCGAAGAAGGCCTCTGCCGTCTCGTCTTTGGTGAGCCGGCCGCCTTCTATTGTAATGACCCGGTCGGCGATGGCGGCGAGTTCACGCGGTTTCTGCTCCACCACGATGATGGTCCTGCCCGCGTCCTTGAGTTTGGTGAGGATGGCGATGATGCTCTCTGTCGCAGCGGTGTCGAGCTCTGCTGTGGCTTCGTCCAGGATAATGCATTCCGTGCCGGACGCAAGGGTGGCTGCAAGGGCCACCCGCTGCTTCTGTCCGCCGGAGAGGGAATGGGGTTCGCGGTAGCGGAGGTCAGTGAGGCTGGTGAACGCCAGCATCTCCTCCAGACGGGTTTTGACCTCTTCTGATTCAAGGCCACGGTTCTCAAGGCCGGAAAGGACTTCCTCCTCAACGGTCGTGAATATCAGCTGTGCATCGGCATCGTCAAAGACGACACCCACTTTCCTGCCGATGTCGCCCATGTCCTCATAGCCCTGCACATCGCGTCCGAAAAGGGAGAGGGTGCCGACCGTCTTGCCTTCATATTCGTGGCAGAGGACGCCTGCTGCCGCCAGACAGAAGGTGGTTTTTCCCGCGCCGGTGGTGCCGTTCACCAGCACGCATTCTCCCCGCGGAATCGTGAGGTTCACATCCGTGAGAGCGGGGGCTGTCCCCTGCGGATAGGTGTAGGAGAAGCCGGTGAACCGGAATGCCGGTGTGGCCGGGTCGTCCGATTCGTCTTTCATCATCTCCGGGCGCACCTGCACGTCCTCTCCCTTTGCCCCCCGCATCAGGATCTTTGACGACGGGATGTAGAGCACCTGTGCGATGACGGCGTTTGCAATGGCCGTGAGAACGATGACGGGTGATACCGCGACGATGAAGGCGCCCACCGTAAACCCTTCACCGGGTGCGGATATGAAGCCCGATGCAATGACGATGATGCTGACCGTAATGAAGGAGAACCCGCTCACTAAGGTGGCGCCGAGGGTGGCCACCGTGGGTGCGACGGGGATGTGTTTTCGCGTCGCTGAATACAGGGCCATACAGACCAGCGCTCCCAGCGGCTCTGAGATGAGGTTTGCCGGCGGGAAGATGGAGTGGCTGATCAAAGCGGAGATGATGCCTGCCACAATGCCGATCCCGATGGTGTCCCGCACATTCGGGCGAATGAGGATGATTGCAAGACAGTAGAGTGCGATGATAGGGTTTGACACAATGGCTGTCGGAATAATATTGAGCAGGTACCGGAGAATGGCGCCGATGGCAAGCAGAATGCCCACGATGGCGATATCACGCGACTTTATGGCAATCTCCCCCCATATGCGCTCCGGCTGGTGTGGTGAATAAGGATGTGAGAATCATTAATGTATATATTTGTACATTGATGGTAATATATGTATTGGGGGTGGCCTATCCGATCAGACAGGTGATGCTCCTGTTTTTCATACGCCCGGCACCGTTCCGTGCCGAACGCATTATCTCAGGGGATGACGGTTGTGTGCCGGGATGGCGCCGGTGCACCCTCCGGCACCACGCGGAAAAACAGGCAAAAAAAAGGTCAGCGTGCCAGAAATATCGGCACCTGAAGCTGGCTTGTCAGTTTGGGGAAGAGTCTGCTTCCGCCGGACTTCGGGTTTCGTCCGTATCCGCCCATGACAATCAGGCCATACCCGTTGTCCTGCACTTCTTTGACTATTTCTTCTGCGGCGGTTCCCTCGACAATCTTTGATTCTGTCGGGATGCCTTCCCGGTTAAAGAAAAGGAGCACCTGCGCCATCTCATCATTGATGTTTTTGCGCAGGTCACGCCAGATCTGGGCCTCATAGTTCTCAATCCTGCTGCACATATTTGACTGGGTGCAGAAATTGAATGCCATCGACTTCGAATCCCGTTTGTCCAGCACCGAGAAGAGGACAACCTCTGCCTTCTTCTCCTTTGCAATCCGGAGTGCATAGAGCGCTCCCTTGTGGCTCCACATTGAGCCGTCCAGTAATACCATTATTTTCATATTTTTCATCTCCTAGAGCATTCCGAACATGGCATAGAGCATCGCAAGGCCGACCGCGACGGTGATAACCAGTGTGAGCATCCCTATCTTCAGGAACTGCATAAAGGTGATTGCAACTCCTTCCCGTTCTGCCACACCGAGCACCACCACGTTTGCTGATGCGGCAATGGCCGTGCCGTTTCCACCCATGCATGCACCGAGGGAGAGGGCCCACCAGAGCGGATAGACGTCCATGGTGCCACTCATATCATGAATGAGGGGTATCAGTGCCGCGGTGAGCGGGATGTTGTCCACGATTGCCGAGGCGAAGGCCGAGAACCAGGCGATGACAAACATTGCCTCAAACTGGTTTGAGACCATGCTGATCATGAACTGGGAGACCATCTCGATGATGCCGGTGTTCACCAGCGCTCCCACGATGACGAAGAGGCCGGCGAAGAAGAAGAGAGCGGTCCACTCAATCTTCTCAAAGATCTCCTCCGGCTGCACCCGGCTCCATATCAGGATGATGGCGGCACCGATGAGGGCGACTTCTGCCGGTTCAAGGGCAAGGGCGGGGTCGACAAACGGGAAGATGAAGTGCAGGTATCCCCCGATTGAACTGTGGATGAAGAAGAGGAATACCACGAGGAGAATGACCGTGACTGACTTGCGGAAGAGCTTCTGGTCAGTGACTGCCCCCTTTTCATCCAGGCTGTTTATGGTCCGGGTGATGACGTCCTTTTCTTCTTTTGTCACCTTCATTGACCGGCCGTAGACGGCGAGGAAGATGATGAGCACTATCACCATATCGACTGCGGCGATCGGCCCCATCGTGGTGATGAACTCATTGAAGGTGAGGCCTGCAGAGGAGGCGATCATGATGTTGGGGGGGTCACCGATGAGGGTGGCAGCGCCGCCCACATTGGATGAGATGATCTCCGCCAGAAGGAAGGGGATCGGATTTAAGTCCATCAGTTTGGTGATGTAGAGCAGCATCGGAGTCAGGAGCAGAACCGTTGTGACGTTGTCCAGAAAGGCACTGACAACAGCGGTTACCACCGAGAACAGGATGAGCACCATGATGGGGCTGCCTTTGGCCATCTTTGCGGTACGGATGGCGATATACTCAAAAAGGCCGCTCTGCCGGGCTACGTTGATGATGATCATCATGCCCATCAACAGGAATATGGTGCCGAAATCGACGTGCTCAAGCATCGATTCCCATGGGACAATCCCGAGGAAGACGACCACCGCGGCACCTGCCATCGCGGCAACCGCGCGGTGGATACGCTCATCGATGATGAGGATATACGTCGCAATGAAGACGACCAGTGCGAGGAGCTGTACGATTGTTAACATGGTAAATCACGTCAGAATACAATTACCGGCTTTGCCAGTGTCTGGGCCAGAATGATGGCTTCTCCCCCTACTTCACAGGAGTCGGGATGATTGCTTGCATAGCACTTCGGAAGGACGACCAGATCAAAGTCAGGTGCCAGTTTCAGGACATCCTGCTGTTTGTTCCCCAGAAGCATGCGCCGCCTGCAGGGAATGCTGCGTGAGGTGAGGCAGTTTTCATAGTCATCGAGCAGGTGATTGCCGTACTCCTCTTTTTTGCGGATGAACTCTCTGCCTGCCTCATCGTCGAGAGATTCCCTGATGATATCATGAATCTGTGCATCGGTGATAAAGATCAGGGTGACTGTCGCGTTTTCGTATACCGAAAGCAGTTCACAGACGGATTCTGACACGCCGGTGACCGAAAAGTCCAGCGGGAGCAGGATCTTTTTGACTTCGTGCGGCCGCATCTCCTCTTCCGTGAGAATATATTCACTGTATTCCCTCTGGATCGTCTCGTATTTTGAGCCGACCAGATCCTTGAATTTGCGTTTAATGAGGCCCTCGTAATATCGCATGAATTTTTTCCTCTGTTTATCAACTATGACGAACTGAAAGGTTATATTGGTAATTCTCTCCGTGAATTATTAAGTGTGTTGTTTCAATTGCAACAACACGTTGAAAAAATCAGAAATATTTCTTTGCAGCTTCCAGTCTCTTCTGGCATGCCGGGCAGAGGGTCTTGCGTTTCCGGTCCAGTTCATCGAGGGTTGTCGGGCAGAACATGATGCATTCGCTGTTTCTGCAGTGGTCAAGGCCCAGCATATGGCAGAACTCATGGGTGCCCTCCTTCACCACCCGGTCAATAGTATCGTAGAAGTCGCCCTTTCGCTGGTAATAGCGGTTGTCGAGGCGGACGGTCGAGACGATGCCTGCACGCACAGACGGGCGGGCCAGGCCGAATACGAAATCGCGCCCCGGAATAAAGAGGTCTTTTCCGGTGACAATAAGAATGTAGTCCCCGATGCCATGCTGGCGGGTATAGATGTCCTGCATGTCCGCAAGGATTTTTGATGCGTTATACTGGCCGCGAACTCCGTCAAAACCACGCAGCATGACCGGGTTTTCCCGCAGCTCAACGTTTGCACCCAGAATTGCCCCGATTGCCTGTGCCACAGGGATCTGAAGACCCTCCGGTGACGTTGAATCCCAAAAGATAAGGAAACTCATCCGAAATAACATTGTCAATGGGGAACTATAAGCATATTGAAGAACGCTTTTCCCGTTATATCATCGGGAATTACCATTCTGCCGCAGAAATCGGTGTCGGCAGAAATTTCACCGTTGCAGAGCTGGTGGCCCGTGCGGGTGTGGCGGTCCGGACCACCGATGTCTTCCCGCAGCAGCCGCCGGAGACTATTCCCTTTCTCCGGGATGATGTCTGTGCACCGGATACGGCATGGTACCGGGGCACCGAACTCATCTATGCGGTCCGGCCGGGGATTGAGATGGTGCCCTGCATCATCGCGCTTGCCCGGTCGGTGAACGCCGACTGCATCATCTACCATCTCGGCAATGAGATCTATGAACGGGGCGGCCGCATCATCGACTGCGGTGTGGTGCTCCACCAGTATCATACCCGGGTCTAAAAGCCGTCAAAGAGGGTCTTCTGGGACCGGTCGGGGATGGGTTCCGGCTCCGGGGCAGGCTCCGGTGTTCTCTGAACCGTTTGGGGCGCCTCAGGCGGGTCCTCCGGTTCAGGATGCGAACGCGGCATTTCTGCGGGTGGTTCCGCTGCGGCCTTCTGCCCTTTCTTCACCTTCTTCCGGGTATATCCCAGCTCTTCCTCGCGCCGCTCTTTTGCCAGGTCCTTGATAATGGCCGCTGCCTTTGTCTTGTCCCCGATAAAGAATTCCAGCTCGTCCTTATCGAGATACAGGGCACGGGCATACTCTTCCGGGTCGGCCTCGATGAGTTTTGTCAGGGGGGTGAAGAAGTCCTCGCGCAGCGCGTTGCCGGGGATATGGTAGTTCTCTCCGAGTTTTCCCATGATGCCGCTTCTCAGGGTCTTCTGTTTTCGTCCGGTGCCCATCCTGCGCCAGCGCCCCGGCGGCATGATGCGTGCATGGATGCCCTTTCCTCCGGCCGCCTCCGCAGGCCCCATGACCATCAGGGCGGATGCATATTTCCAGAGCGTGTAATACTGGCGGCGGTAGGTGCGGCCGATGAAGCGGTCTGCGGCGGCCAGCGTCCGGTAGGCATACGCCTTCTCCTCTGTGCCTTCGATCGAGGTCACCGACTCCTCGATCCACTGTTCGATGGTGTCCGGGGTATCGTCCACCTCCCGTGCATAGCGCAGCAGGGTGTCATCGTCTGCACCGTAATGGATGGCTTTGATGAGTTCGAATATCGAGGTGCGTTCATCCTTCTGTGAGGTGTGCACATCACCGCTTTTGACATGCGCCATGCCGATGGCAGCAGCGGAGAGGCTGTTGATTGCCGAGCGCATATCTCCTCCCGAATTCTCCGCAATCTGCTCGAGGGCCGCCGGGTCGCAGTCCACCCCCTCTGATTTGCAGATATAGCGCAGATGCGGGGCGATGCTCCGTGCCATGATGGCCTTGAAGAGGACCGCATCACAGAGGGACCGGATCGACTGGTCAAGGCCGTACAGGTCGTTTGCAATGAGGATGATGGGCTGGCGGGACGACCGGATGACCTCTGCTATTGCACGTGCGCCGCCCCGGTCGGCATTGCCGTGGATATTGTCCGCTTCATCAAAGATGATGAGGCGGCGCCCGCTGCCGGTCAGGCTGGCGGTCGTGCTGCCCGCACCGGCGATTCTCTCGATGATCCCCTTGGTGCGCTGGTCGCTTGCGTTGAGTTCGATGACGTCCCAGCCCATATCGCGGGCCAGGGCGTGGGCTGCGGTTGTCTTTCCGATGCCTGGCTTCCCGTAGAGGATGAGCGGCTTCATCCCGGTATGCCAGGACCTGCCCCACTCTGCGATCTGCCGGATCGCCTGGCCGTTGCCGACGATATCCTGCAGGCGCTGCGGCCGGTATTGTGCAGCCCAGTCCATGGGTATATTCTCTGTGGCTGAATGGTGAAAAATGCAGTGGTACCGGTCTACCGGCGCCTGAACCATTCGTCTGCGCTGCTCATCAGTCCTGCCCGTTTCAGGGAGGAATATGCACGGTCCGAAAGCGGGCGGCAGGGCTCGCCATCGCACCGGTATCCGGGAGGAATATGCATATCATTAACTAAACTGACGCTGATGTGTTTATCAAAGATGGTGTTATTGTGGTAGAATGTTCCACAGACGAGATTGCAGAAGCCGTACGCGATTATGATGGCGTAACCCGGAAACGTGCAATCGGAGAAATAATTAATTCACTCCGTCTTGTAACACCAAATGTGCCGGTCTCCTTCGGGGATGACGCGGCGCTTATACAGAACGGAGATACCGGCCTTCTTCTTGCAGCCGACGGCATCTGGAGTCGTCTTCTGGATGCGGATCCATACTGGGCAGGTTTCTGTGCAGTGCTTGTTAATGTGCATGATATCGCCGCCATGGGCGGCACACCGCTTGCCATGGTGGATATTCTCTCCGTCAGGGACGCAGCGGTCTGCCATGAGGTGCTGCGGGGGATGTATGAGGCATCCGCCAAGTTCTGTGTTCCGGTGGTGGGCGGCCATCTGCATCCCGATGCGGAGATGAATGTCATTGATGTCGCAATCCTTGGCACGGTGAAACCTGAAGACGCAATATTTTCCCATACCGCACAGGTGGGTGACCGGATTGTGGCAGCGATTGATCTCAACGGGCGGATTCATCCTTCCTGCGCCCTGAACTGGGATTCCGCCACCCTGAGGACGGCAGAAGAGGTGCGTGCGCAGGTGCGGGTGATGCGCACCCTCGGCGAAGGGCATCTGGTGACTGCCGGCAAGGATATCAGCAACCCCGGTGTCATCGGCACGCTCGGAATGCTGCTTGAGACCAGCAGGAAGGGTGCTGATGTCTGCCTTGACGACATCCCCCGGCCTGACCTTGACGCCCTCGGCATCACCTTTGACCACTGGGTGCGCATGTATCCCGGTATGGGATTCATCTGTTCCGTGCCTCCCGGTGCAGTGGACCAGGTTATCGACCTCTTTTCCGGTGTCGGGATGGCTGCCGCAGATATCGGTGTCGTGACGGATTCACGCAGACTGGTCATCTGTCATGGTGACGCAGAGTCCCTGGTGTTTGACCTGAAAGAGAAGGGGATCATGGGGATCCCCCTGAACGATTGAGGAGGGGCGGCCGGTGGTAATCGGGATTGGCGCCGGGACTGACCCGGCATCTGTCCGGGCGACCATGGAGCACCTCTCCGGAATAATTCCCCTCCGCTGTTTTACGCATCCTGATAACCGTGACTTCTTCTCCGGGTTCGATGCGGTGTACTCCCCCGTGCCGGAGGAGGCGCTGGTGCAGGCGCTCTTCTCCGGCGGGATTGATGCCGCCGTCCGTGGCAGTCTCCCGTCGAATTCTACCCTTTCTGCCCTGAAACGGGTCGCCGGTGTCCCCTGTCTGGAGCGTATAGCCTTTCTGGAAACCGCAGACGGCATCCGGTTTCTGCTGGCGCCCGTCGGCGTGGATGAGGGATGGACGGTCGATGAGAAAGTCTCCCTGATTGCACGGGCACAGAGGATGGCCCCTGCCTTCGGGGTGAGTGACCGTGCTGCCGTGCTCTCCGGCGGCCGCCTCGGAGATGTGGGGCGCCATCCGGTGGTGGACAGGACCATTACGGATGCAGAGGAAGTGGCGGCCCGCACCGGCGCCGATCATGCAGAGATCCTGATTGAGTCCGCTGTCTCTTCCCACGGGATTATCATCGCTCCGGATGGCATATCCGGAAACCTGATTTTTCGCACATTATGTCTCCTTGGAGGGGGGATTGCCCATGGTGCACCGGTGGCAAATATCGACAGAATTTATGTCGATACTTCGCGCGCCTCGTCAGATTATTCGAATTCAGTATTCATTGCCAATTCGTTGTTTAAAAAATAATGGGGGATTGTTGCACAATTAAATGACTGTTGTATCGATAATTTTTCGTTTTTTTCAATCGGAATCCGATTTACTTCAAGTGTTCAAAATATCCTGAATATACTCTTCATTGTTGATTTTACAAGGCATATTCCTCTGGATTTCCAGAAAGTTTTTATATTAATTTGCCGATTTTCTTTCTGAGGTGGAATAGAAATGGCGAATGATCTACCTATCGCTGCAGTCGTAAGGATTGCAAAGAACAACGGTGCTGAGAGAGTCGGCAGCGATGCCGCACAGGCAATCGCAGACGCTTCTCAGGAATACATTGCAGAGCTTACAAAAGAAGCAAGCAAGTATGCAAAGCACGCTGGCCGGAAGACTATCAAGAAAGAAGATGTAGACCTTGCGGTCAACGAACTGAACGCATAATACATCCTTTCTCTGCATTTGGAAAATGGTTCATCCACTTTTGGAATCCATTTTCATGAAACTGTGCCTGAAACATCTGTTTCATGCACATTTTAAAAAAAGTGTCTGAAATTTCAGACTGTTATCTCATTCAGATAATTCCTTTTGTACTCGGTATCTCGGTGCGTCCGGGAGTCACTGCCGCTGCCATGGAGAGTGCGACGCCGAATGTTTTGAAGAGCGCCTCACAGATGTGGTGGTCGTTTCTGCCCTCTGCCTTCATGTGTGCGGTGATGCCTGCACGGATGCAGAGCGTGTAGAAGAAGTGCTCAAAGATATCAGGTGGGATACACCCGAACCCGTTTGGTGAAAATGCCGCATCATACACGAGATAGCCGCGGCCCCCGAGGTCCAGTGTCACGACGGCGATGGCCTCATCCATGGGCACTGCCATGTGGGCAAACCGGCGGATGCCCCGCTTCTCTCCGAGCGCCTGTGCGAGCGCCTCCCCGAGGACGATGGCGGTGTCCTCGATGGTGTGGTGGCAGTCGATGTCAAGGTCCCCTGCTGCCGTGACGATCAGGCTGAACCTGCCGTGGCGTGCACAGGATGTGAGCATATGGTCAAAGAACGGGATGCCGGTATCGACGGCACTGTTTCCTTCCGTATCCAGGTCCAGCGTAACGGAGATTTCGGTCTCGGTTGTTTTCCGGGTGATTTCTGCCTGTCTCATCTCTCTGCCTCCTCGATTGCTTCTTTCAGGGTGATAGAGCCCCTGTACAGGGCTGATCCGAGTACGATGCCCTCTACTCCTATCTCACGCATCGTACGCACGTCCTGTGGCGTTGTAATGCCTCCTGACGCGATTATGGGAATGCTCACGGCCTCCCGCAGGCGGCGCACCGGCTCTTCTGCGATGCCGCTGCAGAGCCCCTCCACATCCACATTGGTGAAGAGCAGCGATCCCGCACCCCGTTCCTCGAAGAGACGGGCCATGGTGATCAGGTCGCCTGCGGTCTTTTCCCACCCGTGGACGACCACGGAGCCGCCCCGGGCGTCCACGCCTGCCATCACCGCCTCCCTGCCATACTCGGTGGCGATCTCCGTGATCGCCTCCGGGCGCTCGACTGCCAGTGTGCCGATGATGACCCGTGCGACACCGGCGTCCAGCCAGCCCGCTGCATCCGCTATGCTCCGGATGCCGCCACCGAGCTGTATCTCAGCGCCGGTGGAGCCGATGATCTCCTTAATGAGGCTGACATTCTTCTCAGCGGCACCGAAGGCTCCGTCGAGGTTGATGACGTGCAGGGCGTCTGCACCCTGCTCCAGCCAATCCTGTGCCCGGGAGACGGGGTCGCCATAGGTCACGGCGTTCTTCCGGTTGCCCTGCACCAGCTGCACACAGGTGCCGTCCAGGATGTCTACTGCGGGAAATACCTTCATCGTCTTCTCACCGGATGAGCCGGTCAATCGGCATCACGAGGATGTCGCGTGCCCCGGCATTGCGCAGGCGGGTGATCAGCTGGTAGACTCGTTCTTCATCGACCACGGCATGGACGGCGACGAGGCTGCCGTCGGATGCGACGTCCATCACGGTCGGGCCGCCGAGGCCGGGCAGCACCTCCTTCACTTCGCTGAGTGAGTCACGCTGCACATTCATCATCAGGTAGCACTTGCCGCGGGCTGAGATCACGCTCTCGAGAGCGAGGGTTATTTCATCTATTTTCCCCCGCCGCTCCTGCATCGCCGCATTGTTCCCGATGAGGACGGTCGTTGAACGGAGGATCTCCTCGATTACGATCAAATGATTGGTCTTCAGCGTCGTGCCGGAACTGCTCAAATCCACAATCGCATCCGCCACCCCGAGATAGGGCGTTGCCTCACAGGCGCCGCTGACCGGAAAGAGGCTTACGTCTATCCCGCGTTCCCGGAAATACTCCCCGGTCGTGTGCGGAAATTCGGTTGCGATGCGTTTGCCTGCCAGCTCTTCCGGGGCCCGGATGCCGGACTCCTCCGGCACGGCGAGCACCAGCGTGGCGCCGCCCATCTTCAAATCGAGGATCTCGGTGACCGATGCGCCGCGTTCCCGGACCATGTCGCGCCCGGTAATCCCCAGGTCTGCGGCGCCGTTTGCCACATATTCGGGAATGTCAATCGGCCGGGCAAAGAGCACTTCGACAGCCGGGTCACATGTCGGTGCGATGAGCTTACGGCTGGATGAACTATGGAGATGGAGTCCGCCTTTCTCCAGAAGCTCTATGATCGGGTCTGAAATGCGCCCCTTATTCGGAATTGCCAGCCGTAAGTGCTCTCGTGTCTCGTCTGTCATATATCTGTGCTCCGTTCGGTGGATTTTAGAAGGTCTTCATCTCTCCGCGGATGACCCGCTCGGTGATTGAGGTGATGTCGGCAAGGCCTGCGTCGATTATTTCCTCGATGCCGCGGCTGATAACAGCGGTATCCGCTCCCTCTGCTGCCACATACTGTGCGCCTGCGATGAGCGGCTGGTCAATCGGGCGTCCGATCTGGGAGAGGAGCCTGATGTAGAGGTCCTCGATGCCGTCGAGCTCCTGTGCACACTGCTGTGCCAGTTCGGTGGAGAGGAGGTTGTAGATCTTTCCGATATGGTTGATCGGGTTCTTTCCGCTGGTCGCCTCCATGCTCATCGGGCGGTGCGGGGTGATAAGCCCGTTTGCACGGTTGCCCCGGCCCACGGAGCCGTCGTCTCCCATCTCGGCGGAGGTGCCGTTCACCGTCAGGAAGATTGCCCCCTCTGCCTCGTAGTTGTCGCCGGTGTTGATGTCCACTGCCACACGGCGGTCAGTGATGCCGGATGCGACCCGCTGCACCTCTTCGCCGACACGGATGACTGCCTCTTTGTAGTCGTTCATGTCCGTGCAGAACCGGTCGATCATCGGCACGCAGAGGGTGAGGGTAATGTCCTCTTCCTGGCGCAGACCCATGATCTTGATATCGGTCCCGATGATCGGGTTTTTCGGCCGGTATACACCGTCGATGTGGTTGCTCACGGCAAGGATGACATTCTCAAGATCAGAGAACGGTGCATGCCCCACGCCGAAGGATGTGTCGTTTGCGTGCGGAAGGTGCTGTCCGTTGCAGGCACGGAATACATCACGAAGGTCAGACGAACCTGCCCCCATGCGGCAGTCAACGATGACATCCTTGTTCATGTTGAGGTATTCCAGCGTATTCGAGAGATAGTTGCGTGCAGCCTCGAGTGCAATCGCGTCGGTGGGAACAGTCACGCCGTCGAAGGTCTTTGTGGCACGCCCGGTAAGCAGCACATACATGGGCCGGGTGATGGTGCCGCCGCCGAACCGCGGGATGGACTCTCCTGCCACAATCTCGCCCTGGTCGGTGTTGTGGTGCAGCACAGCGCCGCATTCATCCAGGTATGCCCGCGAGAGGGCCTGTGAGACCGCTTCTGCGATACCGTCTGCAAGACTGTCCGGGTGGCCGATGCATTTGCGTTCTGCAAGTTCCAGTTTCTGTCTGTTGAGTGGTGTTTCGCTGAGTGTCTCAACTGCAATATTGCGTCCCATTGATGTTCACGAACTCCTTATAGATAATTAAAAAGTGGAGTCATTGCAACATAAGAATTTCCTTTGGGGTAGAAAATTACCTGTGGTAATATTTTATTAAATAAGGCGCATTTTCACTCGTCTGTGGACAAACGATCTCACGAAACTGTCGGATTATCGGCACAGCTGGTTTTCCGGACAGGAAGTGTATGCACCCGGTACCATTTCCCCCCGTTCGACTATCAGATACCACAAACAGGTATTCAAACCGACAGACTTTTTGCAGTGAGGCGAAAAAGGCCCCTTATGGGTAGTAAAAAGGAAACAGATATCGTGAAACAGACGTCATGGGAGTGCCCGGTGCTCCTGGTACATCAAAGAGATCACGCTCAGGAAGCAATTTTAGCCGGATGCAAAGGCGACAACACGGTTGTGTCCCCGGATGTAGGGCATAATAACTGCAACTTTAATACCGGACTGGAGTGTATTGCGTCTTGTCGAGACGTGACAACGAGCTGAAGATACACATAAACACTGGATACAGTTGTTCTTCATGAATTACATTCATGGTTTGTCGGCGAAGGCTTCTCAGTACAGCATGAACAACACGGATTGCTTTCTCAAAGCTTTCGCCGGTCGTTGCATGGATCACAATTTCGTCCAATTCCGGGAGAACTCAATTCCAATAAAACCAAGAAAGGGATTATTCAGCTGGCACATACGGGTTGAACATCGCATGATTCGGACCAGATTGTTGGGATTTCAAGGAATTGAACCTGTGCAATTCTCATTTGGATTGTTTTTGACGATTGCATGCGAATCCAGCGGTTGAAATCCAAAAATATATCCGTTCAGGTAATCAATCCGATGTAATAGAATCCCAGTCAACAAAACAACAGAATAAAAACACTGCCGGATGGCAGACACCAACATTGGCCGTACTCACCAGACATCAAAGTAAAGAGAGCGTTATCATGGGTTGCAAGACAGCGGGGGTAACAGGTTCCGGTAGCTATTATTTCGGGTGTCTGATCGAACAGTTCGGATATTGTGAACTCGATTGTTCCTCAACGATCTCAAGTTAACAATGGCCTCCGAAATTCTCACATTGTTACTGTAAGAACACACGTTGCCAGATAAAAAATCCCGAAAAAATGTTATGATATGGTATGAATGGCAGGAATTCAAACACCATCACACATTTATCAAATTCTTTTCCTGTCGAATCATAGAATCAGGTACTGCCTGACCACCTCCATGAGGTAGGGGGACAGACACACAGACAAATGTTTATTGGTGCTCTTCGTTCACAAACCGGTCAATCCTCTCCTGCCAGTCCTCTACCTCCCATGCCTTCTCATCCTCTTCAAGGAGGCCAAGATCATATGCCTGTGCATGGGCGACCCCGCAGAGATATTCCACCGGTGTATCGAGCGTCCCGTGCTCCATCCACGACTTTGCCGGGCACTGCTCGCAGAGGCCTTTGATGAAACATCGGGCGCATCGGGCAAGATATTCGGGATTCTCGGCCTCCATCTCGCGCAGTTTTGGGAAATAATTCGTCATTGAATCCTCAAGCGACCCGGAACGAAGGTCATACACACAGTCCGGATGCCTGAGCATCATGCAGGGCTGGTACATGCCGTACGCATCAACACACCCGCCATGTCCTGCCCCACAGGCGAGGAGTTTTTTGCCGGATGGCCGCATAAACTTTGAGCAAAACTCCCGCATGCTCTTCAGGTACCGCTCACGGTCCCGTGAAAGCACAGAAACACCATCCTCCGGCGAGAGTCTTAGTGTTGCTATCTGCCGGTTCTTCTCCGGAAAGTCCCTGCGGCACCGGAGGTCGAAAAACATTGAATAGGACGGGGACGTGTCCATCGCCGGAATTGTCGCAGCCCACGCCTCAAATTCATCTATCTCGTCCCGGTTCGGGGGAAGCAGGGCACCCTTTACGACAAACGGAATGCCTTTCTCCATGAGAAGCTGCATACCCCGCCGGAACTCATCGTACGAACCCGGCACACGAGCAACCGCCTCGTATGACTCCTTTGTCATTCCGTAGACCGTGATCTCTATCTTCTCAAGCGGAGGGACACGTGCAAGAAGGTCGGCAATTTCAGGAGTAATCAGGCGTCCGTTGGTAAAGAGCATGACCTTCATGCCGAGTTTCCGGGCGAAAAGGTACAGCTCCGTAAAATCATCCCGAATAAGGGGTTCCCCTCCGGTAAACCTGACCGACATCGCACCAAGGACTGCGGCTTCGGTAAGGATCCCCTTAATCTCGTCTGTTGACAGCTCACGCCTGCGGGCATCCTTGTCATCCTCGGGCAGGTTGATGCAGCAGTGTATGCAGTTGTTGTTGCACCGCTCGGTTAGCTCCATATCCAGCCTGCCAAGGAGTGGTATTTTATCCTTCCATAAGTGATGAGACGTTGCATCGACTGTTACGGCATAGGGGGAAGAGTGCTCTTCTGTCACAGAGCATCGTTCCTGATAAGCTCGCGAATCTCCGGCACAATCGCACCGCTCTTATCAAAATGCATGACATAGCAGGGGACCTCGGTAACAATCCTCTCAAGGATCTCCATCTCCCTGTCCCACCATTCGGCTGTTCCCATTGGTCTGATCAGGGTGTCAAAAAGTATCCTGAAACATTGTTTCTTATCCGTAAGCGGTTTTATCGCATTTTCTGTGTCCTGTTTCAGGAACAGTATCCCCCTAAGCGGTGCTGATGCCGGTGAGACATCGGGGACATCCCCATGACTCCATGTCCCGTGGACATACCAGCCGTCATCATGGCGCCTGACAATATTTCTGTCATCACAGAGGATTTCAACCTCAAACGGTGAACTGTTCAGGCTCTCCTCTGCTGCCTGCCTGAGAAGCGTCATCGTGGTAGACTTGCCTGCCTCGGAATGCCCGACAAACATCAGGCCCTGCCCGTCAAGAGAGACCGCACCGGAATGGATCAGGGCAGCATTCCGTTCAGCAAGAAGCGGGGCAACCCAGATCTGGTCCGTCGGGAAGAGGGAGAGCGACTGCCACCCTTCGGTCCGGATTCGTTCGCCATCTTCTGGAGGGCTGTAAATAGTTGCCTTTGTATAATCTCCGCTAAAGACTGCCACCCTGTGGATACCCTGGTCCTCAGGATTTGGTGAGATGCCCTGATAGAACCAGGTATCCCCTTTCCGGGAGATTGCCCACGGCGCCTTCCGGTAGAGTTCCCTGCCGAGATCCTTTCCTGCAAGGTCAGGCAGTTCAAAGTAATGCCGGATGGTGACATTGTCATCACCCGGACCATCGACCATGAAGGGCACCAGTTTCTCGGCAAAGCCTGTTTCATCAAAGTCAAGGTCACTCTCCAAACGGGCGGTGATGCCTGCAATTCTGAAATAGCGGCGGTGTTTCTTTTGCCATTCTTCCCTGAATTTCTTTGCTTCATCAGCGACTTCACAGAGATACGGGACTTTTGCAGAATACCTGCCGGTTTCCAGGTACCCATAGACCGGACACCACCGGCAGTCTGACCGTTTCTCACACGACCCGCAGTTCTCCCGGTATTCCTCTCCCCCTCTGACCGTATCTGCGAGGGAGGGGATGAACACCTCCCAGGCTTCCTCGAAACTGCCTGTTCGCAGGTCATATCTCATTGCGGGATCTTTGATGAAGCAGCAGAAGGACATCATCCCATACGGATCCACATGAAAGTCCCTCCTTTTCTCTATACACCGGGCAAAGAGACGGTCATCTGTTGGATTCGGACTGCAGGAATCCTCTGTTCTGTGCTCCTCTTCATACGAGATGTTTGGCGTATCCAGGGCTATCACATCTGCCGGGGAAAGTCGCTGGGCTGCGATCTCAGCGTTCTTCTCAGCCGAGCCGCATGCAGACAGGTACAGCCAGGGGGCACCTACTCTCCAGTGGGGGGTCAGAGACTGTGCCAGTTCAATCATTGCAGGATATTCATGATAACTGTCTTTCATCGGAATAAGCTGGACGGTGAAACCGGCTCCCGCCTCTTTCAGGAGTTCAAATCCCCGCATCGTGGCCTGAAATGAACCGGGACTCCGGGTGATCCGGTCATGAACCGCTTCTGTCGCACCGTAGAGCGCAATCATCTTGTTCCCTTTCCGCGTCATGAGTTGAGCGATCTCCGGGGTGATCATCGTGCCGTTCGTATTGATCGAGTATGAAGAGGCCCGGCTCGTTATGTAATCAAATATTTCGGCAAAATCCGGCCGGAGCATCGGTTCGCCCCCGGAGATGGACCAGTGCCGGCATCCCATAGCACGTGCGTCGTCGACGATATGGCAGATCTCATCAAAGGAGAGTTCCTGCTTTTTTTCCGGAGCACCCGGCGGAATTCTCAGCCAGCAGTGACAGCAGTTGTTGTTGCACCGATAGGTGAGATCGATGGAACCGGAGAGGGGAAGACGGGGCATCCGGTCGGTTTGTTTAATGGATAAGTAGTCGGTCATAAGGCATCCAAATGGTTTTGAATATCATTTACAGAGCAAAAATCACAGTATTTCATTCTATTTTCTGGTCATTTGGCTGTTTCAACCGGATGCCATTTCTGAGGGTAATTTCCATCCCAAAGGGACATCGGACTGATAATCTGTATCGATAATAAGGAAAAATGGGTGAGAATAGTTGATAATTATTGTTAAGGGAGATTTGGATTCTTTGGACCATCCGGCGGAAAAAAGGGTATGAATTTCAGCTGCATGAATGAGGTTTGTCTCCATTTTCCGGTGATATCGCTCCCTGTATGATGTCATCACTGAACAGCAGCCCCGTTTTCAATCAATGGACATATCTGGCAGGAGACCATATTTTTTTATTATGGCGTCACCCGCACCGGTTCAGAGTATTGGATTTAAACATTGTGCCGGACAAAAATCCATCCGGAACCTCCACACAATCGTTCCATTGGCGGGTGATCCCCCGAATGCGCTCCTTGCACTCCCGGATGATCTTCTGGAGTACCTTCTCTGTATCATACGAAACACCCCCGTCGTTCCCCCTGCCTGCTCCACAGAAGAGTGGGATGCCCTGCTGACACTCCTGCGTCCTCACGGAATCTTTCCCCTTCTGGCATTTCATCTGAAAGAATGGGATGAGGAATGCCTTCCGCCCAAAGAAATCATGGCATTTTTCTCGCGGATATTCATGGAAGGGTGTGCACGGAACCTTCGTCTGGGAAGACAGGTGCGGACCGTTACCACCGCACTGGAAGATGCCGGCATACCTGCCATTCTTCTCAAAGGCCATGCACTGGCACGCACGGTCTATCCCGACCCGGCACTGCGGCATTCTTCAGACATTGATATTCTCGTAAAACCGGATGATATCATCCGGTGTGAACCGATCTTTGAGAAACTTGGCTATTCCTGTCCGAATAAAACGTTCCACACATCCCGCTACTCTGCCCACCATCAGAATTATTATCTGCCGGGGAAGGGCATTCCCGTCGAATTGCACTGGGTTACCGATTCCGGCTATGGAATGTTCTCCCCGGACTGGCTTGACAATGCCTTTGATCGCAAAATACCCATCCATGCGGATGATCTCTCCTGTTATACGCTGGACCCTGCCAGTCATCTCACGTTTCTTGCCTATCATCATGTATTCCAGCACCAGTCTCTTCGCCTTGACTGGGTGTATGATATTGCCTCACTCATGAATTCTCTCCGTGTGCCGGAAGACTGGGAAACGCTCCGCTCCACATGTGTACAAAATCATATCCGGATTCCTCTTGAGATTGCACTGACTGCCGGTTCTCTCTGGGCAGGAGCTGCCATTCCGGAAGCATTTGCGGATTTTTCCGGTTGGGGGGCTGCATCTGACCGGGAGGAGCGATTGTGGAGGTATGCAAAAAACCGTGGAAGTTGTATCCACTCCGGAATGTATCTTACCCTGCAGGGCATGCCTTCCCATTATGAGCGAGTACGCTACTGTTACCGGTTCATTCTTCCCCATCGGGAATCGATGAATCACTACAAACAATCAGAATCCCCGCTTGATATCCCGTTTTCGCATATCCGGAGATGGATGAGTATCAGGAATTATAAACTTTAATTTTGCCGTTCCGGCAGAAGTTCGGGGGGATGATCCGTTCCTGACTGCGGGATGCTTCACCCTTGCAGTATAGTGCCGTCAGGTGCAGGATTGTTTTTGTGGTCTGACAGGAATGTGGTACGCCCAAAAATGGATGGCTGTCATGTTGAGCATGAATATGAGATGGAGCGTTCATGGTTCTTTCTTTCAGGTGAGCAAAGACCTGTCCGATAAAAAAAGGGGTTTGTATTTCAGGGTTCTGTTGTGGTAAAATTCGGTTTCGTTCCGGTATATCCGAGAGACCCTGCCCGTGCATGGGCGACACTACAGAAGTAGTCAACCGATCCGTCCAGAAGGCCGGTCTCGATATCGGCATGGGCCGGACACCAGAGGCAGAGATTGATGATTGGGCATTTCCGGCAGGTCTCCAGAAATGTTGTATCATCTGAATGCATATCCCTCACTTTCGGGATGAAATTGTACCAGGCGTCTGCAAGCGTCCCTGTTGTCAGGTCATAGATGCAATCGTGGTGGCAGAGAGACATACACAATCTCATCATCCCGTCAGGGCTGACGACGAAATCGCCGATGCCGGCACCGCAATGGAAGAGATGATTGCAGCTGATATTGCAGAATTCCGGAATGATCATCCTGTCGCAACCATTTGCAAGTGCCTCCCGCCGGTCAGGATCTGCTGCCTCCAGTGCAACAACCTCTTTGGGGGTAAGCCGCTCGTTCCTGATTTCTTCATTTCTTATCGGGTCATGATCCATTCTCAGGTGTAGCTGGGGATCGAATCGGTAGTAATCCTTGGTCCGTGCCCGGCAGAATTCAGCAATCTTGTCTGTTTCATGGAGGTTTGAGTGGATTGCCATGGACTTGAGCCGGATCTTCACACCCGCATCCTGCAGGAGGGTAAGGCCCTGCATGAACGCATCATATGAGCCGGGGATGCGGCTGACCGCTTCATAGGTCTCTTTTGTCACGCCATAGACGGTGATCTCGATGTCCCGCGGCGGATACCTGCGGAATAAGGCCACATGCTCTTCGTGAATCAGGGTCGCATTCGTCATGACCGATACGAGGAGTCCCTTCTTCTTCAGGCCGAGATAGATCTCCGTGAAGTCCGGCCTGAGCAGGGGTTCGCCGCCGGTAATATTGCACCAGATCGCTCCGAGAGCGATGGCCTGATCGGCAATATCCATGATCTGGTCGGCGTTCAGCTCCCGTTCCCGTGCGCCTGCATCATTCGGCGGGAGGTTGATGTAACAGTGTGTGCAGTTGTTGTTGCACCGTGCGGTCAGTT
This sequence comes from Methanogenium sp. S4BF, assembly GCF_029633965.1. Taxonomy (NCBI): domain Archaea; kingdom Methanobacteriati; phylum Methanobacteriota; class Methanomicrobia; order Methanomicrobiales; family Methanomicrobiaceae; genus Methanogenium; species Methanogenium sp. S4BF. The sequence goes on along the minus strand of NZ_CP091277.1, from coordinate 1,367,454 downwards.
CAAGGGTGAAGGAGAAGCATGCCCGTTTTTCCTTCATTTCATCCCAGAGTTTGAAGTCCTGAATTTTTAGTTCGGTGATAAATTGTCCCGTCATGATACTATCCGTCATTTATGTTCTGCGTTCGCAGATCCTGTGCATTGCTATCCGCCGAATCCCGGTCGATGCATACTCATCGCTTATTTGCTGCTCCAGCTCCGGTTGTGTGAGTGGTTCGAACCCAAGCTTCCGGTAGAGCGATATGGCTGGTCTGTTCGTTTCCCCGACAATGAGAGACAATTCCGGTGCCCCCTCCTGTTCGGCCATCAGGATCACCTGTTCTGAGAGGTCTCTCCCAATGCCCATGCCGCGGTATGGTACCCTGACCATCAGGTCGATAAGCCAATATCCGGCGTAGGGATGATGGGATTCAGGGTGACGCATAAGCTGGACGAAGCCGACGATCTCTTTGCCGTCTTTTGCAACGAAATTCGTCACCAGCGGGTCGGGTCGGTATGGCGGCTGGTCAGGATGATAATTCCACCCGCTGTAGAAGTTGTTCATGTCCTGATCATCCGCTTCCGCGATGGATATCCGGGGTTTTAATGAGCCTGCCACCCGCCGGTATAATGCGAATTTCTGGGCTGTCTGTAGACCTGCTGCACCCGCTCCTTTGAAATGGCTGATAGTTCTGGTGATCTTACGGAGGTGACCCGTTCTGCTGAGCATGGCTATCGGTCTTCGCCCATACCTGATCCCTGCTACTGCTGCATCCCTTTCCTTATGCTCGACCCTGACGACGACTCCGATGAGGCTGGATGCAGGAATCGTCCCATCCGGCCCCTCAGTGTTGTCTCCCCGGATCAGGTAGCCGCGGTCGGTCTTTTCAACCACCCGGTGGACGATCAGGTTGCCGGTGCCGGGGTGGACAAATGCCACCACATCGCCGGTCTCCGGGCCGTTTTCAGGCAGGGGGGCGACGGTGATGATATCACCGTTCCTGATGAACGGGTACATGCTGAATCCGGGTGCACGGAAGCGGAAGAGTTTTCCCCGTTCTGTGACGGCCTTGAGGAGTTCAAGCCGTATTTTACTGGTATATACACTCCTGTCTTTCTCCGGTTCAATCGTGCTGGTCTGTTCAGACTTCAACAACCATTCTCCGCCGGAGCAGTTCGGCAGCGATCCCATGCACGTCGGTTTCAATTGCACCGGGGGGAGCGTCATATTCGGCTTCAAGGGCTTTGGCTATCTCACCAAGACTGGCCTTTCCGTCAAGCCTGTCCCAGACTGCCCGCCCCGTGTCGTTCATGGTGTAGATCTCGTCTTCCATATCGCCGATTCCGGAGGTGAGGGGGACGATGATAAGTTCGCCCATGACATCCCGTGATACGACATCTTCCGACGGTTTAATTACTGAATTGAGACTTATTTCTGTATTCATATAGATCAATCGTTTTTTTGTTGATATTTATATTTAAGGAATCTGATATGGAACTCTCTCCAGAGTTCGTCCGAACAATGCTTAAATGGCAGGATAGCGATTTTTCCACAAAAAAATTGCATGTACGTGTCTGCCACTATCATCCGGGAACTCCATTTTTATTTCATATAAACCGTCCCGTCCTTCACCACGTAAATGATGTCTGTAATCCTGAGGACCGAGGGGCGGTGGGATATCAGAATCGTTGTCCGGTCTGCAGAGAGTGCTTTCAGGAGAGGAATGAGGGCCTCTTCTGTCCGTTCATCCAGTGCAGATGTTGGCTCGTCCAGGATAAGAATCGGGGCGTCTTTTAGAAATGCACGGGCAATAGAAATCCGCTGCCGCTGCCCAACAGATAGCTGGGTGCCCCGTTCACCGACCACCGTATCATATCCGTGAGGTAGTGCCAGAATTTCATCGTGTATCTGTGCCCTGGTTGCTGCTGCAATGACGTCATCATCGGTCGCATCCGGCCTGCTGTAGAGGATGTTTTCCCTGATCGTTTTATTGAAAAGAAAGAGGTCTTGTGAAACAACTGAAATCTGCTCCCTGAGCCATGTACCGTTCAGGGTGGCAATATCTCTCCCGTCTAAAAGAATAGTTCCGGTATCCGGGCGGTAAAAAGACAGAATCAAACTTATAAGTGTCGTCTTTCCTGCACCTGTTTTCCCGGAAATACCATATATTTCCCCACGTTTCAGGGTGAGGGTGACATGGGACAGCACCGGTACATTCTCCTGATAGGAAAACGAGACATCTGAAAAGGTGATGGTCCCTTCCGTGGTTTCAGGTATGATGCCTTCATTCTCATCTGCCTCAGGCGTAAGCCTGAAGAGTTCCTGTATCCGTTCGGCCGAGGTAAATGCCGGCTGCAGGAGGATGGGAAAAGACAGCAGTGAATTCATCGCTCCGGCAAATGTGGCGATATAGGCGGTATATGCCACAAAATCCCCCACTGTCATACTGCCTGCAAGAACAGCATTACCCCCAAACCAGAGTACCGTGAGCATAATCAGGGACTGGGTGCCGAACCGCACCTGCTGGGAAAAACTGTTCAGCATCGTATTTCTGATGCGGGTGTCAATGGCTGCAGAGAGCGCTGATGAAAGCCGCTGGTATTCACGCCGCTCTGCGGTATGAACCTTGACACTCTCGATGCCGGTAATAATCTCTTGGAGATCCTTTGAGATGTCGGCCCGCCGCTCCCGCTCCTCGTACGTAACTGCCCGGATGTACCTGACAAAAAAGAAATTGCCGACCAGAAAGAGGGGGGCCAGCACAATCACGAGGGATGTCAGCCGGGTGTTGAGGGCAAATAAAATGCCGACTGACATGATGATATAGGTAATATTTGACAGCATCTGGGGGAGAAACTGCGAGAAGATATACTCCAGAACACTGACATCCTCTGTCAGGCGCGACATGATGTAGCCGGTCTGATGGGAACGGAAATACGCTATGGGAAACCGCAGCACATGACTGAAGAGATCGGTCTGGAGATGAAAGGTATAGGCTTCCCGGAAACAGACGGTTACATAACTGATGGAAACCTGAAGAACAACGGTGAGCACTCCGAGCAGGAGAACCGCGATAATGAGGGCTGTCAGGGAATAAAAGATCCATGAGATCTGTGTGACCATCCATGCCGGAAGAAGGGTGTTTAGCTCCTGAATGATGCCTGCAGGGTCATTGCCGAGAAAGATATTGTCAATAAGGATCTTTGTCGTCAGGGGGTAAAGCACCTTTACGCCACTGAGCAGGATATTGAAGAGAATACAGAGAACCGCAAGGTGCATCACCGGTCGCAGATATTTCAGAAAAAAAGTCAGATCGCGGGAGTTGAGGCGAATATGCTCCCGTTGGGGGATGACAAAGAGCCCCCTGACAAATCCGGATATGGCCCGGATTCTCTCCGGTACCTTCATCGAATTCCTCTGACCACCGGTGACACAAGTGCGTACGAAAGAACCTTCATCAAAATTTTCCTTCCCGTTTTGCGATATAGATGCCCAGTCCTCCGAATGCAAGAACCAGATATATCAATGTCAGATTCCTGAAAATGATGCTGACCGGCCATTTTTCTGTCCAGGGAACTGTATACCGTTCATCAAGTTCTTCTGCACGGGCAAAACACTCCGCAGCTTCCCGGTCTCTTCCCAGACCAGACAATGCCTTCCCTTTGTAATACCATGCCTGAGCATAGGTGCTGTCGGTTTCCAGTGCTTTATTTAAGTGCACGAGAGCCCGTTCATCGTCCCCCATCTCTGAGATCAGGTATCCGCAGATGTAATAGCTCCAGTTCGTATGCAGATAGGTTTCTGAAGCATTATCTATCATAAAGATGGCCTGCTCAGTTTTCCCATTCTCATGTGCATTCAGTGCCGATTGAAGTTGTGAAATAAAACGATCTGTCTCAATATCATCTGACGCATTCCCTATTCCGCTGCAGAGCATGAGAATAATGAGAAATCCTCCGATGAATCGGTGTATGGCTGCTTGTTTCATGAAGTGAATCCGATGATGATTCCTGTTCTCTGCTATGTTCAATCAGAATCGTCTGTTATATTAAAATTTGTATTTTGAAATAAATACCTGCCGCTATTTATTTAAGGTAAAATGGATTTTGGGGCGATTATTTCAAAATAGTGTGACAAAACAGGGCTTGATTAAAGGGAGCATCTGCGCTGTCATACCTTTCAGGACACGCAATGAAAACGTGATTCACATGCCATCATCCGGGTGATGTGTGTGATTGCCATGTTCACCGGTTAGTTCCCCCACTCAAATACCGGCTGCGAATTGTTCATCCCGCTCCTTCCCGTCCCCAATCTCCCACGCCCGTTCTCTCTCCTGCATGAGCCCGGGATCATACGTCCGGGCATGGGCAATCTCACACAGATACGCCACCGGGGTATCCAGCGTTCTATGCTCCATCTATACCTTTTTGGGCGATGTTCGCAGAGATCTTTGATAAAACACGGGTCGCTCCTTTCAGCAGGCTTTACGCTGTCGGGCGTCCGGGTGTGGGAATTGGTTTGTAAAAATTTGTGGGATCCGTCGACACTGGTTCCCCGCCACTCCCGGTATGCGGGAAGGGAACGTGCGGATGCAGGTTTTTTTCCGCCGGTGATGGTGATTCAACGGATGTGCGGTAATTACGGTATTTTCCGAAATTACATCGGTTATCGCGGATGCCTGATAGATTAGCTCGGACTTACCAAAGAGCACATTACCCCACATAGGGGGTTATTGTACCAGCATGTCATGTACGTTAATTCAGGGTTTCCTGCCTGATGTCCATCCTTGCATACAGAAAGGACTTTTTCATCGTTATTTCTGATGATAATCGTCATTTGCGGAGTCTTCCAGTGTTTTTTGTCGTGGTTCCGTGAGCTGTTGGTCATTGCTTAATACATCTCTTTATGTGAATATCTTAGTGAATGCGTTTAATTATTTTGGCCTGTGCCGCACGTTCAGGGATAATTTGCCAAAATTCCGTCCCCGGTTCATTCAGAAGTCTGCAATGACCTCACGATGTTTTTGTTCTGCATAGACAAAAGAGGATTCACGTGATGAGGTGACAGATACAATTGAGAAATGAGTTCTTTGATGTTTTGTCATTAAGAACAAAACAGTGCAGTTGTTCAGTATGCCTGACAATACTGCACCATGGACTTGCTTTCTGCCCTTTCCTTACCTGTGAGGGGTGCTGCTGTAAGGAATGTGCCCGCCGGCTTTATGAGCAGGGGGCCTTTTTTGAGAGGTTCTGGCGATACCTATCCCGCTGGTGCCGGTGGTTGTGGGACGGTCCGGATGGTCAGGTGATCAAAAAAGGAGTCGTCCGGGCGATACTGGATTTGGACGCATACTGTTTGCTGACAGGTGATGTGTGCAACGTGCGCCCATCGCGTTGATGTTGCATATCACATTGGTTACGTGCGGTGCCACGTATAGCCACGTATATTTAGCTCACTGAGATTATATCACACACTCCTCCACATTCGTTCTGAATATACCAGCAATTTCCATATACTGTATGGGAGGCCAGGCCCCTGTCCGCCCCTTTGCATGACCACAAAATTCGCTCCTCTTGTGTGTGCCTGACCATTATGTGCAAAATCGGTTTTTTCCATTGTGGCTGAGTCATTTTACTACCATTTACAAAATTATGGTATGAGATTACATCAGTTTCGGTTTTCGTTTTTAGTATGGATATCCGGGAGCCTGTCCAGTCAGTGCTAATTTGAGAGACAGCGATTATCAACAGAAACCTCCTTGCCACCAAACTAACTCCAAATGTTCAAAGCTGTGCAATTTGGAGATTTATACGCCAAATGTCCATGCATTAAAAGAAAAACAGAGATATTTTGGACAGAAATGTGTCGTCTGTAAACACCAACGTTTCTGTTGCATTACACATTTTTCGGCTGTTCTGATATGAAATCTTCTAATGGGAACATAAATTCTGTCATCCAGATTTGGCAGCATGAGCAGGCCACGGAGACAATGCCTGATCTGCAGGAGTTCGTGTGAAATTGCTTCAAATAATCGGACACAACACAATCAGGCATCGGTCCCAGCACCAGCGGGTTGCATTCGCAGCTGATGGGATCATCTTATACCGCCGTTTCATGGTAAAATTCGTGATACTGACGACGAAACGTTAGAAACTTCGCCCGGCGATATGATAGATTCACCAGGTGTTGGCTGTGTCTGACATGCAAGTTCACGAGAATAAGCGCTTCATCGGGCGGACAACCGCAGGATTTGCCTTCCCCAGCTACCGTCTGTATCCGACTCGCAGACTGCGTCCCTCAGATGGGAGTGTCCGCCGCCGTATGGATCGTGCCCGCCGGCATTCGAAAACCCGTGCAGGTTCTTCTCATCCCCGTGGTTCCGATGAACCACTTGAATTTACGAGCATGGGGCCTCAATCTTGAGACTCTGGCAGTACATATCCCTCCGGCGTCGCTGGTTGTGTGGTGGTCCGTCAGGTCAGGTGACCAAAAAGGAGGGTTATCGATACCAAAAAAAGATCAGTTTTTAATCCGGACATCAGACCGGACGGTGAGCCAGCACTCGCCGTTCCGGAACACCCGGACCATGCCGCCGCTCTCGGAGATGGTGACGCCTACTGCGGGGATGATGCGGGTGAGGGATGCGGTGGCCCGGTGTCTGCCGCCCATGCCGTGGGGGAGGCTCAGATCGTCCCCTTTGACATCGATATACCGGCCGGCTGACTGGATGGAGCCCGTGGTGTCGACCACAAAGACCCCGTCTAACTGGGCAAACTCCTTTACGCTCTCCCAGTTGTCCCGGTTGGTGATGTCACGCACCTCTTTCCGGTGCCCCTGGTAGGGGTTGATGATCGCCGAGTGGGAGTGGCTGTGAATCTCCTCGGTGTTGCCGATGATAAACGCGGTGCCGATGGAGCGGCCCTCCCGCCCTTCGACCGCGATCTCGAGGGCCAGCTGGAGGACGGCGGTCATGACGCCCCGCGGCACCAGATCGTCGAACTCCTTGACGCTGATGAACTCCTTGCCCTGGTTGATGTCATAGACTAAGATTGCATACGGAAAGACGCCGACGACCTTGCCCGATTCATACCTCTGGGAGATGTAGATCTGTACGGCGGCATCATGCAGGTGGCGCTCGGAGATCTCAAGGATGTCGTGCATCGTGAGGTCACGGAGGACATCGAGCTGCAGGTCCTGCACCCAGATAACAGGGATGTCACAGGTGAACTCCACCGGCTCGATAAAGGAGACGATTGCCTTTGCGCCGACCTCTTCTGCAAGTGCTGCGGCCGCCTTCAGCATCGTCTGGGTCATAGCAGCTCCCGCACCAGCCCCGGAATGTCGGATGGCTTTCCTGCAACCGGGAAGCCCAGCTGCCTGAGCCGTGCAATCTTTGAGACCGCATCGCCCTCGCCGCCCTCGATGATGGCGCCTGCATGGCCCATCCGCTTCTCCGGCGGTGCGGAGATGCCGGCGATATAGGTGACAAGCGGGAGGCTGGTTGAGGTCGCCCCCTCCTCCTCGAGGTTTCCGCCCACTTCGCCGATCAAAACGACGGCCTTTGTCTGCGGGTCGGCCTCAAAGCGCTCCAGCACCTCGGTGAAGGTCTGGCCGATCACGGGGTCGCCGCCGATGCCGACCACGGTGGACTGCCCGATGCCCGCCCGTGTGAGCTCGTTGATGACCTCATAGGTGAGGGTTCCGCTGCGGGAGATGATGCCCACGTGTCCGGGCATGGCAAGCTGCGGCGGCATGATGCCCAGCTTCAGTTCGCCGGGGGAGAGGATGCCGGGGCAGTTCGGTCCGATGACCGTGCAGCCCTCCATCCGTGCAAAGGCAAGGGCCCGCATGGTGTCGTGCACCGGGATGCCCTCGGTGATGGCGACGACCAGTTCAAGGCCCGCGCTTGCCGCCTCCATGATGGAGTCGCCTGCGGCAAATCCGGGCACAAAGAGAACGGATGTCGTTGCATCATGCTCCGCCATCGCCTCCCGTACACTGTCATAGACCGGAACGCCGTGCACCTTCTGGCCGCCTTTGCCGGGGGTGACGCCTGCCACCACACCGCGTCCGCCGGTCTCCTGTGCATACTGGTTCATGAGATTGATGTGGAATGCGCCCTGGTTGCCGGTCGCCCCCTGGACGATGACGCCTGTCGTATGGTCGCCGTATATCATGCTGCTGCCTCCTGTACTGCCTGTCTCACGACATCTTCCATGGTGTCGAGCATCTGGTAGCCGTTTTTCGCGAGCAGGGCCTTGCCTTCCTCTTCGTTCGTTCCTGCAAGACGGGTGATCACGTGCTGGTCAATGCCCGCTTCGATGATGCCTTTTGCCACCTCGTCACAGCGGGTGATGCCGCCGAGGAGGTTGACCACGATGACCTTCACATCCGGCATGCCGGCCACCAGACGGACGGCCTTCATGACCCGCTCCCGCCCGGCACCGCCGCCGACATCGAGGAAGTTTGCCGCTTTACCGTTGTAGTGGGCGATGAGGTCAAGCGTGGACATGGTCAGCCCGGCACCGTTGCCGATGACGCCAATCGAGCCGTCCAGCTCGACATAGGAGAACCCGTTCTCCTCTGCCTCCCGCTCCCGCGGGGTCAGGTCGCGGTTTGCGGTGATGCCCTGCCGTGCGAGGGCATTGTCGTCGACGATGAGCTTTGCGTCTGCGGCAAAGACGCCCCGCGAGGTGGTCACGAGGGGGTTTATTTCTGCCAGGAGGGCGTCTGAGGCGCAGAACGCCTTGTAGAGGTTATTGATGACCGGCCCGAGCTCTTTGGGGGCGCTGCCGAGGATCTGGCGCATCAGGAATCCCGGCACCCCGGTGAGGAGCGGTGAGAATCCCGCACGCCTGAGTGCTTCCGGCCGTGTCCGGGCGGTCTCCTCGATGTCGACGCCGCCCGTCTCTGCAAAGAGAATCATGGGCTGGCGTGTCGACCGGTCGATGGTGATGGACACATAGTATTCATGGTCTATCGGCAGCTTCTCCTCCACAAGAACCGCCTTCGGGATGAGGCCCTTGATGGGGAAGGAAAAGAGATGTTCGGCGGTGCTGACGGCCTCTGCCTTGTCGGTGATGATGATGCCGCCCGCCTTTCCCCGTCCGCCCACGTCAACCTGCGATTTGACCACGACTTCGTCCGTGAAGCCGTTGAGCTGGCGCCGGAGTTCGTCCGGGTTTCTGATTACCACACCGTTCGGGACCGGGATCCCGTATTCTTTGAAAATCTCTTTTGCTTCAAATTCAAGGAGTTTCATCCGTTACTTCCTCATTATTATTGTTTTCCAAGTTCAAATCCGCGGTGAAGGGCCTTCAGGTTCAGGTCCTCTGTCCCTTTCGGGACACTGTCGAGAACCGCTCGTTCAATGGCCTCCTCCGAGACCACACCGGTGGCGGTCACGAGGGCCCCGAGCATGATGATATTTGCGACGATGACCCGGCCGAGGGTGTCTTTTGCCTCCAGCGTGGCCGGGATTTCGATGCAGGCGCACTGCGGCCGCGAGAAGACCAGTTCTGAGTCGACCAGCATCGTGGCTTCAGGTGATGCGCCTGCCCCGTATTTCTCAAACCCCTGCTGTGACATAATGACATAGATATCAGGGGTGGTGACCTTCGGGTAGAGGATGGGTTCGTCGTCGATGACCACTGCGCTCATCGACGCACCGCCCCGCGCCTCCGGCCCGTAGACCTGCGTCTGGACGGCGTGTTTATTGCTGTAGAGGGCTGCCGCACGGCCGAGGATCACGGCCGAGAGGATGACTCCCTGCCCTCCGAAACCGGAGAAGAGGACTTCGTGCCTCATCGGCGCACCCCCATTGCCGGGCGGTGCCGGCGCACGAATTCACCGACGGCGAAGTGCTCTTCGGGAATGGGTTTGCCTTCCTGCTCCATCCGGCGGACCTTCTGGAGGAGCATGGCATGCGTCCGCATCCACTCCACCTGATCGGTCACCTGCCGGAGTTTGTTTCTCCTGCCGTAGGCGGTCGGGCACTGCACCATCGCCTCGATAAACGAGAGGCCCTCGGTGGAGAGGCCGGTGATGATGGCCTTGGTGAGTTCTGCCGTGTGGTAGGACGTCCATCTGGCCACATGGTTTGCACCGGCTGCGACCGCAAGTTCTGCGAGATCAAAGACCGGCTCTGCCGCCCCGTAGGGGGTGGTGGTCGAGATCTTCCCGACCGGGGTGCAGGGGCTCCCCTGTCCGCCGGTCATGCCGTAGATCATATTGTTCATGCAGATGACGGTCATGTCGATGTTGCGGCGGCATGCATGAATGAAATGGTTGCCGCCAATCGCCGAGAGGTCCCCGTCACCGGTGAAGACCACCACATGGAGGTCGGGGTTTGCCATCTTCACGCCGGTGGCAAACGCGAGCGCCCTGCCGTGGGTGGTGTGCAGGGAGTCGGTGGAGATGTATCCCGGCGCACGGGAGGAGCAGCCGATGCCGGAGACAAAGACGGTGTCGTCGATATTCCACTGCATCGCGTCCACTGCCTTGATGGAGCAGTTCATCACGGTGCCGTTGCCGCACCCGGTGCAGAAGATGTGCGGCAGCCGGTCTTCCCGGTACCACTTCTCAAAGACACGGGTGCTCATCGCTCTGCCTCCACTGCGGCATAGAGTTCTGCGGGCGTATGGATGAGGCCGCCAATCTTCGGCATGGAGAGGACCTTCTGGCCGCTCATGTGCCGGGCGACCTCGCGTGCCATCTGGCCGAGGTTCAGTTCCGGCACGATGAAGGTCTTTGCATTGGGGAAGAGCTTCAGGGTGTCCTCGGGGAACGGCCAGACGATGCGCAGGTTGAGGTGGCCTATTTCCTCGTCCGGGTGGTCGTGGAGGACCTGCCGGACGGTGCGGGCACAGGGGCCGTAGGTGACAAAGACGGTCTCCGCATCGGTGTTGACCGCATCATAGTCCGCAATCTCGTGGCGCTTTGACTCCACCTTGTTGTAGAGGCGCAGGACCAGCTTTTCATGGGTCTCCGGGTTGGTCGTGTCCGGGTATCCGCGTTCGTCGTGGGTAAGCCCGGTGACATGCACCCGGTGCCCGCTGCCGAACTTCGCAAATCCGGGGACGCCGTCCTCGCCTGCCTGGAAGGGAAGTTCTCCTTCGAGGAGGGGTTTCCGGGGGACGATATCGACCGAATCCGGGATGATGACCCGCTCCCGCATATGGCCGATGGTCTCGTCGGACATCACGAAGGTGGGGACACGGAACCGGTCGGCGAGATTGAACGCCTTTGCGGTGAGTTCATACATCTCCTGCACAGTCGAGGGGACGACTGCGATCGTTGCCATGTCGCCGTGTGAACCGAAGCGGCACTGCATCATGTCGCCCTGTGCAGACATCGTCGGCTGGCCGGTCGAAGGGCCGCCCCGCTGGATGTTGACGATGACACAGGGGGTTTCGGTCATCACCGCGTAGCCGATGTTCTCCATCATGAGGGAGAACCCCGGCCCGGATGTGGCCGTCATGGACCGTGCGCCGGTCCACGATGCACCGATGACAGAACCAATGCCCGCGATCTCGTCCTCCATCTGGATGAAGGTGCCTCCCGCCTTCGGGAGCCTCAGTGCCATCAGCTCGGCAATCTCGGTGGACGGGGTGATGGGATACCCGCCGAAGAAACTGCATCCGGCCGCAAGAGCTCCCTCACAGCATGCCGTATTGCCCTGCATGAATTCAATTTTGCTCAAAACTCGATCACCACGTTATTCTCGGAATAAGGTTCTTCTTCTTTCCAGCAGATGGCCTGGTCGGGGCAGATCATCTGGCATGCGCCGCAGAGCTGTCTGCCGTAGAGGTGGCGCAGGCGGCAGTTGGTGCACCGTTCCGGCCGGTCAAGGATGGGGACGATAATGCCCCGCTCATTGAGTTTTCTGCCTTCCTGAAATATGGTATATGGGCAGACGGTGGTGCAGAGGTTGCATCCCTTGCATCGCCGTTCATCGATTATTAGTTTCATCCGGCACGTCCTGCTTATATATTGTTCCATTCTTTACTAAAGGTATCGACAGTCCCAACTGATTGCCCGGAACTGGCGGATAATCAGAACATTTCGTCAAATATTTTCTCTGAAGCGAGGCGGACATCACGGAAGAGGTCACCCCCTTCGGCATCGATCGCAACGGTCAGGGGGAGTTCTCTGCATTCGATGGCCCATACTGCCTCAGGCATCCCGAGATCTTCATAGAAAACCCCTTTCAGGGTCATCCGTGACGCCGCAAGGGCCGCACACCCGCCGGTGAAGGCGAGATAGACGCCCCTGCCCCGCAGCTGCTCCCGCACGGTGTCGCCCATGCCGCCCTTGCCGATGAGTGCCCGGACGCCTGCGTCCAGAAGGAACCCGGAGAGTTCGTTCATCCGTGCACTGGTCGTGGGGCCGGCGGCGATGATGGTGCCGTCCTTCACCACCGGGCCGCAGTGGTAGACAGCCGCCCCTTCCGGGTCAAAGGGGATGCCTGCCTCCTGCATGCGAAGGTGTGCCTCGTCGCGGGCGGTGTAGATCATGCCGGAGAGGGTGACCCGGTCGCCTGCCCGGAGGGTGAGCACCTCATCGCCCAGCGGGGTGGAGAGGGCGTTCATGGATAGTTCACCTCAACGGTGGCCCGCCGGGCGGCCCAGCACTGGACATTGAGCGCAACAGGGAGCGAGGCGGTGTGGCAGCCTCCCTCACGTATCCGCACGCCGAGACAGGTCGTTTTGCCGCCCAGCCCCATCGGCCCGATGCCGAGGGCGTTTACCGCGTCATAGATCTCCTGTTCGAGCGGGTTCATCTCCCCGAGGGGGGTGAGCAGGGCCTCTTTGGCAAGGGCCGCCGCCCCGTCTGCGGTGGAGCCGATGCCGATCCCGAGGATGACCGGGGGGCAGGGTTTTCCGCCGGCACGCAGCACCGTCTCGGTGATGAACCGTTTGATTGCCCTGGTCTCCGAGGGCAGAAACATCCGCAGTGCGGAGACGTTCTCCGACCCCGCCCCCTTCGGCAGCACGGTGAGGGTGAACGCCTCGCCCGGCGTGCAGTGCACCGCAGGCATGCCCATCCCGCAGTTGGTGCCCGTGTTCTCCCGTGTGCACGGGGAGACGACGTTGGGGCGGAGCGGAATCTCTGCGGTCGCCTGCCGTACGCCGTCCTCCACCCCTTCCCGGATGGCGTCCGTGAACGGGACGTCCGGCGGGATGGTGATGTAGACGACAGGGACGCCGGTATCCTGGCAGAGGGGGACATTCCGGCTCTCCGCCATCCTGATGTTCTCCCGAATCGCCTCCAGTTCGCTTCTCGCGACCGGATTGTCTTCTGCGGCATATGCCCGCTCCAGCGCTTGTTTTACATCGTCCGGGAGGTGTATCTCCGCCTCCCTGAGTGCCTGCAGGGTTGCCTGTGCAACGGCGGTGCGCAGACTCTTTTGATCAGTTAATCCGGGCATGAATATCTTCCCAACTCTTCTGTTGAGGTGGGTAATGATGGTAAAAAAGTATATGCCCCCGATGGGGGAATATGCACTATTAGTTGGTTCTTTCGATGACGATTCTGCCGGGAGACGGAAGCTTCTGGATGCCGTGCTTCATGATCTCCTTCACCTTCTCAGCGTTTGCCTCGGTGGTGTAGCAGGTGAAGATCTTCTGGTTGACTTCAACACGTGCTGCTGTACCGACTGCCTTGCCGAATGCCATTCTCATACCTTCTGAGACACGGTCAGCACCGGCACCGGTTGCCTGCTTGTTCTCACGGAGAACATGGTGAGGGTAGGTGCGCAGCTTGAGGTGGAAATTCATTCTGCCGACATCTTTGATAAGCTTCCTGTTGACGTTAACACGGGCTGCTTCCAGTGCGGTGTGGCGAATCTGGCATTTCTCATCGACCTGGATTGAAACAGCAACCGGGAAATCAGCTCTCAGGTTGCCCATATCGAACTGCACAATCTTGCTTCCAGGGACGCCGCCCATATATTTTCGGCGTGTGTATGCCCTCTTTGTGACAGATCTATACATTACTGCTGGTTTTCGGACCATTGCTTAAGACTCCTCTATGAATAAATGCGCTATAAAAAATGGAAATGTATCCTTATAATACTTACCGAATGTGGGCACTCTCTTCCATGGTTTCCAGAATGTGTTTGCGCAATTCGGCAAATTCTGGTGCGGTCCGGTCACGCATGCGTGGCAGGTCAACAGAAATGACCTCCTCTATTTTACCGGGCCGGGGGCTCAGGATGACGATTTTATCCGCAAGAAACACCGCTTCGTCCACACTGTGGGTCACAAAGATGACGGTCTTCTGCGTCTCCTCCCAGATTTCCAGGAGTTCGCGCTGCATCACATTGCGGGTCTGTGCGTCCAGTGCGCCGAAGGGTTCGTCCATTAAAAGGACCTTCGGTTCGTTTGCGAGAGCACGTGCAATGGCGACCCGCTGGCGCATGCCCCCGGAGAGTTCGTGCGGGTAGGCATCCCTGAACTGTTCGAGATGGATGATTTTCAGGTATTTCTCCGCCTTCTCCCTTCGCTCCGTCTTTGGGATGCCCCGCATCTCAAGGCCGAATGCGATGTTGTCGATGACACTCTTCCACGGGAAGAGGGAATACTCCTGGAAGACCATGCCGCGGTCGGTATCCGTCCCTTCGACGGGCACCCCGTTGAGGAGGATTGTCCCTTCCGTGGTGGTCTCAAGGCCTGCGATGATGCGCAGGAGGGTGGTCTTTCCGCACCCGGACGCGCCGACGATGCAGATGAACTCCTTCTCTCCAATCTCCAGGTTCACGTCTTTGAGTGCGACGGTCGGTTCTCCTTCGTCGCGCGGAAACGTCTTGGTTACGTGCTGAACTGATACAACTGCCATCTGTCTCCTCACTCCATATTGTTCTGCCACCGGACGGTCTGTTTGTTTACGTAATGCCGGAAGAGGATGTCAATGACGATGCCGATGACACCCAGTACCAGCATGTAGACGACCACGCTGTCCATCTGGTGGAGGTTGTAATAGGTCCAGAGGTTCTTCCCCAGTCCGTATTTTCCGGTGCCCGCACCGAAGATCTCGGCGCCGACAAGACACATCCATCCGATGCCCATGGAGACACGGATGCCTGCGGTTATTTCGGGGATGGATGAAGGGAATCCAATCTTCCGGATAAGGGAGATGTCCTTTGTGCACCCGAGCACCTTTCCCGCCTCGATAAAGACCTTCGGGACATTGCGGAAGCCCGTATAGGTGTTGACGATGATGGGGAAGACTGCGCCGATGAAGATGATGAATCCCGCTGCGGCATGCGTGAGGCCGAACCAGATGATGGCAAACGGGATCCATGCCAGGGGCGGTATGGGCCGGATAATCTCGACGATCGGGTTCAGTGCCATGTCGATGTCGCGGAACCAGCCCATGCACACACCGGTCGGAATACCGACAAGAAGCGCTGCTGCCATGCCGATTGCAAAGTGATACAGGCTCACTGCGATATCTGTGGGGAGGGTGCCCCGCGGACCGAACATGTCCCTGATGAATGCGGCAACAACATCGGTGAAACTGGGCAGTTTAAACATGTTTCCGACTACGTAGACGGCAACGATCTGCCAGATAAGGATGACCACCGCTACTGAGGCGAGTGGTATCAGGATGTTCCGGTAGGTGTGTTTTTTCTGTTTACGCATTGGTGAATTCTCCACGGTGCGTACCCGGGGTGGTTCCCCGTCGGTTCTTCAGATCTGCGCAGGCAGGGGAAAAAAAGGTTAGGCTTCTGTAGCCTTCTGGTAGAAGGACAGATCAAATATTTCATCTTCGGTGAGCGGGCGGTCGATGTAGCCGAGGTCTGCCTGCACCTGGGTGTAATCAACAACGGATTCGACGATGATGGATGGGTCTGTTATCCAGCGTCCGTCCCATGTTTCAAACGAGTCCTTGATGACTGCGATGTCGACCTTGTTCATGTCGTAGTAGATCTGGGCTGCCTCGTCCTGATTTGCGATGGCATAGTCGGTTGCTTTGATGTGGGTCTTCACAATCTGCTCCACAATGTCAGGGTGGTTGCGGATGAGGTCGCCGGAGACGACAAGGGCACAGCAGGCATGGTCAGGCTGCATTACGCCGGAATGAACGGCGATGTATCCGTTGCCTTCCGCGACGATGGTGGCGGGTGCGGGGTGCGGCAGGAATACTGCGTCCACAGCGCCTTCTGAGATGGCTACCGTGGCGTCACCGGGGCCCATCGGGCGGATGTCTACGTCAGTGTCGGGGTTGATGCCGTTTGACTGGAGCCAGTCACGCAGGACGGTGTCCTGAATGGTGCCCGGCGGGAAGGTGGCGATGGTGAGGCCCTTCAGGTCTTCAGGGGCGGTGTAGTTGAATTCAGGCCGGATGACAAGGTCTGATCCCTGCACCTGCACTGCAGCGATGATTTTTGCGTCAAGGCCGGTGGCAAGTGCCGAGATGACCGGTGCTGCACCGACATATGCGACGTCGATGTCGCCGGAGAGCATGGACTGCATCTCAGGTGCGCCGGTCGGGAACTTGTGGTCTTCAATGGTGGTGATGCCTAAGGGTGCAAGGTCTGCTTCCCACCATCCCTTCTCCTTTGCCACCATGTATGCAATCTGGTGGGTTGACGGCTGGTAGCCGAAGGAGAGAGAGTCTTTCTCAGGTGTGGTCGTGCCGGTGTCTGTGCAGCCGGCCACGAGTATAACTGCGGCGATGGCGCAGACGGCCAGAATTAAGAGTCCTTTCGATTTCATATGATGATCTCCAGATGGATGAATTACCATAAGATGTTTTGCCCGGTGATTATTAATATGTCCCATTTTGAGCAAATCATTGCCCATATGTGTCTGATTTTAATGGCTGTTGGACAATTATTGCCCGCGGCTGAACAACAGGCGGCGGCGGATTTTTCCGAAAATGCATTGCTTTAACATTTTTCGTTTCATATACTACAGGCAGGAGTTTACGAAAAATGTCGAGCGATCCGGTGAGGAGGGGGCGGCTTACGGGCGGACGGCCCGCTGAAGTGGCTGCCTTCCTCTCGTCAATGGAAGCGGACCGGTGGATTGCCGATGCGGATGTCAGGGTTGATATTGCTCATCTCCTGATGCTGGACCGGCAGGGCATCATCGAACGGGACGCGTCATCAGCGGTCATGGCCGCACTGCTTGGGATGTATGAACACGGTGTGCCGGAGACGGTCTTTGACGACGAGTATGAGGATGTGCACGCCGGTATTGAGGCGTCCCTGATCGCTGCGTCCGGCATGGACAAGGGCGGCCGCCTGCACATGGGGCGGTCACGGAATGACGAGGTGGCGACCTGCATCCGTATCCGGCTCAGGAGTGAGCTTCTCGCCCATCTGGAGGGGCTCACCTCCCTGCGGGCGGCACTTCTGGAGCAGGCGGGCAATCATACGGAGACGGTGATGCCGGGGTTCACCCATCTCCAGCATGCCCAGCCCACCACCCTCGGGCACTATCTGCTGGCCTACGAACAGGCGCTCTCCCGCGACTTTGAGCGTCTGGTGGATGCCTATATCCGGGTGAACCGGTCGCCTCTTGGTGCGGCGGCGTTCGCCTCCACCGGCTACCCGATTGACCGGGAGATGACTGCCGGACTGCTGGGGTTCCCGGACCTCATGCTCAATACGATGGATGCGGTCTCCGCCCGTGACTTTGTCATCGAGACGGCTGCCGCCTGCACGATCCTCATGTCCACCCTTTCCCGGCTGGCAGAGGAGATTGTGCTCTGGAGCTCTGCCTTTGTCCGGTTTGTGACGCTCGACGATGCATACTGCTCGACCAGCTCGATTATGCCGCAGAAGAAGAACCCGGACACCGCAGAGATCATGCGGGGCAAGAGCGGTGCGGTCGCAGGCGCCTTCACGGCGGCCTTCACCGCGGTGAAGGGCCTTCCGATGAGCTACAACCGCGACCTGCAGGACGTGACCCCCTCCCTCTGGCGGGCGGTGGCAGAGTCCGGCGCCTGCATCGGCATCGCCACCGGCATCATCAGCACCGCCACCTTCCACCCGGAGCGGATGCGTGAGGAGGCGGGCCGGGGCTTTTCAACCGCAACCGAGCTGGCGGATGTTCTGGTGCGGGAATTCGGCCTCCCCTTCCGGGCGGCCCACAATATCATCGGCCGTGCGGTCCGGAGCGGGGAGATCACCCTTGCCGTTCTGGAAGCAGCGGCTCGTGACCTCTCCGGCATCTCTCTTGCGGAGCGCGGCCTCACGGAGGAGCGTATTGCAGAAGCCCTCGATGTGGACGTGAGCGTGCGGATGCGCAGCGCACCCGGCGGCCCGGCACCGGCAACGGTGACCGGCGCCCTCTCGATGCGGGACCTTGCCCTCGAAGAGGACCGGATCTGGGTCCGCTCCGAACAGAAACGCCTGCAGGATGCAGAAGATGCGATGATTAGAGACGCACGGAAACTGGTTGACGAATCATGATGGAATCAGGAACACAGGTGACCTGCCGGTATGCCGGGGCAGACCTCGAAGGTACATATATAACAGACCGCGACGGCATGGCGGTCATCAAACTGAACAGCGGATACAATATCGGGGTGGACCCCTCATGCCTGACGGTGGCCGCACCGCCGGAGGAGACGGTGGCGGCAGGGGCGATCAGTGTCAGACAGGATACTTCTCTCCCGCAGCTCTCCATCATCTCCACCGGCGGAACGATCGCAAGCCGCGTGGACTACCGGACGGGTGCGGTGACGAGCCAGTTCACCGCAGACGACATCATGCGGGCCATCCCCGGCCTTGCCGATATCGCACAGTTCCGTTCCGAGGTGCTCGCGACCATTCTCTCCGAGAATATGACGCCTGCCATCTGGCAGACGCTTGCACAGAGCATCTGTGCAGAGATTAAAAACGGTGCGGAGGGTGTCATCGTGACTCACGGCACCGATACGATGGCCTACTCGGCAGCGGCGGTCTCCTTTATGCTGGACACCCCGGTGCCGGTGGTCTTTGTCGGCTCCCAGCGGTCTGCGGACCGTCCGTCCAGTGACAATGTGATGAACGGGCTTGCAAGCGCTGCCGCCGCCACCTCCGATCTGGGTGAGGTGGCTGTGGTGATGCATGCGTCCACCAACGACGACACCTGCGCCATCCACCGGGGGACGCGGGTGCGCAAGATGCACACCTCGCGGCGTGACGCCTTCCAGAGCTTCGGGATGGGGCACATCGGGTCGGTGGCCTACCCCTCGCTTGACGTGACGCTCTCGGCGGATGCGGTGCGCAGGCGGCCGGACACCGAACCGGTGCTCGCAGCGAAACTGGAGGAGAAGGTCGGGCTTTCGACCTTCTATCCCGGCATGCACCCGGACGTGATTCATGCGTTTGACGGATACCGTGGTCTGGTGGTCTCCGGCACCGGTCTGGGCCACACCTCCGCCCCGGTGATTGATGCGATACGCTCGCTCACCGACGCGGGCACCGTGGTGGTCATGACCTCCCAGTGCCTCAACGGCCGCGTCTGCGACCGGGTCTATGACACCGGGCGTGACCTGCTGGCCGCCGGTGTGGTGGAAGGCGAGGAGATGCTGCCTGAAGTGGCCTGTGTCAAACTGATGTGGGTCCTCGGGCAGACGACAGATACCGAAGAGGCGGCCCGCCTGATGGCGACGCCGCTGCGTGGTGAATTTACGAGGTGTTCTGAGAATGGACTTTGATTATGCGGCACTGGGCCTGAAGGCAGGCATTGAGATTCACCAGCAGCTCGACACGCGGGAGAAGCTCTTCTGCCACTGCCCGACCGTCCTGCGGGATGTCGCGGAGCACAACGGCGAGTTCTTCCGCTATCTCCGGGCGACGGTCTCCGAGATGGGTGAGATTGACCGGGCGGCCCGCGAGGAGATGATGGTCATGCGCCCGTTCTCCTACTATGCGTATGACACCACCTGTCTGGTGGAGAACGACGAGGAGCCGCCGGCGCCCCTGAACCCCGAGGCGCTGGAGCTGGCACTGACCTTTGGACGGATGATGGGCATGACGCCGGTCGAACAGGTGCATGTGATGCGCAAACTGGTCATCGACGGCTCCAACACGAGCGGGTTCCAGCGGACGGCTCTGGTGGCGCTCAACGGCTCTCTCCCCATGGGGGCCCGGATTGAGTCCATCTGCCTCGAAGAGGAGGCGGCCCAGCGGGTGGAGGGCGACACCTTCTCCCTCGACCGTCTCGGTATCCCCCTCGCAGAGATAACGACCGCTCCCGACATGCACACGCCGGAGGCGGTGAAGGAGGTGGCCGCCTACATCGGGATGCTTTTGCGTTCGACGATGAAGGTGAAGCGCGGCATCGGCACTATCCGGCAGGATGTGAACATCTCCATCCGCGAGGGTGCCCGTGTCGAGATCAAAGGCGTCCAGGAACTCCGGCTCATCGAGGAAGTGGTCCGGCGTGAGGTGCAGCGGCAGGTGAATCTGGTTGCCATCCGCGAGGAACTCCTGTCACGGGGCGCCTCGGTGGATGAGCAGTCCCATGACGTGACCGCGCTCTTTAAAGAGACCGGCTCAGCCATCCTGAAACGGGCGAAGACGATTCATGCGGTCTGCCTCCGCGGGTATGCCGGCCTTGTCGGGTGCGAGATTCAGCCCGGCAGGCGTCTCGGGAGCGAGATGTCTGACTACGCGAAGAAATGCGGCGTGGGCGGGCTCTTCCATACCGATGAACTGCCTGCCTACGGGGTCACCGAAGCCGAGGTCGCCGCGCTGAAGGCAGCCGTCGGTGCGGGGCCGGATGACTGTGTCGTCCTCGTCGCCGATGCCAAAAAGAAGGTCGTCTGCGCCATCGAACAGGTGCGGCGGCGTGCGCAGATGGCGATGGACGGGGTGCCGGAGGAGACGCGCAAGATGCTTGAGGAGGGCAGCACGGCGTATATGCGGCCCCTGCCCGGTGCGGCCCGGATGTACCCGGAGACCGATGTGCTGCCGGTGACGGTCACCGACGTCTACTATAACGGGCTTGTGCTGCCGGAACTGCTCTCCGAGAAGGCGGACCGGTTTGCAGCGGAGATGGGGCTGGACCTGTCCCTTGCCCGCCAGATGGTCTATTCCCGCCGGTGCGCCCTCTTTGAAGAGGCGGTCAGCCGGGGCGTGAAGTCCACGCTTGCGGCACGCACCCTTCTGGGGACGTTAAAGGAGCTCTCCCGTGACGGAGCGGATGTCGCGGCCGTGCCGGATGAGGGGCTTTTGGACCTCCTTCTCCGGGTGGAGAACGGGGCGGTTGCAAAGGAGGCCATTCCGCCGGTCATCCGCGCCCTCTCGGAAGGGGCGGATATCGCAGCGGCCATCGAGGCGGTGGCGCCCTCCATCAGCCGGGAAGAGGTGCGTGCAGTCATCTGCGCCACCATTGCCGAGCGCGATGCATTTGTCCGTGAACAGGGCATGCGTGCCGTGGGCCCCCTGATGGGGGTTGTGATGAAAGAGCTTCGCGGACGGGCGGACGGAAAGGTCATCTCAGAACTGCTGAAAGAGGAACTGGCAAAGATCACCTGAGGGGGCGCTCCCTCTCGGTTACATTTATCAGTTTTCCTGTGTTAATTAGTAAGGAGTTGCTCTATGGGAAAAACAGGAACTACAAAGTGGACGCAGATTAAAAGCGTAACGGGTCAGGTCAGACTGGTCCCGGCAAAGGAAACCAACTATAAGAAGCCCGGTCCCAACCAGCGGTTTAAGACCGGTAACCAGCTGAAGAAGGCACTGCGTGCATCCCAGGATGACGGACGCAGAGGCGGACGCGGCGGTGCACGTGGCGGCGCTCGCGGCGGTGCACGCGGCGGCAGGGGCAGAGGCCCTGAAAACGACCCACGGTTCCGCAGGAGAATCCGTCGTTCCCCGGCATCCATCAAAGGATCCAAATAGATAATATAGATAGCGGGGTGAAGAGTATCGCCCCTCCCATTTTTATATGAGATAATCGGTAGGTTTTGTGATGAATGCAAAAGAAGCAGTTGCAGAGTATCAGTTTTCTGAGCGGTCCAAGTCGGAACTTATCGCCGCATCACAGATTGTTGCCACCCTGTATGATTACAAAGGAGCGGAGAAGACCGCTGCCAAGCGCGTGACGACGAACTTCCTGGAGCTCTTCCGGTCGAATCTGGTCCTCGGATTCAATATGACCAAGAATCTGAACTTCCAGAAGGCGGCAGAGCGTGTGAGCGAGGCCATCTCACGTATTGAGGCAGACGAGTTCGCTGACGCATCCCAGAAGCTGGGCGATGCGGTAAGCCTTGCCACGACTCCCGCACAGGAAGCATGGGAGTTCCTTTCTGAACATGGATTCCTCTGAATTTCAGGGATTCCTGCGGACACGTTCATCGGTCCGTGAGTATACTGCCGAGGACCTCACCTCCGAGGAAATCGCAGCGGTCGTGCGTGCGGCGGAGCGGGCCCCTTCGGCGGGCAACCGTGAGTCGTGGGATGTGGTCATCGTCACCGACGAGGGCATCCGTGAAGACCTCTCTGACGCGGCGTTTCAGCAGCAGCACCTGATGCAGGCGCCCTGCATCTTTGTGGTCTGTGC
The DNA here is from genome assembly GCF_029633965.1 of Methanogenium sp. S4BF. Lineage (NCBI taxonomy): Archaea > Methanobacteriati > Methanobacteriota > Methanomicrobia > Methanomicrobiales > Methanomicrobiaceae > Methanogenium > Methanogenium sp. S4BF. The sequence goes on along the minus strand of NZ_CP091277.1, from coordinate 1,344,969 downwards.
CAATTATGTCCGCTCGATGTCGCAGTACGGGGAGCGCGGCATTCTCTATGCCGTGCAGGACGCGACGATTGCCGCGACCTATATGATGCTCGGGGCCCATGCGGGCGGTCTGCAGACCTGCTGGACAGGCGCCTTCGATGAGGAGGCGGTCTCTGAAGTGCTGGGGCTCCCCGAACATATCCGTCCGCTGGTTCTGCTGGCGGCAGGCAAAGGTCATCTGCCCCCGTCCCATGCGGGCAGGATGCCCATTGGCGAGCACGTACACGAAAATATCTGGTAAGAGGCAAAAAAATGAGTGATTACCGCGTAACACTGGAATCCGGATGGGTTGTCCGCGATGTGGACACCCTCGACGATGCCATCGGCATTGCCATCGCTGAGGCCGGCAAACGGCTGAACCCGAAGGCGAAGTTTGTGGAGATTGAGATTGGGCAGGCAATATGCCCCTTCTGTGAACAGGAACTGAACAATGCCCTGATTGTGGCAAACATTGCACTGGTGGGTCTCTCCCTTGAGATGAAGGTCTTCAAGGCAGAATCCGAGGCACATGCCGAGCGGATCGCAAAGTCTGTTATCGGACAGTCCCTGCGTGACATTCCGCTGAAGGTCATCGAGGTTGAACTGATAAAATGATCTCGGTTGTGGGTCACACCACCACGGATCATCTCTTTACGGTTCCCGAACTGATTGCAAAGAATCATTCTACGTTTATTACCGCACACAAGGTCTTCTACGGCGGCGGTGCGGCAAATATTGCGGCAGGTATCGCCATGTTGGGCGGGACGGCCGAACTGGTGACGGCGGTTGGCGGCGATTTTGCCGGCAGCGAGTATGATCACTGGCTTGCAAAACTCGGCGTGCTGCGCCGGTTTATTGTGAAACCGGAGATGCATTCCTCGACCTGCTATCTCTTCAATGACGGGACCGACGACCAGATCACCTACTTTGAATGGGGTGCGTCCGAGGCGCTCAACGACGCAGAGGCGCCGGTCCTGGACCGCGTGCATCTGGCGCCGAGTGAGCCGGATTTCTGTGTGCGTGTGGCAGAGAAGGCCTCGTGGGTCTCGTTTGATCCGGGGCAGGACCTGGTGCGGTTCTCCCGTGACCAGATCTGCGGGATTTTGCAGCGCACCGACCTGCTCTTTGTGAACCGGCACGAGGCCGAACGCATCTGTGCAATCGGCGGGTTCTCCCGTGAGGAGCTGATTGCGATGGTGCCGCGGGTGATCATCACCATGTCTGCGGACGGCAGTCTGCTCTATCAGGACGAAGAAGAGGTGCATGTGCCCTCCGTTCCGGTGACGCTCGTCGACCCGACGGGTGCCGGGGATGCCTTCCGTGCGGGATTTCTGACGGCGGAGAAGCGGGGGTATGACCCGGTGACGGCCGTTGAAATCGGCACGACAGCCGCGTCCTTTGTGGTGGAGATGGCCGGGTGCCAGACGAACCTGCCGGACTGGGAACGGATGGCGGCACGCTACCGGACGCACTTTGGTGCACTGTCGCCGGTTCCTCTGCCCTGAAGGGATATCATATCCCATATATAGCACCCGATCAAACCTAGGATAATATCATCCGGGGTGAAGAATCTGACAGAAATTGGCGGAAATACTGCACTGGAAGACCTTTCCCGGTACATTTTTGCGGCACCCGCATGGCCGCGTTCGGTCGCTATAATGATCCTGCTGGGGCTGGTGATCGACGGGGCCGGATTTATCGGCGGACGCAATTACCTGCTGATATTCGGCTTTTTTGGTTATGTGATTCCCGCCCTCCTCGCCTTTATCCTGACCAAACCCTGTGTTGAGGTGGTCGGGGGGAAGATTACGTGGAACCGTTCGGCCCTGCTGGCGATGGCCTGCATGGTCTTTCAGGTGATCGTGAGTTTTCTGCTCCTCTTCCTGCCGTATCCGAACCTCTATCCCGTGCTCTTTGCCGTGGCGCTCGGCGTGGTCTTTGCCGTCCGGCTGATTGTGCTCGCGGGGATTGCCGACTACCGGATGAAGCGGATGGTGCCTGCCGCGGCCCTGCAGAGCATTGCGGCGGCAGTTGCGGGTGCGTTCTATTTCGGTATTGATTTCCTGTATTTTGTGCTCGCCCTGCACCTGCTCTTCGGCTGCGGGGTGCTGCTCTTTCTCTGGCTGGTGGAGCGCCCCCTCAAAAAGAACTTCCGCATCAGCGCCCTGCATTTCATCAATGCGTTCATCGCCCACAATACGGACGGCGACAAGGCGCTGGATGATTTCTTTATGGAGATTGGCGAGGACGTCTATGTCCAGCAGGCGTCGCTCTTCTTTTCCCGTGCAGGACGGGGGGATATCACGTTCACCGTGCCGAACCTGCACCCCGGCCCGATGGGGGAGATTGGCGGGGCGAATCTGCCAAAGGTGCTCCATGATATGCTGGGCAGGGACACCTTTGTCGCCCACGGCTGTGCGACGCATGACTTCAATCTCGTCTCCGAGAGTGAGGTGGTTCTGATGGCAGATGCGGTGAAGGCGTCCCGGAAGGATGCGGTCTTTTTCCCGAAGGCGACGCCTTCCCGCCGGTATACCTGCGGGACGGTGGACATCTGCGCCCAGGGGTTTGGCGACACCCTGCTTCTTGTTGCCACCCGGTCCCCGGAGAAGACGGAGGACCTCGAGTATGCCATCGGCCTTGCGGTGATGGCGGAGTGCCGGGGGCACTACCGGCACGTCGCGTTCGTGGATGCCCACAACTGCATGGTGGATGTAACCGAACCGGTCGTGGCCGGGTCGCTTTCCGCCTATGAATACTGGAAGGCGGCTGAGGCGGCGGCAAAAGGATGTGCGTCTCTGCCCTGTTCTGCCTTTGAGGCGGGGGCCGGCCACCGGGCGGTGCCGTTCTCCCGTGAGGAGGGTTTTGGCGACCTCGGGATTATGGCGCTTGCTGTCCGGGTGGCGGGGCAGACGACGGCCTACGTGCTCTTTGACGGCAATAATGTGGAGCACGGGGTCCGCGAGGTGCTGCGAAACCATCTGCTGACCGTGGTTGATGAGTGCGAGGTGATGACCACCGATTCCCATGTGGTGAATACCCTCTCCGGCAGGAATCCGGTGGGCTACCGGGTTTCGGCCGAGGCAATCATCCCCTATGCAGAGGACGCGGTCCGGGCGGCGATGGCCGACCTTGCACCCGCCGAGGCGGCAGGCGGCACCGGCTGGGTGGAGGGCGTGACCGTCTTCGGGTCAAACCGCATCTCCCAGCTCGCAAGCACGGTGAATGCGATGCTCACCTTCATCGCCCCGCTGGGCCTTGCGATTCTCCTGTTTGCGTTCCTGCTCTCGATTGTGGCATATCTGGTGCTGTTGTAGGGCAGTGTGCTGAACAGGGATGGTTAGGGCACACACCGTCTTCCATTCGTCCCGGAGGACATGTCATTTTTTATCTGAAGTGACCTGCGTACAGGAGGGTGCCTCTCTTCGCAGGAATAATGGTTTCGATAATTTTCCTCATTTCAGGCTATGTTTTAAATATTATTGCCAATTTCATCGCCAATTTCAATTTTGGTAGGTATTTATGCTTAAAATGTGATTGTACTGAAGAATATTGATCCCAATGGTGGATTGTGATACGTATGGTAAAATGGTATAACAGCATAATGACGAAGCTCACCGTCAGTTTTCTGATTCTGATCGTGGTCATCTCCGGGATGAGCTTTTTCTATACATATGGCGAGACCAAAGATGCGCTCAAAGAGACAACGCAGGATGAACTGACGGCACTGGCGAGCGTCATTGCCACCCAGGTGGACGGCGATGTGTTATCCACCCTGCAGGAAGGGGATGAAGCCACTCCTGAATTTATCGCAATGCGGGATCAGCTGTATACCATTCAGGAATCCAGCGATGAGATCCTCTACCTCTATACGATGCGCAAAGTCGGTGACGACGTCGCCTTTGTCGTGGATGCCGAATACGGAATCTCCGAGGGCACCGCAGGCATCAATGAAGTATACGATACCCCGACCGAGGAGATGTTCATCGGATTCGAACGGCCCGTCTCTGAAAAAGAGTTCACGGTTGATGAATGGGGTGTTGTCATCTCCGGCTATGCACCGGTTCTTAATTCTCAGGGAGAGACGGTGGGTATCGTCGGCATCGACATGAACAGCCAGAAGGTCATCGACCGGCAGGACTTCATCGGGAATATCGTCTATGTCATCATCCTGATCTCCGTTCTGATCGCCGGCGGATTTGTCGCCCTGTTTGCACGGTCGATGATCCGGGACATCCACAAACTGAACACTACGGCGAACGCGATCAGCATGGGTGATACGAGCGTGCAGGTTGATGTCAACCGGAATGATGAAATCGGTCAGCTTGCGGAGTCATTCGGCAGAATGGTCGCCAGCCTGAAGATTATGATGATGGACCACGACGATGAGGATACCCAATAGGTGGTCGTGTGTCGCTTATCTCAGACAGGGTGTTAAAAGAGGTCACGTTCTACCTCGGGCCCGCAGCAGAACGATTCCTTGAACGGCAGACCAAATCCCACCTGGATGGTCTGGCCTTTACCAGTCTGGAACGAAAACACCTGAAAGACCTCGCCTACTGGCTGCGGGTCTCCGGTGGGCTTGTGATCGGGAAGGATAAGGCCGAAGAGATGGCTTTGAAAGTCGAGAAGATGGGGTAATTCCCTCTCTTTTTTTAGATGCAGGGCCGGAGCATACCATTCTTTTTAACCGGCCATTTGAATGGTTCAGAGAAAATCTGATGGTTCATGGTGGTTTCTTTCGTCCGGGAATCGGTTTAGTGATGGCTTTGCTGAAGGGAATATTCTCCCGGAATCCGGGGAGGTTTGGCCGTCAGAAGGCTGTTTTTTTCCTCTGGCGAGAGGCACGAGATGAGGGAGGAGACGGAGGAGTGTGTGATGCCTGACGGGAACTGCCTTTCAGGAGTGTTTTGGGTGTATGCCTGTGCACCCGGATAGCCGTTTGCGATCTCGTGAAGCGGTGGTAGTATGGGTGTCTCGTCTGGATCAATCCATGGGAGGGGTTTTGTGTCGCATATGGGTTCAGCGATGAAGATGACCGTCACATCCCGAATCCCCCGCTGCCGGGCTGCCGCGTCGATGACGGCATAGATGTCGCCCCGTGTTCTTCGGGTGGTGTCTGCCTCTTCCCATATGCCGACGCAGATGGTGCCCAACAGGTCATATCCACAGGAGATGACCGGCCCGTCCGGGAAGGAATACGCCTGCATCTCCGGACGGGTATCGTCTACAATCCGGCCCATCCCGTACCGCCAGTCCCCCAGGGCCTTTTCATCGGGAAGGCCTTCGATGACGCCGGTCGTGAGAACCGTTCCGTTCCGGTGGTACACCGGCACGTTCCCGTATCCTTCGATGAGGTCATCGGTGTAACAGGCAGAAACCGCCTGATATGATCGCTCGCTCATCTGGTATCCGGCAGCCGCCCCGGACAGCAAGGCGATGAGCAGCACGGCTGCACAGAGTGCCTGTGCAGCGGACCCTTGTTTGATACTTCCTGTCATCATCGCTCCTGCTCACCCCGGATTTTTCGGTGCGGTTTCCTGCGCTAGTGTTCCCTTCGGCGGAGACGCTATATCGATTGTGGTCCGGCCGGGTGCGGGATATTCCGGTGCAAAGAGGGTACGGAAGGGGTGTTTGCGGGTCCGGGTGTCGGCATAAAGAGCTGCCTGTGTTCTGTTTTTCCCTTTTGATGTGGTTTTTTTCCGGTCTGTCTGAATTTCTGAAAAATGGCGAATTTTAGCATTTTTAACCAAAATACGGGTGCTGTGTGCTTTGATTTCGTCCTGATCAAACCCTTTAAATATTTTCACCGGCATGACTCGGGTATCCGTGCAATATCCGGGTGCGGGGTATGCTGTGTATGGCAGTATGCTGAGCAGTATGTGTATGTGCGCACGTGATGCCGGGTATGCAGGAGGTGAGTACAGAAATGATACGAAGACCCTACAGATGGTCATTCTATGACGAATTTGAGGATATGCGGCGGCAGATGGATCAGCTCATGAACCTGATGTCGTCGACGTCTTCCCTTTCTTCCTCCCTTGCCCTGCCTGAGGCAGAGCATGGGGCCGAGATGGTGCCCCTCTTCCGGGAAGGGGGAATCGGGGGGTTCCAGGTGGATGTGACCCAGGACGAGAATGAGGTCATTGTCGCTGCCGACATGATTCCGGGGATTGAAAAGGAGAATATCTCGATGGAGCTGCTCTCTCCCAAGGCGCTCCAGATCACCTGCGAACGCAAGGAGGAGCGGGAGGAGAAAAAAGGAGAGGAAGGCGAGGAGGGCAGGTATTATCTCCACGAGCGGAAGTATGGCTCCATCTCCCGTGTCGTGCCCCTGCCGCGGGCGGTGACCCCCGAAGGCGCCAAGGCCTCCTTCAGGAACGGGGTGCTTGAGGTCCGGCTGCCGGTGAGTGCGCTTGAGACGAAGCGGCGGATTGCGATTGAGTGAACGGGAGGAGGACTGATGCATGGCGTGAGGGAGATCACGCTATCGTCTGTTTCCGGGTATAGGGGGGCTCCTCCCCTCTTTTTTGTAATGTGCAGAATTACAGGATGTCGGTTTTGCATCCCGGTTCATTGAAAGACCGAACGTCAGGATTGCAGAATGGGTCTGTTGAAACGGAATGCCGGTATTCTGGCAGACAGAAATGAAGCATCCGGGCATTACCGCTCCGGTGATAAATGGAATGGATGATTAACCACATATATATACGTCCCGGAATAATTAGTTTCAAAAGGTTTTATTTTCTGGAAATGGGGCCTCAGGAAACGGGATGATGACAAAGAGGGATGCAGCAGAAGGACATGAACGCTCCTCAGCGATGGAAGCGCTGACGAAAGCTCATACCTGGCAGAGAGAGAGCGAAGACGAGTTCCGTCGCATCCTGAGTGAGATCCCCATGTCGCTGAGCATCATATCCCCCGAAGGCGAGGTTCTCCTCATAAACAAAAAAACCATTGAGATCTTTGACGGGGAAGATGAAGATCTCAGCAGCTTCAATGTCCTGGACATCTGGAGTGACCCTGAGCAGAGAACTGAATGGTTAATTGAGCTCAGTGCCCGTGGAATTGTTTCAGATTATGAAATAGAGGTAGTTACTTTCTCCGGGGAGCATAAAACCCTGCAATTATCCGGCCTGATGATCACATTCGAGGGGCGGCCATGCATTCTCTCGGTTCACCAGGATGTCACCGCGAAGAAGAAAGCTGAGGCCGACCTCAGGATCAGCCGGGAGAAATACCGTTCCCTTGTCGAGAATATGAATGAGATCCTCTTTGTTGTTGACACAACGGGAGTGATTACCTATCTCACCCCGAACATCAGTTCGATAATCGGGTATTCGGTATCTGAGCTTATCGGGAGGCAGTATACTGAATTTGTGCACCCCGATGACCGGGCAGAACGACTCAATGAGCTGGATCATCTGCTCTCAGGCAAAGAAAGGTCCTCGGAGTACCGTATTCTCAAAAAAGGCGGGGGCTGCATCTGGGTTCAGACCACCGGCCGTCCGGTGACTGAAGACGGGCAGGTGACAGGATTACAGGGAGTTCTTACCGACATCAGCAGCCTCAAGGCGATGGAGACAAAGCTCAGGGAGGCAAATGCCGGACTCTCCCACCATTCAAAGAAACTCTCTGTTCTCAATAATATCATCACAACGGCAAACGAGGCTGAAAATCCCGCCTCCCTCTTCAGGAATGTTCTTGATTCCATTCTCTCGCTCCTCGACTTTGAGGGCGGGGGAATTTATATCGTCGATCCGGATACCCGGAGCGCATCAATTGTCCATTCCGTCAATATCCCTGAGCCGCTGTTTGAGATCATCAAAACGGTGTCTGTGGATGAACCGCCCTTCTGTTCGCTCTTCCTCGAAGGAAAACCTATAATTTCCAACAATCTCGAAGTGTTCTCCCCTGAGGTTGCGGATATCACCGGCTTCTCCTCACTCATCAGTGTCCCTCTGGTTGCAAAGGGGAGAATCGTAGGGGCCCTGAATGCCGTAAGCGCCAGGCGGTATGACATATCCGAAGACGAAAAAGAGATTCTTTTGTCGGCCGGTGCAGAGCTGGGGAGCACATTCGAGAGATTTGCTGCCGAGGAGAAGGTGAAGAGAAATGCAAAGAATCTGGAGGTGCTCTTCAACTCACTCGGCGAGATGGTCTTCATCCTTGACCGGGAGGGGCGCATCGTAACGGTGAACGAGACGGTCATACGGCGGCTCGGCTATGATAAGGACGAACTGGTCGGAACGGCGTTCATTCTTCTGCACCCCGGGGAGAGACGGGGAGAGGTGCCCGGTAATTTCGGGGCGATGCGTGCAGGAGCACAGGACTCCTTTTCCGTTCCGGTAATGGCAAAGGATGGGAGCCTGATCGATGTCGAGACGAAGATCGCCCGCGGATGGTGGCACAACCGTGAAGTGTTCATCGGCGTCGCAAGAGATATTACCGGGAGAAAAGAGGCGGAAGAAGCGCTCCGGAGAAGTGAGGAGGAGTACCGGGCGATATATGACAACTCCCCGATTGCAATCGAACTCTATGACCGGGACGGCTCCCTGACACACGCAAATTCGGCCTGCCTTGAGCTGTTTGGCGTGGATGACCGGGAGGTGCTTTCCGGCTTCTCGCTCTTTGAAGATCCCAATATCAGTGATGAGAGAAAAAAACAGCTTGCCGAAGGAAAGACTCTCAGGTATGAAGTTAATTTTGATTTTGAGAAGGTCCGGGAACTGAACCTGTACTCCACATCCCGCCGTGGCTCCATCTGGCTGAATGTACTCATCACCCCGCTGAAAACCTCTGAAAATGTGATTTCCGGATACCTCGTGCAGATTCAGGATATCACCGACCGTGAACTGATGGCAGAAGAGCTCAGGAGATCGGAAGAGAAGTACCGTGATCTTGCAGACAATGCTCCCATCGGCATCCTGACCTGTGACCGGGCAGGACGAATCACCTATGTAAACAGAAAAGTGCCTGAGATGCTTGGCTTTCCGGAGACCGGGAATACAGGGGGGATCAATCTGCTGCAGACCAGGCATCTCATCAATGCCGGGTTTGCCGATGTCATGAATGATGTAATCGGGAACGGAGCGGAGTACCCCGAACTTGAACTGCAAAATCCCCTGCCTGATGGGAAGATGGTCTCTCTCAGGATTCATATTTCGCCGATATGGAGGGGCGATGCCCCGGACGGTGCACGGCTTATCATCGATGATATCACACGGAGGAAAGAGGCCGAATCTCTGCTGGAGAGGACAAAGTTCGCATTCGATCACTCTCCGGATGAGATTTATTTTACCAACCGGGACGGTCTGATTGTATATGCCAATGCGCATGCACGCTCGTCCTTCGGCATCGCATCCGATTCCCCGATACAAACAACAATCTTTGATATCAATCCGGGGATAAATCCGGAAGAATGGGAAATTCTTTGGGAGAGGCTTGAGGGGGAGGAGTATTTCCGTTTCGAATCCGTGCACCGGCACCCCGACGGGACCACATATCCGGTCGATCTCATCAAGTACCGCATCTCCTTTGAAGGCGGGGACTACTCCTGCACTATCGCCCGCGATATCACCGTGATGAAGCAGACTGAAGTGAGGCTCCGGAAGAGCGAAGGACGCCTGCGGACTCTCATCCAGACCATTCCCGACCTTATCTGGCTCAAGGATGAGAATGGTGTGTTTCTTGCATGCAATTCAAAATTCGAGGAATTGCTCGGTGCGAAAGAGGATGATATTGTCGGAAAAACCGATTATGATTTTGTTAACCGGGAGCTTGCCGACTTCTTCCGGGATAATGACCGGAAGGCTGCGAAAGCAGGAAAACCCAGCGTAAACGAGGAATGGATAACGTTCGCTGTCGATGGGAGGCGTGTCCTCCTTGAGACCATCAAGACGCCATTGTACAATCCGGAAGGGCGTGTGGCCGGTGTGCTGGGAATCGGCAGGGACATTACCGAACGCAAGAAGGCCGAAGAGGCAGTGCGGGAGGTCAACCGGAAGATAAATCTGCTGTCGAGCATCACCCGCCATGATATCCTCAACCAGATCACGGGTGCAGCAGGATATCTTGAGATGATTGAGCTTGAAAATGAGATCCCGCCCGGCACTAAGACGGAGGAGTATCTCAGGAAGATCACGGGAGCCGTCGAGACGATTGAGCGGCAGATCACGTTCACCGGGTATTATAAGGACCTCGGTGAACAGGCGCCCGACTGGTTCAATGTGGGCAGTGTGATCGGGAATGTGGAACGGACACCGTCATTCGGAACGATCCGGGTTCACAATGCGATAGAGGATATCGAGGTTTTTGCCGACCCGCTCTTTGAGAAGGTGATCTATAATCTCATCGATAATGCGGTCAAACACGGGGAAACCATCACCGGGATCTCGTTTTATACCAAAGAGAAGCCTGGAGAGCTCATCATTATCTGCGAGGACGACGGAGTAGGAATTCCTGCGGATGCGAAGGAGAAGATATTCCGGAGAGAGTATTTTAAGAACTCCGGGCTCGGGCTCTTTCTCTCGCGTGAGATCCTTTCCATCACCGGCATGACCATAACGGAGACCGGGACACCGGGTGCCGGGGCACGGTTCGAGATCCACGTGCCGGAAGGCATGTTCCGGGCCGCATCATCAAAAGGGGAGGCAGGTGAATGACGGGGAGAATCAGATCTGAACGGAGCCGGGCCCCCGCCGCCATGAACGGAGGAGGTACCCCTGTGTCCAATCCGGACTGCTGTCCGGGAACCGGCCTCAGGGACCGGATACCGGTCCTGATAATTATTCTCTTCCTCAGTGCCTGCATCGCACCGGCATCTGCCTCACACGTTGCTGATCATGTGATCATCGTCGGTGCCGACGAATATTTCCCCCCCTATGAGTACGTTGATCATAGCGGCCGGCCGGGCGGGTTTAATATCGATATCATGAATGCCGTGGCTGAGGAGATGTCCCTGAATATCAGTATCCGGCCGGGGCCGTGGCAGGACGTGAGAAGCGATCTCGAAAGCGGTAATATTGATCTCGTAAGCGGTATGTTCTACTCTGAGGGCCGTGACGCTGTTGTTAATTTTTCCCGGCCATACATCACGGTTTCGCATGCCGTTTTTGTTGGGGATGGCTCGGATATCAGTAATTCTGATGATCTGAAGGGAAAGGAGATTGCTGTTGAAGAGGGGGACATTATGCATGATTATGCCCTCGGCCTCGACCCTTCAAACACTATCATTCCGGTGAAAAATCAGTATGATGCGCTGATGCTCGTTTCTTCCGGGGCCTGTGATGCGGCCCTCATCTCGAAGCTCCACGGGGAATATCTCATCAATTCGTTTGGGATTACCGGTGTACACCCGACCGGCCACCCGCTGGAAATACGGGACTACTGCATTGCCGCATCGGCAAATGGAAGTGTTCTTCTTCCCACTATCGATGAAGGCCTTGCGATTATCAAGAAAAACGGAAGGTACGATCAGATATACAACAAATGGTTTGGGGTATATGAGGAACGGGAATTCTTTGCCACCCTGATGAAGATTGTTGTTTTCGTCCTTCTGCCTGCTATTATCCTTCTTGCAGGGGCGCTGTTATGGTCGGTTTCCCTGAGGAAGAGGCTGACGAAAACATCGGCAAAACTGGAGGATGAGCTCGCCGAGCAGAAGAAGGTGAAGGCACGTCTTCAGGAAAGCAAGGACAAGTACCAGGCATTGTTCAATTCACTGAATGAGGCGGTGTTCCTTTGTGATTATGATGCGAAAGAGTCAGCCGGCACGATCGTTGAGGTGAATGATGCGGCCAGCCGCAGTCTTGGCTACACCCATGATGAACTGATGGGAAGAAATACCGGGGATATCTGCCGGATGTCCCCCCCGGACCGTGAAATGATCATGGAAAAACTTGCCAATGGGATTGGGCAGGTTTCCTTTTATACGGAGCACATGAGAAAAGACGGTTCGGTATTTCCGGTTCAGGTCAAAATGCGTTTCCTGAACCATGAAGGTAAGGTGTATATCCTCCAGGTAGCACGTGATATCACAAAAGAGCGGGAATCACGCCGTATTGAGACGGATGCCCTGAAAAAGATCGAAGAGAACCTCACGCAGCTTGCAACCCTGAACGATGAAATAAGAAATCCCCTGATGGTCATCACCGGCGTGACGGACATGGATTTTGAAAATTCCAGGGAGATCATTTACGATCAGGTGACCATCATCGACGGGATCATCACGAGACTGGACCAGGGATGGATTGAATCCTCCAAAATCCGGGAATTCCTGCGCAAACATCTGGATTTCTATGGGGATGAGGAGGGGGATTCGGACAATGATTCAGACAAAGATTCAGATAATGGCTCAGATGTAGATTCCGGTACTGTTTCAGGTATTGTCTCAGATAAAGTATAAGATAATGTCTCAGATACTGTCCCAGATGCAGATTCTGATACGGATGAGAAATGAACAATTCCCGTTCCGACCGGTTGGTGTTCAGCCGGTGAGACCCTGATATATCCTGCCCCGGACAGAACAACCGGGCCCGCTTCATCTCTCCTCTTTCTCTCTCCGTTCACCTCCCCTCCACTCTCGTCTTCTCCGCACGTGCCTCCGGCCCCTGTCCTCCGCCCGGCTTCTGTCCCCCGCCCCCGGACCGTATCCGTTGCCCGCATGCCAATTCACTCCACCACATTTTTACCCCTGAACAGCAATGTATACTATCCAGTACTCCGGCACGGAGTGCATGGGAGGCATCGGGCGCTGATCGTTGAGCGCGTTGATGTACTGAACGCATTGAAAATCATTCTCCGGACGAAAGAGGCAGGTGCCGGTGTTTCTCAAAAAAGGAGCACGGTGTATTTGTCGGCGGCCCGGTTCCCGTATCCCGGTCTTCGTTTGGTCCCGGTTCGGGTTTTTCTGTGCGAGGGTAGCCAAGCCAGGCCAAAGGCGCTGGACTTAAGATCCAGTTACGCAGGTATTCGAGGGTTCGAATCCCTTCCCTCGCATTTTGGTATTTTTGATATGGATTATAGTTAATTGTGGAAAACGCCACAATTCCTGTAAATATCCAAAGAATTGTTAAAAACACTGGGAATTTAGTGCTATCATCTCTCCAAATCCAATGGATTGTATTATTGCTTCCAGAGAGTAGCGATTACCTCCTCACCGACTGGATGAACTCGTCATTCATTTCATATCGTTCATCGACAGCCTGTAATAGTTCGTCATGAATGGATTTCCTTGAATAATAGAGTGAAGTAATGACTCCTGCATCCTTTGCTGCTTCGACCGCAGGAACAAAATCGCTGTCCCCGGTGACAATAATGGCATGTCCGATCTGATGTGCCCAGCTCAGTCTTACCAATTCGACTGCAAGGAGGATGTCGACTCTTTTCTGTTCATAATCACCACTCTTGGATTTACTTAATTATCCAAACCGCATCTGAAACCGCGGCTGCTTCTCAATGGAATTTCTGAATTTGCAATACCGGGAATATCTGTCTTTTCGTCCTCTGTGGGAGGTTCGCTCTGATATGGCATACAGTCATAGAAATAGGTTCTCAGGCGTTCCTTGTCTCCGCAGGCTTTATCACAAAATTTCATGAAGTCCATGCGGACATCATTCGAGAGTACCTTGGAAACATATCCACTACCGATAAAAACAGCTACCCGATTATTCATTCAGATAATATTACGAAAAGTAAGAAGAAACTATCGTCCCGTTTTCACAGAACGATAGCGCGTATAACACTGAATTGTCGACCTTAAAATGGTATAAATGTATTCCCTTGTGAATGGCTCATAAAATTCAGATCGATACCACAAAGACCCTGGATGGACACAGCTCTTCTGATGCCATCATCAATTATAGCACGGACGTCTGGTTTCATCCGATCGCCCGTACCCCGAGATAGTCATCCAGGCGGTGTTTGAAGTCGTCATACTCCCGGATTGTCTCGTGTGCAGTATCATAGAGATACCGCTCATCCGGGCAGTAGAGCACCCGGCCCCGCAGAACCTCTTTTTGGACATAGAGCGGCAGGTTATCGAATATCCGGATGTCATACCGGTCGTCACACAACAGGGTCAGGGCCGCAAACCGGAACTGCTGTCCCTCATCAGGCGTCCCGGCGTAATAGATACAGAGGTCAATATCAGAGGTATCTGTCGCCCGTCCTTCTGCGACCGAGCCAAAGAGGATGATAAACCGTACGTTTTCAAATCCCGCAAGTGTCCTGAGCCGATTGAGTGCATGCCGGATATCCTCCTCTGTTGGTTTCATTTCCGTCCTCCGTGGTCATGGGTGGCATCTCTCCTGCATTAACGTTTGTGCGGGGGGAGTATCTGGTCGGGGCCGGGCGGGCATTTGGGTGATGTGGCCGTCGATGAAGGTGACCATGAAGATGGCGCCGTTGGAGCAGACGCCGTCTTCTTCAAACCGGAGAAGGGGACACTCTGCCCGCAGAAGACCCGGGCGTGAATATCATCCCGTCCAAGGTAGTAGGTCTCCTCCGTTACGATGACGGAAGAGGTCCTCCCCTCTCGCCCGGGCAAGCGTGCCGGGTTCAGGCTGCATCTATCTCACCTGCCTTTTCTGCTGTCTTCGCCTGCGCCCCGGATTTGATCAGGGTAATCGCGTAGGCGTGGTGTTTGGTCCGCCGGATGGTGATCCCGGAGATGTTCCCGCCGTGCTCATGGATCTCTGCAGAGATGGTCTGCGGGACGAGGTAAAGCGGGATGGGGCCCGCAGTGATGGGCGTGCCTGCAGTGTTCGCGGATTTTTATTTTCAGCCACCGATTGTTCATCGGCAGTTCCGGTAAGACCTATGTTGGGACATGGCTTCTTTGTGGGGCTGCCTTCTATCGGAACTGCCGGCTGCATGTCTGCATCTCCCCGTTCGGCAGGATAAGCCGGGCCTTTCCTTCTGCGATCCATTTCTCCCAGACGAGCTTTGCAATCGGGTCCGGGATGTTGTTGAGAACTTCCTGTTCGATTTCTTTCATGGAGATATTGCTCCTGTGCATGATCTGGTGTGCACAGAAGTTGATTGTGTGGATGGGGTGATATAGAAAAAGTCTGCGATGTGTATGTATAAAAAGAATAGAATTGATAGCAAGGGCAGGATGGAGATATAGGCGTCACATAAATTTATTCAAATTAATTTACTTCATTCACTTTCACGCTCTACACCGATTTTGCATATATACTCGTGTCTTAAATTATGGTGTGAAGAATTGATTTCCTTTGTCTCTTTGGTGACGTGGAAGAAAATCTGGGTATGCAATCTCTGTGCCTGGAGAGAGCAAATTGGATATTTAACTCTGCTTTGGATCAACAATGAGTTCGGAAAGAACGTTCTGTGTCAGTATGCAGATGAACGGGGATTAGAAACGGACTTGTTGAAAAGAATACATTTCTCATACCCATTTAGCTAATCCTAAATTCCATCAAATAAAATAAATTACACATAGAACAGTAGCTGAGTAATAAATAATGAGATCTCATAATGTCTGAAACTAATCCAAGACCTTTCCTAAAGTGGGCAGGCGGAAAAACTCAATTGCTTGAAGAATTCGCAAAACGGATACCAAAAGAACTAAAAAATGGTGAAATATCTACATTTGTGGAACCCTTCATTGGCGGAGGTGCCGTCTTCTTTCATTTCAATCATAAATTCTCATTTGAAGAATGTCATATTTATGATATAAATGAAGAGTTGATTCTTGCTTATAATGTCGTCAAAAGAGATGTTGATGATCTCATTGAATGCCTCTGCTGTCTCACTGAAACATTCCTATCTAAGGATGAAGAAGGGCGGAAAGAGTATTATTATTCAGTCCGCGATGAATTTAATCGGACAAAACAGAATATCAATTTTGAAAATTATAGTAAAGCATGGATACCAAGAGCATGCCAATTTATTTTCCTGAATAAGACCTGTTTTAATGGCTTATTCAGAGTAAATTCTCGTGGAGAATTCAATGTCCCCTTTGGACGACATAAAAACCCAAAAATTGTTCATTTAGATGTTTTGAGAGCAGATTCACAAATTTTGCAAAATACCAAAATACATCTTGGTGATTTTGAGAAGTCATCCCGTTATATCAACAAGAATTCATTCGTATATTTTGATCCCCCGTATCGACCCCTGAGCAACACTGCATCATTTACAGGGTATTCCAAGGATGGGTTTAGTGATGCTGAGCAAAAACGTCTCGCAAAGTTCTTTACGAAGTGCGATGTGAAGCAGGCGAAGTTGATGCTAAGTAATTCAGATCCTCAAAATATTTGTCCTGAAGACGATTTTTTTGACGTCTTATATGCGAAATATAAAATCGAACGTGTCTCTGCAAGGAGAATGATTAATTCTGATGCCAGTAAGCGGGGAGAAATCAATGAGATTATCGTCATGAACTACTAAAATGCAATTATGGACACAAAGATGGACGAGGCTTGGAATAAAGTCTTTCAATCCTTGGATCTCCTCAGTAAAATCGAATCCGATGGATTTGTCCAGATTTCAGCAACCACACTCAAAAAAGAAGGGGAAAGAGAAGCCCGCTTAATGGCGAAGCATGATACAATAAGTTCAAGGCCAACAATTTTTAAAAAGCACAATCTATCCATTCTTCCCATAAAAAATGGTGAATATGTAATTTACCGGGACAGTAAGAAAAAATCCTATTTTAAATATGATACAGAATTTGACAATGTCCTCAAAGAAATATATGACCCTTCTCCTGATTATGAGGCAATTGAAAGCCTAAATGGTAAAACGATAACCAGTGAATCTCAGGCTATTGATTATGCAAATCTTGTTTCTTTATTAAAAACATTCACCAATGAATCTCAATTACACCTCACAATAAGAGGGAGACTTCGCTCTGGAAACTTCTCTCTTAATTTACCGGACAATAATGTACAAATCGAAGTAAATGGTGTCCAAATAGAAGTTGATTCTGGCT
The DNA here is from genome assembly GCF_029633965.1 of Methanogenium sp. S4BF. NCBI lineage: Archaea > Methanobacteriati > Methanobacteriota > Methanomicrobia > Methanomicrobiales > Methanomicrobiaceae > Methanogenium > Methanogenium sp. S4BF. The sequence continues at coordinate 1,327,991 of NZ_CP091277.1, read as the reverse complement.
ACGAAGGAAAAAACGGAATATATCTGATTGAAGCAAAGATAGGCAAGCGCGACGATTTTCACATTCGACAGCTCTATTATCCCTGGAAAGAATGGTCACAAAAAACAGTCAAACCTGTCATTCCAATCTTTTTTTTCTATTCAAATGGCATATTTTATCTTACAAAGTTCCAATTCGGTGAAAATTTTGGTGATCTTAAGATTGTTGAATTACGATCCTTCTCGATTAATGAAGATCCCATTTTAATCGTTAATTATGAGGAACTGATTCGTTCAGTACCAATAGATGTATCGGAGCCTAATGTCCCATTTCCCCAGGCAAATGATCTCGATAAAATCATTGATATAATCACGTCCTTTGGTGAAGATTTGAAAACAAAAGATCAAATTTCTGAATATTTTGACTTTCATGGACGTCAGGGAGATTATTATGCGAATGCAGCAATTTATCTTGGTTTACTAAAAAGGGATACCAAAAATAGAGGTTCTTTCATCTTAACAGATTTGGGGGAAAAAATGAGGAGTTGTTCAAATAGAAGATGTCGTAATCGTCTAATATTTACTCAGCTGCTAAGACGACCTTCGTTTCGTTCAGCGATTATATTGTTAAAGGATTGCGACTTCAAGCCGGTTGATATCGATAAGGATGATGTGACACAGATAATTATGAAAAATGAGATGAGATGCAATCATACTACATGCAGAAGGAGGGCATCGACGGTAAAAAGCTGGATGAAATGGATTTGCGCGAATATTAAATTTAATAGCTGAATATGGGTGAAACGGACCGGAAAACCGCCGAAATGGCAGTTTAAAAAAAAGAGAGTTCAATTTTCAACCGTATTGTGTCCTTCCCGACAAATCTCACGGCCCGTTCTTCTTATTGGCATTCTGTTTTGGTGATGATTTCACAGTAACTGAATCCATACCACTAAAATACGTCCCGTCATTGAGTTGACCAAGCAGGGTGATTTCATGTTCTCCTTCAGATAAGGAATCAGCAATAATCTGTCTGTCGAATTTTACCATCAAATCCGGAATGTCATCTTCGTCGTAATCTCCGACATTGCGTGGTTCAATTGAAAGGAGATCAATGGATTGTCCATTGACTGTAGCAACACAAACGGAATCTTCGACAATAGCACTGGGATCAAATTCCTGGGGCAGTTCGATGAATGCAGTGACAAAATTGCCGTTACTTCCAAGGTTAATCACATCAGGGTTGATGTCCACAGACGCCACAAGTCCCGTCATGATCTCGGTCTTGTCGATGGTGTCATCGTTTCCGATGTCATATTCCACCTTGATGTAGGTGTTTGCGAGATCGTCCCAGCTTTCGGGTGTAATTACCATGCGAGAATTCGATTCAAGAGCAAGCGGATTGGATAATTCATTGGAACTGTAATCAGTGTCAACATTCTCAATTTTAATATTCAGTGTTTTTCCAGACCCAATGTTGCAGATTTCAATACTTTCATTATTTTCCGTGAAATCAACACTCAAACCTTCATTGGGCTCTATGTCATCAGATTGCACGGTGACAACTCGAACTTTTTCTGTTAATTCGTTTGTTAGTTCGATCTTAACTGAAGAAGTTCCTCCCTCTGAAACCCACTCAATCGAAGAACCATCTGGTGGCAAATTCAATAGATCATGGGTATTGGTAGTCATCATGGATTCAATTACCACTATGCTGTGCGGTTTTGTTATGATTACTTTCCCCATGCCATCTCCAGTCCCAAATATTTCTCGGTTAACTGGGATTTCAGGAATTGCATAAAAGACGGGTATGTCAGAATTGCTATCGCCCTTTAGAAAAATTGCCTTCGTATCTGGGATTTCATCCCTGAATTCGTTATCAACATAACCTAGATAGTTACCGTCGCTGTCAGAAGCAAGAAGTTTCCCTCCGGCAATAATTGCTTCAAAACTGGTTGGAAGGACTGGTTTTTTCTTTACAGCAGAGAGATCAGTAATCGACATCCGAATTAAGTCAAATCCACGATATCGTGCAGTTTTGTGATCGGCGTCGAAGGTGATATCAACCGGTGTCTGTTGAGAATTTGGATCATAAATTTCAATCGTATCTCCATTTACTTTAAAGGGAGCGACAGCATGACATTTTGTTACGAGTTTACCAGATTCAATTTCTTCCCAAACAATACTTAGCACGATTGGATTTTCTATCCAGGAAGAAGGATCATCTAAGCGAGATTTAATCTCATTATATGCATTTTCAAATCCATAGCGTTCATTCCATATACAAGAATTATCCAGTTGGATTATCTGGTAGTATTCGATCCAATCTTCGATATTTTGAAGAAAATCGGGATAATTTATGAAAACATTCCAATTCTCAGGAATTGGATCATCTCTAACAGAAATTCCAGTTCCCAGATATTTTGTACGTTCTTCGAGGAGATTGTTTTCCCATGCTGATTGGAACATTATTTGGCTACTTGTTGCCATGCCATAACAGGACCCGGGGTTCTGATTAGAATTATATGAATACCACCCATATATTAATAATGCCCGATTATATTCGTTAAATATCTTTGAGGATATTGGATTAATGAGGTTTAATAAGTCAAAGGATTGAATGTCGTAGGTTTCTTTGAAAAATTCCCAACAGACTTCATCGCCATAGTTCGGAAAATAATATCCATCAAATTTTGGATGATATTGTGGATAAGCTTGCCCTGTTAAATCGACATCAATCGAATTTAATTCTGTACCGGTAATACGAAGGATCGCATTTTTTGTGCCACTTGAAGTTGGGTCAATCATTACCAGGATTGTACCTTGTTCCCCGCTATCAAGCAACAAAGGTTCGTTATTTATAACGAAAGAGAATTCCTCAGCTGCTTCTCCACTAATTGCACACGACATCTCTATCTTTTCATTTCCATTATTTTTTATCTCCACCCAATCGACCGACTGATCTCCCACACCAATTTCACCAAAATCGATCATTGGTTCTGATGGATAAAGTAGCTCGATTTGCTGAGTTTCAGCAACTTCAATAGTTTTTGTCAGGATGTTATTCCCTTCATTGCTTTCCGCAATTACATTCTGCCAGTCAGCTTTCACCCTGACCGTATGTGTTCCGGCCGTCGCTATCCATGGAAGATCGAATGAACCCTCCCATGATGTCCCTGCCGCAAGTTGGTCTATCGATGCGAGGTCGATTTCAACATCGTCCACATACAATTTGCATCCGAATGCCGCTGCATTTGCCTCTCCCGTATTGGAGAGTATACATGAGAAGGTTACATCATCTCCATTTCCTGGATCGTCAATATTTAAAGAGATATTATTCACCTTTAAATCAGGGAGATTCTCGTCATGTATCCTATTTCCAATTGGTACACATGGATTGACAGTATATGCCCACACAGCCTCACTCTTGTCGGACCAATACTGAGCCGCAAAATACCCAACCTGAACAGGATTGTTAGCACTGATATGCCCGATATCAACAGTATCAAGATCCGCATAATGTGCAGTGCCTATTCTTCTGAAGGGATTGAAAACATCTCCGGCATTGAGTGTTTTTTCTTCATCAATTATTCCATCATTTTCATAATCGATCTGGAGAAGCGTATTATCTCGAGTAACGTAGACGGCTCCTGCTCGAATATACTCCGTATTTAGTAATGAATAAGGGAATATCTCATTCGCACAAGCATAATGTCTGTATACTGATGCCCACCAGTCACGTGAATAAATGTCGAAGAAGAAATAGGCAGCGGCAGGTTGATCTGAGATAAATTGGTACATATTCTCCTGTGTATTCAGGATTTCAATAGTCCCGTCAGCGTATGTTATGTAGACTTGTTGGTGGGCATAAGCCGGAGAATTGTACACCAGTGGTGAAATTGTTTGTGGAATCCAAAATTCTGTGTCAAACATAGAGAGTGGAAGTAATGTCACGGCCCAGCTGTTATCCAGATTAGGTCTGTTATAATTATACAGCGTCACCGCAACAGGTTTATCGCTGTGTATTCGATCTCCTGAATTTACATTCTGGGCGAAAATTTGTCCTTTTTCTAAGCTAACTGTCTGTAAATTACCAATTGTAAGGACGACATTGTCTTCGGTAGCAACAACATTCACGACACCCGTATGCGGAACAATAAACTCAGTGCCGGGAAGAGCCGCTGGATAATTAAGTCTTTGATCGTCATAACATCCGGAATTATCATTAGAATAATAAAAAAACGCTTGAATAGGTTTGTCGCTGATTAATTGAGAACCCCCAGGTTCTGAAAAACGTCCATTACTTCCCGTAACGACAATCGGTTCGCCTGCGTCCAGGGCATCATTGTAGTTTAAATCTAAATAGGCCGTTGTTTCAGGTTCTAGTGCATAAAAATAGATGCTACAACGATAATTATCGGTAGCTCCTCCGACGTTTTTAATCAGAGGGAACCAATAATCATTTCCCGTTAACTCATTTTGTTCAATTGCACAAGAAGTTTGTACAAAGCAGGTAACTAACAATCCAACAAATAAAATTTTGACTATATTTCGCCAATTCATGAAAATACCCCAATTTATGATTTTACATTTACATGAGCAACCAATACAGCTCTCATCATCGTTCCATTCACAAAACCATCTCACTACATTGCACAATCGATAATTCATTCACCCACGGTCACCTATTGACACGCCAGCGTACGAAAAACGACGAGACTATTGTAGGAAAGGACCCCCCCTTTCACCCCTGCGCTTCAAAAAGCTCTTGTAAATGTGTGGATATTGTCGTTTGGTTGAAATAATCCAACTTTTTGCTGAACACCGGTTGGAATGAATACAATCAATGCAATGGTAGTGAACTTGAGATACTATTATTTAAAAATTTTGTATGATTTGAAATACAAAAAAATATGTGATTCCACATTTTTTGGTGGGAAAACTTTGAACCTGATTATTTATCGCACGGATGAGCAATGTCCTCACTGTCTAAACCTGCAAAAGGGGCAGACAGAGAGGACAGGGAGGATACCCCACCACCGGAGCATGACTGCGCAGCAGTGACGGTGAGCGTTTGGTGCATCCGTACAACTGAGCAGGTCAGGAAGGGAGGCCGTTGCCCCGAAGGGTGAGCGGCCGTTTTCCAATAACTCCGTATTAGATTTTTTTCCATTTTTCACCCATATCTCCCTCCTATTTTAATTCCCGCGCCGTGAAAGAGAAGAATATGACCAACACCAGGCGTGAACTCCTGTCCTCTTAAAAAGTGGATTTCCCCTCAACCATCAATTGGGTGTCCAAAAAATAAATCCGGATAAACGCTGTGTCACTCCTTTGCAAAACATTTCGGCAGCATATTTATTTCACAATTTTTATTACCAAATATAAAATATTGTAACATATTCATGTCTAATGACGAATATTGGTTTGAGGTCGAGAGCGAGCGTATAGAAATAGACGGTGTGGAATACGATCTGGAAAATTCCCTTCATGTCATTGTCGACGGTGTCGAATATCTTGATATCGACGGTGAACGCTATGAACTACAAAATAATTCGAAATACGCCCCGGATTCTGTGATGGGCGAAGAACCATCAGGAGAAGGCAGTTCCATTCTTTCCTCAATTATTGCAATTGCAATCATATTGATTATTGGCGTGGTAATATTCAAGGGGGCCGCTTTTGCTTTTAACATGGCAACTTCGGATGAAGTTGCTTCTGCTGCCGGGGATATATCCGACATGATTGTTACGGGATCAAAAGTTGCTGTTGATAATATCGAGACCAAGATTGATGGAAAAACAGAATCCGCTGCTTCCAAACAGGCCGATCTAATCGTGGAGGCCATGGATTATACCAATCCGACCACCCGTGATTATGCTCTTATGCAGATCGATAGTTCACACGGCGGTGAATATAACATAGCCCAGATATGTGATGTTTGGGAGAATGTTTACAACCGTTGGACCTACGTGAATGATCCTAAAGGCTTTGAATATTTTTCACCCGCGAGTCGGACAATCAATCTCGGTCTGAAGGGAGACTGCGATGACTTCGCCATTGTGGTTGGATCGGTTATGCAGTCAATCGGCGGATATCCCCGAATCATTCTCGCCCATAATTCCAATGGAAGTGGGCATGCCTATGCCGAGTTGAAGGTAGCTTCGAGCAAACAGGGTTTACAGAATATTGCGAATTATATTTGTAAGCGATACCATTGCAGTTCAATAGCGTACCACACAGACCACACTAGTGATGGTGATCCTATCTACTGGTTGAATTTAGATTGGCAATCGCGACACCCTGGTGGTAAATTCTGGGAAAATGATGGAGAAACATTGATTGTTTATCCAAATGGATATGTAAAAAAATACAATTAGTTCTGTTTTGGATAGGAAGCAGGTAAAGACATATGTAACGCTTAAATAGGCCCCCAACAGGCCCGCCACCCGGAAAAAACGTCCACACAGACGGCCGGAGCGGGCCGTTCTCATCCAGAGACAGTGTCTGCACATCCTCCTGAAATATCCTCCAACCGCACCTGCTCATAAATTCACAAATGGTCGTTCTTTTAGAAATAAAACGCAAAAACACTGCCTTTTTTCGAGGGCAAAAGAGGGCTTAAAAAAAGGTCCATTCTGTCCCCAGTTCATCCAAAAACAGCGGTGGCAGATTATTGCATTCGGGTTTGCGATGCAGGGCTTAAAAAAGGGGGTTATTGGTTCTGTCACTGCCGACAATGGCCGGTTTTCCCGCAGACTGTGTAACCGGATTAAAAGGCAGTAAAGAGATTTTCCGAAGGCTCAGGGACAGTTCCTGTCACTGTCATGACACTTATAAAGAAGAATGCCGCCAGAAGAACGAGAACAATGAGCGGGATTACAACCGCGATTACAAAGACCATGACTGCTTTTGCTGTACTCAGCTCCTGCAGCTCGCGTATTCCAAGAATGCCCAGACCCAGTGACCAGATTGAAAATAGAAACCCGATAAAGGGTATCCATCCGAACAGAAGCTCGGGAGTGCTCCCGTAGACAACCGCTTTCACCGTCTGCATGATTCCGTTGCGCCCGCCGAAAAGATACACCCACAGGTGAAGCCATGCGGCAAAGATGAGTGTCAGGATAAAAGTGCCTATCAGGGACGCGAGAAATATACCGAAAATACCTCCTGCACCCGGTAATGCGCCGGCAAGCATGCTGTCCATTCCTATGGCTGCAATAATGGCAGAAAGGACTGAATAGATTACGAGAAGCACGACAAAGTAGGTGAATACTGCTTTTGGTTCATCTCCTTTTGTCTGCTGAAATGTGTCAACAGGATTGAAAAGGAACCCTTTTACGTTTGCCATTATGGTATCAATCATAATCTCAGATAATATACCTGAATCAGTTAAATCTATGCTTTTTTTGATTTAAATGGGAATTCCAGATAGGTGGGTGGATTTTTGAAAAGAACGAATTCCGGCTTTCAAATGTAGAACCGATTTTAAAATGACTGGTAACCGGTTGCGAACCCTGCTGACGGGTAATGATTGGTTCTTAGGATGCATCCGGACCATTTTTTCGGTGCGGGGTGGAGCCTGCCGTCCCGTATGATGAAATTCATTGCTCCCGGGGTGGTATATCTGAGCATGTACACCTGTCCTGCCTCGTCTCTTGATCTGTTCACCGATTCCATACGGCTCATGGGTGATGCCACCATGTGTGCGGTGATGGAGTTTGACCGGAATCTTGACCCGCATGCTCTTCAGGAGGCTGCTCAGGCGTGTCTTATGGCCCATCCTGTGCTTCACAGCAGGCTTATCCGGGGAAATGGCCCGGCAGTCTGGGAGATGGCCGATGATGTCAGGGTCCCTCCGGTGCGGGTGGAGGAATGCGGCGACGACTATCATTCCCATGTCACCGGCCCTGTTGATCCCTCCGGGCCGCTGCAGTTTCGCGTACGGCTGCTGCGAAGACCTTCGGGTGATGTGATCGTAATCAACCTCGCCCATGCCGCCGCTGACGGATTCGGTCTCCACACGCTCATGTCCCAGCTGTTGCAGGAGTACCAAAAGCCCGGCAGCATCTCTCCTGAAATCGGGGGGTTCCCGGAACGTGACACGCTCTGGACCAGAGGGACGGACCCGAAAGGAATGGATGCTCCTCCGGATATGAACGTGATCAATCCGTTGTGGCCCGATCCGTTCGGGACGTCATCTCAGCCTTCAGCGTATCACCGGGAATGTGTCAGCTCTCCGGTCGTTGCGGCAGTTCGCCGCTCTGCCGGAACGCTCGGGGGCAGTGTCAATGATGTGGTACTGGCGGCGTATTTTCTCTCCATGAGTGACCTCACCGGTCATAGCGGGCCGATTGATATTTTCTTCCCCGTCAACCTGCGCCAGCACAGAACCGACGGGTCACGGGTGATGAGCAACCAGGCTGCCAATGTCTGCTTTCCTCTCGATCGCCGGGGGGGAGAAGGGATGGAAGATGTGCTTCCCCGTGTCATCAGGGAGACGAAGCTTTTGAAGGAAAACGCCATCGGCATCCGTGAGCAGGTCCAAATGGACATGTCCTCTGACCCGGAAGGCAGGCAGATTCACCAGATGGTGGAAGAGATGGCGGCCCTTCAGAAGTCAGGTTTTGCGGATATCTTCGTCTCGAATCCCGGACCGATCACTCTCCCGGATGTGGAAGGGCTGACGGATGCCTATATCTGCTATCCCGGATGCTACATGCCGACCACCTGTTTTGTGACGAGCACGTTCCGGGGGCATATGACTGTCACGATGGGGTATCAGGACAGTGAAAGGGCGAGAGAGGGAACACGAAAGGCGATGGATCTTTTCATGCAGCATTTCGTGTCAGTGGCGGATGGATGGTGACGGTTTCAGACAGAAGCGGGGAGATGCTCTGTGTTGTGAACGATCTCTTTGCAGAGATTCATGCCGGTGTCAGGTGAATGTGAGATACTTTAGATCGGGTTTGGGAGGTTTTGGGGGGTTTGGATTTTTTGGTTTGGATTTTTTGGTTTGGTACTAGGTCTCTATCGATTTTGCACCTTTTCGGCTGATGTAGCAAAAGACAATATTGTTTCCCATGATTCAATTGGCAAATCGTAAGGGTCACCACGGGTATCATCCGAATATGAGGTCATATTGAAACCTTGACCTGTATTTACATCTAGAGCGGCTTTTATTGAATCATTGAAAATAATTTCAAATTCAAATGGGAAAATAAATTTAAGCACAAACCGGTGGCGATAATTGGAGAAATTACCCCTGATCCAGAATAAAGCATCTAATCAATTCTTCAATACCTTCTTTCTATTATTTCGAACAGAAAGAAATGAATGGATGCCATTTGAGCTTCAAAATATGAAAAAACTCAAATAAAAGGGTTTATCGCTTTAGAACGAATAATTTCAGCTATTATATAGGATCAAATTATGATTGGAAATAAAAACCTGGAAAAAATTATTCCAATTTACATAGAGAGATTCAAACAGCGTTACGATGAACTTGAAGAGGAAGCTGGTCGTGATGGCAAAAAAGGATCTGAAATACAAGAATGGCTGAAACGTGAAATACAATCCGTTTTTTCAAAAGAAAACATTGATTCACCCGATACAGAAAGAGCCATAAAAATCCTCAGTGAGCTATTTGCGACAGAAGATGGGGGAGATGATGCCAATCGTGATTCTCCGATAAATATCAAATTAGCTGAGAAACTATACAGTCAGAAATTCATTGATACGCTAAAGGATCTTCTTTTTGGCAATAACGATATCTCAGTACGATATCAGCGGTTCATGAGGGAAAATGATGTAACCAGGAGTATTACCTCAGAATTACTCACCTATTTTTATCCGGACAAATACGCCATCAGTAATCTATTTTCAGAGAGAGCACTTGCATTTTTAGGATTTGATTATGAAGAAGTGCCTGATAAGGGAGAACAGATTGGGGATACATATGGTGAATTCTGCAAAAAAGCTGCACAGGTTCTGAAACAGCTTCGGAAAGACTCGGATTTCAAGGACGCAGATTTTGTTACATTGGATGATTTCCTCTGTGATATTAGTTGGGTGAATATCTGGAAAGTTGCTCCCGGAGAAAATGCTTATCTATGGGATAATAAATTTTGGCAGGATAATGAAATTGTCAGTATTAACTGGGGCGGATTATATGAAAATCTCAAAAAAGAACTTTTTACCGCTGACAAAGAAACAATAAAAAAAGCTGCTGATGGTTCAGACTACACAGCAAACCAGCATATCAAATTTTTATACGAATTTAAACTCGGTGACATTATTGTCGCCAACCGTGGGAAGAATTCTTTTATCGGATATGGAGTTGTCAAATCAGATCCAAAATATCGGAAGGATGATGATGACAATTGCTATCTTTGTCGCGATGTGTTATGGCAGGAAACCGATCTGAATATTTCGATTCCAAATGATTCCGGGTTAATTGGGAAATGCAATCAGACTATTGCCAGTTTATCATTCGATCAGTTTACAAAATACATCCTGGAAAGAATTTCAGAACGTAAATACTGGGTTATGAACCCGTCATTCTGCAATCCAAAAACTAAAATTATTACCGGGTTATGTTTCTGGAATCGATGGAGAGATGAAAATTATATTCATCTTGATTCCTGGAAAGTGTTTGTGGAAAAATACGGTGCAGACGCTCTTACATTTTCAGATCCTGCTGAATTTAAAACGCATTACAATAACGCGTATAATGATAAATCACATTCAGGTTCTCTCTATAAATACCTATTTTCACTAAAAAAAGGAGATATTGTCCTAATTAATGAGGGGAAAACCAGGATTGTGGGCAAAGGTGTCCTGAGTTCCGAGACCTATTACGATGATGAACCGCAGAAATCCTATTATCACGATGTTGACTGGGAAGAAACGAATCTGAATATCCCTATCCCAAAAGATATGAAGGGGAAATTTTCACAACGGGTTACTGAACTAACAAAGGATGAGTATGAAAGAATTATGAACAGAATGACGCCGAAACCAATTATTGATACGGGAATGCTTGATCAGTTACTGGAAAGAAAAAAACAGGTGATTCTTTACGGCCCTCCTGGCACAGGAAAGACGTTTCTTGCAACCAAATATATTTCGTCCTCTGGAATTACGGGATATAATTTTCATAACCAGAATCTCTCTGATAAAAAGTTTTATTCAATTACTATTTACGAACCACATGACGGTGAGGTAAAATCTCTGAAAATGGGTGACACTTTCAGATATGAATGGTCCAAAAGATTTGGTAAATCAGATGCGAATCCAAACTGGCAGGAATATTATGATGAAATCCAGGAAGGTGATTTTGGATTTGCCTATACAGCAGAGAAAGCAAAGAGATACACAACAGTAGTAAAATGTATTCAAAAAAATGTTGATTTCCTAATATTTGAGGTTATCACGCAGTTTAATGGACCCACCTATGCACAGATAAAGAATAGCGATTTACCTAAAAATAATCCCCGAATAAATTTCGGTAAAATGAGTTTCAGTATTCTGGGTCTTTCTAATAACGATGTAAATGAGATTATATCGTTATCCGATGGTATTTCACCAGAATCTTTGGGCATAACCGTTCAACAGAATACTGAGTTTGTCAAAAATACCCGTTTTGTGACATTCCATCCGTCCTTTGCATATGAAGATTTTATCGAGGGACTGCGCCCGGAAGCAGATGATGAAGGGTGTATCCATTATCAGGTTGAAGATGGGGTTTTCAAGGAATTTGCCCGGCAGGCATTCAATGTCCTTCTTCAAACAGCAGGAATTGAAAAAAAATGGGTGAAGGGTAAGAATATTCCTGAATTAACCGAAGAAGAGTGTGACTCTGCTCTTGAATCCGTTTCAGAAGCTCCTTTCTACCTGATCATCGATGAGATTAACCGGGGTGACATCTCCCGAATATTTGGTGAACTTATCACTCTTCTTGAGGCTGACAAGAGGCTGTGTGCTGAGAACGGACTGCCAATTACGCTGCCGTATTCCAAAACCAGGTTTGGCATCCCACCAAATCTCTATATTATCGGCACCATGAACACTGCTGATAAATCCATTGCTCTTGTGGATATTGCCCTGAGGAGACGGTTTGGATTTTTTGAAATGATGCCTGATTCAGACGTTCTCAGAGAATTGCTGGTAAGCAACGATGCCAAAGTGCAGGAGATCTTTGATATTGCCATTGCGGTTCATGAACAATTAAATAATGCAATTCTTGAAAAGTATGACAGGGATCATCAAATTGGTCACAGTTATTTTGTAAAACTGAAAGACGAGAGAACACCTGACGATGCCTGTGGTTCACTCGAATTTATATGGTACTATGAGGTTCTGCCTCTTCTTCAGGAGTACTTTTACGATTCTCCCAAAAAGCTCTCTGAAATCCTTGGCAAAGATTTTGTCACGCTTCGTTCTGATGACCGGTCATTCATGTTTACAGAACCCTGCCACAATGGTGTGTTCCTTTCTGCTCTAAAAAGACTCACAAAAATGGATCATTCATCCGGCCAGGATGAAGATGAGACAGAAGACGACGATTACATCTCCCGGGATGATTAGGGAGAATATGTCTTCCACAGCAACGCTCTATGAGTTTGAACGGTACCCCTATGAGGTTTCAGAGAGTGACAGCTTTGAAGACAACACATTCAGACTTACCGGGAAGACACTGCAGCACCTTGAGAATATAAACGAAAATGAGCGGTTTTTCGAGATTAATCGAAAATACATTAAACCACTGGGATTTGTTGGAGTGGTGAAAGCAGGCAGTATTACTCTTGAGATATTTCCAAAACTGTATCGTGACGGTCACTCAAAAGAGCACAAGAAGATCGTTGCCGGAAATCTTCTGAAGATGCTTTCAATGACCAATCGCCTCTCAATAAAAGAGTCGGATTTTGCAGGTCTTGATCTGGCAGAACTTGATCTTTTTGAGGTGTTCATCCGGATATTTGCACGGAAGCTGAGTGCTCTTATCCATTCAACAAAGGTCAGAGAGTATAAGAAACAGGAACAGGAGCTTCGTTTCATTCGAGGGAGAATTGAGGTCAGGCAATATGCAAATCCTGCCCGTCTTCATATTATTCCCTGCCGGTATCATGAGCTTTCTGCTGATACGATGATTCATAAAACCCTGAAATATTCCTGTCATCTGATGGCCCGAAAATCGCAGAATTTTGGGACTATTCGTCTTCTTCGTTCGGTCGTAAACTCTCTTGACGAGGTTGGATCAGAGCCGGTACGAGTCGTTGACATCGATCGTATCGTCTTCAATCGTCTCAACCGTATGTATGAACCTTTCATCAGATTCTGCCGGATTTTTCTCTCTAATTCAACACTTACCCTGCAGGCATCCGAAGTGGAATCATTCTCACTCATGATACCGATGAATACGCTCTTTGAGGAGTTTATCGCCGTTGTGCTGCAGAGCGACCCCCGATATTTCTTTCACTGCACTCCTGAAATCGAACCACAGAAATATATTGGAAACCTTGCCACAAAGGAACATTCCCGTGGTGTTTTCCGGCTGATTCCTGATCTGGTAATCAGGCATCATTCATCCGTTTTTGTGATCGATACAAAATACAAGATTCTTGATGAAGAGGACCGTACATTTGGTGTCTCGCAGGCTGATATGTATCAGATGTATGCGTATGTGACAAAACTCCGGGCTAAGGCAGGGGTGCTTTTATATCCTGATATTGATGACAGGGAGTACGGGACGTTTTTCTTTGAATGTGTTGGTCCTGCCGGTGAGGAACTGAGGATTCCGTTGTATATTAAATCAGTAGTTTTGTCGTCGGATCTGAATACGCCGGAGGGGTGGGCAGTATTCAGAGAGAGTCTTTCAGCGTCTGTTCATGCAGCTTTCAATTGAGTTGGAACATGGTGGGAGAACGGAAGGGGGTCTCTCAACCAAAAAGAATACATTTTCAACGTTTATTTCTGGTAGTAACCTGCTGAGTTTGTGTTGATATGTTGGATTCCGTTTCATCCTCTGGCGTATAGGCGATGTGGCTGACATCCAAACGATGTCAGGTAAAACCTTGATCCAGAAGACCAATGGGAAGGTCATGGTTGGATCGGCCGGACCCTCCTGAAAGCAACCCATTTCACAAATGGCTAAATACAGTACTGGCCGTCACCGTCCGAATATTTATCAGCTCTGCAGGTACATATGCAGATTATGAAGACAGCCCGCAGATTTACGGTCATCATTGAACAGGATGAAGATGGCATATATGTGGCTGAAATACCTCAGATTCCAGGATGTCACACCCAGGCAGGAGATGTGCCAACACTAATGGAGCGGATCAGAGAGGCGGCTGAACTGTGTGCTAGTGAATTGAATGAGATCCCGCACCTGGAATTCATTGGACTGCAACAGATAGATGTTCTGGTTTGAGTGGGTGATATGCAATGGGTGATATGCAGCGAATTCTCCCACAACCACCCGAAAAAGTATGTAAAATTCTTGTAAAACCTGGGTTTGTCCAATCGCGACAAAATGGGAGTCATATTTTTTCCGTCACCCGGATGGACGAACTACTGTTGTTCCATTTCATAAAGGGGAAGATATCTCAAAAGGTCTTCTTGCAAAAATTATCCGGGACTGTGAAGTCTCAAAGGAAGAATTTTTTGAGGCAATATGATATCATACAGCTCTGGTGACCCCTGCTGAAACACGGGGGATACACACGAACCAGCCAAACAGGAAGGAGAGATAGTAGATAACCAAAGGAACAGTGCCTTCCCCTGTATTCATTTCCCTCCATTGCCTTTGCCATCCATTCACACGTGTTCATTCTCTTCTTCCTGCAAAGCAGTTCACCCCCATGTTTCAGCCATTCGACGGACGCCGTTTGAAACGTTTCAATCCACCGGTTCTGCACATTTTTTAAAGAGAGGAGAGAGGTGATGAGTGAGATGATGAGGGGGATAAATGTTTGACCATACCGCTCAGTTTATCTGCACCATCGTTGAGAAAATAGCTATCCGGAGTGATAGTGGATGGTGACGATAACAGTCAGTGAATATTTCGAAGAGGGCGGTGCGGATGAATATGCAACACTTCGGGTGGAGTCGGATGCCATCGGTCAGGACATGCCGGAATGTACGAAATCTACGGGTTTTCTGACAGATTCACGGGCCGGGACGCAATGGATAACAGTCGTCCCTGCAGGCGAAAACGCACTTTCTGTGCGCATTGCTGCCTCAGCGGTCCGTTCTCCCGGTGTGAAACAGGAGCTTGAACGTCTCATCACTTCCCTGACGAAGAGGGAGGACGCCCTGCGCCGGTCAGGTCAGTCGGTTCATGAGAACAACCGGGTGCTGGACCATCTGGTGATTTCTCTCACGGAGAATGAAAAGGACGGTGCCTCTGTCGTGTCCCGGATGATGAGCAGTGCTACCGAAGTCCCGAAGGGGCACAAGTGGTATGACACTGCCCTTGCGAGGAGCCCGGATGATGCGATGGCCTGGAACGCAAAAGGCGAGGCGATGGCTGCGGCCGGACGCACGAGTGAGGCGAAGGAATGTTTCACCTGTGCTGTGAAGATTGACCCGGCGTATTCGGACGCGAGGTATAATCTGAACCATGTGGAGGGAATGGGGAGGACTGGGTAAACAGGGACTGGTCACTGGTCGCCGGGCACTGCGCGGGACTGAACTTCCAGGCACTTTTTGTCGTATAACGCTCATAACATCCCTATTTTTAGGGTGGTCCCGATGCCACGTAAATATGCCAAGATAAGCCCGGATATGCCCAAATTTGCAATTTTTAGCATGTTTAAGAGGAAAAATGGGCCTGAAATATGGGTGCCATCACGGCCCCATGGGATGCGGGACAGGACCCCATTTCCGGGCTCGGGGAGACAGCGGGAGGCAGGAGATATAATCCTCCATCCCCCCGCCCCGTGTCCCCGCGTCCCTGTGACAATGCGGGGCATTTCTTTGGTGATGCAATCTCTTAGCGGGTGTCGTGAGTGGCCCCGCGAAGGTGCTGCGCTGTCCGGGGGAGAAACTGGGTATATGGATGCAGTGGAACATCTGGAGCATGTGGTGGAATTCAGGAGAATTTAGCGAATGTGGACGGGGTATACTGCCCACATTCATGCCTTTTTTGGGAAGGGTAAGTTGACTTCCGTCAATGCTTTGTATTTCAATCACATTCGCACAAGAATATTTTCGGCGCTCATTTCAGTAATCACGTCATAACTTCATTCAATAAACCATGATAATCGGTAACAACCTCATATTTCACCGAATCCGAACTAATGCTCCTGAAATGCTCCCTCGCGCACTGAATCTTCAACGACTCTATTTTACGCAGTTGCATTGAGGATAAATCTCCCTTTGTCTCGGCAACAAAGTAGATGTGCTTGACTGTTCCTTCCTTAAATGCAATTGCCCAGTCGGGGTTGTATTTTCCAACCGGGGTGTTAATATAAAATCCGTTGGGAAGTTTGACATACACAGCAACATTGGTATCTGTGTCAAGTTTTTCTGCAAATTTCCGTTCAGTCCCGGAATCGGTTATGATGTAATTATAGAGACTCTTGTCTGCAGGTATTGCATTCTTTCCAATGGTGCCCCGTTTCATTGAAGGCTCGGTAAAAATGCCGGTATCATAGCGGTCTTCAAGAATATGATACTCAATATGTTCAACAATTACCGTTGCTTTCTGTTCATCAATAAGCTTTGATGCCTGTATGATGAACTCTTCCGGATTACCTTTAAATTGATCAAATGTGGTCGTTTTTATGCCCTGCAGGATTGCGGCCACATCCTTGCGGGTAAGTTTTGTGGATTTGGCAATCTCGCCAATTAAATCATACTTCACAGAGGAGTTTGCCTTTGCAGCAGCAACTGTGGTTTCCTGTTCTTTTTGGATGAATGACTCACCGTATGCAACCGATTCCTTGCTCTGTATTGTATCCACCTGGGCACCGGACTCAATCCGGTAAAATATTTTTTTGACTCTGAGTTTTTCATCCAGTGCCGCTATGGATTTCTCTACCAGTTCATTTGAATCAAAATCGACAATATATGCTGATTTTGAGTTTATCCTTTCCCAGAGGGATTTAAACTCCTTCATCTCAAGCTTCTCGTCGACTATTTTCAGGTCAACATTCCTGCTGCGTGCATCATCCGGCCTAAATGCATCAGGGTTACCAATGTTGCCAAGTATTTCTATTATTGATCCTGAGTAATCATTAATCTCTTCCGGCAAACTGATATTCCCGTTTTTAGCGTCTTCATGGTATTTTACTGTCAATGCACAATCATCATCAACATAACAATTTCGGATCAAGCTATTGTTAATTTTCCGTGCAAGATCTGGATCAATGATCCGTTCTGCACCGTTTATGTTGGAAATAACTCTGCCTTCAAATAACCGGGCATCAACAATGCGTGGTCTGTCTGCAATGGCATCTGCCATCTCACTCTGCAGGGCTTTGGCAAAGCTGTCATAACTTTCGTTTGCGATAACCGTGAGAACATTGACATTGTGGACATCACCACCAAGCACATTTGTATCCATTCTTTCGCCGAGATTGTTCACGCACAGCCTAAGTCCACGGCCAACTTCCTGGCGTTTGCGGACTTCTGAACTACTTGTCTTCAGGGTGCAGATCTGGAATACATTTGGATTGTCCCATCCTTCACGAAGGGCAGAATGGGAAAATATGAAGCGAACAGGTTCCTTGTGATCAAGGAGCTGCTCTTTCTTCTTCATGATAAGGTCATATGCGTCAACGTCATCTGAGACATTCTCCTTTCCTTTGGCGCTGCTATCAACATATTTGCCCTTTTTGTCAATGGAGAAGTATCCCTGGTGCGTCTCTTCTGCTTTGATCTGCTTAAGGTAACAGAGATAGTCATCTTCACCAAAGGACAATGTGAGATTTTCAATCTCTGAACGATATTCCTCTTCAAATATCTGGGCATATTCTCCGGGTATCTGCTCCCCGGAATCATCGTACTGCCGGTATTTGGCTACTTCATCAATGAAGAAGAGTGACAGAACCTTTATTCCTTTTTTGAAGAGTGCACGTTCGCGTTCAAGGTGAGACTTGATTGTTTCGCGGATTTGAATGCGCCGGATCTGTTCTTCATCTGTTAAACCCTGCATCTCACCGGCAGTGATGGTGACTCCGTTTGTGAATGATACCGAATTGGTGAGGCCGTTTATCTCTGAAACTACATATCCCTGATATTGGTTTAATTCACCTGAATGCTCATACAGGTTGTATCCCTCCGTTACATTCCGGCTGACTTTTCTCAGGCTGTTCTTCCCTTTGCACTCAAATTCAAGACTGGCGGTGGGAGCAGATTTTGAAAAATTCAGACCTTCCAGATAGAGATACCCTTCAGTCCCTGTTGAACCGGTAACAGAAATTCCTTTTACCGCAATCTTTTTGACCAGTCGTTTATTGTATGCCTCAAGGGCATCCAGCCGGTAGACCATGTTATAGGTCTCGTTCTTCTTATGGGTGGCCGAATACCGCAGGGTCATGAGGGGATTAAATTCTTTCAGCCGTTCTTTTGTTGCCGCACCTTCAACCGACTGCGGTTCATCAATGATTACTACCGGGTTTGTCTGTGCAATGACATCGATGGGTTTGCGGCTTCTGAAAGAATCGAGCTGCATGTAAATGCGTCTCGCATCCTTTCCTCTGGCATTGAACGCCTGGGAATTGATGATCATTACATGGATGCTGCTGTCGTTTGCGAACTGCTCGAGTTTATGGAGCTGCTTTGAGTTGTAGATGAAATAGCGGATCTTCTTGCCATAGTCTTCTGCGAAGTGATCTTCCGTCAGTTCAAATGACTTGTACACTCCTTCACGGATGGCAATGGATGGAACAACAATGATGAACTTTGTGAACCCGAATCGTTTGTTCATTTCATACATCGTTTTGATGTAGGTGTAGGTCTTCCCGACACCGGTCTCCATCTCGATGGTCAGGTTATATGTCCCTTCAAGGTCTTTTGAAGGCTCTATCTGTAAATCTCTCTGGATTTTCTGCAGATTTTGAAGAATCTGAGTGTCAGCAATTTTTATTCTGCTGTTCCTGTATCCGGTGCTGTCAATGGAATCCTCATCGACCAATTCGCCGTCACCGAATCGTATCTGCCGGGAGGTCTTTTCGATAAGTCCGGTATCAATAAGATAGGTGGGTGTTGTCCGTGGCTGTCCGGCAAAGACGTCACAGACCGCCTGTGCAGCTTCAGCCTGGAATGCTTGGTGTTTGAATTGCAGTTTCATTCCATGCCTCCGGTGAATGTGAGAAATTCAGCGGTGCTGTTTTGAATACACGTTATCGGTTCCATCTTCAGATACCGCCCTTAATGATTATTTTCTCCGCATTCCTTTTTCGCGTGTGCTTTCGTGTCCGGAGATGGCTCTTCTTCAGTTCTTCCCTTGATGTGCTTTATTCCATCTTCCATCTCTATAAAATGCCTTTCAACGTCTGTCGGCTCCTGCAATTTATTCCTGCAGTAGGTTTCATACTCAGCGTGTGCTTTTTGTAGTGCAGTTTCGTGACTGATGCTTCCGGCGTTTGTCAGCAGTTCACGTCCGGTCATTGTTAAAAACTGGTGCAGGCGTTCAATCCAGTCCTGCATGGTCATTGGCATCCGGTTGAGCGCCTGCAATTCTGCGATTTCCAGATATGCGGTCACTATTCGATTGAGAACTGCTAATTCATCCTCCCTGAGATAATTCTTTGCAACTTCTATATCACGTCTGAGCAGGGTATTCCCCGGATAATTGGTAATCCCCATCTCAGGCTTGTTTGCATCTGCACGTTCATAGATCAATTCTGCTGCGGTGTGACCATGCGCCGCCCAGTGCATCTTGTTTTGTACCTGTCTAAAAAACTGCTGTGTTGTTTCAGCGTTTGGGTCATAATCAATACTGGTCGCGTATATGTCCAGAACTTTGCGCCAGAAAATCTTTTCAGATGAACGGATATCGCGGATCCGTGCTAAGAGTTCCTCAAAGTACCTACTGCTTTCCGGTTCTTTCAGGCGAACGTCATCGAGAATGAACCCCTTTTTAATGAATTCCGTCAGGTGCTGTGTCGCCCAGATACGAAACCGGGTGGCAATACTGCTTCTCACCCGATAACCGACAGAGATGATCATATCAAGGTTGTAGTAGTCAATCGTTCGTTTGACTTCACGTGCTCCTTCCGTTTGAACTGTCAAGTATTCCTTGACAGTTGCCTGTGGGAGGAGTTCGCTCTCAGAATAGATGTTTTTTATATGGAGACTGATATTTTGCTTGGTGGTCTGGAAAAGTTCGGCCATCTGCTGCTGGGTCAGCCATACTGATTCATCTTCAAAGCGGACATCAAGCCTGAAAGTCTCATCTTTTGACTGGTATATCAGGATATGTCCCTTTGGGGGTTCCTGCCATTCCAGACGTTTATTGGTGGACTCATTTTCATCTGCCATCTCTGCCATCAGATCACTCTCAGTTTCGTGTCCGGTGCAATGGTCTTGAATATGCCTTCAATATTGAGTTTGCCAGGGCTGTTCCTGAATGAACCATCCCGGAAGACGGCCCGCAGGGGTTTTTTCTCCGCAATTGTTCGCATCACATCTTCAGAGATGTTTGCTTCAAAACAGGCGACAAGTGCATTGCCATCAACGATGTGCACGGTATACCCGTCGATGGTTTCCATCTCGTGTCTGAGGTCTAAAGGAAGGCCCCAGTTGATCATGACCTGATAGAGGAGGTCTGTGTCCGTTCTGTCTCCCCTGACATTATCAACAAGTCCTTCTATGGTCTCCTGAGTATAGTCTTCTGCTGCGTAATAGACATCCTTCATATTGGTGTCATCGATTTTGAAGACCCGGAATCCGATATCGGGAATCTTCATTTGCTCTCCGTCAAGGGTTTTTTGCCGGTTCGCCTCCTCCAATTCGGCTTTGATCTTTTCACCGGCACGACGGATTCTCTCCTTGCCTATCTCTGCGATGGTATGGAATCCCGCCTTCAATGCCTCACTCCCTTCATCGCAGCAGGGCTCAGGCAGCTGCACCATGATGAATTTGCGGGTGCCGCTGCCGCCGTCCTCCGCGTTCAGCTGCATGACGGCATGGGCGGTTGTGCAAGAACCGGAGAAGAAGTCGAGGATTAGTGAATTATTTAATGAGCCAAGCTTAAGTAATTCTACAATTAACCCTGATGGCTTAGGATTATTGAAAACAGTTAAGTTTCCTAACAATTCAGCCATTTCCTTTGAGCCTACTGTGTTAAATGGAACAAAATCCCAAATGGTTGTATATGTTATTCCTTTTTTAACATCGGATAAGAAACGTTTCAATTTAGGACGGCCCTTGTTATCTTTGCCAAAGTAAATTTCATTATTTTTAATGAGTTCGTCAATTTTGTCTTTATTAAATCGCCAATTTCCGTTTGAAGAAGGATAATGTTCTTCTCCTGTATTGGGATTAATTATAGGAAAATTGAGAGATTTTACATATCTTCCACCCTTCACATTAGCCATTAAATCTCCGGGTACCCAAGGTCCTTTTGGATGATTATCAGGATTTTGATATCTCTCAATCTGTTCATTGGTCCTTTCTCTGAGATTCAAAGAAAGTTTCTGGATGTCCTTAGAATAGATTAGGATATATTCATGAGCTGCACCTATGATTTTATCATTGGGAGGCGTACTTCGTTTCTTCCATATTATTGATTCAATATAATTATCCTCACCGAAGATCTCGTTCATCATATGGCGGAGATTAGGCATCTCATGTTCATCAATTGAAAGAAATATAACTCCATCATCACGAAGCAGGGTATGTGCAAGCTTCAGTCGGGGATAGAGCATCGAGCACCAGTCTGAGTGATACCGGCCCCGTTCCTTATTGTTTTTAAACATCCGGTTGCCTGCATCGTCCACTGCGCCGGTCTCTTCATCATATTCGTCAGCGTCCATCACGAACCGGTCGTTGTAGATGAAGTCGTTTCCTGTATTATACGGGGGATCGATATAGATCATCTTGACTGAGTTGAGATAGCTCTCCTGGAGGAGTTTCATGGCATCGAGATTGTCCCCTTCGATGAAGATATTCTGGGTGTCCTCCCAGTTTTTGCTCTCTTCCATGCAGGGCCGGAGGGTCTTTTTGATGGGGCGGTTCGCCTCGACGATGGCCTTCCTCTTCCCAACCCATGTAAAGTCGTAGCGTTCTTCTCTTCCTTCGACATAGCCACCTGAGAGCTCCTGCCGGAGGAGATCGAAGTCAATTCCCTTGCGGAGAATGCCTTCATCATCCTCAATTTCGGTGATGACATTCGGGAATAGTGAAGCAATTTTTTCGATATGGTCTTCTGTGGTGTTGGTGGTTTCCATTTTCAGGTATTCTGGCCCGGATTTGCTCATAGATAATTCTCCGTTGTTTGACTGAGATTTAAAATTCAGATTACGTATTGGAATAATAATTGTGTACAATGATATCTGGCAGATGTGAATCAGCCTTACAATCGTAGATTTACATTCTTTGTCCTCATCAATTCAAAGACATTGATATATTCAACACCGAACGTCTCACATATATTTGGAATTTTGACCTTTTTTGCCCCTTTTCCCACTTTGTTTTCATGCGTGACAACAACATACCCTCGTGCCATCGCGGTGGCAATCAACCATGGGTCGGCTTTCGCAAGAAACATACTTTTATTCTCCGGGGAGAATGTCTCGTGATTGAGAACGTAATTGGTAATCTCTCTCATATTCTGTTGAATTTCCAGATCTTCCTCTATAAACTGACTCGGTTGAAATTGTATTATCCAGTCCTTCAATTCATCATTATAATCAGTCAATTCTTTCCTGACTTCCCGGATGGTCAGAAATGACTGCTCTTCCATAAAGAGTTCGAGCCAATCCCAAAACCCCCCTGCAATATTAAATGAATAATAGCCGTTTTTCGCCTCAATAAATACATTCGAATCCAGCAGATATTTCATCGTTAATAGTCCAAAGCGCCCGCAAATGTATTCAGGGCTTCAATATTTTTCACGCCAAGCAGATGGAAGGCATCCCGGTAGAGCATCCGGTTTGCCCGCACTTCAGAAATGATCGCCATCGCAAGATTCCTCCCAGTCTTAAATCTCTTGATGACATAATAATCCGGTCCGCCTTTCGTATCCTTCTGCTTCGTTTTGATTGCTGCAAAGTGTGTCATCTCTGTGGAGACGAATTCCTGCTTCTCTTCGTAGGAAATTAGGTTCAGTTGATATGCACGGAAAATAGCAACCAATCTGCTCACCCTCAGTCTCAGCCGGATCGTATCCAGATTGGAGTCAGCACTTTCTCCTTCTTTCCATAACTCCAGAAACCGGTCCTTTGGCGTTAAAAATTCAGCAGCAACCTGATTGCACCACTGTTCCTGTGGGATGGAACCATTTCCCGCAATGGTGTCATCACAGACACCGCTCTCACCAATGAAGAGATGAGCAATCTCATGCATGAGCGTAAACATCCGGGCAGCCTTTGCATCTTTCCCATTGATGAAAATCAACGGTGCATAGGAGTCAGAAAGAACGAAACCCCGGAATTCTTCAACATCCAGCGGCCGATGGGTATTGTTTTTCAGCGTACTATTGACAAGGACCGTAATTCCTTCGTCTTCTGCATGATTTATAAGATAACTAAATGCCTGTTCCCAGTCTTTACAGGCATAATACTCCGTATCATCGACCCCAAGAACTCGTTTGATCTCCTGTGCAATGAATTCAGGTTCAGCATTAGTATCATATTTTCCAATAAAACCCAGAGGAGGAAATTCCTCAGCGATCAAATATTCGCGATACCACTCCTGCTTCAGTTTAGCATCATCTATTGTCTCAAGGAGTTCGGGACTGGGTCTCCTGATACCGGCAGAACCTTGTGTCCGGTAATCAGCAATGGGAATCTTCTCTTCCGGAGGATTATCAGCAAAGAGAAGTCCATATGGTATCAGTGCTATTTTTGCAAGCTGTTTTGCCTTTGTGACCGTAATTGCACGTTCCCCGGACTCCCATTTCCGAACAGTTTCTGGATCGGTTTTACACTTTTCAGCGAGTTCTGCAGGAGATAAGCGTGCACGCTCCCGTGCCCACTGAATCATTTTACCGTTAATGATTGTCTCCATCGCTATTCCTCCCGATTTCCTTCAGATGATGATTACAAGAACCAATGATAGACAATTACTTTGATATAATATATATCGTCATTGGTATTTCTCATATGCTTATATGACTGTTTTTTCTGTTCGGATTCATTCGTTGCAATTGGATATCTGTTCAGAAAGCATGCCTTCAAGCTTTGCTTTTTGCTCTCTCAATTCCTGGTTCAGGTGGACCTGCTTGTTGAACTGTCTCTCTTTTTTCATCTTGTTCTCCAGCGCTGCACACAGAGCGGTCTGTTTCTCAATCTCCTTTTGAAGAGCAATTGTCTCTCTCAAATCCTTCAATTGCGGCTGCTCTTCAGGAAGATACTCTCTCAAAAGATTTTCATATATGCCATCCAGATTCAGCCCTTTCAGTTCCTGTGCACATTCATCAGGGGAACACCATTCAGAATAGACATACTTCTCAACTTTGTAGGTATCATCCTTCTTTTTGCTCTTCTCCTTATACCCGATGACTATCTGTGCCATTCCATCAAACGTCAGGACAAAGACAATGTGATAGGGAATTTGCCGGTCCATGATCTCAAGGAGATTTTTACTGATTCCAAACTGGCGCAATTTAATCTCAAAGACCTCAATCTCCTGCACCTCCTTTCCCGCAGCGATGCCAAGAGTATCCGGAGAAAGTTTGTTCTGCCAGAAAATTGTATCAATCTCGTCTACAAACTGCTGTTTCACTTTTGGTGAAAGAGAGAGATGCTGGTAAAATTTGGTTTTTGGAATCCGTTTCTGATATTTGGTGCCAACAGGTAGATCTAACATATAAACACACCTCCATTCATGCTCATTTGACAATCAGAAAACATATGAGTTCAAAATCATTCAGACCGGAGATGTGCGTCTGGAGTGCTGATGTCCCTCCGGGAGAAAAGAGGCTGTCAATATCACTCTCATCATTCACATCGATGATAGAGGATATCGCATCTTCAAGCAGATTGGAATATGTATCCATCCTCCTGCCGTCTCTTGTCTCTCTATTAAACAATGTGCACAATTGTTTGTCCGGCATATTCTGGTCCCTGCACAGGTACCGGATCATATCAAGCGTCTTTTTGGGAGAGAGGTGATTGTAAAACACCCTTCCGTCATCGTTGACATATACAATGTAAAACGGGTGTAGGAGATTGCAATTGTTGATATTGACATCATCATTGATGTTTTTTAAGACATATATGACGCCGGGCGGAACATCATTGCCACGGCTTTTTACCACCGCATGCATCCCAAAAGGTGACCTCCCTACATCAGGATTATCCTTAATGTAACTCAGAAGATCTATCCTGAATTCATTCAGACCGAGGTCCATAATGGATATACCGCCGGACATATCCTCAATATCCACAACCTCATTTTGCAGTCGTTCAAGCTGCTGTTTTCGGTATTCAAGATCCCCTTTTTCCTCATTGATGAGGTCGTCATCGCCGGTTGATGTCATCACCGAAATTCGCATGCGGGTCTCCACCCGTGACTTTAAATTGATATAATCATCAAGGGAGATATCCGGCCAGAAATTAACCAGCTGAATGACGTCGTTTTTACTCCCAATACGATCAATACGGCCAAACCTCTGAATAATTCGGACAGGATTCCAGTGAATGTCGTAGTTTATGAGATAATCACAATCCTGAAGATTTTGTCCCTCTGAAATGCAGTCCGTTGCAATCAGGATGTCAATATTGGCCTGCTCTTTTAACGAAAGCAGATCTCTCTCCTTAGAAACTGGTGAGAAACAGGTAAGGACCTGGTTGAAATCAGCCTTCAGTTTTGGGACTGTTGTTCTCCCGTTTACAGAACCTGTGATCATTGCAGTATCCAGTCCAAATTCTGACTTCACCATCTGACTGACATTATTAAACAGGTACTCTACGGTATCGGCATATGCAGAAAAGACCAGGATTTTTTTATTATTATCATTGATTGGATTCTGTATCTTATCCCGGATGACATTATAAAAGACATTTAACTTCTCATCATGTTCAGGGGTGATGGCAGATGTTGCTTTCAGCAGTTCTTCTAACAGACCCCGATCGTCATTCAGATCGTAAAGCCAACTCCGGTAGTCCATATCCCTGAGTTCAATTTTGACCTTTCCGGATGTGAATAAGAGATCCGAGTTTTGATCGTCGAAATCAAAATCATCAGAGATGGTCCTGTTATTAAATTCAATCGAACCGTTTTCCTGAAATTTCTCAATCTGTTCAATTGTCAGGGTGATATTTTCAAGCACCTTTCCCACGGTAAGCCGAAATGCATGAACAGAACTCTCAAGTCGTTTGAGAAGATTTGTCCGCATAAGGATACGAAGACTCCTCTCACGATCTCTCTGTTTGAACGAAGTATTCGCTAATTTGGTATCATATTTCTCTTCATATTTGGGAATCTTACTCTCATGAACGAAGGCAGAAGGAGTGTATATACTCAGATTTAACTGAGATAATGTATCATAGATATCATCATAGTCAATTGCTCCCGGAAGAGTCGTCAGGGGACAGCGAACAGAAATGGGTTTGTTTCTCTCCGGAAATTTCCCAATTTCTTCTGTATTGTAATATTTTTCAATATGCTTCCGCGAACGGGCGATGGTGACACTGTCGAGAACTTCAAAAAATTCAAAGTCAAGCATATCAAGAAGATTTTCAGTCGTTCTCTCCTCCGTCTCAAATTTACTCCATGTATTGAAGGCTTGCTGTGCAATTCTGAATATATCTTCAACATTCTGTTTTGTCTTCAGTTTTTCATTGATCTGATCGGTATTTCCCTCGTATGCCAGTGCAAGCTGATTTTTCAGATCTGAAAATCGGTTATTCACCGGCGTGGCAGACAACATAAGGACTTTTGTTCGGACACCTTTGCGGATGACCTGATTCATTAACCGCTCGTATCGGTTCTCTTTCTCATTATCTTCCGTATCGACATCGCCACCATTGCGGAAGTTATGGGATTCATCAATGACAACGAGGTCATAATTACTCCAGTTAACCCGGTCAAGTGGAATGCCATTTGAATATCCGTGATTTCGTGAGAGGTCGGTATGAAAAAGTACATCGTAGCTCAGACGATCCTTGGCAATGGGATTGTTGAGCAGGTTCATTTTAAACGTATTCCAGTTATCTGAAAGCTTTTTAGGACACAATACTAATACAGACTTGTTGCGGTTCTCATAATATTTAATCACAGAAAGAGCGGTGTACGTTTTTCCCAGACCCACGCTGTCTGCCAAAATACAGCCGTTATAGGTCTCAAGTTTATTGATAATTGAGAGTGCAGCATCCTTCTGGAAGTCATACAATTTATTCCAGATCTGACTATTCTTAAATCCGGTTGCCTCGTTTGGGAGCACATCTTCTGAAATGTCATCCAGGAATTCATTGAAGATGTTATACAGAATTACAAAATAGATGAATTGGGGAGAATTTTCCCTATAAACGGTTGATATATTCTCAATTACTTCATCAGTTACATCCTGAAGTTTTGCTTTATCATTCCATATTTCATCAAATATTCTGAAGTATTCCTGGCTGAATGGAGCACCGAGCCGGTTTACAATATTATATGCGTTATTCCCTTTTTCACACCCAATGTCAACAGTGGTAAAACCATTTACCGGCATATAGGTAATGTTGCTATCATTATTTTGAACATTAATGAAGCCCCCCATGTTCTCAGTTGTGATATTTGAGCGAAAAGTCACCTTACGCCGGATCCATTCCGCACATTCTTTAGCAATGGCTTTTTGTGTGAGTTCATTTCGCAGTTTAATCTCAAACTCTGTGCCATAGAGACTCTTTTCCCGTTCTAATCGTGGTATATAAAACTCTCTCTTCTCTTTTTTTGCTTTTTCAGTCGTAAAGGCAGGGGATGTAAAAATGAATCTTAATTCTTCTATTTCTGATAATTCTTTATGCAGTTCCTGAAAGGCATATATTGAAAAATAGGACGCTGCAATGGCAATTTTGCTATTATTATTGATAGTGACTTTTAGGTCATCTTTTAGGGTTTCATTGATATTGTCGATAATTTTCATTTCGTTCCCCGTATCAAATTTGTATTTAAATATTATTGAAAGTAGTTGTGAATGATGATACCGGTTGTTGAGAGGAATTTTATCGACATTTCATGGGAATGAAGTAATAAATTTTTTTCATTCCTTAAGAGGAGATAAAAATTACTGGTTTCTATTTGCACCATTCTTCAATTATCCTCGATTAGTCCAAACCCCTTTAATTCTGAATTTTTGAGAGATAACTATCGATTTAAAGAGTAAACCAACGTTATTTAGATACCTATGGCATCTGAAATTCTATTTAAAAAATGAAAATATATATTAGGAAAAATATAAATCCACACATCATTCAGACAAAACAGCAACCCCAACAGCATCCGCATATTCATTTCGAATCTCCCGCACACCCGCTGCCTTCAAAGCACGATACGTTGATGCCATCCTCTGTTCCGGGGGAACAAAAATAATGAATCCGTCTCTCCCTCGTGAGAGGAGTACCCGATAACTGTTCATCCTCAGCCGATGAGGGTCACGTGCCTTATTCATCCGGGTAACTTTCGGACTCTTCCATTGAGATTGGTCCTCATCCCAGCAAAAATCACTTCCCCAACAGACGATGGGGAAATCTAATTCCAGACCCTGGCACGAAAATTCGGTGGCAACATCGTGGAGTGCACAGCATGATTGTGGGGAATCCTGTGGATCATTATACCATGGCCCGACTTTCATTGTACGGGTATAATTGAATTCATTGTGAATGCCATAATCGGGGAGATTTTTGGCTTTGGATGATGCAAGAAGGCCGTAACGCTTCTCACTTTGACCCATATATCGGTCTTTCACATATTCAGTGGCCAAGGACAGCTGCGTCGTGATGTACATATCAAACCCCTGTTCGTACATGCGGTCTGCAAGCTCTCGTGCCTGCACGAAATCGCCATCTAATACGTTTTGTATCCATTCTGAGACATCTTCTGCGAGATGAGACCGCAAGGTGATGGTCAGGTCCAGCGCTTCATTTGTCTGTATCGCGGTGGCATCAGGAAATACGGAGGCGATTTTTGTTGGGCAATGGACTGTCCATGACCCTTCCATCTCTGCAATTGCTTCATTCCATTGGGGAAGGCCGGATTCTTCTCCAAGGTGTATCTCTTGCCCCTCTCCAATCAGGGCGATCATCAACACCCATGAATCCATCCGTTCACCAATGGTCAGGAAATCTTCTGGTTCTGAGGTTGAATGACCTCGTTTTTCCTCCACTTGTTTTGCATCCCACGCCCGTTGTGCTTCGTCATATATCCAGATGTGTTCATGGGGAATCTTGGTCTTCGTTCCTCCATATTGTTTGAGAAATCGGTGCACGTCCTGCACAAAGACACTGGTTTTTAATGCATGTTTGAGAACCTGAACCAGTGGGCCATTCCCGGAGAGAAAAACGGCATTTTTACTGATGACCGATTCAACGAGGACGTTTTCATAGACAAATTGAATGCCCACAAGTGTTTTTCCTGCTCCGGGAACGCCGGTGACGAAGGCCAGATGGCGTTCATTCTTCTCCTTTGCCTTTTGTGCAACCCCGTTGAGTGCTTCGATGGTCTGGGGAATGCCGGCACTGAGGGCACGGCGGATATGCGGGAGGGGTTCATTATTGAAGATAATCCTCGCTGCACTAATAAGAGAGGGCAGAGGGGAGTAGTCGGCGTTGAGCCATGCAACGGGGTCAATCCAGGAGGTATCCGTTGAGATATTTTGGGCGATAATGGCCTTCACCAGTGTATCGGGTGAGATGATTCGGACCTTTTCTGATTTTTCAAAGCGTGATGCCGATTTTGTCAGAAGGAGGAGGGGTATTACCTGATAGTCGTGCGAAAGAGCATGATAGTGCTGTAAATCACGGGCGTATGCATCTACCTGGTCCACATGTGCCTGATGCATCACGCGAAAATCCTTAAACTCAATGACATAGATGGTCCCTTGTCCAAGGATGACAACATCAGGGCGGCGTCCCCCTTCTCGCGGTAATTCGTATTCAAAGAGAATTGACCACTGGCATGCATCTGGATGGGCTTCAATCAATTTCGGTAATTCCCGCTGAAGGACCTTAAACGAATTTTTCCATGCAGTAATCTGTGATCGACTCGCAGGCTCATGCATGCACTGGATATGATGGTTCTGCAATTGTCCCAGCCAGTCAGAATAGGATACCTCCAGAAACTCAGATAGTTCACTCCGGTACCCGCAGGGAAGTGTCATGGAAAACTCCAGAATAGATGAATTATCTGATTTCTCATGGGTAACAAAGTGTTTTCTGTAATTGTTTAATATCCTTTTTTAGAGAAATGGGTGTGATTCTGGATTTCTTGGTCAATTTTAGGATTTTTGACTATCTTTATCCAGATTTGGATCCTGATTTTCATTCTTGAAGGAAAAATATTGGATTCGTGATACGGATTGCATAAATCACGTACCAAACAAGTCTGCAGCCCGGAAATTTGCATCCACACAGACGGGCGGGGGGTGTCAAAGCCGCCCGTTCCTTGATTCGGCAAGGACGCATCAATGGAGCCATGCCGATTTTGGCATGGAAACAGCCCCCTTTGAACTGGCACATTCAAAAATCGCGCATTTCACTCTCATCTCAGTTCGAAAACCACAAAAAATTGTGATTCAGTCTCTATCTTATATTAACTCATTAAAAATTCAGGAGTCCCTTTTCCCGTAAATAGTTGCCCGGGCCTGTGAGTGAGTACATTGTTGTCAGGATTTGTTCCAGTGGCACGAGGATGGACGTTTCAGATTCAAATGCATCTGCAAGCATTCGCAGACCGTCCTGAATCCGTTCGAAATGAACTGGCTCAAGTTTTACGGTAGAATCTCCCGAACGGACGCGTTTGAAACGATCCATGATCCCATTGTATGCGGTATTTAAGATGCAATCCGCCATGAGATAATCCTCAGTGAATGAGTACCTAAATGTCCGGCTGGTGATCCCATATGCAGCAGAAAAATAGTATATCTTCTTCTCAACACTCTCTTCTTTTCTCATGGCCACCTCTATGCGCCGCAGTTCTGTGACCAGCTCTTTTCTGAAGAAATCATCTTTTGACATGCAGTTAACCATCCTCTATTGGTATATTCGATTGAAATTTGGTTCAAACTCGCTTGCCGTTACACAAGGTGGGACAGAAAGCCATGAATCAGCCCCATTGGCTTCACAACAATATCCCTGTGAAAATTCAGGATTGGAAATGCCCTGATCCTGCCCGTTTGAAAAACGTGCCCATACATCTTCTGTCGATGATTCGGGGATTACCGGGACATTTCGTGCAGTGTGCTGATGGACATAGGTACGTATTTCCTGGATTTTTTCTTCACCAAGCATACGTTCAATCAATGAATTGTTCATACTGTCAATTGACTGAACTATTGGGGAGTCTGGATTTATTGAGTATTGTGGAATCCGGGCATCGTTTGCATTGAGAATGCCCCATTCAACAAACTTCCTGACCACCCTGCCGGCCGTAACACGACTGACTCCTGCCTCCTCGGATAATTCAGTAACATTAAATTCAATGCCCTCAAGAGGCAACAGGAATTCAAGGAGTCGCATTTCACAGGTATTACCAAACACCCCTTCAAAAGGTCGGGCCACTTTTCACATCTCCAAAGGTTCAATAGATTCGTTCATTTGATATCCACATGACAGGTCCATATGTCGGAAAAATATGTCGGAAAACCGACATGGTGTGAATAGTAGTATTATCATATGTGATAAAAATATTTTGCATTACATCACGAACTATTGAAATCCTTTTATGAATCCATGTTCCTGCAATGCCAGTACAGCCATTGGAATATTTGATATGTAATATTTTTCTTCCTTCTTTTTGATTGTAGTAATATAGCCCTCATTATGCAATTTCTTAATTGCATCTTTTAGTGTGAGATATTCACGCCCTGGAAACTTTTTTCCATATAATTTTTTGAGTTTTTGAGAATGATATCCCTTATCTGAGCTTAAATTTCTGTTTTTATAAAATATATTCAGGATGAACAGCATTTCTTCAGAAAGTTCGTCTGACATGAGAGTCAATAGAAAATTGGAAAAAATACTATAAATAGATGTTAGCATGTGACCTGAATCTAAGTTAAATCTATATTAAGAAAGGAAATAGCAGATAAAAATCTAATTGGCAGCTATATCATACTTATTTCGGATCTATCGAATGCTGTCAATGCCGCGTTTCTTGCCTATTTCCAGAGGTCGCACTCTTCATTAAAGATGAATATAAACTCCCTGCCGCGTTTTTCCTTTCTGATGTAGCCTTTCTCGGCGAGGTCGAGGAGGTCGGTTCTGGCCGTCTGGTAGACGACGCCGTGTGTCTCCGAAATCTCTCTGATGGTGAAATACTCGTCGCTTTGTTCCATCATCTCTCTGAGAATGTCTGCCTGTCTTTGACTGATGTCCTGAATCGTTTTTAGTATCGCTTTTGTCGCATTTTGCTCGCTCTGTTTTCTCTCGATATAGGCAAGCAGGTCTTTTCGGGCTTCCTCGATGCACCTGATCTGGTGCCGGATGAAGTAGGTGAGGTCCATCTCGTCGTATTCGGTGTGGAGGTAGGCGAGGGCATAGTCTTTTTTGGACCGCAGGATGACTCGGGAGATGGGCATGTACTCGAAGAGCCAGTAGCCCTGCGAGAGGACGTACCAGTAGAAGATGCTCCGTGCGGTCCTGCCATTCCCGTCTTCGAAGGGGTGGATGTAGCCAATGAGGAAATGGAGAATGATACCCCTGACGATGGGGTGGATGAATGTGCCTGCATCGTCATCGTCGGTGGCGTTTGCAAACCGGCAGAGGGCGTCGATGAGACCGGGAACTTCTGTGTACTCCGGAGGTGTGTGGTAGACGACGCCGGTGACAGGGTCGTTGACGACGATCTCATTGTTGTCCCTGAAATGTCCGACGGCGGCCTCGTCAAGGGTGTTCCCGGTGACGATGCGGTGGAGGGCGAGGATGAATTCCGGGGTCAGGGGTGTATCCTTCTCTGCCCTGATGAAGCGCATGGCCCGGTAATTGTTGATTACCATCTGCTCGGAGGTATTCCTCGGTTCTCTCCCTTTTCTGAGCATATCTTTGGCGACTTTGTGGGCGGTCACCGCCCCTTCGAGGATGCTGGAGGCAATGGACTCCTCCATGAAGGAGTTGATGATGTAGGACTGTTCGAGTTTGATCGTCTTGTTGTGGATCCGGATGGTGCCCGAGAGATACTGGTCAAAGATGTGAAGGCTACGAGAGATATCAGGGGTGGTCGAGTACTTGAGGTCGAGGGAGGGGTAGGGGACGGCCTCGTAGCGTACGGCCCGAAGCATCTTCATCATCGCCCAGGCAGCCATCCTCTTTTCCGGGTCGGGGATGCGGTACGTGAGGTCGTCCCAGGCAAGATAGCGGGTGTTGTATTCGGTCACCAGCTTTCCGAACGCGGGGTCAAGATGAATTTTTTCTATCGTTCGAATGGCTATTTCATCCCATCCTTCGGGTGGTTTTTCAGGGAGTTTGTTCATGGGTGCGACCTACCAAATACTAATTTCACACATTTTAGTATTTCATTAGTATTTTGATTAGGATCTATAAAATACTAATTTTACACATTTTAGTATTTCATTAGTATTTTGGTCGGGATCTATAAAATACTAATTTCACACACATTAGTAATTCATTCGTAATTCGATGTGGCGTCTTTTCCCTCATGAATCACCATGACAGGCCCGCGAATCAGGGGAATATTCTCTGATCAAGTCCTGAAAGACCTCATCTGTCGCTCAAATAACCTCAAATCCGCTCCCTAGTCCGAAAACCCCCATCACCACAGACACCCGGAGCGGGCCTCTCTCAACCGGAGGCAACCCCCACATCATCTCCCAACATATACGACAACAGATACTCAGTATCGTTCACAATTATCCGCCGATTACCTGGATTGCTTAGATACTGCCTGGAATCGCTCCGAACTCTTTTATTAAAAGCAGCCCCATTTCGTTCATTTCGGACATATCTGCCTGACAAAAGGACGTTCTGGAAACATTTTTTCGTTTCAATCCGTTCTTCATCCGTCATGTGCTCAGTTTCATATTCGATACCCTCACTTCAAATACGATTCCAGTCTGTCATGAGATCTCTTTCTCATGGATTTCCGACAGAGAGAACTTTTTAATCCCGGGTGACCCACTCATACGTACGGCAAAAGGAGACCAAAGGAGATGCTCGACATAAAACCTCAGTATATTGTCTCAGAAGATAACGAACCGGTACGTGTTATCCTTGACATCCAGACATTTCATAAGATTGAGGCTGTCATTGAAGACTATGGTCTTGACAGGTTCATGGATGAAGCAGATGATGAAGAACCGCTTTCCATTTCAGATGCTCACAATTACTACGCAACCCTGAAAAAGAAGGCCTGAGCATGGTTACCTGTCTCTATAAAAAGACATTTTAAAAGATCTGTCTCATCTTCCGGCATCATATCGGGAGACAATAGAAGAACTCGTCTTTCATGAGATTCCTGAAAGTGAATCACTCTTTAGCCAGACTGACATACGCAAAATAAAAGGAACCCAAAGCCGTTATCGTATCCGTGTCGGTCGCTACCGGATAGGCTGTGCTCTGCGTACGGATGGAAGTGTTGTCTTCTGCCGGGTTAAAAGCCGGGAAGAAATCTATTCCGTCTTTCCATAATCCCGAAACGTGCATCTCCACCATTTTTGGTTTAATTTTGAATCACACACCTGTTTTCGTACGTTCCGTATGATGAAAAATCGCCTATAAATCAGCCCACTAAAGCAACCCACAAAAAAATACAAAACAGGTGGGTGAATGTCCCTTTTTCCGGCATTTATCCGGCCGTTTTTGGATTGTTCAATCCGTCAAAGTTCAGCCCGTCTGAGTTCAACTCAACTCAGCTCAGCTCCGGCTTCCCGTCCGGCCCATGCCCCAACCGAGGTCCGGATTGCGTCATCCGCATGGGATGAGACCTTTGAGATTATAACTTTTTGCGTGCCGCATGCAGGCAGGCTGGAAATCCTATAATCACACCGATTCAGATGTTAAGTTAGAGAAATGTGTACATTTCCCACAAAATAAGTTGTAAAAATGTGTACTGGATACATATATTATACAATAAAAAAGTAAACGACCGGTCTCCCGCGGAGCATGCCCGGTGCAGCCAGTCGTCCACCGCAGCATATCCCCGCTTACTCCCCCTTCGCCGCTTTTGCATAGAGGATGCTGTTCGACGGCACCCTGCATCTCCCCGGTTCGGGAGAGATCTTGGAGACGACAATCAGTCCCTGTGACGGCACCACGCCCCGGAACACAAAGGCGCCCGACAGTACGCTGCCGCCCATGCCTCAACCGAGGTCCGGATGGCGTCATCCGCATAGGATGAGACCTTCGAGATCAGAACTTCTTACGTGCTGCATGCGGGCAAGAGATCTCACATAGGCACACACCCTTTCAATCTTAAGTTAGAGAAATGTGTACATTTTCCACAAATTAGGTTGTAAAAATGTGTAATGGGCACACATAATATATACTTAAAAGTGCAAATGCCATTTTATGAAACGGTTTATGTACGATACTTTACTCAAATGGAAAGACAGTGGGGATCGTAAACCGGTGATTATTGAAGGAATCCGCCAGTGCGGGAAAACCTGGATATTAAAGCAATTTGGCGAGGCGGAATTCAAAGATATCGCGTATTTCAACTTCGAATATGATGACCGGCTGCAAACGATATTCGAAAGCGACCTGAATGTTTCAAGAATCATCAAAGACCTTGGCATCCTAAGGAATAAATCCATCCGGCCCGGAACAACCATCCTCATATTAGACGAAATTCAGATCTGCCCTCGTGCGATAACTTCCCTCAAATATTTCTGCGAAAACCTGCCCGAACTCCACGTAGCTGCCGCCGGTTCCCTGTTGGGTGTTGCTCTTGCACAGATGGGTAAAAATGTCTCATTTCCGGTTGGGAAGGTGCAGATGCTTACGATGTATCCTCTTCATTTCCCGGAATATCTCCTGGCAAAGGGTGAAGAACTCCTTTACGAACACCTGACTAATTTATCCCCCGATGAAAAGATATCCGCTGTATTTACCGGCAAACTGGAAGAAGCATATCGTGAATACCTGATTACGGGAGGTATGCCCGAGGTTGTCACCTCATGGGTAAATAACCACGACATCGGGCTTGTAGAAACAATACAAAGCGAGATTCTCAGTAATTATGAAAAGGATTTCGTGAAATATGCGTCCGTATCAGAATTTCCAAAACTTACCCTTATCTGGAATGCAATCCCTGCACAGCTTGCAAAGGACAATCAGAAATTCATATTCTCCCATGTAAAGAAGGGAATGCGTGCCCGTGATTTGGAAGATTCCCTGCAATGGCTGATCTCGGCAGGGCTCATCTATAAGGTCGAAAAAATTGAGCGGCCCTATATTCCGGTTACAACATATGCAGACGTTACATACTTCAAGATCTATTTCTCAGATGTAGGACTTTTACGCAGGATGAGCAAATTCCCGGCAGATGTCGTTTTTGACTCCTCTTCACTTACCGCCGACATGCGGGGGATTTTAACGGAAAATTTTGTGTTGACAGAACTAATTGCAAACAATTTCCAAAGACCATTTTTCTGGAAATCCGGCGGGATTGCCGAGGTTGATTATATCATACAGGAAGGCGTTGATGTCGTTCCGGTAGAGGTTAAATCAGCAAGAAGGACTCGTTCAAGAAGTCTTGCAGAGTACAGGAAAAAATACCGGCCGCGTATTGCTGTAAGGGCCAGTATCAATACTATTGCCAGACATTCGGATGAATACGGTGATGTTCTGGAAATGCCGTTATATCTTGTCTGGAGACTGAAGGCATATCTCTGAGGTTTTTTACCTGATGGGTATGTATTGGATATCCAAAAACACAGTCCTCAGAAGAATTGAAAACCGGAAACGCCTGGCCTTGCCGGGAAGAAGGGTTTGGGCTCACACATCCATTATACAATAAAAAAGTAAACGACCGGTCTCCCGCGGAGCATGCCCGGTGCAGCCAGTCGTCCACTGCAGCATATCCCGCCTACTCCCCCTTCGCCGCTTTTGCATAGAGGATGCTGTTCGACGGCACCCTGCATCTCCCCGGTTCGGGAGAGATATTGGAGACGACAATCAGTCCCTGTGACGGCACCACGCCCCAGAACACAAAGGCGCCCGACAGTACGCTGCCGCCCATGCCCACCATATAGAGCGGTTCGGTTACGGGTTCGCTATTTTCATCATAGAAACTGGTATGGATTCCATGACCGTTGCGCCAGAGGCCAAACAGCTGCCGAAGGGTCAGCGGTGGGCTGGACTGGGTGTAGGCACTCCCGATCATGGCCGTTGACATCTGTTCATCCAGAATCCGGTCTTCCGTGTTTTCGGTAAACACGTCCCAGTGATCAAGGATACAGGAGCATTCCCTGATTTTTATGGTCGGGTCGGAAAACCTTCCATGCAGTATCACCCGATACGGTGAAGGCGGTGAAGGTGGTGAAGGTTTTTGTTCGTTTTTTTCAGACGGAGCCATTGCGCTCATACCCCCAACTAGGGGGTAGGACTATTTATAAATTACTGTGGATGATATATTTTCCAATTATTAATTACTGTCAGTAATTAGGGATATATTTAGCTGCAATCTAAAATGATCCCTGATCCTGCAAGAGACGCCACGATATAATCTGCCGTTCACCATCGTTCACCTCAAAAATGGAACAGAAAACCCGATCTACTGGTATATTTTCTGCAACGATGATGCAACAGCAGAAATCCTGTTCATCCATCCCATAATCAAACACCCGTGGTGCGCTGAGAATGGGGCCCTTAGGATTCCGGGGTGGCTGAGATTTAACCTTCAGCGTTATGTTCCCTGATTAATTTTCTGCTTCGAAATAGTTCCCCGAATGCAGCACCGCCGATAATCAGCACTGCACCAATTTCCTGAATGCCACTCAGGCACTCTCCCAATACTATCGCTGAGAGAACCACTGCCGAGAGCGGTTCGAGATATCCACATATTGCCACCGTCTGAACAGGCAGTCCGCCAATAGATGAGAAATACAGATAACAACCGACACCGGTATTTACAACCCCTAAAATGATAAGGGGTAAAATACTCTCCGCAGGTATCGAAATCGCAACTCCCTGCGTAATCAGAGTGAATACGGCAACAGCAACGAAACTCGTCGATAACTGAAAAAGAGAATTTTCAAGACCCTGTATCTTCGTCGCCTTTTTGTTGAAGATGAGCATCACTGCATACATAACGGCAGACATTATTCCGCAAAAAAGGCCGAAAGATAGTCCACCGTTCGATATGAAAGGACTGTTCACGCAGATCATGCCTAAAAGGACGCTGATGAATCCGAGTACTATTGAAATGTGTATCTTTTCACGGAAGATAATTGGAGATACCAGCATCACGATAACCGGGCCGCAATAATACGCAAGAGAGGCAATACCGACTCCTACCCGGGTATAGGCCTCAAAAAGGAACATCCAGCTGATGCCCATAGCAATTCCTGAAATAACGATATAGAGGAAGTCCTGCGGATATCTGCGGATATGCACCTCTTCATGCAGGCATAGGAAAATGAGAAGAAGAAATAAAGAACCTGTCAGCGTACGCAGCAGAACAATTTCATTGCTGCTGAGGGCAATGTAACTCGCGACAATACCATTGGAGCCGAACAACAGCAGTGCGGCGATGTATTTGATGTAATTACTGTTCAGGTACACTTTCTGCTTTTCTCCGCCCGGTTTTCACCATTCATTTTTTACTGATGTGCCTCAGTAATGTCATATTATTACAATATCAAATGTATCTCATGCGTGTCATGACATAATCAGATATTTGGTGGAGGACAGAAACGTGAATATACAAAAATATCTGGCATTCGTTAAAACAGTGGAATGCGGGAGCTTTACCGAAGCTGCAAAAGTCATGGGCTATTCTCAGTCGGGAATCAGTCGCATGATCAATGATCTGGAAACAGAATGGAATCTTTCACTTCTTGAGCGCGGACGTTCCGGCGCACATCTCACTTCCGATGGCCTAAAAATCCTTCCGTATGTCAAAAGCGTATGCACCGAATATCAGAATCTCCAGACACAGATCAATGAATTAAAGGGACTTCAGTCGGGACTGATTCGAATCGGAACATTTTCCAGTGTGGCTACCCACTGGCTGCCGCGTATCATCAAAGAATTTCAGAAAAAGTATCCTGATATTGAATATGAGCTCTTACTCGGTGACTATACAGAGATTGAAAAATGGATTCTTGAGGGACGTGTGGACTGCGGTTTTATCAGGCTTCCGACAAATCCCGGACTTGAGACGATCTTTTTAGAGCGGGACCGGTTAATGGTGGTACTGCCGGAAAACCATCCACTGGCGGACTGTGTTCATTTTCCTGTTGAAGCATTATGCAATGACCCGTTTATGCTTCTGGAAAAAGGAGCAAAAGCTGAGATTTCTGAAATTTTTGAACGGCATACTATTTCACCAAAGGTTCATTTTATAACCTGGGACGATTATGCCATTATGTCAATGGTGGAAAGCGGGCTTGGGATCAGCATTCTCCCTGAACTGATTCTGCAGAGAATCCCTTATCGCGTTGTTGTAAGGGAACTTGATGTCCCTGC
Source organism: Methanogenium sp. S4BF (assembly GCF_029633965.1). Lineage (NCBI taxonomy): Archaea > Methanobacteriati > Methanobacteriota > Methanomicrobia > Methanomicrobiales > Methanomicrobiaceae > Methanogenium > Methanogenium sp. S4BF. The sequence goes on along the minus strand of NZ_CP091277.1, from coordinate 1,288,051 downwards.
CTATCGTGATATTGGTCTTGCTCTGAAGGATATGAAATCCGCATCACTTGCAGTCAGGCGGTTTCTGGAATATCTGCCATACCGAAATAATCCGGAGAGGAAATAAGAACAGAAAATCTGTGCCCCTTTCGGATCACCACAAAAATGGTACAGTCCCTTTCGGACAGAAGGTACATAAGGATGTGCTCACCTCAGCCGCGAGAGGGCATAGGGACCGATATCTCCTGTATCGCACCGAACACCGGAGACCGCAGATTTCCGGGAAGATAAAATCCGTGAGTTATTTATATACGGCAGAACCCCCTTCTTCCTGTCAATCGGGGGAGTGTCAGAGGATGGAAGTATGGAAACGTGTGGCTGCAGTCGCGATTCTGGTTGCCGTGATAGGCAACGCTGCATGTCCGTGTGCCGGAGCAGCACCTGTCCCGGCTGCATCATCAACCGTAAATAGTTCACAGTTAAACGGCCTTCCAATGCCGGATCTCATCGGGGGTCCGCTATCGCCGGTTGTCAGGGCGCAGGAGAGAATGGCATCCACGACGACTCAGTTTTTAACCAATGCCGATCTGGAAGAGTTCGCTGATGGCCCGCTGGATATGAGTATTACGATGCAGCAGCTGCTGTAGGGTTGTCGGTGAGGGTTTCGGCAGCGGGGGCCCGTATGATGGCCTCATCAGGGCGTATATCAACTCATCATATGATTCTGCCGGTGTGAACCATCCCGGCCGCAGGGAAGGGACAGAAGCATAGCAATTGCCGTGGCAAGGCCGTCGTCTGCCATCACATGGGCGGCAGCGGTACCGAACGCGGCAACAGACGCCACTTTGACGGAGACGTCGCCTACCGTGTCGGCATCAGGGTTTTCATAGATGATCATATTCATTTTTGATTATGCAGATTCAACCATAGTTCCACATTTTTTGACCTGATTTTATACAAGTTTTATACAAGTTTTATACAAGTTTTATACAAGTTTTATACATGTTCTACAATTTTTTGATTCGATGTTATGGATGTTCTTTGGGAGAATTGTTAAAATCCGGAGTTATTTTAATAATGTATATTATTGATTTTTGCGATTGTAAACTCAGTATTATGCGGGTAGACGGTCTGCTTTGAATATTCCGGGTATCACGAGTGGAAAAAAGGTCTTCGCGTGGGATGGATTGATACCGCTTCCAGTCATCCGCTGCATCCTGCAGCTCCTGCATATGATGAAGAACTCTCATTCTCTCACCGGTGCGAGAACCATTTTGTCCATCCTGTCAAAGAGGGGTTTTTGATCAAGGTATCCCGACATCACATCAGCTTCAAAGTCAATCCGGATGTTCTCGTCACGGACAAAAACCGCTATGCCTGTTTTCACCACTTCATACTGAAACAGAACAGGTGCACTATTAAGAATCCGGCAATCGACCTCGAACCTCGGTGTAATAGACTGTTCAAGGCCGGATGCGATGTCCATGGCATACCGGAAGGATTCATAGGGTTCTCTCTCTCCGGAGACAAGCAATCCGATGTCAATGTCATGAAAATCATTCCGAACGGGGAACGAACCGTAGAGATACCCAATCATCAGATCATCTACGCCGGAGAGATATGTCGTGATCTGACTGATGATTCGTTCTTTATCCGAATCGGTCAGATCCTGTTTTATTTCCCCTATCGGGGAATCTCCAAAAGACGTAGTGATTTCACCTGGTAATTCGGGACTAGGTGGAATACATATAAAAACCAGCGCCGGTTTTCTCTTTCCATCGCCGATGCCTGGCAAAAACAGGGGCAAATCCCCTGTTTCACCGGCATCCGCCGGGAGGTTTCAGGAAAGTTCTGGTATCCCGTCAGCCCATGCCTCAACCGTGGTGCGGATGGCATCATCCGCGTAGGATGAGATGCGGACCTTCGAGCGGGAGAGGGTCACGTAGTAGATTTCGCCGTTCGGGTCATGACACTTCAGCCTGCAGGAGAAGGTGTCCTTTGCCGTGTTGCGGGACGGGGTCCCGCCGATTGCCGTGGCAAGGTCGCCGTCGGCCATCACGTGGGCGGCAGCGGTGCCGAACGCGGTGACGGATGCAACCCTGACGGAGAGGTCGCCGACCGTATCGGCTTCGAGGTTTTCATAGACGATCTTCGCGTCATACGCTTCTTTGGAACGGACAACCGGGTCGATGGTCACACCCTGTTCGACATACGCAGTGCAGCCGAAGGGGTTGGTGTCGATGATGTCCTGCACGAGGGCATCGAAGGTGGTGATGTTGGCGATGGGGACGGAAAGGTCCCGCACCGCACTTCTGGTGTTTGTTGTCTGGATAAAGTCTGCCATGATTTGCACACTCCTGGGCCAGCCGGTTCCCGGGATGCGACTGACATACTAAACTATTACTTTGAGTAATATATGCGTGCCTTAACATCGGAACCAATGCAGGGCAAATGCGGCGTTGTGAAAGTAAACAACGGGTAATTCTGGCGCAGAATTGTTCCGGGCGCACCGGCGGAATCGTCATGTTCACTGCACAATTATCATCGCCGCACCGGGGAAATCATTTGGGAAAAATGAGAAGAACATCCGGTCTTTGGTTCCGGGAAATGCACATCCGGGATAAATATGAAGAGCAGAAGGAATATGTCCTGCCTAGCGGACCGCTACATAAATGGCTGAAGATCGTGACATGGGTACCGGAAACCCATCCTCTCTCAGACCTTCGATGTGGAGTTGGGTAGCCTCGTGCATTCGCTCTTCTGCCTCCTCGCGGGTCGCTCCCGTAGCCACACATCCTGGAAGATCACACGTTTGAGGCAGAAATTATATGATCTGCATGAATCATTTACGCAGTAACGGGTGATAGAATGACATAAATGCGGTTTACTGTTTCAATATGGGAAGAGGAGGATATGTGTCCGGATGCCAGGAACTGGAAGGTGCCGGTTGCGGTGATTCACCCCAGGATGCACTTGATACTATCCAGGAGGCAATAGAGCTGTATCTGGAAAATGCCCGTGCTCTTGGCATCATAAAGGATCCTGAACCTTCCATACCATCCCGCCATACATTCACCTCAATTGTTGAGGGAGAGGGATGACCAGACTCCCTCCTGGTTTCATCTGATACCATTATTCGTACATTAAAAAAAGCCGGTTTTGAGGTAGCCCCTCATCAGGGCAAGGGGAGTCATGTCGCACTGTACAAGGTGGATGCTGCTGGAAATAAGCTGTTGGTTATTATCCCTCACAGAAATCCTGTGCCACGGTGAACGCTGATTTCAATACTAAAAACAAACCCATCTTACCAGAGAAGAGTTCTTTGAACTGAATTAAATCCATTTTTCCCAGCCTCGTATTCTTATTCCCATAGTTGAATGTCACGCTGCGTGACACCCGCCCCCTGTCGACAGATATGCCAAAATATTACCATAAGTAATACTTATCCCGCCTGCCGGCAGATCCTATACAAAGAATATACGGAGTTGCTGATGAAAATGAAGGATGATCTGGCCGCGAAAATCATCGAGACGCACCGCGATGTGAAATGGATCTGCCGGACGCTTGAAGAGATGAAGGAGACGGATGCCGACTTTGAGGCCCGTATCCGGGCACTCGAAGGGTGGCGGGCCGAAAAAACCGGGGCAGAGAAGCGGCTGGGCGGTGTCTGTGCCGGCCTCAGCGGAGTTACCGGCGGGATTGTGGCGTGGCTCTTCCAGTACGTGGGGTGAGCGCATGCCGAAACCGGCTTTCAAAGCCGTAACCGTTTCCATATCACGGCAATAGTTGGTGTCTGATCTAGTAAAACGCATAAATCGTGCATATAATCAGAAATAATCGCATAAAAAGGCAAATTACACTTTTACCCTCCACGGTATTCCCCTAAACATCCCCACTCCTATCTCTGTGCATGAGGCATAATTTTTTGATGTCGAATGAAACGCTCTTCAGGGACCTGGATGTTCTTGATATTGACCATATGCCGGAGATATTCCGGTTTCGTGACACGCAGCTTCGCCAGATCGCAGAGTGCATCCGGCCCGCCATCCACGGCGGCCGCCCCCTCAATATGATCCTGCGTGGTCCGCCGGGCACCGGGAAGACCACCTCGGTGAAACGGTGCTTCACCGAGATCGAAGAGGCCATACCCGGAATCATACCGGTCTTTGTCAACTGCCAGACGGTGCAGACCGAATACCGGGTGTTCCGGAAGATCTACGCCGCCGTGTTCCGCCAGAAACCGCCCGTCTCCGGCGTCTCCGTCCCCTCCCTCATTGAGGCCCTGTGTGAAGAACTCATCAGACGGGGTGCTGTCCTTCTCATCTGCCTCGATGATGCCAACTTCCTCTTCCATGACCATATCCTCGAGAGGGTGCTCCGCTCCCTGCTCCGGCTGCACGAGGAGTATCCGGGCGTCAAAACCGGTGTCATCGCCACAATCAACAGCCCGGACATCTCCATTCTCCCGTTTCTCAGCCCGTCGGTGATCTCGGTCTTCCGGCCCAATGAGGTCATCTTCCCGCCCTACGGGGAGGAGGAGGTGCGTGCCATTCTCCATGACCGGGTCCGGGCCGGGCTGTACCCGGACGTCCTCCCATCAAAGGTGCTGGATGCCATCGTGCAGGAGACGATGCGGGACACCGACCTCCGGGTGGGCATCAGCCTGCTGCATGCAGCAGTACGGCTGGCGGAATCCGACGGGCGCAAAACGGTGACCGGGGCCGATGTACGCACCGCCGTTTTGCGGGTCGGCCATCCCCACCTGAAGCAGGTCGTCCGGGGACTCCGGGAGGACGAGCGGCGGATGCTGTGCCGGATGGCCGTCCTGCACCAGACCGGGGAGGGGGAGATGGTCTCCGGCAAACTCTACCGGGCGCTGCAGGCAGAGGTCCCGATGTGCTACACGCTCTTCTTTGAACGCCTCGAAAAGTTCCGGAACCTGGGGCTGATTGAGATGTTTCGTCCCCCGTATCACGGCAATACCCGGCAGATCGTCCTGCGGTATGATGCCGGAACGGTCCGGGAGGCGTGCGGGGTCGGGTGATCCGGGCCGTATCGGATCCCTTTCCTGCCGCACCCCGTTCTTCCGGTTCCATTTTCCCCCGTGAGCGGGGCACAGCCCCCTTCGCAAACGCTCACCGGCTCAGGGATTCGGAAATGATAGACGGCCGCGTTCTCTTCACAGAGGCTCCCACGCACCAGGGCAGACCGATGACCGGCGAACGTTCCGGTGGTCCGGTATACCGGGGAACGAAAATGTGCATGCCACCTTCTTTGTTTCCCCTTTTCGTCTCCCTGTATTGCAATCATTGTCAAAAATTCACGTTTCCACCGGTCAGCGCCTGAGGCCACCGGCATCGTGCAGATTTGCTGGTCTGAAAGAGATGTATCGTACCGGTAATTGATCGCCCCTGCATGGGAAAACACGCGGTCTGTTTTTTAAAAGACCATCAGGACAACCATGATAGACATAACTCCAAAAAAATTTCAGATAATTATAATATGCCCCGGATTGACAAATCAGGTGTAATGAAGAATAAGGCCCGTTACTTCGATGAAATCAATATTTTACGGGCCTTTGCCATTTTAGCCGTAATCAGCATTCACGTTTCGGATCATTTCAAGATAATGGGTGGCATTACGCTACTGACGTTGGTATACATGGCAATTGATGCGTTCTGTCATTTTGCCGTACCTCTGTTCATATGCATATCCGGCTTTGTCCTGTACAACAAATATTCCGGTGCAGTAGATGTCAAAACGTTCTATGAAAAACGCATGAAATCCGTTCTGCCCCAATATCTTATCTTTTCGACATTTTATCTGGGAGTGACCTATGCAGGCTCACTGGTGTTGGGCACATCCGTCAGTTTTGACATTCCCCATATCATATACCGATACCTGACAGGCGGATGCTATTATCACCTCTGGTTTTTTGTCCTGATTATCCAGTTTTATCTCCTCTATCCTGCCATCGTCCGGATCTACGATTATTGCACGTCGAGAGGCCAAACGTCAGCACTCCTCTTTGCCTCCTTCCTCATCGGAGTGATCTACAATTCCTCTCCGATACCCGATGTATACATCATGGGAACTGCCACCCCGATACTGGGGGTGGCTACCCTGTTTATCGGATATCTGTTCTATTTCATATTGGGGATGGTTGTTCTGAGCAGATATGACGAAGTGCTGAAATATGTCCCGGACAGATCCGTGTACTGGATGGCGATACCCCTGATTTGCGGCACCGTTCTTGGTATCTTTGGCTACGCTCAGAAATTCTTTGCCTATGACCTCACCCTCATCCATCCCTTTGTCGGACAGTACTGGCAGTATATTGCTGCGGCACTCACGCCCTTGTTTTATGTGCTCATATTTGCCCTCTGCCTCAGCCTCTCCCTGCATCTTGTAGCCAACAGAACCCGGAACGTGATACTCCTGGAAAAAATCGGCCATTATTCATTCGGCATCTACCTGGTTCATGCCTCCTTTGTGTCGCTTTTCGTCGTCGTATTCCCCTATGCCGGATTCGACTGGAATGACTGGCTGTTCTATCCCGTGACCTTTTGTCTGGTTCTCATTCTGAGTTACCTCTCGGTTGAGATTCTCCAAAAGCTCCCCTATAGCAAATACATTATTGGCACTACCCGATAGCGGCCATTTCCTGCAGGGTGATGCATCGGGGGAGCATCACTCCCTCCCTCAGATTCCTCACATATCCCATTCACCATCACATCATCCCCTGGCTCCGGTTCCACTCCCGGACATGCCTGCACACCACGCTTTGCAGACGCTTTTGAGCTGCACTTCCGAATGGTACACCGCCGCCCCGTCGCCGCAGATGTCACCCCTTCAGGGCGACACCGACTGCCGGTGAACCGGCGTATGGCCAAAGGATTCCGCGTAAAGGCAGAATGGCGCCGAAATCTCTCCCCTTTGTGCACCGTTAGACTGCCTTCAATGCTAGTAGAGAGCGCACCATATTCGAACGCACATTGCATTTCCCTGATTCGGGATATCTGTCGGAAATGACAATCCGTTTCTGTGACGGCACAATTCCCCGGAAAACACATGCACCCGATACAACGCTGCCGCCCATGCCACCCAGAGAGAGCGGTCCGGTTCGTATTTCGTCTTCGTCGCACCAGATCCGCCATTGTCCGTCTCAGCCCTTATCGTCTGAATCCGGTTATTTTACCCGTATGCCTGGAAGGGGGAATGTCGTTTTTAAAAGAATGTACTCCCCCTGCGGGGTGAAAAACTCCGCAGCAGGGTACCCCTGAAGACCTGCCCGAACATCAGTATCCATACGCTCTGATGGGAATGGGAAATCAGTGTTGAAAATTTCAGCCCGTGGCAATCATTATACTATACTAACGATATATCCTGCCCCTTATTGGTATGAGAGAATAGGGGGGGGAGACATGGCACTAAAGGCTGCTACATTGGATGAGGTGCTCGGCATGTGTATTTGCATGACCTGTCCGAGCTGGGTCAATTGCGGAGAGAAGGGTGGATACTGTGTTGATGCGATCGGAAAGAGTGCATGCATCCATGAGGAAAAAGGGTGCGTCTGTCGCAACTGTCAGGCATTCAAAAATGCAGGACTGAAACACATCAGTTTCTGCACAAAAGGTTCAGCAGATGAACAATCGAAGATGTGATGCCCTGCCGGATATGCAGGGGTACCAGGTTTGTCCGGGACCACATTCACGGTAATGGATACGAACGGGGACGTGCCAAAAAAAGGAGAACTGTACCGTCCTGCCCTGATGAAGGTCACCATGCAATAACAGATGCCGGGAGATGATCACGATTCCCCGAATCAATCAAAGAGAGAGGAAATCTCAGACCTGTGCGGTCCTGATCTTCCGGTAGATGTCTGAGCGCATGAGGTCCATGGTGTCGTGCATGAATGCAGAATCGTTGAATATGCGAACAAGGAATTCGTCATTCTGTTCATACCGCTGAATGGGCATATCCTTGAACACCTTTTCAAAGACCGGACGGAACACCCGCTCATCATTGTTCTGTGCGAAACTGACCCGAATTTTATGGTGTATTTCGTAACGAGATACGTGTGTGTTTTCGTATGGTTTTACCTTGCATTTAACGTGCAATTCTCAAAATCCTGTGCTGTTGGACATTGGCACCATTCAAAAATCCTAAAATTTGAATTTTTTTGAATAATTCTGTTCATTTCAATCACCCCACCCCTTCCCCCAGGTTCCACTCCCGCACGAGCCGGGCATAGCACCTTTCGCAGACACTCGCCAGCAGTTCGTCTGAGTGATAGACCGCCGCCCCGTCACCGCAGAGCGTGCAGTGGCCGAGGGAGACGGATGAATGGTGGAAGTCCCGGTGGTCGAGGATGCCGGGGAGGGGAAGCGTGGCTCCTTGTTCCGCTGTTTTTTGCATGGGTGCGTGACTTTGCATAGCTTTGCAATCCGGTTTGCAAAGATAATCCTGCGAATTGTGACCCGAATCCTCATTTGAACCACGTATTGGCGGGTTCCCGGATCTCTTTGCAATGCTGCAGGGATCACAGACACCATCATTCCCACCAGATGCCGAATCAGGATTGCTGTATGATCCCTGCAAAGTATGCAAAGTACGTGTACTCTCTGTACATCTCTCTATTACATTGTCCTTTTTTGGAATATGATGAACGAATCGTCCTTTGTTTCGCTTTGCAATATCTTTCGTTTTTGTATGCAAAGCTGCTGCAAAGGTGCAACCATCTCCGGTATCGCCCGTTTTGCCGCTGCCATCAGGGCCATTGCCGTTCCGGTCATCATTTCCATCCTCCTCAAGCCATACATCGGCTTGTGCAGACCATTTCCGGTATTGCACCAGGTCAAAGGAGAAATAGTGTTTCCGCTGCCGCCCCTCAACCCCGCAGAATTCCTCTGCAACGGTGGCATCGATGAGACTGATTGCGGGGCACTTGTCGAGAACACCCTGGTATGTCGTTCGGTTCACCGAATAGCCGTGCAAAAGCCGGTAGGTCTGGTAATACGAAAGTCCGAGAATGTCCTGGAGCTGCCGGATAGTGAAGACCTGCAGGTCCATCCGGGCAATCGACTCCAGCGCCGCTGCTTCGTTCTTCGTCAGTTTCGTCTCCTGGCCGCCTCCACCACCGTTGATGGCGGAAAAGAGTGTTCGGGCGTAGGCAAAGTCATCACCGGTGGCGATGAGTGTCCCGTCCGCATCGGTCTCCCGCTGGAGATGGTGCAGCAGGGCGTGGCACTTGATCAGGTCAAAGAGCATCGCCGGGTTGCGCCGGTTGTGCGTGACAGAGAAACAGATGCGCTTTGCAAACGGGATCTTCACCTTCCGGACCGCACCTTTGAGTATCTCCCACATCGCCCGGCAGACAGGCACATCCGGGTCATCCGATAAAGAGAGCATATCGCCTGTTTCCGACTTCTTCAGGTGCTCAAGCACGGCCCGGTCCTGGGCGGCCGAGTCGTCAATCCAGACGGTGAGCATCCGGTTCATCACCTGATCGTCGCCGATGCTCTCCACCTTCGCGAGCCACCAGACACAGCGCTCCGGGATGGTGCAGAGCTTCAGCTGGCGTTCACGGGTCAGGGTCCGGTGCTGGATGGGCTCCCGGAAGTTCGCCGTGGCCGACTTCAGGAGTTCCTGCATATCATCCGAGAGGGTGACGTCATCGAAGAGGAGCACCGTCCCCGGCCGGAGGTCATCATAATAGTACAGTGCCTTATCGGAGACCGTGCCCTTCAGCCGGTATTCTTCCGGCAGGAGCCGGACCATCGCGTTGCAGGCATGGGTCTTGCCCTTGCCGGAGGTGCCGGAGATGGCGACGTGCAGCCCGGAGGTGTTCTCGACGGACTGTGAGGCGACCGACATGATGAGGCACTCCGCGACGGTCCGGTCACCGACATGGTCCCGGTGGAAGACGTCGAGGAGGAAGCTGAGCGGATCGCCGGTGGTGAGGATTTCAAGGGCCTGTCTCCGGTATTCCTGCATATCCGGTACTGCCAAAGAGGGTGATGGGACCGGGGAGGGGTCCACCGCCGGTTCCTCCGAACCGTCTGACGACTCCGTGCCGTTTCTCTTCCCCGCGGCCCGCTCCGGCTCATACATCGCCCGGAGCTCCTGCCACCGCTGCGTCCCGCCGCCGCAGGAGTCGTGGTGGCACCCGGCAAAGACCGCCCCGTTTGCGAACTGGACGGCAAACGCCCCGTCGGTGTGGGCGGTGGAGAACGGGCATGCTGCAAGGGAATAGAGCGTCCCTCCCTGCCAGGGCCGCTCTGTCCTGACGGCGATGCCGTGTCTGCCGAGCCACCGGCCGAGGTCAAACGAGCCCCGGCGCCTGCCCTGTTCCGCTTCCGGGGCGGAGCGGGGAATGGACCTGGCGAGGTCGTTGAGCAGGCCGACCGGCACGATGGCGGGCTCATCCGGGGCAGAGAGGATGCGGGCCTGCCGGTGGGGGCGTTCCGGGGTGTGGTCGCCCTTTCTGGCCGTCGTGCCGTAGCATTTCCAGATGCGGCCTGCGTTGAAGTTTGCCGTGTCGCAGTGGACGGTACCGTCTGAGAAGAGGGCATCAAGGACGGTGAGGCATTCCTTCACCAGCCGGGCGGCCTCCCCGTCGTTCGGGAGGTCGATTGCGTAGAGGAGGTGGGCCCCGTTCCCGGAGTCGGCGAGGACCGGTGCCGGGAACCCCCGCTGTGTGAGCCAGGCGGCCACCGTTTCGGCCCGTTCGAGGGCAGCGGCATGCTCCGCATCGGTCGCCGAGACCCCGCTCGGCCGCACCGGGTCGAAGTCGATGGGGAGCCACCGGCGGCGGCAGATGTCGGCGTCAGCGGTGGTGGCGTCTGTCCGGGAGAGCCGCTGCTTCACCCGGTTCGCCCGGCGGGAAAGGAGGGCCGGGTTCACCTCGTTTAAGGTGACATACACGCCGTGCACGCCGGGGAATGTGTCCAGCGCCGCCGCCCGCTCGGCAAGGGCATCGAAGTCGCTGAAGTAGCCGCTGTGGACCCCCCCGTCGCCTAACGCACGGAGTTCGACGACACCACCTTCGGAAAAGAGGAGGGAGAGGGCCTCCCGTATCTCCTGCGTCTGCCCGGCATTCATCGGCAGCCCCCTGCATAGGCCGGCATTGCTGGGAAGAGGGGGGCCGAGGCGGCTTCACCGCGGGCGACCCGCTGGAAACTCACAAACGGGATGGAGTACAGCCCGGCCCGTGTGGTGATGAGGACGGCCCGCCCGGATACATGGACGGCGATATGCCCGTCGATGACCGCGGCGGCCACAATGGTGCCGTCCGGGTGGACCTGCCTTTCCGTCCGGGTGAGGGGCACGCTCTGCCCGTAGAAGAGCAGGGTGTGGATGTCATCTCTGGCGAGCCGGTAGGTTTCCTCCGCAAGGGCGAGGCAGAGCCCCCCGCCGTTCCCGGGGGAGAGGGTGCCGGGCTCAGTCTGCATCGGCGTCACCTCCGGCCTGCTTTGCTCCCCGCACTGCTCCCTGCCTCGTTCCCTGCCGGGGTGTCTGCTTCCGCGCCCGCTTCCGCTTCGGCACCGTGGTCAGCGTAATCGCGTAGACATGCTGGCCCGTCCGCCGGACGGTAATCTCCGAGATCTCCCCGCCGTGGGCATGAATCCCCGAGGAGATGGTCTGCGGGATGAGATAGAGCGGGACCGGCCCGGCCTGGATGGCGGTTTGTTCATGCACCGCTGATTGCATGCCCTCAGCCGCCGGATGTTCACCGGCAGTTCCGGACATTTCACTGTTGGCGCAGGGTGGTGCGGTGGGGCTGCCCTCTTCTGCCGGCACTGCGGGTCTGCATCTCTGCACCTTTCTGTTCGGTATAACCTGCCGGTTCGTTTCCTCACCATCTCTCCCGCCCCGGACGATGGTCTCTGGCTGGCCGGGGGTGCGGGTGGTATGCTGTTCGGGTTTCGGTATGGTGTTTCGTTCAGCCTTCTGTTCGGCTCCCGGTTCGGTTTTTTGTTTGGTTTTTGGTTCGGTTTTATGTTCGGTTTTTCTCATGGTGGTATCCACCTGTGCACGATCGGTTGTGCACAATACACGGTGGGTGGCGGAGGATATGAAGAAGAACCACGCGTGGTGAAAGGGGGAGGGGATTATTGGTGGGCTATCTGGGTGATTTGGGGTTGAAAATTAAAACGGGTGGTGGTGCGGGATTATTTTTTGTGTTTTTTACTTTCGTGCGGTATGAAAGTAACTCTCTTTTCAACACCTTCGTCGTGGATAAGGAGATTTATCCCCACGCCTGTGGGGAACTCCTCTCTGCTCATCTCATCTGCTGATAGTGTGTAGGTTCATCCCCACGCCTGTGGGGAACTCACTGACAGTAATAAAATATGACTGATATGCATAGGTTCATCCCCACGCCTGTGGGGAACTCTTAATGCGACACTCAAAACCAGGTGCACTGTTAGGTTCATCCCCACGCCTGTGGGGAACTCACTATCGGTTCCTGGTTGGTGATAGCCGAAAAAGGTTCATCCCCACGCCTGTGGGGAACTCATCGTTTTTGATCTGATAGTGTCGTTGTGTTTGGGTTCATCCCCACGCCTGTGGGGAACTCCCATCAACACCAGTAGTTCCTGATAATGTGGTAGGTTCATCCCCACGCCTGTGGGGAACTCTATAACCACTATTTCAATGAGTGTCAAAAGGCAGGTTCATCCCCACGCCTGTGGGGAACTCATTGCCGGCACTGCACATCTGGAGGCGGACCGCGGTTCATCCCCACGCCTGTGGGGAACTCAAACCCCTATATAAGTGCAAGTAACATAACTTAGGTTCATCCCCACGCCTGTGGGGAACTCCCTCCGGTCGAGTGCCGGCGACAGTACCATGTAGGTTCATCCCCACGCCTGTGGGGAACTCCAGAAAGAGAGGTGATCCACAATCCAAAAGAGAGGTTCATCCCCACGCCTGTGGGGAACTCATCCCGTGACAGGCGGTGTTGGTTATACGGACCGGTTCATCCCCACGCCTGTGGGGAACTCCAATAAGATCAAAGACTTCGCTAAAATCCGGGAGGTTCATCCCCACGCCTGTGGGGAACTCGACGCGATGCAGGTTCGAATCCTGCCGGGAGCAGGTTCATCCCCACGCCTGTGGGGAACTCTCTCAGTAACACCCGCCACAACAAATGCAGCAAGGTTCATCCCCACGCCTGTGGGGAACTCTGATCGATGCCATAGACCATAGCAGATAGTGCCGGTTCATCCCCACGCCTGTGGGGAACTCGCTTTTTGTACAACTCTTTGGTCTTGTAGTCCAGGTTCATCCCCACGCCTGTGGGGAACTCGAGAAAAAATGGCATAAATTGTCCATTGATGAAGGTTCATCCCCACGCCTGTGGGGAACTCTCTTCAATTTATATACAATGAATTAATTTCAGAATAATTGGTGATATATGTATCGGATTGTATTATTGGAAAATAGATTTGGTATTATTATGTAATAATTATTTACTATCCTCAATTACTACTCCACCTCATTATCTTCTATTCCCGGTTTGATGATTGCAGCGTCAGCAGATATGTACAAGGGATTTGTTGATATCAATCATTGGAAAATGATTGTACTACCCTAATAGATTTCATTTGAATCGATAATTGATATTGGTATTCATTATATCGTCATGGTACCAGTACCAGATCCCAAAAAAATCATTTGGTTCCAATTGCATCCAGCAAAAAAGAGCAGTCCATAGAGAATCAGTCCAGGAACATATTCATCACCATTCATTTACTGCTGTTCATCTCCCCATCCATTCAGCACTATTTATATCACAATTTTCCGGAATATTCTCCTCCATACTCGTCTGCAAACAGATCAATTTTCGTGCCGGAACCACTCATATCCGGGTTTTTGCCCCCCTCTTCCAGTGGAAGGAATGAGATAAACTTAACCCCGTCCCCCCTGTCCCAGGGGATGCGCCGGTCTTTTCCTATCGTTTCAAAGTTAAATCCTGAATCTGTATTGGTTGACCATGCAAGAACTGCATTCCCGTCACCAATACCATCAGTCACCTGCTCCCAGATCATTTCCCGGACACGGGTCGAGTACCTGCCGACATAGACACCGGCCTTTACCTCAAGAAGCCATACCGAAAGCCGCCCCCTGAGGCGGGGAGGGGCATTTTCAGTTACGATAACCAACATCGCCAATCCCTTTCCGGTCCTGCAATGCAGCAGGGTGGGCATCAGCAGGAATTCCGGGAGGGGCAAGCCCACCTGCCGCAAGCACATCGTCAATCGTGGGAATAATACGTTTCAATAGCCGTGTCTCCCGAAACATATCACGGCACCTGTGGCGGACCGCCATCTCGATATTATCCGGGTTTTCTGCAGCAACGGCAAATGCTGCAGGAACAACAGTTTCAAACTTAAAAAGATCTGCAACATCATAGACAAAAGAACGGGCATTCCCGGAATGCAAAAACCCAATGGCCGGTGCATACCCTGCTGCAAGTATGGCCGCCTCACTGATTCCATACAGGCAGGCATTTGCTGCACTCAGGCAGCGATTGGAATGATCTCCCTCTTCCCAGTCATCCGGGTTATACCTCCGCCCTTTCCACTCCACCCCATGGGATTGTGCAAGGCGTGTGTAAATTTCTTTTACCCGTACCCCCTCCATTCCCCGCAACTGGTCAATGGACAGATAAGAAGGATATGATCCCTCAAATCGCATTGCAAACATCTTGTGGACGACCTTTTTTCTCGCGTCCTCATTCAGTGCAAGCTGAGCCTGGTACAGGAGCCTGTCAGCACGTGCACCCCCGGGCTGCCCGGCAGAATACAGGCGCACACCAGCTTCACCCACCCATACTAACAGACAACCGACACGGGCTGCAAGCACAACTGCGGCATGTGACACCCGAGACCCCGGTTCAAGCATCAGGCAGGCGATCCCGCCCACGGGAATCTGGGTACGCACACCAAATTTATCGACAAGGACAAATGCACCGTCAATAACGTCAAGCAGCCCCTTCTCAAGAAAAGCAAGGGAGGTCCGTTCTTTTATCGGAATGGGGCGGAGGGGAGGGAGATCCATCCTGATCTCCTCACACTGGTTTCACCAGAAGCAGGCCGCATCCAAATCCTTTCGATGGCCCGATTCCTTCCATAAGGGTCTGGTGCATCTTTTCCGGATCGGTCACCTCAAGAATTCCGTCAAAATCCATAGTGGAGATGCTAATCAGGTGTTTCCCCTTCTTTTTCATAAATTTCTGCTGGATATACCCTTCTGCAACAACCTCATCAGGGGAGACTACAAAGCCATGTTCATTTGAACGGGCAAAAAGCCACTTAACACCCTCATCCTGCACAATCTGCTGGGATTCCGGCCATTCATGCCGGGGAATGCCCTCATCATTCATCCTCATTTTTCTGTCCATCACAACGTCATGGCGTTTGTGAATTTTTACTCCGTCCTTCCCCTCAACCCAGCGGGTAATGACGGGATTTGCCCGGAGACTAAACCTCAGGTGCTGCCCTTCGCGGATCACCGGGGAATACTCCTTTGTGGCAACATTCCACATACCATATCGGTCATTTGGCGGTCTTGCTGAAACACAGATAAACGTTGGAAGCCCGGTTCCGTATTCATGCCGGTACAGAAAATCCCGGTTTCTGTCCGGGCCGTCAGAGAAGAGATCCCATACTCTGTGGTGTGCCTGATATGTCGACCCCAACCCTGACCAGAATATTGGGTCTTCACTTGCCCGTGGACGAAGGGAAATTTTGCTAAAGTACATCTTCACCCTCATTTTTCAGATAACCCATCTCTTCGATTCGTTCCATAAACTGCCAGGGCTTACGGGAAAACGGTTCATCCCGCCGGTGAACCGATTGCTTTGGCTGAATCCCGGTATCATCCCCGGCACTCCAGAACACCCGGATATTTTTGTTCCGTCTCAGCCCCGGAATATAATCTTCCTCTCCTGAAAGAACCGTATTCATCGCTTCCCCGGCATCATGGGCATCAATGAGGACCGGTGCCATTGGGCGTGACAGGACACATGATTTTCTTCCGAGATAGGGAACAAAGCAGGGTGATGCAAGAGCGGACTGTATCTCAGAGAGCGAATAGGGGCACTCCTGGCCACGTGGCCAGACACAGACCAGATACTTTGAATCACACCGGTAATCCCGTGACGAGAGAATCGTTGAAAGACCGTCTTTTGGGCCTGACAATTCATCCTTGCGTGTCGCAAAATGACGCCGGTTTTTGCCTTTTCCTGAGGGAGGCACTGCTGTTGTGTGGTAATCGCGGAGTAATGTTCCTGACGATTCAACTGCAACTGCCAGTGCATACGATGCAGCAATACGCTTCAGAGTACCCTCATCCTCTCTTCTCACCCCCAGTGATGCAGCGATGAGACCCAGTACCGCTGAACGGGACGGGTGATCTAAGGATGGGCGAAATTCGCCTACGGCTGTATCACCCCATGACGCCATTGGTCCGTATAAATGAAATACCAGATAATCAGTCATTGTGATCAGCTACGAATGAAAGTACGTCATCCAGCGATCCTTCGCCGGTACAGGCGTTCATTTCAACGAATCCATCACAGCAGGAACCATACACTGCATCCATTTTCTCTCTGCTGTCTTTCAGGCTCTGGATAGAAGATACCAGGAAATCACCTCTGTTCACCGGGTTGAGAAATGCTGCAGAGAGAGAGCGGGGCTGCTGGTTCCCGGTCTCTGCCAGGATGTATGATGCATATGCCCGGGATGCAAAACTATTCTGTTTTCCTGATGGAGGAACTTTTGCCGCCGCCTCGACAAGGGCCTTTAATGCACGGGATGCAAGGGCAGCATCGCCCCCGAGATTTTCTTTCAGGAGCTCATTGTTGATACAGATGTACTGATAGAAAACCCCTGCACCAAACTCTGCCTGGCCAACATGTCCTGCACCGGAAGACTCGTCGCCGCGGTTCAAATCATCAACCGCTGTGAAGTAGTCATCCTCCACCACACAGTCATGGACGGTAATTGCATGAGCGACCTGCACTGCTGCCTCACAGTTATATTTTGGTTTTGAAGCGAGCATACGCCCAAACATCGCAATATCAACTGCAGAATTTTCCGATCGCAGAAGTTCCAGTTCATCCTCTGTCGGCCCGGTGCCATTTGCTGCACATGACTGAATCAGTTCTTCAATGGCCCGAATCTCCTCCGGGCTGATATGGGCAAGCTGTTCAATCTTCAATGATTTATCGCCGGATTGCGGTTTGCCAAAGACTTTTGCAATATTTTCACTCCATTCCTGTGCTTTTTTCTCACTAACCGGAGTGAATTGCGATGCTGCTTCTTTCCCTTCAATCAATGCAGAAAACGGGACGCCGCTGGTGAATGACTGCATTGCAAGCTCGCCCATCTCTTTCGTCCGGATGCCGATATTCCCTGCAAGCGACTCATAAAAGATATCAGATGTTCTCCAGGCCCGTTTCAGACTTTGTGATGAGATGCGCAGCCGTTCTTTTCCTCCCATACGGGCGGTCTTTGGCCTTCCCAGGTCATCGCGATTCAGATTCGACGGCGGATACGATACTAACATATGAATTTGTGTAAATCTCTTCATTTTTTGTTCACCTCTTACATCAGATTATGATTCGGTACCGGGTGCTTTTTCATAGTATGAAATCGCCCAGTTTTTCTTCGTATACTCATTCCACTGATAAGCACTCCCGGCAAGATCCCTAAGATTTGCAGTCCTTCCCATGAGATGGACCATTCGCACCAGTGCCATATACTCCTCATCCGGGGTGTTGACTTTCAACAGACGGCGGAACCGGAGACCGCTTACTTTTGAGGGCCCGCCCTTCTCTTTCGATCTGGCCATCTGTTCTGCACACGTCCCTGAGTTCTCATCGGAATCCAGATGAGATACGACACCTGCCACAACTGCCAGCTGCTGGTCATTGACATGCCAGTTGTCTTTAAGGGACAGACGAAGGCGATGATACGCAGGCACCATCACGACTTCTGCCGGAGCCCTGCATCGCCTCAGCATCGCACGATCTCCCCGGGATCGATCCAGATCAGACCACCATTTCCGGAGAATCTGTTCTTCCTCAGAACCCTTGGAAAATTTCAGATAATTCTTTTTTTCACTCATGGATAGTTCCTCATCTATGCCTCGATTAACCCCAGTGATGCACGAATGCCCTTTTTACTGTAGAGCATTCTGGCCAGATCCCGGCGTGCACGGGCAATCCGCCCCGGGTTTGATTCACCAATCTGGAGAGAGAGGGCATATTCATCAAAAAGGGAGAACACTTCCGTACTCAGCACAGTGAACCATGCATGATTTGGCCCTCCATCTTCTGATAACCCGTCAAACCCTTTTTCGGGAAGAATTTTTTCCACTGACGCAAGAGCATCGTAAAAGTCGGGTTCTGTGTCCTGCCAGAATCGTGATGAGATGACCGAAAAATCTCCCTTTGCATCTCCTGCATTTGAATACAGGGCTGCCTTTATCTGAGATATTGTTACCTTTGAAGCATAGGATGCACTTTCGACAAATGTCTGGGCCGCCTGTTCAAATTCTGGCCGAATGGTGTCCTCAACTCCAAAGACCGGCATTGTGCCTTCATAGTAGCATCTGGCTTTTGCCTTATCCATGTCATATCCTGATGACCAGACACGGAAGGATTTATCGCCATTTTTCTTTGATACAAATCTCAGTTTTTTGTCAAGGAAATGGGTGACAACAGGTGCAGGTTCTTTTTGGTAATCTTTCGTGGAAGAGGGCTGCATAACAATCGTCCAGTAGCGGTATGGGATGCCGCCCGGCTGCACATGCTGGCACGAACTCTCCTGCTTTTTTAAATCTGTGTTAATCGGAGTCAGGGTGTGGTGCCAGAACCCGTAGTTCATCCCTTTGGCTTTTGTCACAAACCCCGTCACTGATGTATCAGACTCTGAACCGCAGAGATCACAGGTCCCTCCTTCACCAAATTCCAGCCGGATTCTCCTTGGCATTCCCCAGAACATATGGCAGGGATGCATCATGGACGGGCTTACAATCTGCTTTGCCCGGCTTTCATCCCATGGCTCCAGCCAGGAAAATATTGCGTCCGGGTCCTTTTTCGAGAGATCGCCAAAACGGCCCATCTCAGATGCTGGAAGGACGTTCAGCCAGATTGTCTGCCAGAGCGTATCCCCCCGGACAATTGTCGAAAGTGGGCCTCCTCCTCTGAGTCCGACACGATGACCGGCACCTCCAAATGAGGCATGTGTCTGATAGGTATACAGAGCCGCTGCTGCGCATGCAGGGCATAATTTATCAAATTCCCCCCTTTTCAGAAAGAAGTCTGTGTTGTTCTTCTCTGCATTTTCACCGGGCATTTCCAGGAACAGGCGTGATATCGGAAGAACTGATCCGTCAAGGTTCTGCTCCTGCAGGAAGAGGGGACGACCCACATCAGGACCGAGAGCGAACGCTGACTCGTATTCCCGGAATGCGTTTCTGAGTTCTTCAGGGGAGGGTGGGTTCTGATAGAGATCTCTCCATTCTCTGTCATTATCGGGAGCAAGCGCAGTCTGTGCCAACCCGATAAGAAGCTGTACAAGTGACCCTGTGAAATCAGGACGCACTGCCTGAATGGATATAACAGGGTTGTCTTCATGGTTGTCTGTTACGGCAAACGGTGGAATCGATTCAACTGTCCCATCCGCACGCAGCACCGGAATCCATGGACTATCCAGTAATTGGTACATTCATTCACCTTTCTACAATGGAAACTCCCGTTTAATCTACGATATACCTTATCTTTCATTTAAAACTCAAAAAAATTAAAATATATTTCTTAATTTGGTATAATGGGCACAAAAAATCATTTACAGAATGTAATGCCGGTTTCATGCGAATACCATACCTCAATGCAATTTTGGCGATGATCGTAAACTTTGGCTTTCAAAACAGCATTATCTTGGATAAACGGGAGTATTTCATACCATTTTGCCTGTTGCGGGAGTGATGCGCGGAAATGTTCAATTGAAGCTGCCAGTTCTCCATCACATTCAGGAACGGTTGCAATGTTTCTGACCGATACGGAGATTGTACTTTTTTCCCAGTCACCAGAATTATTCCCTGCAAGTGGGGTAACAGAAGAGCCGTCCCAAAGAACAAGGATGTATGAACGCACAGGTTCCCCCAGCCGTGTTGGTGTTACTATTTCATCCATCCAGTTCATCTTCCATGAATAACCTGAAAATACCGGGAGGGCGTTATTCAGTGCGATGGAAATATCCCCAAAGTCCTTTCCCAGTGCTTCAACCTCTCCGTTGCGGAGGCTTTCAGGGATTGATTCCTGTGCTTCAGGACTATAGACCGATTCTATGAGCATACGTGCATCAGAAGGGAGGGAAATATTCGTTTTTTCACAGAGTGTCTTTGCCGTCAGCCAGAGCTGGCCATGGTGGGGATACACATATGCTCCGATGGAAAACATCCTCTTGTACCAGTCATCTGTCACCTGTTCGGGATCAGGCGTCAGCACAAAGAGTTCCGGGATACCGTCATTAAGGTGAAATTCTGCATGTCTGTGCATGCGTCCCGCCCTCTGTATGACCGCATCAATCGGGGCCAGATCACTGATAAGGCAATCAAAATCCAGATCAAGGGACTGTTCGATGACCTGGGTTGCTATGACAACCATTCCTTTTCTTTTCTCTTCATTGAACGGTTTTCCAAAGCGGGAAAGCACCTCATTTTCTATTCGTTCACGGTCTGCTGCGATAAAGCGTGCATGGAAGAGGATTACATGGTCACTGTCAACATATTCACGGATGTGCTGGTATGATTCCACAGCGTCTGTGACGGTGTTGCGGACCCAGCAGACACATTTGCCGGATCGTGCTTTTTCGAGAATGATTGAATGCACATCCTGTATCTCTGAGAGAGGGGTAATCTGATAATTGAGATTTCTTTCTGTTTCACGTTCCGGGGATACTTCCTGTGCTCCATTTTCTGAGCAAAGCGTAATGAGAGGGTATTTCATTGATTGGAGGGGGAGTGTCTGTTTTCGTCCAAGTCCTTCACAATATGCCCTGGCAAGATCATTTCTCATTTGTGTCGGAAGGGTTGCTGACAGAAGAATGACACTTCCGCCAAGTGCTGCCTGAAATCGAAGCAGGGATTCCAGAATTTTATTCATATAGGAGTCATACGAATGGACTTCATCGACAATGAGGACATGAGTTGCAAGGCCTAAAAGGCGCAGGGACTGATGCCGGAACGGGAGTGCTGCCATAAGTGCCTGATCCACTGTTCCCACCCCTACGGTTGCGAGAAGTGATTTTTTCCTGTTGTCTGCTATCCAGGCCGAGCATTCAGCTGGTGGATATTCGTTATTTCCAATATCATTTTGATTTCTGGTTTTTTCTCCTTCGGGGCCGATGTGAACTATCCTACGGAATCCTGGTGACAGTTTTCTTGACCCATGGGAGAGGATCAGCCATGGATGTGCATCCTCTGTATACAAGCGGCGATATGCTGACTCCATCCTTTCATACATACTGTTTGCCGTGGCTGTTGTGGGGAGGGCGAAGAAGAATCCGTCAGCATCACCTCGGGCAAGGAGGCGGTGTGTCGCAGTGATTGCTGCTTCTGTTTTACCGCTGCCTGTCTGGTCCTCAATAATCATAAGGAGGGGCCCTTCGGGGAGAGGCATGGTTTCGGTAAGATGCTGAACCGGGCTGGGGGTGTCGTATCCAAATAGGTTTTGTACGCCAAGTGGCGATGTTGGTGTCTGCGGGAGAATGCCAGCGGCACGCACTGCTTTCTCTGCCTGCGGCAACGCATATGCCTTCCAGTATTCTTCAATAGGCATTTCGGCAGCATGGTGCGCAAACATATCGCCGGATGCTATCCAGTCGCTGAGAATGGTCAGCCCTGCAAGGAGCCATGAGCCTCTTTTGACCGAAGAGAGCAGTTCATCTGAATATGTGAGAGGATTCACAGAATCATCCAGAAAGAGCCGGTAACAGTCATAGGAGAAATCAAGAGCTGCTTCTGTTTCTTCCGGTGAGAAGAGGGAAGATATGGTAATTTTTTGTCCGGACAGGGGCTTTGTTGGTGACCCGTGATGGCCGGAGATGGGCTGAAACCATGCCTCCCAGACATCCAGCCAGTCAAATTCGTCTGCTTCATTGTAATCAAACGGGAACCATTCTTCCTCCCGGACTGTTTCCCAGAGTGTTTCGGTGATAAGTGCTGTTCCCATTGCATCGTGACGGATGCCGGGAAGGTAGGGTTTCCCGGTTTTACCGGGATTCAGGAGAGAAAAGGTATCCCGTGAAAGGGACTGAAATCGTCCGGAAAATTTTCCGAGGTCGTGAAGGGCGACACTGAATTGTATGTAGTTTTGGATCTGTTCATTCCCGGACGGGAACAGGGATGTAAATCTCTCTCTCAGGTACGGATTTTTGTCGAGGATGACACCGGCAACTGCCGCTGCATCCAGGCAATGGTACACCAGCAGATGATATGGGTCAACGGATTGTTCATCTCTGGATGTTTTTCCCCAGAATGGATAGTATGTTTTCAGGGGGGCTGAGGGAGGATTCATATGTGTTTGTTAGAGAGATAGTGCATAAATTTTGGGGATTGTGTGTTTATCTGCAAAAGGCAGCGTTTTCCTGAAAGGTATCTGATTTCGCAAGAATCCAGGCACACCGGGCGCAGGATATGGCATCCGGCAGTGCACGATGCGATGTCGGGGGAGCGATGCCGAAGATAGCTTTATGGAGATTGATCAGGGAGATGGTTTTTTTCGATGGCCGGTTTGTGTTTTTCTTTCCATACGCGACGCCGGCTTTCATGGTGCAGAGAAGAGTTGCACTGCTGAGAGGGTCCTGAATTCCAAGAAGGCTGCATTCGTCAGCGATGATGGTTTTATCAAAGGACATATTGTGCGCAATGACACAGTCAGAGGACCTGACGGCGTCAGAAAATGCGGCAAGTGCATCCCGTACCGGAATTCCGGAGGTGCAGAGCATTTCATCCGTTATTCCAGTTAAATCGGTAATTTTTTCGGGAACAAGCATCCCTTTCGGCTTGATGAGATACTGCCATGTTTCTGCGTTACGGGAAGAGAAGGTGCCCTTTACCCAGGCAATCTCAATGAGTCGTGTATTCTCATTTCCGGCAAGCCCTGTGGTCTCTGTATCAAAGGCCAGGTAAGTGCAGAGATGTTCGGGTTTTTCTCCTTCCTGCATAGGTATGCCTTGGCATATATTACTAAAAACATTGTCCACCATTTTAACTGGTGGACTCTTGTTCATCCCCACGTCTGTGGGGAACTCTTGTTTTCATATCCGTTTCCGATCAAAAGTGGCGGTTCATCCCCACGCCTGTGGGGAACTCGTGGTGTCGAATGACACTTACTGGAAGGCCAAAGGTTCATCCCCACGCCTGTGGGGAACTCAGTTTGGTTGATGATTACTGCGATGATGATGCAGGTTCATCCCCACGCCTGTGGGGAACTCATGTCCGTGACCCATCAGCGACCATGGCCTTTAGGTTCATCCCCACGCCTGTGGGGAACTCTTCCTTTCTTCTCTTTTTCGCGCGTGATACGCAGGTTCATCCCCACGCCTGTGGGGAACTCACGGCGAACTACCACTGTTCTACGGGTGCAATAGGTTCATCCCCACGCCTGTGGGGAACTCAATTTATCTATGTTTCCTCTGCTGTATGGGGGAGGTTCATCCCCACGCCTGTGGGGAACTCAATGATAATAAAAAGATATGTTGGATAAATACCGGTTCATCCCCACGCCTGTGGGGAACTCACACACCACACAGACAGTATATTGCAGCACAAAGGTTCATCCCCACGCCTGTGGGGAACTCAGCCCCTTTGTTGCAAGATACGTTGCAATGTCAGGTTCATCCCCACGCCTGTGGGGAACTCCGGGTTGTTCGCTGTGAATCTGAACAACACTCCGGTTCATCCCCACGCCTGTGGGGAACTCTCTGATTCCCGGCAACACTGCTTGCACCAATGAGGTTCATCCCCACGCCTGTGGGGAACTCAAGACCACAGAAAAGAGATCAATCAAAAAGGAAGGTTCATCCCCACGCCTGTGGGGAACTCGATTTTGGTAGAATGGAGTATATCAGAAGTATAGGTTCATCCCCACGCCTGTGGGGAACTCCCTCAGCGGGCAGTCTCCACCATCAAAGATATAGGTTCATCCCCACGCCTGTGGGGAACTCTGGATTTCGCCAAAGGAATGAAGCCTGATAACAGGTTCATCCCCACGCCTGTGGGGAACTCTTTAGATCAAATTTTTGATCTGTATGTTGACCAGGTTCATCCCCACGCCTGTGGGGAACTCGGGTAAAATTCCCATCGATGTATGATGTATGAAGGTTCATCCCCACGCCTGTGGGGAACTCATGTCTAATTAGTTAATGTATAGTAATATACTAGGTTCATCCCCACGCCTGTGGGGAACTCTCTTCAATTTATATACAATGAACGAGTTTCAAAATAATTGGAGATATAGGTATCGGATTGTATTACGGAAATATCGAATATTTATTATTTTGTAATATTTATTTGGCATATTTAATTACCTCTCCAAAACAGACTCTTATCTTCCCTGACTGGATAATTGTATCATCAGCAGATATATGAGAATTATCCACACTAATGAAAGTATGTGAATCAAATTCTAGCAATTGTCTTTCGTATAAATGATTGATATTCGTATCCATTCGCTCCTAAATGAGTGTTTACAACCACAACGGGATGAAGTATGATAAACCATATTTTCTCTTTTTGAGAAGATCGATTCATCAACCTCCTCAGTGTGGCCGCAGCAGCGTAGTATGGTATCCCAGTCATCGAAAACCAGTAGACAATTGTAACAGTATAAGGAATAATTAAGGAATACTTACAGTCATGGTCCTTAACGCTGGGGAGTGATTTTCAAACGGACCAGGTCTATATGTGAGTGATTTGTTGTGGATGCAGCCAGCTCATATGTCAGAAAAATGGGATACTATGTGCTGTTCTATCTTTACTAAAGCCTTAATCCTGCAACATCCATATGTATGTGGTGATGATTTTTTCCGGACATCGTCATATTTCACACATTATGCATTCCTGTTATCGGGTGACAATTCATCATATCTCTTGGTAGCACTCGCATTCAGTACTGCATCAATGTTATCCTTCAAATCCTCATGAAAAACCGCCTCATAAATCTCTTCATTCCTTGAAAGCGCCACTGATTTCTGTTCTCCAAAACGCTCCTCAATGATGGCGGCAGGGAGCACATAGAATTTCCTGAGCGATGTATCGAGGACATCTTCATGGCGGACATTCCGGCCGGTGAAAAGGCAGAATACATAGCAGTCCGCACACCTGCAGGGATAGTCCGGGTCAAAGGCATTTGTTGCGTAGTCCAAACGGCGTTTCTTTGCAATATCGAACTGAATCTTTGAGGGTCGTTCCTGATGCCAGCTCTGGATGTAGGCAGAGGACTTCACCTCGATTCCCATTGACTGATATTGGAAATCATAGCGGTCCCACTTAATCCTTGGTGTGTCCAGAACGCCGAGAGCAGCTCAGACCAGATATTCTGCGAAGATACTCCGGTTGGTATTTGTGAGAATACTGGAATAGGCCCACGACCGGAAATCACTGAGGGTGTGATTTTCAGGCCTTGAAATAGGAAGGGCGGGGTTGAGGTGATCATTCATGGTATCACCATGGGATAGTGAGACCTTGGATGTACTTGTTTATATGGTATGGTCATGGCAGCATGAACACTGTTCTCAAATCCATATCTTCATCGCTGCCACCATTCAATATCTCATCAGGACGAACCCCCATGGACATCTCATCGCTGCGCACAATCAACTCAATTCTGGAACGCGATGCAAAAGACGCATCATATAAATTCGCTCTTCTCCGGGGGACGATTGATGTCTGCCAGAGATATTCACATTTACGGGAGGAAGCTGACGGAAGAGTTCGTTATCCCCTTGGCCTTCTTGTCGAACGGTGGGTGCTCTACTATTACCCGATCATTGAATCTCCCGAATTTATTCCCCAGAGAAGCAATGAATCGTCTGATAACAGCGGAGGGAGGCAGATTGCATTCCGTCCCGCATTTAAGAAAGTGACCGATTACTATCGGGACCGTGGAGGCTTCAATGCCTTTTGGAATGAATACCGGAATGGAGATATTTCTGAGGAGATTTCGTCCGATGTCCTGCGACTGTTCAAGAGCATTCGGGAGACAATCGTGACCCAGCCCATGAAATTTATTGGGCGTTCGCGGTCTGATGAGTATTACTCGATATATGGATATGATAAAAATGGTGTCAGGATCCGTAATGATGCGTATCCTGACCCCGAATTTGTTCTGGAGAATTTTGGCGTCTTTGATATCCCGGCAGATATGTGTCTGGCATTTGAATACTTTGGGAGTTTTATCAGCGGCGAACAATCAATTCTCGAAAACTGGGCGGATTTTTCCCATACCAAAAGTAAACAGTCCATTCCAAAAGAACACATTCTTACTCTGCTCACCACCGTTCCTGAAACGGAACGGGCAGTTGCAATGGCACAGAAGGTCTACCGGGATGCCTTCAGGGAAGGCCCTCTGGAATGCGTATGGTCCGGAAAGATGATCCGGGATGCGACTCTGATGCATGTGGATCATATGCTCCCCTTTGCCCGGTGGAAGAACAATGATCTCTGGAATCTGCTTCCTGCACTGGACAAAGTAAATGGAAAAAAAAGTGATATGATCCCATCCTGCAGTCTCCTTGAAAGAAGAGAAGGCATCATCACCGATTACTGGGGCCAGCTCAGTCAGGTCTATCCGGTACAGTTTGAAAGGGAGGTTGCCATCTCACTCTTGGGGAAAAAACCGGCAGAACAGGGAAACTGGAAGGAAGATGCGTTTGCAAACCTTGTGCAAAAAGCAGATTATCTCATTGAAGTCCGGGGCTATGAAGCGTGGGAGTGGGCAGACGCATGAAGATGTATGACAAGGCAGTCCGGGATGGAATCCCTGATATTATCCGGGCAGAGGGGAAGCGATGTGTTGTGGAGCAGGTATCTGATGATGAGTTTCTGGGATATATGGAGTCAAAACTCTTTGAAGAGCTGAATGAGTACACCGAAACAAAATCAGCTGAAGAACTTGCAGATCTTCTTGAGGTGATTTACCGTGTGGCAGAATTGCGGCAGACTGGAAGAGATGAACTTGAAATGATACGGAAAAAGAAGAGTGAGACACGGGGCGGATTCAAAGAAAATCTGATTCTTGTGTCTGCCGAAGAATAGATTCCGGTACAATTACTCTCCCCCCTTCACTCCCCAAACCGGAACAGTCCCTTCGGAATATGAATCACAAACCGGGCCCCCTTCCCCGCCTCTCCCGTCTCCTCAATGGAGAGGCCGGTGATCGAGAGGATCTCGCGGGAGAGGAACAGGCCCAGGCCCGAATGCTTATAAAATTCCCGCCGGAATATCTTTTCTTTTACGTCATCCGGGATGCCCACGCCGTCATCCTCGCAGATGAGGTCCACCTGATCATCTGACCGGGCAGACGAGAACGTGATCGTTGTTATGGTCTCGCCGTGCTTCACGGCATTATCAAACAGGTTGTAGATGACCTTGGTAAAGAGCGGATCGGCAAATATCTCCAGATCACCGACGTCATTTACCAGCGAAACCTCACGGAATCCGAGGTTACGGTAATTCTGCTCGATAATCCTGCCCACATGATACCATTCGGGAGCCTGCTCCCCCAGGTCCTGGTAATCCCGGGTAAAGAGGATCTGCCGTTCAATCGTCTCGATGGCACCCGACACAATTCTGGCATATTCCTCTTCCTGACTCCCGGGCGGGAAAAATGCATCCATCTCCAGCATCTCCATATACCCCTGCGCCACCGTCAGCTGGTTCAGGATGTCGTGGCGGGTGATACTCCCGAGGAGATTGAGCTTTTTATTCACTTCCTTTAAGGCAGTCTCTGCCTTCTTCCGGTCCGTGATATCCAGTGACACGTTGGCAAGGTACAGCGGTGCACCGGTATCGGGGTCTTTGATGGTGAATGTCATCGCATGGACATCGACCAGACTCCCTGTTTTGGCATTCCGGTACCGGAGGTCTCCTTCCCATGACCCCGTTTCCCGGAGTGCGGGGAAAATCTCAGATTGCAGCCGGTCTCTCTCCTCCCCGGAAACAATGCTTTTGACCGGGTATCCGCCAATATCAGCTGCACGAATGCCAATCATTTCGGCCCCTGCCCTGTTGATAAACGTAATCACACCGTCGATATCGGCCAAAGCGATGAATTCCTTAGAGTGCTGGACGATTAATGCCAGTTTCAGGATCTCCTGTTCTGCCTCCTTCGTCCTGCTGATATCAAGACCCATTCCCAGAATGTAGGAAGAATCCCCGATGATTTTACTGCTGGCGGAAAATAAAAACGGAATCTTTCTGCCGTCTTTCGTGACAATACCTGCTTCGATGTCAGCATACCCTTCTGAAAATGCCTTCCTGATCCCTTCAGTTACGGTATCCTGATATTTTTCATCGATGAACTCCAGGGGCTTCATCCGTGAGATCTCTTCCCCGGAATAGCCGGTCAGGGTTTCCAGATTCTTATTCCAGCGGATAAACCGGCCGGTAGAGTCAAACAGGTAGAACATGTAAAACATCCCCGGCAGACTGTCCAGAATATATTCAATGTTGGCCTTCTCCCTGGCAAGCGCCTCTTCCGCTCTCTTCCGGTCGGTGATATCCAGCAGGGATATGAGAACCCTTCCCAGACTCTGTTCATATCCGGGAGCGACGACCATCTGCAGAATCACGGAAATTTCGTCACCCGAAAGTGTCTTGTGGCCGCCCTCACCCGTATACCGGAGCCCTCCCTCTGCGAGGGTGATGAGCTCTTCCCGGAAGGTCTTTAGGGATTCATCGGTAAAGATATTCCCAAGACCGGCCGTAAGCTCGTCTTTATTTTCCGCCTTCAGCAGATGCAGTGTGGCATTGTTCACATCCAGTATTTCTGCCATCCCGGCAAACCGGACGACCTCTTCGGGATGCTCTTCAAAATAGGCCCTGAAATCGGTGACTCCGGCCTCTTTGAGCCGGTCAAGACCCTTCTTCCCTGCTGAAAAATCCTCTTCCCACAGAGAGATCGGCGATGACTCAAACAGCTGCCGGTAGCGTGACCGGCTCAGCTGCAGGGCCTCTTCAGCCAATTTCCGCTCGGTGATATCGATAATAATGCCCTGGTAATGGGTGATGCTCCCGGTTTTACTGCGGCGTATATGCGTAAAGTCTTCGATCCAGTGTATTTTCCGGTCCTTTCCATAGATCCGGTATTTCTGGACAAAATTATCTGTCTGATGAGCACTGTAGTATTTCACTTCGGCACCGACCTGCTCCAGGTCGTCCGGGTGGATAATGGAGCTGAAAATAACCCGTCCGGAAACAAAGTCATCAACGGTATAGCCGAACAGGGACACATTTTCGGTAACCCGCTCCACCGGCCAGTTCTCCTCGGCCTTCCAGAGAAACACGACTGCCGGACTCTTGTTAATGATGCCCAGCAGCTCCTTCTGCTCACGAAGCAGCCGGAAGATGCGTTCCTCTGCCAGTTTTTTCCCGGTGACATCCCTCCCGATGACCTGCATCCCGCTCACTACGCCGCTCTCCATAACCGGAGACCCTGACATCTCAAGGATGGCATACCTGCCGTCTTTTTTTCGGAAGCTGATTTCGAGTCCTTTTACCTCCGCTCCCTGTTTCAGTTTACCGATGGCGGTATGAACCACCTCCAGATCATTCGGGAGCAGAAACTCTTCCGGCCCTTTCCCGTACATGAACTCCGGTTCATATCCAAGAATCGTTTCGGCTGAAGGAGATGCATAGGTGATCATCCCATCAGTATCCGTCGACAGAATCAGATCCGAAATCCTCTCGGTAATCCCCCTGAATTTGTCTTTGCTTTCCCTGAGGGCATTCTCCACATCTTTCAGGGCGGTGATATCTGTTATTGACTCGATGGCGCCGGTAATATTTCCCGAACGGTCATAGATCAGGGATGCGTTCGCCCTGACATAGTATTTTTTTCCTTTAATCTCGATAAGGGTGGATTCGATGGAGATCGCATTTTTTGTTCGCTGCAGCACGTGATATCCGAGCGAACCGAGTTCTTCCTCAGAAATTTCCAGAAAATTGATGAGAGTGGGCACGCGGTGGCCATAAAAGGGTATGGAATATTCATAATCCCCTTTGCCGAGGATATCTGCGGCAGGCACGCCGGTCAAATCCTCGATTGCCTTATTCCAGGCAATCACTCTGCCTTCACGGTCGATGGCAAACGTGGGGTCCGGGATATGGGTGATGATCCCTGAAGACTGGATCCTATGGGTCTCGAAGGCCTCTTCCCGTCTCTTCTTATCCAGAACAGCAGCGATTTTATGCTGTATCCGTTCATTCGTATACGCCTGTTCCGAGGCAGGCAGAACCGTGCATTCAGGCCCCCGGTATAATGCAGCAGGGAGACTGCCCTCGTCTGCTTTCCCCACGATGACGATCACAGGGATGTCAATCTTTTCTTCCCGTAGTGCTTCAAGCAGTTTTGCACCGGATAAATCCCTGGTGGGGTATTGAATGATAATAAGGTCATAGATATTGTTTTCAAGGAAAATGAGGGCGGTTTTTCCGGATTCTGCAGTATCTATCGTACAGTCAGTGTTCAGTTCCCTGATTTTCTCCGTAATTGTTGCTGCCGGTGATTTTTCGCTGATAATCAGGACAGAGAGCGGGGAATCCATCGTAATTAACAGAAACATCAGGGAGATTATATACTTACCTGTCTCCCTCAGTGCTCAATGCCAATAATGCGGGGATAAAAATGGTTTCCTGAGGTCCTGTTGCAGGTTCCGGGGGGCGGGGTGGATGCATCTGCTGCAGGTGTAGGGCCTTCTGACCGTTTCAGAAGGAGGGAGGCTGTCATCTCTCCCGGGGACGGCATACGGGGTTTGTGCCTTTGCTCTCTGCGGGCGGAAAGGGCAGGAATCTGCCGCAGTGCCATTTTACTTCG